>DASXIT010000086.1:0-54732 GCA_036497825.1 Candidatus Acidiferrum sp.
GGATTGGCCAGTCGACGTGTATTGGGATTGGCGGAGATCCGATCATCGGAACAACGTTTCTGGACGCGATCAGAATGTTTCACGAGGATGCCGACACGCACGCAATTGTGTTGATCGGCGAAATTGGTGGAAACGCCGAAGAACGCGCCTCGGAATGGATCAAGCTGAATGTGAAGAAGCCGGTGGTTGGATTTATCGCGGGGCAGACGGCGCCTCCCGGACGTCGCATGGGCCACGCGGGAGCAATTATCAGCGGCGGTCAAGGCACGGCAAAAAATAAGTATGCGGCGATGAACGCGGCTGGCATCCGGACTGTGGAAACTCCCGCGGACCTCGGCTCGACCGTGGCCGAGGCTTTGAAGGCGTAACGAAAAGTGTTTTACGGCGCTCTACACTCGATTGGGCGAATGGAATAGAACAGCGAATTATTGTGGGCAATAAAATTTACGGAGGAACTTTCGTGGCTCTGGAACGTACATTTGCGATTATTAAGCCGGATGCGGTAGCGGCCGGTCAGCAAGGCGAGATTTTGGCGCGCATTCACAAGGCAGGATTCAAGATTGTGGCAGTAAAGAGCATGCGTTTGACGAAAGAAGAGGCAGGCGGGTTTTACGCCGTGCACAAGGAAAGGCCATTTTTTGGTGAACTGACGGATTTCATGAGCTCGGGGAAAATTATCGCGCTGGTTCTTGAAGCTGAGGGAGCCATTGGCAAGTGGCGCGACACGATGGGAGCAACCGATCCGAAGAAGGCCGCGCCAGGCACGATTCGACATGACCTGGGAACGAGCATTGGGACGAATTGCACGCATGGTTCCGACGCACCGGAAACGGCAGCATTTGAGATTGGATATTTCTTCTCCGGGCTGGAACTCATCTAATCCTCAGATTTCCTCAACCTCAATAAACATCCGGATCGTGGCGCTCCATCCAGCGATCGGGAGATTGCACAGGCGTAAAGCCATATTTTGCGTAGAGCCTGTGCGCATCGCGCGTTGCCAGCGTCCAGCGCCGCAGCCCTTGCAGAGATGGGTGAGAAACGATGCATTCCATCAGCCACGGCCAAGCTTCTTCCTCGGAACTCCTCAATGATGAATACGTCGGCGAGATAGGCATAGGTCGCATAGTCCGTGATGACGCGTGCAAAGCCGACTTGCTGGCCGCTTTCGAAAACCCCAAAACAGAGAGAATTTTCAATCGCTCTCTTCACCGTTCGAGCGAAATTCCCCTTGCCCAGTAGGAGTGGGTAAGAAAATTGTGCACAAACGGGATGTTGAGCCTTGAGCGATCGGTTGTGATCGTGGCGCTTTCCCGGCAATAGGATTGAATCGTCACCAGTACTCGCTCCTCCTCATGGAATCCGTAAACGGGGATTCTCCCACGCACCATGGCAAAAAGGTCAAGGAAAGATGGGATTTTACCGACGAGGGAAACGGGTGCATACTATTGCCTCCACGTTTTAGCGCTTCAGGAGGTCCCCATGTTTCGAACGACTCGCCGAGAATTCATTCATCGAACGGGATATGCAGCGGGAGCATTTTTGTTGGGCGGAAGGACAATGGCTGCGCGGCTTGCCGAGATGGCGCCACTGGGTCAGAAATTTTCGGCCACTGATACGGTAACGCTGGGAAATACAGGGATTCAGACCTCGCGTCTGGCGATGGGCACCGGAACGGTGGGATCTGGGCATCACTCGAATCAGACGGCGCTGGGTGTGAGTGGACTGTCGCGATTGCTGTTGAACGGTTATGACAACGGGCTGCGTTTTTTCGATGCTGCCGATAGTTATGGCAGTCATCCGCACGTTGCCGAAGCATTGAAACACGTCGACCGCAGCAAGGTTACGCTGCTGACAAAATCGTGGGCGCGAGATGCGGCAGGAATGCAAGCCGACCTGGATCGCTTTCGGCGGGAACTGAACAGCGATCATCTGGACATTGTGTTGATGCATTGCGTGACCGAGACTGATTGGACAACGCAATTTCGCGGGGCGATGGACGTGCTTTCGGAGGCGAAGCAGAAAGGAATCATTCGCGCGCATGGATGCTCTTGCCATTCGATAGAGGCTTTGCGGGCGGCGGCGAAATCGCCGTGGGTGGAGGTGGACCTGGCGCGGATGAATCCGATAGGCGCGCACATGGATGGGGACCCTGACACCGTAGCGAGTATGCTGCGAGAAATGCGCGCTTCCGGTAAAGCCGTGATCGGGATGAAAATTCTGGGGCAGGGCGCGTTGCGCGACAAGCAGGACGAAGCGATTAAATATGCGTTGGGATTGGGCGTGCTGAGTGCGTTTACGATTGGGGCGGAATCGATCGCCGAGCAGAATGATTTGATGAAACGCATTTCAGCTGCGGTTTGAAGAGCGAAGACTGCGGCAGTTCATTGCTAAGCGATATTTTGCAGACCGTCTACCTGTAAACTTATTTCCATGGATTCGTTTCGCGAACTTGGCCGGTCGCTCCTGTTTTTGGCCGCATTTATCGCGCTGGTCGGAGCTTTCTTTTATTTTGGCGGAAAACTTCCATTTCGATTGGGGCGATTGCCAGGAGACATTGTTCACAAGGGCGAGCACACCACAGTTTATTTTCCAATTATGACCAGCATTTTGTTGAGTGTTGGATTGTCGCTGCTGCTTTGGCTGATTGGCCACTTTCGGCGCTGACTGATTTTTGACTGGCCCTCCCGCTAGGGTAGACTCTTCTTGAGCTTTGATTCATGGACACAACACAACTGCAATTTAATCTTCAGCCAGAGCGAAAGATTTACAGCGTCAGTGACCTGACGGCGCGCATTCGCGACCTGCTGGCAAAGAATTTCACCGACACAATTGTGCAGGGGGAGATTTCCAATTGCCGGCCAGCGGCATCGGGACACATTTATTTCACATTAAAAGATGAGAAGGCGCAGATTCGTTGCGTATTTTTCAAAGGCCAGCAACGCGGAATGAAGTTTCGGCCGGAGGACGGGTTGAAAGTGACCGTGCGCGGCTCGATCAGCGTATACGAAGCGCGCGGGGAATATCAGATTTACGTGGAATCGATGGATCCGCTGGGGCGTGGCGCGCTGCAGTTGGCGTTCGAACAACTGAAGAAGCGTTTGGAAGAGGAAGGATTGTTCGATGCGGCGCGCAAGAAACTGCTGCCATTGCTGCCAAGCCGGGTTGGGTTGATTACTTCGCCCACGGGAGCAGCGGTTCGAGACGTTGTGCGTATTCTTAAACGGCGATTTCCCAACGTTCATCTGACGTTGTATCCGGTGCGGGTGCAGGGAGAGGGCTGTGCGGAGCAGATTATTGAGGCGTTGCGCTATTTCCACAAGGGGGGCGCCGCCGATGTGATCCTGCTGGTGCGGGGCGGTGGCTCGCTGGAGGATTTGTGCGGTTTCAATGAGGAAGCGTTAGCACGGGCGATTTGCGCTTGTGGGATTCCCATTATTACCGGCGTCGGGCACGAAACGGATTTCACGATTGCGGATTTTGTTGCGGATGTGCGGGCGTCGACTCCTTCGGCTGCGGCGGAGCTGGTGGTGCAGACGCGGAGGGAATTTGATAACCACGTTTCCGATTTGCAAGCGGACCTTTCTTCTTTGATGCGCTATCGCTTGATGGATTTGAATGGCAAAGTGCATCAGTTATTGGGACGACGGGGATTTCGGCGGCCGCTGGATATATTGCGACAACGGCGGCAACGAGTGGATGATTTGACGTCGCGAGTGGCGCATGGGCTTCGCGCGCAACTAGATCAATCGCGTAAGAGATTTACCGCGGCCCACCTGAAGATTTCTTCGTTTGATTTCAGGATGAAGATTGCGGCGCTTAGTCTTCGATTGCACAAACGCAGCAGCGATCTGGGTTTGCGCGCGGAACGGATATTGAGAGTGAAGCGCGACCGATGGGAACGGCTCTCATTGCAATTGCAGGAGCGCAGCCCGCTGAAGGTGTTGGAGCGGGGGTACGCGATCACGACGGATGCGGCTGGAAATGTTCTTCGAGATGTCGATCAGATATCGATCGGCGAAAGTGTGCGGGTTCAATTGCACCGCGGACGGTTCACCTCGGAAGTGAAGCAGAAAGAATAGCAATAGCACCAATATGCGAATGGGTTTGCAAAGGTGCCGGCCTCAGAAGGCGGCCGCTACATGGGCAAACCCAAGACCCACACGCGGGTACCGCGTGTGGGGCACCCACCCAAGAATGGTTGATCAACCTTATTTCATCTTCACTTTAATCTTCTTCGTCGCCGGAGACTTTTAGGACAGCCAAGAAGGCTTCTTGCGGGATGTCGACTTGGCCGACGCGCTTCATGCGTTTTTTGCCTTCTTTTTGTTTTTCGAGAAGCTTGCGTTTACGGGAAATGTCTCCACCATAACATTTGGCAAGAACGTTTTTTCGGATAGCGGCAACGGTTTCGCGCGCGATCACTCGGCTACCGATGGCGGCTTGAATTGGGACTTCAAACATCTGTCGCGGAATTAGCTTCCTTAAGCGCGTGACGAGGTCGCGGCCGCGTTCCACGGAAAATTCACGGTGAATGATCAAGGCCAGCGCGTCCACAGGTTCGCCGCCGACGAGAATATCCAGTTTGATCAAATCTGCTTCCACGTATCCCGCCAGATGGTAATCGAGGGAGGCGTAACCGCGCGAAACACTTTTGAGGCGGTCGTAAAAATCGAGCACAATTTCGTTGAGCGGCAGTTCGTAGGTCAGCATGACACGCGTGGGAGAGAGATATTCAAAATTTTTCTGAGTGCCGCGCTTGTCCTGGCAAAGTTGCAGAATGCCACCGACAGAATCGTCGTTGGTGATGATCATCGCCTTGATGATGGGTTCTTCGATCTTCTCGATATCGCTGGGATTCGGGAATTTTGCGGGACTATCGACTTCGATTACATCGCCGCCGACACGCGTAATGCGATAGCCCACGCTGGGCGCAGTGGTGATGAGATTCAGTCCGAATTCGCGCTCTAGGCGCTCCTGGACAATTTCTAGATGCAACAGACCGAGAAATCCGCAGCGAAAACCAAAGCCGAGTGCGACGGAATTTTCCGGCTCATAGAAAAAGGCGGCATCGTTTAATTGGAGTTTGCCCAGGGCATCGCGCAGCGGTTCGTACTCATCGGCGAGAACAGGAAAAATTCCCGCGAAGACCATGGGCTTGATGGCTTCAAAACCGGGAAGAGCGGGAGCGGGGCGTGTGGCTTCGGTGACGGTGTCGCCCATGCGCGCGTCGGCCACCCGTTTAATATTGGCGACGATGAAGCCAACATCGCCGGCTTCGAGTTCTTCGAGAGCGATGGGTTTTGGAGTTAGCGTGCCGAGTTGCTCGACTTCGTAGACTTCGTTGGTGGCCACGAGGCGAATCTTCATGTGCTTGGTGATGCGGCCTTCCATGACGCGGACAAGAACCACGGCTCCGCGATAAATGTCGAACCACGAATCAAACACCAGGGCCTGAAAGGGATTTTGCGCGCTGCCCTGGGGGGGCGGTATGCGCTGAACGATAGCTTCCAGTACATCTTCCACGCCGATGCCGCTTTTCGCGCTGATCATCAGGGCATCGCCAGCAGGGATAGCCAAGACATTTTCAATTTGCTCTTTAACGAAGTCGGGCTGAGCGGCAGGCAGATCTATTTTATTGATCACCGGAAGGATAGTGAGGTTGTGGGAGGCGGCGAGAAAAGTGTTGGCGACGGTCTGCGCTTCAACACCCTGGCTGGCATCGACGACCAGAAGAGCGCCTTCGCAAGCAGAGAGGGCGCGGGAGACTTCGTATGAAAAATCGACGTGACCGGGAGTATCGATCAGATTCAAGCGATAGGTGTTCCCATCCTTGGCTTTGTAATGAAGGCGGATGCTTTTCGCTTTGATCGTGATCCCACGTTCCCGCTCGAGATCCATGGAATCCAGGACCTGCTCGTGCATTTCGCGTTGCGAGAGCGCACCGGTCATTTCGAGCAGGCGGTCTGCCAGCGTGGACTTGCCGTGATCGATATGCGCGATGATGCAGAAATTCCGTATGAACTTCGGGTCCATTTGCTTCCAGTACCGCCAGGCTTTACCTGAGGGTGAGTTTTGCGTGTACGACGGCGGGCATTTTGCTGAAGAAGAGTTAGGTCACTCAGCGGAAACCATGCCGTGTAAACCTCTAGTTTGCCATAAGTGGGAGGCGACGTCAGCTTGGGCGGGAATTTTCTCATGAGCAGGAAGCCATCGCATTGGACAATTACTGGTAGCTGATTCACATCCATGCGATAGGACGCGATTGCCATGCGTCAACGCAGCGGTATAGTGGATGTTGGGTTCGAGCCGCCCGAGAACCTTTAGCTTCCTACAACCAAAGTGCATTTAAAGGCAAAGTAGACAGATGGCCGCAGACGTCAACAAACATCTGGACCGGGCAAAAAAGATGCTCGAGAAAAATCGTGTCGAGGACGCGATCGAGGCGTATCAATCTGTCTTGCAAGAGGCTCCGCACCACGTGGAAGCGACGCAAGCGCTGGGTGACCTGTATACACGTGTGGATTTGCCGGATCGCGCCGCCGTTTATTACGGATACCTGTTTGACATATTGGTAGAGCCCAAAGACGAAACAAAAGCGCTGGCGATATTTAACCGGTTTTTGCGCAACTCTCAGACGAATCAGCCACCCGAACGCATCGCCCGCTATGCATTCCTGCAGCAAAAGCAAAATCATCCCGATGAAGCGATGGAGCAGTACAGCAAAGCGGCGGAGATGTTTATCCAAGCAGGCCGCGGTGAAGACGCATTATTTTGCTGGGAGCGTACGGCGCAAATCGACCCTGACAATATGTCGCGCCAGTTGAAAGTGGCGGAAGTTGCGGCGCAATTGGGAAAAAATGCGCTGGCCGCGCGATCGTTTCTGAGGGCCGGGCAAATTGCGGCGACGGGTGGAGCTCCGCAAGAAGCACTGAAATTGCTGGGGAAGGCTTATGGATTGGCTCCGCAAGAGCGCAGTGTCGCGCTTCTTTATGCAGAGGCGAAATTACGAAATGGAGAGTCGGCGGAAGCGGCGGCGTTGCTGGAACCGTTTGCACCGAATGAAAGCGACGTCGCGTTCCTGGATACGTTTGCTGATGCGTTGCAGCAAGCCGGGCAACTGGATCGTGCACGCACGATTTTCGAACGATTGCTGCGCGAAAAGAATGAAGGGATAACTCGGCTGTTTGATCTTGCCGATGCGTATTCCGATATCTGGCAAGATGCAAAGTCTGTCGAGATTGTGGCAATGGTGAAACGGCGCATGTTTGCCGACAAGAAGATTAGTGAGTTCACCAGTCAAGTCGAAGCGTTGGGGGCCAAGCATCCGGAATCGTTGCCGATTCTGGAGTTTTGGGCGGCGCTGTATAACGAACTCAATCGCGAGTCGCAATATTTTGAAGTGTTGATCAAGTTGTTCGACGCAAATTTCAATTCCGGGAGTTTCCAGAAAGGGTGCGAGGTTCTGGAACGGTTAGTCGATATAGATCCGTACGATTATCGAAACCAGCAGCGAGTGGAAAAGCTGCGAGGGCATGCGGATGAAGCGTTTTTGAACCGAATTGCGGGAAGGATGGCCAAATCTGCAACCGTATCGGCGAATGCCGCGCCTCCTAAAGTAGTGGCTTCGCAGGATGTTACGGAAGCGGCGCCGGTCAGCGAAGAAGGCCGCAAGATGCAGGCTTTGGACGATCTGATTGTCCAAACCGAGATATTTTTGCAGTATTCGCTGTTGAGCAAAGCCGTGGAACGGCTGCAGAAAATTGCGGCAATGTTTCCAGGTGAAGAAGAACGCAACGCTCGTCTGCAAAATTTGTATCAAATGGCGAATTGGTGGCCGAAGAACCAGCCAAAAACCGAATCATCGAACCGGCCGGCGGCGCCTGCAGCTGCTCCTGCAGAGGAAACAAAGCATCAAGGGCCAACAGGACGGACTGGAACTTACACCGCGGAAACGCTGCGGGATCTGACGAAGATTTCTGAGATCAATCAAAAAATATTCCGGCAGCAGACGCCTCGCGCGATGTTGAACACCACCGTGAGCGAGGTGGGAACATATTTGAAGGCGGCTCGAACGCTGGCTGTTATCGGAGCGCCGGGAAGGCCGCCGGAAATCGCCGCAGAATTTTCTGCGCATAATTTGAAGCAGGCCCCGGGTGCGCAGGTGGTATTTCTGTTGGCGCAAATGGAGAAGGCGATTCCGGACGAATTAGGAGGATTGGTAGTCGATGCCAGTGAGGGCTCGATTCTTACAGAGTTGGGATTGCGCACGGCGTTGGGAGTCACGATCGTTGATAAAGAAACGCAGACGCCTGCCGGAATGCTGATTATTGGCCACAACACCGACCATCACTGGAAACCAAACGAAACCTATTTCTTGCAAGCGATTGGGGATCAGATGCTGATGAGCGTGAGCCACACTCGGCTGCGATCGCTGGTGCGCCGCATGGGAGTTTCCGACGATCGAACCGGTTTGCTGAGCCGCACTTCGTATGTGGGTTGTTTGCTGAATGAAGCGGATCGGGCCCGCACACAAGGAACGGCGCTGTCGCTTGCCGTTTTGCAGATCGATCGCGGCGCAGAAATGATGCGTCAACAGGGTGAAGGCCCACTCGAGAAATTTCTGGAACAGTTGGCACGATCTCTGCAGCCGATGGTGCGGCAAAACGATATGGCCGTGAAATACACGTCGTGGGCGTTGGCGTTTATCTTGCCAGACACTTCGCTTTCCGGTGCGTCGAACCTCGTGGAAAAATTGCGACGTGCCGCAGCTGGCGTACGCCCACCGTGGGATTCGACGCAAATTACATTGAGCGCCGGCATCGTGGAAGCGGTGGCGAAACAGGAATATGAAAGCGAAGATATCGTGACTGACCTGATTAACCGCGCGGAATTCAGCATGGAAGAAGCGCGGAAGCGCGGCGGTGATACAGTGGTAGCGGAAGAGCGGCACGCCTGAGATTGCCGTAGTGCGACTTCCATTCGGCCTGAAGCATTCTAACTGAGAAGAAAATCAAGAGAGGCAAAATGTTTCCTACGGATATTGTGATTGTTGCTGGAGCGCGCACGCCGATGGCGAGATACACCGGAAGTTTCTCGGAGGTCTCGGCCATTGATCTGGGAGCGCACGCTTCAAAAGAAGCGATTCGGCGGTCGGGAGTTGATCCTGCTGAAATCGATCACGTAATTTTTGGCAATGTGCTGCAGACGAGCGCCGACGCGATCTATGGAGCGCGGCACGTGGGGTTGAAAGCCGGGCTGCGAATGGAAACGCCTGCGGTCACGGTGAACCGGCTGTGTGGATCGGGGATTGAGGCGATCGCACAGGCTGGGCAGAGATTGCTGCTTGGTGAAGCGAATGTGGTGCTGGCGGGCGGCATGGAAAACATGACGCAGGCGCCGTTTGTGATTCGCGGGGCGCGGACCGGTTTGAAATTGGGCGCGGGAGTTCTAGAGGATTTTCTTTTTGTGGGTTTGACGGATTCGTACTGCGGGATGCCCATGGCGTTGACCGCGGAAAAGTTGGCAGAGCAAACGGGAATTACTCGCAAAGATTCCGACGCGTATGCGTTGCGCAGTCAGCAGGCAGCGGAGGAGGCTTCCCGGGCGGGCTATTTCAAAGAGGAAATTGTTCCCGTGGAAGTGAAGCAAGGGAAAAAGGCAATTCTAGTGAGTGAGGATGACCATCGCCGGCCGGAAACTACGATGGAAATTTTAGAGAAACTTCCCCCGTCGTTTAAGAAGGACGGGATGGTGACGGCGGGAAATGCGAGTGGAATCGTGGATGGTGCCGCGGCGGTTGTGGTGGCTCGCGAAAAAACGGCCAGAGAACGTGGCTGGAAGCCGGTGGGGCGAATTGTTTCGTGGGTTGTGACCGGTGTGGATCCCAGCATCATGGGAATTGGGCCGGTGCCGTCGACGCGAAAAGCTTTGGAGCTTGCGGGATTGAAATTGGAGCAGATTGACCGCGTGGAAGTAAACGAAGCGTTTGCGTCGCAATATCTGGTGGTGGAGAAAGAACTGGGGTTGCAGCGCGACAAGACCAATGTGAATGGTGGGGCGATTGCGCTGGGACACCCGCTTGGAGCTTCGGGTACCAGGTTGGTGATTACAGTATTGAATGAACTTCGCCGCAAGAATTTGCGTTATGGTCTGGCGACGGCGTGCATTGGTGGCGGACAGGGCATCGCGATGATTGTAGAAGCAATTCAAAATTAGCTGAATCGCCGTTGCCGGCAGGTGACGACAATTGCTGCGGTGTGCGTAGCGTCGCTGGTCTTTGATACACTCTTTCGGGTGGTATTTCCCGCCTTTATTTGGTGAATCCGCGGATTTGAGGAACGAGAATGGCTATACAAAGAGTTGGCGTAGTGGGGTGTGGTTTGATGGGAGCGGGCATTGTGCAAGTCAGCGCGCAATCCGGTTTCACGACAGTTGTCAGGGAAGTCAGCGCGGAATTGTTGGAAAAAGGTTTGAAGGGGATCGACAAGAATCTGGCACGATTGGTAGAAAAGGGAACGATTACGGATTCAACGAAAAGTGAAATCCGAGGCCGGTTAAAGGGCACAACTTCGCTGCAGGATTTGAAAGATTGCGATGTAATCGTTGAGGCGATTATCGAGAAACTTCCGGCAAAGCGCGAACTGTTTGTGGAGCTTGATGCCCTTTGCCCAGCGCAGACGATTTTCGCCAGCAACACGTCTTCGTTGACGATCACGGAAATCGCGGCTTCCACGAAGCGGCCGCAACGATTTGTGGGGCTGCATTTTTTTAACCCCGTGCCGGTCATGAAGCTGGTGGAAGTTGTACGGACGATCGCGACGGATGCCGCGGTGTATGAAGAGATGGTTGCGTTCGGCGTCAAACTGGGCAAAACGCCGGTGCGTGCCAATGATAGCGGCGGCTTCATTGTGAATCGGCTGTTGGTGCCCTATCTGCTAGATGCGATCCGTGCGCTAGAAGAAGGCGCGGGATCGGTTGTGGATATCGATAACTCGATGAAACTGGGATGCGGTTATCCGATGGGACCGCTCACGCTGCTGGATTTTGTGGGGTTGGATACAACGTACTATATTTCGCAGATTATGTTTGATGAGTTTAAAGAAAAGAGATTTGCCGCGCCTCCGCTGCTGAAGCGCATGGTACTGGCTGGTTGGCATGGGAAGAAGACTGGCCGTGGTTTTTACGATTATGCCGATCCGGCAAATCCCAAGCCGATGGAACGGTGAGGAGATTATGTCTTACGAAAATCTAATCTACGAAAAGAAAAATGGAATCGCTTACATCACTTTCAACCGGCCAAAGGTCCTGAACGCGCTGAACCGCAAGACAATCGAAGAGTTGCAATCGATTTTGCTGGATGCGCGCGATGATGCAGCCGTGCGAGTGCTCATCGTCACTGGTGCGGGTGAAAAAGCCTTCGTGGCCGGCGCCGACATTAACGAACTGGCTCAGCAGACACCCGTCAACGGAAAAGAATTTTCGTTGTATGGGCAAAGCGTGTTTCATTTGTTGGAAACGATGGGCAAGCCATCGATTTGTGCCATCAACGGATTCGCGTTAGGAGGCGGATGCGAATTTGCGCTTTCCTGTTCGATTCGATTGGCGAGCAATAATGCGAAGTTGGGGCAGCCCGAAGTGAAACTGGGAATTTTACCAGGATACGGCGGGTCACAAAGACTAGCGCGACTTTGCGGCAAGGGTGTAGCGCATGAACTTTGTCTGACAGGCGAAATGATCACGGCGGAGGAGGCGCAGCGAATTGGGTTAGTGAATCATGTGTACGAACCGGCCGAACTGCTTCTCGCAGCCGAAGCAATGGCGAAAAAGATTATCGAGAAGGCTCCGCTAGCCGTGAAATACTGCATGGAAGCGATTGAGCGGGGCCTGGAGATGCCCCAGGAAGAAGGCCTGTTCCTCGAAGCGACGCTTTTTGGAGTTTGCTGCGCAACGGAAGATATGCGGGAAGGTACGAAAGCGTTTTTGGAGAAGCGCCCCGCAAATTTTCAGGGCAAGTGAATATGACGAAGGAACAAAAACTACAGCCTGCATTGATCCAAGGTGGTTTGAACGCAGAGGGCTTGCGGTTCGGCATTGCGGTCAGCCGGTTTAATAATTTTATTACCGATCGATTGTTGCAGGGCGCCTTGGATGCGTTGGGCCGGGCAAACGTCGGCAGCAAAGATGTAGAAGTTGTGCATGTCCCAGGGTCGTTTGAGTTGCCCCTGACTGCGAAGAAAATGGCAATGACGGGCCGCTACGATGCGATCATAGCAATCGGCTGTATCATTCGCGGGGAAACGGCACATTATGATTACGTCTGCGCGGAGACCTCGCGCGGTTTGCAATTGGCACAGATAGACACCGGAGTGCCGATTCTGTTCTGCGTGCTGACCTGCGATACGCTGGAGCAGGCGATTGACCGGGCGGGATTGAAGGGCGGTAACAAGGGATTCGAAGCCGGACTTGGGGCAGTTGAGATGGCGACACTGTCGAAAAAATTGCAAGCAAAAGCGGTGAAACCCAGCGGCACGAACAAAAGGCGGCAAAAATAAATTGTCATTACGAACGAAATCACGCGAGTTTGCCATGCAGATGCTGTTTCAATGGGATATGAGCGAGCAGGATGCGCGCAAACTTGAAGTAACATTCTGGAAGAGCGCAAAGGCCGCGGACCAAACCAGAACATTTGCGAATCAGCTATTCGAAGGAGCTTCGCATGATTCGACGGCGTTGGACGAGCTGATCAGCAAGCACGCAGAAAATTGGCGATTAGAAAGATTGGCGGCAATCGATCGAGCTATCTTGCGCCTTGCGATTCACGAGATGCGCGCGACGGATACTCCGGCCAAGGTGGTGATTAACGAAGCAGTGGACTTGGCCAAGAAATATTCTTCGGATGACGCGGGCGGTTTTGTGAACGGCATCCTGGATGCCTATCGGAAGACCATGGTGGAGAAGTAGACTCTATTTCCCCGCTCTTTGCCGCACGTAATTTTAGAACCGAATTACGCCTTCAAAAACCTTCACGGCCGCGCCGCTGACCCGAGGAGTAAATTTCTTTCCGGATTGCGTGACTTCGACTTCGATTTGGCTGGGACGGCCCATTTCCACGCCTTGGGAAATATTCAGAGTGTGGCCAGCGCCAAGCTTTCCATGCTTTACCAGGTAGGCTCCCAAAGAACCGGCGGCGGAGCCCGTGGCCGCATCTTCATAAAGTTCCCAAGGCATCATGCCGCGAGCAAATGCACTGCTTCCGTTACCCAAGGCAAAACAGTAGGCCAGGGCTGCCTGTTTACCGAAGAGACGAGCCAACTCCACAAGGTTCATTTGAATTTTTGATAAGGCGGCGCGATTCCGCAGCGGGACCATCAAATTAAAAATACCAGTGGAGACGAATTCTGGTTCCAGTCCCGGCGCAAAATCTTTTGTAGTCAGCCCCAGGGCGGCAGCTAATTGCTTTTTATTGATCTTGGACGGTTTGAAGGCAGCTTCCTTCTGAGTCATGGTGACGCGCTGAGGACGCCCGTCTTTGAAGCGAATCTCGACGGGCAAAACGCCAGCGCCGGTCTGCTGCATAATGTGAACGCCGCCTTCTTGTGCGGGCACCACGCCAAGCTCCGCAAGAAGAAACCACGTGCCAACCACGGGGTGACCTGCGAGTTTCAGCTCTTCTTTCGTAGTGAAGATGCGCAGTCGAGCCAAGGCGCGATCATCGGTGGGCTTCTGAACGAAGACAGTTTCGGAAAGATTCATTTCGCGTGCGATCGCCAACATCTGATCGTTGGAGAGACCGTCGCCATCGGTGATGACAGCAAGAGGATTACCATGGAAACGCGTGGTGGTGAAAACATCCAGAGTGTGGAAGCGATGATTCATGTGAGTTTGGCTTGGGCAGCGCGCAACAAGCGCAGTTTACTTACAGTCGCTCGAGTTCGCTGACGGTCCTTTCATTGACAATGTTACCGGTGTTTAGAGTCGATTTAGGTTCGATCAACAGAATGTGGACTTCTTCATCGGCAACGGGTAAGTGTTCGACGCCGCGAGGAACGATGATGAACTCGCCTTCGTGAACAATGGATTCATGACCGCGAAACTTCATGCGCAGGGCACCTTTGACAACCAGAAATAATTCGTCTTCGTTGTCGTGATGATGCCAGATGAATTCACCCTTGAGCTTAACGGCCTTGACGGCGCAGTCGTTGACTTCACCGATCACTCGAGGATTGCAGTAGTCGCTGAATTTAGCAAATTTCTCTTGCAAGTTGACGGCGTTCATCGCGAACCTCTATAGATGATGGACTATTTCTGTTACAGCTTGGAGAACTTGTTTAGTGATGGCGGGATCGTTGCTCTCTGAATAGACGCGAAGCAGATTTTCCGTGCCAGAGGCACGGACCATGAGCCAGCCAATCTCTCCCAGGTAAATTTTAATTCCGTCCATGTCCTCACGGTGAGAAATTGGCCAATTGAGAAGCCGCGTCAGTTTTGCCCCCGAGAAATGGGCGATGGCCTTCTCTTTTTGACCGGGCTTTACGTCGAGATCAACTCGGCCGTAGTGAAATTGGCCGAACTCTGCGTACAGCACTTGTAGCAGTTCACCCAGCGATTTACCGTGCCAAGCCATCAATTCGGCCAGAAAAAGCGCAGAAACGGTGGCATCGCGCTCCGGAAGGTAGAGGCTGGTGCCAATGCCTCCGCTCTCTTCGCCACCAATCAAAATATTCTGTTCCAGCATTAATTCACAAATATATTTAAAGCCGATCGGGACTTCGTGAAGTGTGCGGTCAAATTTAGCGGCAATTTTATCAATGAGCTTAGTGACAGAAAAAGTTTTAGCGATGTCGCCCGGTAATTTGCGCGTGCCGATGAGATGCCACGTCATAAGGGCAAAAATCTGGTGCGGATTGATGAAGGCGCCATCGCGATTAATCGCGCCGATGCGATCGCCGTCGCCGTCGGCCGCTAAACCCGCGTCAAACTTTCCTGCAACAACGGCTTCACGCAGGGCATTGATGTGCGGTTCGATGGGCTCTGGGTGAATGCCTGCGAAGCGTGGATCTCGAGTGTTACGAATTTCCTCGGAAACGACGCCATTGCGAGTAAAGAGTTCCTGTAGCAGTCCTGAAGCGGAGCCGTACATTGGGTCGATAGCGAAACGGAATTTCGCATCGCGCAACCGCTGCCAGTCGATCAGCTTTTCGACAGTGTCTAGATACGGAGCGCGCGGTTCTAGCGAATGAATTAAATTCTTTTGCGGCGGAAGAAGCGGTGCATTGGAATTAAGAACGCTTTCCAGCTCAGTTTCGATTTGAGCAACGATCGACGGCAGAGCACTACTGCCGTAGCTGGCTTTGTACTTGATTCCATTCCAGCAATATGGATTGTGGCTCGCGGTGATCATCAAACCGCCCGCGGCTTGACGTTGGCGAACCAGAAGAGAAATTGCCGGCGTGGGGCAAGGCTTATCGGTAAGCCAGACTGGAGTGCCGGTTGAACTGATTACCTCTGCAACGGCCGAGGCAATACGATCCGCACCAAAGCGGTGATCGTAGCCGATTAGAACTCCCTTGCGGGGATCTTCGCAACGGACGACATAGCGAGCGATGGCATGCGCCACAATGCGTGCGTTCGCAAAGGTAAAATCGTCGGCAATAATGCCGCGCCATCCGTCGGTTCCAAACTTGATCGTGGTCATTGTTAAAAAGTATACGCGAAGCGGTGCACGCGCTGAACAGGGTACACGACGAAGAACTATGCAAAGTGCTTATAGCAAGGTTTTATTTCTTTGCTCTTCCAGGGCTTTCACAATTTTGCCAACTTCCTGGGCGCGGTCGCGAGGGCAGATCAGCAGGGCATCAGGCGTGTCGACGACGACGAGGTCGCGAATCCCAATTGCAGCCACGAATTTTTTAGGACTGTACAAGAGATTTCCTTGGGCATCGAAGGTTTGCGCGGGGCCGGCCAAAATATTGTCACCTGGTTTTTTCGCCAGCAATTCGTAAACGGCGGCCCAGGAGCCGATGTCGCTCCAGCCAATCTCCGCAGGAACAACAAAAACACAAGGCTCGCCAGGTTCGCGGGTGGCTCGCTCAAGAATGGCGTAATCGACGGAAATATTTTCGAGCCTGGCGTAGTACTTCTTGAGGGCGGCGTTGTAAGCAGGCTTACCGATTCTTGCCGCGAGCATTTCCATCACTTCATACGTCTTTGGTAGATAAATTTTCAGAGCATTGAGAAACGTGGATACTCGCCAAAAAAACATGCCGGCATTCCAGAGATAACGGCCGGAGGCCACATATTCTTTGGCAACTTCCAGTTCCGGCTTTTCGGTGAAGCGGCGTACCCCGTAGACTGCGGACGCGGAGTCAGTAGGCTTATCCTCCATTCGTTCGATATAGCCGAAGCCGGTATCCGGCCGAGTCGGAGGGATACCAAGGACAGCCATGCGGCCGGGTTGGCGGGCAACAATTAAGGCCACGCCCAGAATTGTTCGATAGGCATCGGGTTGGGCAATGAAATGGTCCGCTGGCAAGACCGCCAACAGTGCGTCTCCCTTTGCGGCGTGGCGGATATGAATGGCGGCAAGTGCAATGGCAGCGGCAGTGTTGCGGCCTAAAGGCTCGGTGAGGACGTGTTTGCGCGCGGCGGCAGGGAGTTGTTTGCGGAGCGCCACAGTTTGTTCGGCATTAGTGACAGTCCAAACGCGATCAAGGGGAATCAGGGGGCGCAGACGTTCGACGGTCTGCTCAAGCATAGTGGTGTCGCCAACGATGTTTAGCAATTGTTTTGGAGTTCGCGTGCGGCTACGCGGCCAAAAACGAGTGCCGCGGCCTCCAGCTAGAATGACGGCATGGCTAGTGAGTTTTTCTTGCTCCATTTTTTCAACCTACAAGCACTCGAGAGAGTGAAGTTTCGTTAAAGCCCATGTTGCGCAATTGTTGATGAAGGGAAGTGAAGTCCGGAACAAAGATGCGCATGAGAGTGGTTTTGCCGGCTGGTTGAATCATGGTGACGGGAAGCGAAGCGGGTAAGAACCATGTTTGTCCCGGACGATAGCCAAATTCAGCTTCGGAATCATAGAATTTGCCGCAGCCCTCTAAAATCACGATCAGTTGAAAGTGGGCGGTGTCACTTTCGATGAAAGTTGTTTTGAAACAGACCCAGCGTTCGGTGGCGAAAAATTGGCAAGCGGCCAGCAAATGTTTTTTCGCGTCTGGAGAATGAAGGGCCAGCGGTTGGATTTTGCCAGCGTTGGTACCCCCGAATTTTGTCACTTCCAGGGCCTTATCGATGTGCAGTTCGCGCGTTTTGCCAGAGGTGTCTACTCGGCCAAAGTCGTAAACACGATAAGTCAAATCAGAGTATTCCTGAATTTCGCAGACGACCATGCCCGGTCCCATAGCGTGTTGTGTACCTGCCGGGAGGAAATAAGTTTCGTTTTTGTGCACGGGTAAATGCACCAGAAGATCTTCCAGGGTGTGATTGGCAAGGCCATTGAGGAAGTCTTGTTTTGTCACACCGGGTTTCAGGTCAAAGAGCAATTCGGCGCCCGGTTGAGCAGAAACGATGTGCCACATCTCTGTTTTGCCACGTCCCCCTGCGGCTTTTTCATGCTTTGCGGCGTAAGCATCGTCCGGATGAACCTGAATGGAAAGCTTGTCGTTGGGGAAAATTAATTTTACGAGTACTGGGAATTCTACATATGAGGCAAGACTAGTCCCACGCCACTCCATCGGCATGGCGCGCCAACTTTCGCCGAGTGATTGCCCGGCGAAAGGACCATTGGCGAAGCGGCAATCGATTCCCGTGAGCCATGCTTCGCCAAGCGGTTCTTTTAAATTTGTTTGCTCCGGGAAAAATGGCGCAAGAGAGTCCGCACCCCACAAGCGAGGGCTGAAAATCGGCTCAATTCGGGATAGGACGGGCTCCGGCACGGTCAAGAAGCGGCTTCGGCGCGTGAAAAGAATTTCTCCAAGCGGCGCAATCCTTCTTCGATGCGCGCGATGGACGTGGCATAGGAAAGCCGCAAAAAGCCCGGGGCGCCAAACGCTTCACCCGGGACCAAAGCAACGTGAGCCTTGTCGAGAAGCAGCTTCGCCAATTCTGTGCAGGTTTTGGCGTGGGCATTTTTCCCGTCGCCGAGATGAGCGGAAATATTCGGGAAGGCATAAAACGCGCCGCCGGGCCATTCGCAAGTGACACCCGAAATTGCGCGAAGACCTTCCACGATGCGCTTGCGGCGCTTGGCGTATTCGGCGAGCATCGGCGGCACCGTGTCCATACCGCCTTGCATGGCTTCCAGTGCGGCATATTGCGCGATGGATGTGGGATTGGAAGTGGACTGGCTCTGCACCTTGGTGATGGCTTGTATCAGAGGTTCAGGGGCAAGGGTGTAGCCTACGCGCCAGCCGGTCATCGCAAAGGTTTTGGAAACGGAGCCAATGATGATGACGTTTTCCTTGGAATTTTTGGCGCTGGCGATGGAAAAAGGTTTGTGTGGCTCGTAAACGAAGTGCGAGTAGCATTCATCGCCCATCAGCCAGATGTTGTGCTTTTTGCAGACAGCGAGAATCCGCTCGAATTCGTCACGATCCACAACGCCGCCCGTAGGATTGCTAGGCGAATTGACAATCACCATTTTCGTTCTTGGAGTGATGGCTTTTTCGATTTCAGAAGATTTGGCGCTGAAGCCATCTTCCGGACGCGTTTGCACGATCACGGGAGTTCCGCCCGCGTACTTGATGATGTCGGGGAAACTGACCCAGTATGGCGCGGGCAAGATTACTTCGTCGCCGGCCTGAATTAAAACGCAAATGGTATTGAAGATGGAGTGTTTGCCGCCGACGGTGACTACGCATTCTTTCGCAGAGTACTCCGAACCCAATTCGCGCTTATGCCATGCAGCAATCGCTTCGCGCAAAGGCATGATGCCACCGGTAGGGGTATATTTTGTGCGATTTTCTTCGATCGCCTTGATGGCAGCTTTCTTGATGTGATCCGGCGTGGGGAAATCCGGTTCGCCCGGGCCGAAGTCTGCGATGTCGACGCCCTTGGCTTTTAATTGTTCCGCCGCACTGATGACCAGGGCGGTCGGTGAAGTTTGGATGCGATTGATGCGATTGGTCAGTTGCACGGGCTCTCCTAAAAGCTAGGTGGCAGTTGTAACAGAATAGTTTTCAGGAAATCGCGAAGAAATACAATGCTGAATAAGTGTTTGCAGCTATTTCAGGAAAGCTTTTTGCGGAGGCGCTGTTCGATGGGTGGGGGAACAAGGCCTGTTAATGGGCCATTGAGATGGGCGATCTCACGGACCAATTTGGCGCTCAAGTAGCTGTAGGTTTCGCTGGGCAGCATAAAAACGGTTTCCAACCTTGGCTCGAATTTGCGATTCATCAAGGCCATTTGCAGTTCGAACTCGTAATCGGAGATGGCACGGATCCCCCGAAGGATGACTGCGGCTCCGCGTTTGCGCGCGTAATCTACCAGCAGGCCTTCAAAAACGTCGATTTCCACCGAGTCCCACTGCTTGGTTACGTCTTTGAGCATTTCGACACGCTCGGCAACGGAAAAGAGTGGCTGCTTTTCGACGTTTTTGAGAACCGCAACGATGAGTTTGTCGAACATTTTTTCGCCGCGTTCGATCAGGTCCAGATGCCCGTTGGTGACGGGATCGAACGAGCCGGGATAAATGGCGATGGAGGTTTTCATAGGCAGTAGTGTGGCACCGCGACAGAGTGTAACTCAAAGGGGCGGAAATGGGAGAAGCGAAAATCACTTTGTTCCTTGCCACGAATTATGCGAGGCTCATGTTGCTCGATGCGTTTTGTTTTGGTTAGCGACGGTATCGCGATATAGTCCCAATTGAATCGATTGAGGAGCTTTGGATGAAACTGAAGTTTTGGAGCAAAATTAACGTTTGCCAGATAGCTTTGGTGATGGCGATTGGAACGCTATCGATGCACGCACAAACACAGTCTAACGCCAGCCTCATGCCGCTTCCGGCGAAACTGCAAGTGGGAAGCGGGTCGCTGAAAATCGATGAGAAATTCGGAATTGGTTTTGCTGGATATCGCGAGGCGCGGTTGGATCGTGCCGCAGAAAGATTTCTTGTCCAATTGCATCACGAGACAGGGTTGGTTTTCGCCAGCCGAGAAGCTGCGGATGCAGCGAAAGCAACTTTATTGGTTACCACCGACCGTGAGAGTAAGGCTGTTCAGGAATTAGGCGAAGACGAGTCTTACACGCTGGAGGTTACACCCGGCGGAGCAAAACTTCATGCGGCAAATCCGTTGGGAGCGTTGCGAGGACTGCAGACCTTCCTGCAACTGGTTTCGATCTCCGCCGAAGGGTTTACTGCGCCTGCCGTCAGCATTCAGGATCGGCCGCGATTTGCCTGGCGTGGATTGATGATCGATTCCGGGCGCCACTTCACCCCGCTGGACGTTATTAAAAGAAATTTGGATGGCATGGAAGCGGTGAAGATGAATGTGTTTCACTGGCACATTTCCGAAGACCAGGGCTTCCGCGTGGAGAGCCACAAATATCCGAAACTGCAGGAAATGAGCTCGGACGGCTTGTACTACACGCAGGCTGAGATTCATGACGTGATTGCTTACGCGCGTGACCGTGGGATTCGCGTGCTTCCGGAGTTTGATATGCCGGGGCATAGTACGGCGTGGTTTGCCGCACATCCGGAAATTGCCAGCGGTCCTGGGCCGTACCAGATTGAGCGCAAATGGGGCGTGTTTGATCCGGCGATGAATCCCACCGATGAGAAGACCTATAAATTTTTGAACGAACTCATCGGTGAGATGAGCAAACTCTTCCCCGACCAGTTTTTCCATATTGGCGGCGACGAGGTGAATGGCAAGGAATGGAATTCCAACCCGAAGATTCAGGCGTACATGAAGGCACATAACCTGAAAAATAGTGAGGCGCTGCAAGCGTATTTCAGTGGGCGTGTGCAGGAAATTGTGGTGAAACATGGGAAGACGCCCGTGGGTTGGGATGAAATTCTGGTGCCCGGAGTTCCGAAATCGATCGTGATCCAATCTTGGCGCGGAGCGGATTCACTTGCCGCCGCGGCTAAGCAGGGATATCGCGGGATTCTATCCAACGGGTATTACCTCGATCTTGGGTGGAGTGCGGCGCGGCATTACGCGGTTGATCCGATGGGGGGCGCAGCCGCCTCGCTTACGCCAGAGGAGCAACAAAATATCCTTGGCGGCGAATCCTGTATGTGGTCGGAGTATGTGAACGCGGAAAACATCGATTCGCGGATCTGGCCGCGCAATGCGGCGATCGCCGAACGCTTTTGGTCGCCCACGGATGTCCGCGATCCGGCCTCGATGTATGCGCGGCTTGAAGTGGAAAGCCAGCGATTGGAATGGCTGGGCCTGACGCATCGTTTCTCTCAGCGAAAAATGTTGCAGCGCATGGCGGGGCCTGCTTCACCGGAGGAGCTTGCGGCGCTCACGTTGCTGGCGCAAACGCTGGAGCCGGTGAAAGATTACAAGCGCGAAGAGACAGCCGCCGTGGAGCCCACCAGCCAGACGCCGCTTAATCGTTTGGTGGACGCGGTGCACTTGGAAAGCCAAGTATCGCGGCGGTTTGCTGTCGCGGTGGATGAGTTCCTGGCATCTTCGTGCAAGGATTCAGCAAAGGCTGCGATCATCCGCAAGCAATTGGCAGAGTGGGCAGAAAACAATGCACTGTTGCAGCCACTCGCGGAGCGATCCGCGCTCGTGAAAGAAGCTAGCCCTGCTTCGATTGCATTATCACAAGCTGCACAGCTTGGCCTTTCCGCCCTCGATCAATTGCCTGGTGGAAAGCCGCTTACCGACGACCAAAAAAAACAAGCCATTGACGCGCTGAACGCTGCCGAGTTGCAGGCGCATAAATCGCAACTCACCATTCCCATTGCTCCTGCCATTCAAGAACTAATTGAGGCGAGCGCAATTGGCGGAACTTGCGCAGCACTGAAATAAACAAGTCGCCCCGCTTCGGCGAAAAGCTATTCTGCGGATTGGTGATTGTGGCAGGTGGCTTCGCCTGAATCGGTGAAGGTCATTCCCGCTTGCGGCACGAACTCCCAGTGGTAGCTGTTGGGCGAAAGAGTGAGCTTCAGCACGCCGAACGTATCGGAGTTACGAACTTCACTGTTGGGTTGTGCGAATCCAAGTGGTGTGTGACTGTTGCCGCCAGTGCCGACAACAATCTGGCGAATTCCGTTTTTCTCGTCAAGCTTGCCTTCGGGTGTTTGGGGAGCGAAGCGTTCGTAAGAGTGTTCGTGGCCGGCAAGGACGAGATCAGCTTGCGCTCGATACAGATCCTGCCAGAGGGCGCGCAATTCCGGGTGGATGGCATGAGAAGAAAGAATGCCGCTGCTGAACAAAGGGTGGTGGCCGTAAGCAATGATGCAAGCGTTGGCGTGTTCCGCCAGATCCTGGCGCAGCCAAACCTCCTGAGGGGATCCTTGCCCACAACCGCCTAAAGTCCTAACGGAGCAGTTGGTGTTGAGGACGACGACGTGCCAGCTACCTAAATCGTAGCTGTAGTATCCCTTGGTGGGATCACCAGCTTTTGCGCCCCAATACTGGAAATAACCGGAAGCGCTCGATCCAAGGTATTCATGGTTACCAGGAGCCGGCATAGTGCGGTCTTTAAACTGGCCCCAAGTTGGCTGGTAGCAGTTATTGAATTCGTTGAGCGTACCCCGGCTGTAAACCAGATCGCCGGCTGCAAACACGGTTCCGGGAATCGCTTCAATGAGCTTGGCAGTTGCTTCGGCTCCCAGTAGATTCGCGCACGAAGCGATGTCTCCGGCGCCAACCAAAGTAAACTCTTCACTAGGGGCTTTCGCTTTGACTTTGGAATGGCTGATACGCTTCGACTGTGCTGGTTGCTGGGCGGAAACGGAAATTCCGGAGGAAAGAGCAAGCACGGCCAGCAGGCCCTTTGATAATTTTTTGAATTTCCAGAAACGCCAATTCATTCTTGACACCGGTACGATATTTTTGTCATATCCAAACCTAACAGAATACGATTCCCTACGCAGTTGGCAATTCCCTTAAACCCGGAAAGATGACCGTTCAGGTCTGAAACAGGCCCATTCGATAGGAAATTCTGACAACTAAGACTAATTCAGTCCTATTCTAAGTCATAGCAAAGGTGACATTTGTTAGCTTCTTTGAGTCAAATTGGCTTGACAAACTCAGGACGCAGGGAGTATATTTTATTTGCGACTAGTACGGTCCTATATGCATCATAAGTGTGGGAAGTGCTGACGCGAAGGCAAATGTTTAAACTTTCCAAAAAAGCCGACTATGGATTGATTGCCATGAAGCATCTGGCCAACCATCGCGAGCAACACGCCTGTAGCGCGAATGAGATTTCTGAGGAGTATGGAATCTCGGCAACTTTGATGGCCAAGGTTTTACAGAAGTTGGCGAAGCATAGTTTAGTGGCTGCCAAACATGGTTCGACTGGCGGGTATCAGCTAACGAAAGACCCGGGAAGAATCAGCGCCTTGGAAGTGATCACGGCGATTGATGGTCCGGTGCTGATTACCTCCTGTGTGACCAGTCACGGCACGTGCGATGCGACCGAGCGTTGTTCGGTAAAAGAGCCGTTGCGGCGGGTGAACGAAAGCATTATGGAAGTTTTGCAGACGGTGACTGTTGCGCAGTTGAGTGAGGATACCCAGCAGGAACCGGCTTTAGTGGGATTGAAAGGCATCGATCACCTGGCGCTATCGCGCTAGGCGGGATATGCAAGTTTGATAGGAGAACAGGAATATGGCCGTTAAGCTGCCGATTTACATGGACAATCACGCTACCACGCAGGTAGATCCCCGCGTGCTGGAAGCGATGCTTCCGTACTTCACAGAGAAATTTGGGAATGCTGCAAGCCGCAATCACTCTTTTGGGTGGGCAGGCGAAGAGGCAGTGGAGACCGCGCGGCAACAGATTGCGTCTCTGATTAACGCCACGCCGAAGGAGATTATTTTCACCAGCGGTGCTACCGAGTCTGACAACTTGATGATCAAGGGCGTCGCGGAAATGTATCGCGAAAAGGGCAACCACATCATTACACAGGCCATTGAGCATAAGGCCGTGCTGGATACGTGTAAGCGCCTGGAAAAAGAAGGCTACGAAGTCACCTACTTGCCGGTTGGCAAGGATGGCCGCGTGGACCCCGAGGATGTGCGGAAGGCGATCAAGCCAACCACGATTTTGATTACGATCATGTATGCCAACAACGAAATTGGCATCATCAACCCGATGGCGGAAATCGGCAAGATTGCCAAAGAACACGGTGTTATCTTTGCCACGGATGGAGTGCAGGCAGTTGGCAAAATTCCGGTCGACGTGCAGAAGGACAATATCGACCTGATGGCCATCACGGGCCACAAGATTTACGGACCCAAGGGTGTTGGCGCGCTGTATGTGCGTCGCCGCAATCCTCGCGTCCAACTCGCGGCGATTCTGGATGGCGGAGGCCACGAGCGTGGCATGCGTTCCGGCACGTTGAATGTGCCCGGCATTGTTGGCTTGGGCATGGCTTGCGAGATTGCTCAGAATGAAATGGCGGAAGAATCGGTGCGCCTAAAAGCGCTCCGTGATCGTCTAAAGACTAAGCTGGAAGCGAAGCTCGATGAGGTATTCATTAATGGTTCGCTTGAGTATCGCCTCCCGCACAACCTGAACATGAGCTTTGCTTATGTGGAAGGTGAGTCGCTATTGATGGGGATTAATGATATTGCTGTATCCAGCGGTTCGGCGTGTACCTCGGCAACCCTTGAACCCAGTTATGTACTCAAAGCGTTAGGCGTTGGTGAGGATCTGGCTCATACGTCGATTCGCTTCGGACTGGGACGATTCACGACCGAGGAAGAAGTGGATTACGTGGTCGAGAAAATGGTGCAGGTTGTAACCAAGCTACGCGAACTTTCGCCACTGTACGAGATGGCTAAAGAGGGAATAGACATCTCTAAGGTCAAGTGGCAAACCGCCTAATTCAGAGATCGAGGAAGGATTAAGTACATGGCTAGCACTATCGCAAGTGAAGGAACGTTAAGGATTCACCGGTCCATCGCCGGAACTGCAGCCCCGTTTCGAGTGACGTTTCAGCCTTATCACGATAATGATGAACCGGCTCCGGCGGCGGAAAAGGCTTTTTATCATCTACAAGACGTGCGGGAATTCCTGCATGTTTTGGGATTGGGTGCGGAATACATTCGTGAAGCATTGCGCGAATTGACTGCGGGCCGTTCGGCATTTTTGACCAACGTAGGGTTGACGGAAAAAGCCATCAAGAGCGCAGGTTTCGGCGCCCTTCTGGCAGCAGCCCGGGGATAACATTTTTGATTGAGGAAGAGTTTGAATACCGGTAAGGAGCAATCGTTTTATGGCATACAGCGAAAAGGTAGTGGATCACTACAACAATCCCCGCAACGTTGGGAGCTTGGCGAAGGAAGATCCCAATGTCGGGACCGGCCTGGTCGGCGCTCCTGAATGCGGCGACGTCATGAAGTTGCAAATGAAGATCAATCCGGAAACCAATGTTATTGAAGAAGCCAAGTTCAAGACGTTCGGCTGCGGATCGGCGATTGCCAGTTCTTCGCTTGCGACCGAATGGGTGAAGGGCAAGACCGTAGAAGAGGCGTTGGCGATCAAGAACACGGATATCGTCCGTGAACTCGCGCTGCCTCCGGTCAAGATTCATTGCTCTGTGCTTGCCGAAGACGCCATCAAGGCGGCTATCGGTGACTGGAAAAAGAAGCACGGTATCGAAGTTCCCGCGCACGAAAAATCATCGCACTAAGTGCGTGAGTTGCGCGGCGTTAGTGGCGTCTTCCGGCGGTAGACTGAGCCCGTCGGAGGATGCTGTCCAAGTTTAGTTTTCAGTTTTATTGTTGAGAGTTGCAATCGTGGCCACAAAGACGGCAACACAAACGGGCCCCGCGGTTCCGGTCATTCATATCAGCGAGCTTGCAGCGAAGAAAATCATTGCGCTGCTCGCCAAAGAGGGTGTGTCTGCGGAAGTTGGCGGGCTGCGTGTTGGAGTGCAGGGCGGCGGTTGCTCCGGGCTTTCTTACGCAATGCGTTTGGATACGAAAGCGCGCGATCGCGACAAAGTGTTTGAAGAGTTTGGCGCGCGCATTTTTGTGGATCCGAAGAGCTTGCTGTATTTGAATGGCACGATTCTGGAATATGAAGATACGCTCATGCGCCAGGGATTTGTGTTTCAAAATCCGAATGCGGCGCGGAGTTGTGGCTGCGGGAGCAGTTTTACGGCGTAAGCGGTAGCACAGGCTTCAGCCTGTGGTCCGGGCGAGGCTCGGTGCAGGTTAGCATCCCAGTGGTTGGCCACCGCAATCGCCAGCCACTTTTTTTATGTCCTGCGACCGCGGAGCAAATTATGGCGTATGCGAGATTTGGCCGCGAAAGCGATGAAGACATGATTTGTCAGTACTGTAACTTCAACGGCAAGGCTGAAACAGTTACTAAGACACGTTCTGAAATGCTTAAGCACATGGAGGAGCATCGACGGACTGGGGACAAAGTGCGTGATGACGCTTTTGAGAACTTACGCGCTGATCTTTCGAAAGATGGTGATGTGATAAAGACATGAGCAGTCCTTTTCCCACCACGAACGCTCCGCTTGTCTGCTGGAGTTGCCATGAGCGGACGATCGGAACGCATTTCTGTTCCAGTTGCGGCAAGATGCTGCAGCTTCCGCAGCAGAGCGATTACTTCGCCATGTTCGAGATCCCGCGCAAACTCAAGCTGGAAATGGGTACGCTCGAGCAGAAATTCTTGCAGCTCAGTTGGAAGCTCCATCCTGATAATTTTGTGAATGCTACGGCCGAAGAGCGCGAGATTTCGCTGAAGCGCAGTTCGGAATTGAATGATGCGTACCGTACGCTGCGCGACCCAGTTGCCCGCGTGGAATATTTGTTGTCGATTGAGGGTATGCGCAAAGAGGGAACCACCAAGCAGCAAGCTCCCGCAAATTTACTGGAAGAAGTTTTCGAGTTAAATGAGTCGCTCGATGAATTGCGAGAAGCGAGGGAATCCGGCGGCGATACGGGCGTGCTGAAACTTCGTTTGGAAGCGGCCGAGAAGAATTTCCAAGAGAAGCTAACCGAAGTGGACGAGCAGTTGCGTGCCAGCGCACGCGAATGGGACAAGAATTTGGAAGCGAAGGGTGACGATGCCAGCCGGCAGAAGGTTATGGCGCAACTGAATGAGTTGTTGAATCGCCGCTCTTACATTCGAAATCTGGTTGTAAATGTTCAGAAGGAACTTTTGTAGAGTCATGGCGAGAATTGTTGGCATTGATCTTGGAACAACCAACAGCCTGGTCGCTTATGTCGATCCGCAGACTGGCGAACCCAAGTGTATTCGCGGGCCAAGTGGCATCACGCTGTGCCCTTCGGTTGTCAGTCTCGACTTAGATGGAAGCATTATCGTAGGCGCGCCGGCGCAGCGACGGCTCTTGACGCAGCCCGAACGGACGATTTACTCGGTGAAGCGGTTGATGGGCCGGGGCCCTGCCGATGTGCAGAGTGAGCTCAAGCTCTTTCCTTTTCGCATCGATCCGGCGAGCAAGAATGTTATCCGAGTGCAACTGGGCGACAAAGTTTTCACGCCGCCCGAGATTTCTTCGTTCATTCTTCGCGAGTTGAAGAATTGGGCGGAAGCCTATTTCGGCGAGACTGTAGATCGCGCGGTCATCACGGTGCCTGCTTATTTCAATGATGCACAACGCCAGGCTACGAAAGATGCCGGGAAACTGGCCGGGCTGGAAGTCTTACGTTTGGTAAATGAGCCTACCGCCGCGGCGCTTGCTTATGGATTGCACGAGAAACGGCGTGGCAAAGTTGCCGTTTACGATCTGGGCGGAGGCACGTTCGATATTTCTGTCTTGAAACTCATCTCCACGGATGAGGGCGATATTTATCAGGTGCTTTCCACCAATGGCGATACGCACCTGGGTGGCGATGACATCGACAATCTTTTGCAGGCGTTCGTTCACGAACAGATTTTGCAGGAAGATCGACTTGATTTTTCGCCCCATGGCGAACTCGCGCAGGAATTGCGCAAGGAGCTTATCGTCGTAAAGCACAAACTGTCGGAGACTGAGGCTGTCAAGCTCCGTTTTCCATTGCCGAATGGAAAGGTGTACGAGCACGAATTTACGCGCGGTGCGTTGGAAGCTCTGATTCGCCCTGTGGTGGACCGCACGATGGTGCCGGTAAGAAAGGCACTGGCCGACGCGCAACTGAAGCCCAAGGAAATAGAAGAAGTCGTGCTGGTGGGGGGAACGACGCGCACACCGCTGATACGGCGCACGGTACAGGTACATTTTGATCGCAAGCCGCATACGGAACTGAATCCCGACGAAGTTGTGGCATTGGGCGCGGCTGTGCAGGCCAATATCCTGGATCGCGGCGTCAAGGACACGCTGCTTCTGGACGTCACTCCGCTTTCGCTGGGCATTGAAACGTACGGCGGAGCAGTGGCGAAAATTATTCCACGGAATTCCACCATTCCGGCAAGTGCGCAGGAACTCTACACCACCGGTGTAGACAATCAGACCGGGATCGATATTCATGTGTTGCAAGGGGAACGGGAACTCGCCAAGGATTGCCGTTCACTAGCGCGCTTCACTCTGCGTGTTCCGCCGGCATCTGCGGGATTGCCACGCGTTGAAGTGAAATTCCTCATCGACGCCAACGGAATTCTGCAAGTTGCAGCAAAAGATTTGCGCAATGGGGAAGAGCACACCATCGAAGTTCAGCCGAGTTATGGGTTGAACGATGCCGACATCGAGCACATGTTGGAAGAATCGATCGAATATGCGGAGCAGGATTTTGCCGAACGGCAAGTGATCGAAGCGCGCACCGAAGCAGAATCCATTCTCACCGCGACGACCAAGGCTTTGAACAATCCCCAAACGGCGGGGCTTGCGGGGTCCGAACGTGCAAAGATCGATGCCAGCATCGCCGCGCTGAAAGAAGCAGTGCAGGGCACGGACTACAAGAAGATTCGGCAGCAGATTGATGATTTGAATCACGCCACCGAACACCTTGCGGAACTGTTGATGAATTCCGCAGTGCAATCGGCGTTGGCGGGAAAAAATTTAGCGGAAGTTTAGTTTGCAGTAAGCAGATAGTGGAGAAAAATTATGGGCGGCAGCAACCCCTACATTGATGAAGTGAAATATAAGGTAGCGACCAAGAAATTCAAGGTCACGTTCCTTCCGAGCGGCAAGACTGTGGAAGTCGACCCGGAAAAATTTCCGTATGGCCACAACGGCCTGCCGGGAAGCATCCTGGATATTTCCGAAGGCTTCAAAATGGGCGTGGATCACGCGTGCGGCGGCGTGTGCGCCTGCTCAACGTGCCACGTGATGGTTAAAGAGGGCTTGCAGTCGTGCAATGAGGCGACCGACGCCGAGCTAGACGAACTGGATGAAGCTCCCGGCATCACGCCAAAATCGCGCCTGGCTTGCCAGACCGTGCCCGATGGCACTACTGATATCGTGGTGGAAATTCCCGGGTGGAATAAAAACTACGCGCGCGAACTGGACCACTGAGGAATTCTTATGCAGGGAACATTCGATTGGGACAATCTGGAGGACATTGCCATCGGCCTTACGGATAGATATCCGGATGTAGATCCCTACACGGTGCGCTTCACCGACATGCACAAATGGATTACCGAATTACCGGGCTTCACAGGCGACCCCCTGAAGTCCAACGAGAGCAAACTGGAAGCGATTCAAACCGCGTGGCATGAAGAGTGGGAAGATCGCAAAAGCTAAACTTTCTCACGACTGCTTTGCTTTTTCTCTGAACAGCCTGATGTGCTGAAATAATGTGTCACAAATTGAATTGAAGTTCTCGCGCACTTCATTGTGGGCAACTTCATCCCCTGGCACAGCGAGCATACTGGAAGCGCCATGAGCCAGTAGAAACAGCACATAGAAGGCGCGGGAATATTCCTCAGGCTCTCCCCCGTAGCGATTTGCGAGTTGCGTTAAATACCAGACGCGGCCGGGACGCGGCATCTCCGGATGAAAAATGTCGGTCCAGGTGGAAAGGAGCAGTTGGTATTCGTGCGGATTTTCTTCTGCAAAGCGCAAATACGCCTTAAACACGCCTTCAAGAGATTGCTCCGCAAAACAACGTTCGTTCAACTGGTCGCTGAATCGTTTCGCCAGCGCAATTTGCATAGCTTGCTTGTTCTTAAATCGTTTGTAGACGGTTGGCGTGGTTGTTCCCGCTTCACGAGCTACTTCTCGCAACGTCAACCCGTGCTCCCCACGCCTCTTCCACAATCGCTGCGCAGCCTTTAAGATTCGTTCTTGCAACTGCATATCCGCATGTGGCGGCATAGGGCCCTCTGCACATCAAAATTACAACGTATAAGTAATAACAGGAAATTGGTTCAAGGTCCAGAGAAGTGGACATAACCGCTTTCCTCCGTATAACTCAGATTCAAAAGAACATAAAATGTCGTGCTCATCGTGAAACGGAGAAACAAAAAAACTCATTATTACATTGACATTGTTCAACTAACGATGTATAAACAATAGGTTTTGCCTGACCGCCTCAGGCTTCCTGTGCATCCGCACGAGGAGGAGCAGTAGTGACGTACATGGATAATTCCAACGACTGGGACCTATTCCAGGCCGAAAAGGCCGATCGTCAGAAGAAGCGATTGGAAATTCCGGATAGCGAAAAAACGTTGGAAGAGTTGCAGATTCACATGAGCGGGCAGGCGCGGCGGCCTTTTCTGGGCACCCAAGCGGATCTAAGCCAGAACGAGAGTAGTCGGGAATTCCTCCATGCGACGAATGTATTTGCAAATTTTTTGAGGCAGCAGCGGGCTCATTACTATCCGCTTGGCCAGTCGCTAGGTCCTAAATCAAAGGCTTTTCTGGCAAGATTTTTTGATCCAGCTCTGCTGGGGCAAGTGAAAATTGTGAAGTTGACGGAAGGGCGAGTTGCCAACCCTCCCTTCTTTACGGAAGCAAGGGAAAAGGGATACCGAAATCTACCGGATCTGGCCCATCAGTCCAACGTAACGTTTCTGGATGTGGTTGTTTTCAACGAGAAGATTACGGAACGATCTTTGTTCCACGGGCTGGTCCACGTTACCCAAGTTCAAATTCTTGGGATGGAGCGCTTCGTAGAACTGTTCGTACGCGGGTTCCAACACTGGAAATCCTATTTCATGATTCCTTTGAAAGCCCACGCGTTCACTCTGGATTGTCAATTCGCGGAAAACCGGGAGAGGGGATTCTCCGTGGAATCGGAAGTGGTCCGCTGGATGGAAGAGGGCCGTTACTAGATTTGTAGTTTTAGCTGTTGATTGCCGCAAGCACAGAATTTTCGCTGTGCTGGCGTGAGCGGACCCAACAGCCGTTGGGTTTATGCTAAAATTAACGATGTGTGGCGCTATGGTGCAACGGTTAGCACGTAGCCCTTTCAAGGCTAAAATACGGGTTCGATTCCCGTTAGCGCTACCAAACTTCGAGTTTCGACCCCTCCAGCCGTGAGAATCCTTCCCAAGTGGTGCCGATTTAGCAGGCGGTATAATTGGTGATATTCTTACTACTCGCACAAAAGAATGTAGAGGTCCACCATGGCAGACATTTTTCGGTCCAATAATCCAGTATTGAAAGAAAGCGCGTTCGCGGGACAGGTTGCGACCGGTCAGGTGATGACGATTCAAGGCACAGTCAACAAGACCGGCTTGCTGCTGCTTTGCGTTGTCGTTACGGCAGCGTGGACCTGGGGACTTGGCCACTCTGAAAATCCGGAAGCGGCAATGCCGTGGATGTTGGGTGGAGCGTTTGGCGGCTTCATTGTGGCGCTGGTAACGATTTTCAAGAAGGAGTGGTCGCCGTTGACCGCTCCTATTTACGCGCTGTTGGAAGGATTTTTGCTCGGGGGAATTTCCGCTTATTTTGAGCGCTCCTACCCCGGCATCGCGGTTCGCGCGGTGACATTGACATTCGCTACGCTTCTGGTCCTCTTGCTCGCATACAAAACGGGAATTGTCCGAGCCACGCGAGGTTTTAAGCTCGGTGTGCTGGTTGCCACCGGAGCCATTGCGCTGGCGTACGCCGTGAGCATGATCGCCAGCATTTTCTTTCACACCCAGTTTTCATTTTTGTATAGCAGCTCGCCACTGAGCATAGGGATCAGCCTATTTGTGGTGGTGATTGCGGCGCTGAATCTGATTATCGATTTTGACATGATCGAAACTGGCGCAAGGATGGGCGCGCCGCGTTACATGGAGTGGTACGGCGCGTTTGGATTGATGGTTACGCTGATTTGGCTGTACATGGAAATTCTGCGGCTGTTGGGCAAATTGCGCCGCCGGTAAACTGTTTTGACGACAAACATGACTTCACGAAATGTCAGTTCCTGATCGATTGCGTCGAAAATTGCCTGGCAGCCGTGCATTTTCAAAGCGCTTTATTTCCGCGCTTGAATACACTGCAAAGCTCCACGCGAAACAGATTCGCAAACGTACGGAACGTCCCTACATCGGACATTTGTTGGGAGTGGCTTCCATCGTTATCGAATACGGTGGCGATGAGGACATGGCCATTGCCGCGCTGTTGCATGATGCCGTGGAAGATCAGGGCGGCTTGCCACGACTGCGCGAAATTCAAAAGAAATTCGGCAAGCGTGTCGCTCACATAGTGGATGGTTGCACCGACACGTATACGGAGCCAAAGTCTCCCTGGTTAGAGCGGAAGCGCGCCTACATCGCCCGGGTGGGCGGCGAGAGTGCGGATGTTCGACTGGTTTCCGCTGCTGACAAACTCTCCAACGCCCGGGAAACGCTCTACGAGGTGCGGGTGTATGGCGAATCGGTTTATGAGCGATTTGCCGGAAAGAAACTTGGAACGCTGTGGTATTACCGGGAATTGCTAAGGGCTTTCCGACAAGCAGGAACGAATCCGTTGATCGAGGAGCTGGATCGAGTCGTTACCGAGCTGGAACGACTTAGCAATATTCAACAGGAAAACGAAGGGTTGCACTAACGGCATCGGATATAAGCCATGTGCGGGCGCGGGGCTTTCGTGGCCGCGTGTGCGGAATGGTAGAAGAGGCTACAATTTAGGTTTGCAGAACTTGCTATGAATTTAACCATTCGATCGGCCCGCCGATTATTCACTATCGGACACTCCAACCAGGAGATGTCGGACCTGCTTGGCACACTAATCCGGCACGAGATTAAAATGGTTTGTGATGTTCGTAGCCGCCCTGGCAGCTTTCGTTATCCGCAATTCAATCGCGAACCCCTGGAAGCTCGACTGATCTCCGCACGAATTCGATATGAATTTTTTGGTGACCAACTGGGGGGACGGCCACTCGATCCCGCGTATTACCTCCCCAACGGGTTGGTGGATTATGTGGCGAGACGGGGCGCATCTGATTTTTTGCAAGCCGTCGATCGAATGCTGGCGGCATCGCGGCAACAAAATACAGTGATGATATGCGCGGAGGAAGATCCGCTGCACTGCCACCGATTTATGCTGATTTGCCCGGTGGTGGTGGAGCGTGGAGTCACTCCGGCGCACATACGGCGAGGCGGTGAATTGGAATTGCACCGCGACGTAGAAGACCGCCTCTTGCAATTGCATGGTTTCGCCGATGTAACCAGCGATTCCTTGTTTGCGCAAGGGCGGGAAAGTGCTTTGGAAGATGCGCTCCGTTTGCAATCCGAACAATACGCCTTTCGAACTTCGCCGGAGGCTATCGAATATTTTTAGCGATGCCTGGTGAGACGGTCTTGTTGAAGCCGCTTCATTTTCGAGATTGTGAGTGGTATTTCAAGGCGGTCTGCCTGATGATAGAGACACTACAACTTCATAGGACCTGAGTTCAGCAGGCCTTACAGATTCGCTCCGCCTGAAACTGGGAGAGTCTTACTTTGCAATCTTCTGATGTTTATCTAGTTGGTTCTAATAGCGCGTTTGGTGCGCGTGTCGTCGCTTCCGAAGAAGTGGATGAAGCTTTTGGCATGCCCAGCGGCAAATTGAGAAATCGGGCGGGTATCCACTCGTTGGCGTATGCTGCGGAAAACGAAGATGAAATTTCGCTCGGTTTGAAGGCGGCTTCCAATCTTTTGACGAAAAACAATCAGGATCCTAAGGAAGTGGATTGGATTTTGGCGGCTAGCGAAACGTATCACGTTTATCCATCGCTAGCGGCTACTCTTCACGCCCAACTAGGGCTTCGGGAAAACTGCAGCGCCCTGGATGTGGGCAGCGGTTGTGTCGCGCTCGTGCAGGCTCTTGCTGTCGCGCAAACCATTCTTGTATCCGGGCGCGCATCGCTGATTCTTGTGGTCACGTCTGATGTACACAGCCGCACCTTGGGGCCCGGTCGCGCCAAAGGTGAATTCGGCGGTCTTTTCGGAGATGGAGCGAGCGCATTTTTGTTAACCACCACACGTTTCTTCACAAAACGCATTGCGTACAGGCTTGGCGAATTCTTCTTTGGCTGTGCCGCGAAATATTCCGAAGCTATTCAAGTGAGTGAAGCCGGAGATGGTAGCCTGGATGTGCAGTTTGATGGCGAGGCGCTCTCACGCGCCGCGGTCAATCGCATGGAAAAGATTCTTGCGGAAGCGGAGCAGCGCAGCGGAATTTCTCGTTGCAATGTAGGAGCTTTCGCTACTCATCAACCCAACCCCAGGCTGATCGCGCTACTGGCAAAACAGTTGTGCGTTCCCCCGGGGGCGTTCCCGCCGATTGCCGCTACCAGAGGCAATTTAGGTTCGTCCACTTGCGGAGCGGTCCTTCATGCGGCGATGGAACTGGCTGGTGCGTTGCCAGCGGCAGATCGCAAGCCGGTTTTCCTGGCATCGTTGGGACCAGGATTGTTGTTTGGCGGTGGATGGCTGATTCCGGAACTGGCCTGATCGTGGGGAATCCAAGAGGCTAGTTCGTTCCTCGCAGAACGTTCCTCGTTGACCATTTCTTGTGGATGTGCATTCCCAGTCGCGATTCAAAATAATTTCCAACTCAGTTTGACTGATATCATCAAGGGCCAACACGAGTGGTAAACATCGTGTCAACATCCGGCACCACGCAACCCTGCAAGGGAGGCCAACCGGGGTCGGTTGTGGCATTTCTGCAGAGTGTCACAAGCGCGTTGGTCACATCCGAAGGAGTGACGGCGCCATCGAGCGGCTCCGCGTAAATTTTGTAGCTCCGGTTCACGGGTAATCGATCAATCTCATAATTTCCGTCAAACTGAACGGGGCCCGGGGCGTTACAACTCCATCCGCCCAAACTTCCAGCAATTACCGAACCCGTGCTTGCGTCGACAGCCACAACATGGGCGCCAAAGATACCGGTGACGCCAGGCGGCGCCGCTGGGAGTGAAATGGGATTTGCCGGCAAAATGTGGCCCTGGATTGAACCGAGATAGGTCACGTCGAGCAGATCGTGATACAACACGCGCAATCCTGTGCGATCGTCTTCGCCCAGCGCCGCATCAGGAAATTGTGCGGTTGGTCTGACTCCGGAAATTGTGCCTGGTGCTGGCGCAAACGGAAACATCATGGCGCTCCATACCGCCGAATGGCTGAAGCCCAAAGTATGTCCGAGTTCATGAATCAGGATGGATTCCAGATCATAGGATTTGGGGTTGCTGCCGAGCGCTTGCGGCGTGGCAAACGACGTCATGGAATCGCTGGGATTGAAATAAACATCGGCATCCAGAATTTGTCCGACCTCCGTAGAGACTGGACTGTTGCCCAACTGTATTCCGATGCGATCCGCTGTGACGACTCGCGTGAAGGCCAAAACCCCCGGCGTGAAGGCCATATCTGGCTGATCAAAGCAGATAGAGTTGATGCCGTCTGAACCGCAACCGCTTGCAGAGGAAATCCGGGTTAGTGGCGCAAGCGAAGCGGGTGTCAATGTTGTGCCGCTGACACCGGTCCACACATTCAGCGATTGCTGAATCATTTGCTCGATTTCATTGAGGTGCCCAGCCGTGGTTTGATCTTGCGTCAAAATTGTCCGTGGGCTGCTTCCGAGTGCGGTGCTCCAGCGAAAGACGATGGCACCCGCTCCCGTTAGTTGGTGGGCATGGACAGGGCAGGCCGAGCCTCCAGAAACGTTTGCGGGTTGCCGGACGTCCGGCACGATGTCGTTGAAGGAATATCCATACGCGGCAGTGTTGGACCAAAACGCGAAGAGAAGAGCAATTCCGCAAGCACCGAATTTTCGCAATCTGTCTCTCATAATCTAGCTCTTTGCCTGCTCTTTGGCCTTTCTCTCAACCGCTTTAGCAAGTCGTCGCAAACTGCTGCGACACTGACTCTGAACGGACACCAATCCGTCTAGGAAGGGGGCCGCATAACCTCCCGGTGAATCTTCTCCACAAAAGCGTCAACTCGCACGTTCTTGAATCCGGTTCTCTTGAATCCTTGTGATTCCGGATCATAGACGGGAATTTCCGCGGAATCTTGCGTAACCGTTTCCACGCCGGTGCGAGTATCGCGGCGAATCCGGAATGTACCTTGCGACCAGCCAACTATGTTGAACTGCTTGCCGGGTTTGCCCATCAGGAATAAATAGACTTCTTCACCGGGACTCTGGCGAGCCATCCACGTGAGAATGAAGATTCTGGAATTTTCCGCCGGGCTGGCGCACGACGATAGTTCGCGGAAGAAAACCTTTTACGGTTTCGAGCACGTGGAACCGCGTATCGGTCCAGATTTCCCCATTCTCCAGGCGCACATCGCTGCCAACGCATTGCACCCTGGCAATAGCCGAGGAATAGCCAACCAGGTATTGAAACGGCAAATGCACCAGTGTTGTGGCGTTCGCAACGATCGCGATCAAGATCATTCCAATCGCGAAGAGCAGCCAGAGGAAATTCCTGCGTGGTGTAAAACTCACTTTTGATCTCCCGAGAGAATGCTCATTGAATCTCCAAAACACCCGAAGCTGCGATGCGATCCAGATTCGTGTTTTGAATAAAAACTGTTCGAGCGCCCGGTGCCGCTGTTGCAGGTATTTGTAGTGTCAGGTGAATGATCCCCAGGCCCGCGGGCTGTTTCGCGATTACGGCCACGTCGCCGGAACCGGAAATTGTGTAGCTCATGCTGGTGTCAAAACCGGCTTGCGAAAACAAACAGATGTCCGCGGAGACGCTGCCGCTTGCGGGACGATTCAGGAGAATAGGATTTCCCGCCAGGTTGCAGGTATTGCTGGCCGTAACGTAGGTGCCGATGGCGGCCACTTGGAGATCCAGAGTTTGCTCGTCGCAGTCGAGTCCCGCGGTACTTGGTTCCACAACGCTGATGTCCTTGCCTGTAGCGGAGGGAGCGGCACTGCTTAACGTGATCACGCCTTCTGACGTGCCAAGCGGAACCACCACGAGGGAAGCGACATTGGATTTCGTTCCACTGGGGTTCTGGACCAGGATTGCCACGTTTGCTGGTTGAGCGACATCGGTGGAGTTAGCCGGGGCGGAACAACTGTTTGCCGTATCGCAATTGGTGACGCGCACCGTGCCGCCAATCAGCAGGGCAGAGCCAGGGCCGGGACTGGAAGGTACAAAACCGCTTCCGGTCACTTGAATCGTGAAGCCATTGGCAGCACCTGCATAAACACTCGCGGGATGGAGTGACAAAATGTTGGCTCCGGTCGAGATGGATACGTTGGCGGCGCCCATTTGCGGAGAGTCATCCTGGCTGATCGCCACAATTTGCACCGCATTTGGAGAGGGGGGAATCGGGGGTGCAGTGTAGGCACCCAGCGGGGAAATGCTGCCGCAGAGAGCGCCTGCGCAGCCGATCCCTTGCACCTGCCACACAACGCCCTGGTTCGTTGCTCCTAGTACGCTGGCGGTGAATCCCTGAACGCCAAGAGGATTCACAATCACGCTACCCGGCTGCACGCTGACCAAAATGTGGTTGATCACCGTGATTTGCGCGGATGCGTTGAAGAGCGAGTTGTTGGCGCTGCTCACCACCACAGAGACGGGGTTTGGCGAGGGTATGGCGCCCGAGGCAATATAATCAACCTGCAGGGAGGTGCCGGTAATGATGCTCTGGCATGGGCTGGAACCCACCGCGCAAATCTGGCCAAAGGTGGAATTGCCTCCCGCGACGCCGTTCACAGTCCAATTCAAAGTGCACTTACGCCGGACTCGCTAACCGTGAGGGTAGTTCGATGATTGGCGGCAAGAGTCGCCGTAACGGGGAATAATCCGAGACCACCACCCGAGCCGGGTTGGATGGCGATGTTGGCGACGGCTCTCTTGGTTGGATCAGCCTGAGGCGTGACAGTGATCGTTGCGCTATTCGGCTGCGGCGAACTCTGTGGCGCGGTGTAATTTGCGGTATCCGCAAGAGCGGTTGGGCCAGCCGACTGAGTCGTTGTAACCGTCAAAATTCCGCATGTACTTCCGCTGCATCCGGCGCCCGACAGACTCCAAGAGAGTGCGCTGCTTGGATGAGAGCCAGCAACTGCGGTTATATTTGCAGTGATTGCCGTAGTTACTCCGGTGGCTATGGAGGCAGGAGCCGAAACCTGCAGGGTGAAATTACTTGTAACGGTGATGGATGCCGAGTTCTGTTTGGTGGGGTCGGCGGCACTGACTGCGGTTATCAAGACGCTTGTGGAATTCGGCAGAATTACAGGTGCGATGTAATTACCGTTAGCATCAATGCTGCCGCATGAACCTGGGCAGGCGGACCCGGACAAACTCCAGCGAACGGTTGCATCGGGATGCCCATTGCTGTTGATTAAGGCATGGAAAGCTTGCGTGCTACCTAATTCCACATTTGAGGAAGATGGCGAAATCGCGATCGCGATATCGCTGGTAATGGTCACAACGGCTTGACCCGATTTGGAGGAGTCGGCGTGGCTTGTGGCAGTCACTTGTATCGTCCCGCCCTGCGGCAAATCCGCAGGCGCCGTATAAACTCCATCGGCAGAAATTGTGCCTACTTGAGCAGAGCCGCCTGAAATTCCATTCACACTCCAATTCACAGAAGTATCGGAAGAGTTTGTAACCGAGGCGGTAAAAGAAGCTGTTCCGCCGAGCAACACTGTTTCAATTCCGGGCACTACGCTCACAGAAATGGAGGGAGGTGGTGGCGGCGGAGGCGTTCCAGAGCCTGCGCCTCCCCCGCCGCAGCCCAGGATGCACGCACCCGTCGCAAGGAGCACGGTAGAGAGAAGAATTTGACGAATGTGTGACGTAGAATTTGTCCGTGCGTTTCGAGCGTTGCGTGATTGCGGAAGGGGCCGCATAGTTTTTATAAATGCAGGCGGATGACCAGCGAAAGAGCGATGCAGAAAGAGTGAAAGGACGTAGGGAAAGCGCCAGGGAAGACGTGGAATTTTCGTCCGCTCAAGTAATGCAAGATTCCGTTCTGATTTGAACTGTTCGCAATTGATTGATTTCGATTCGGGAATGCACCATCAAGCCGAATTTTCTGAATTTGACTTTCTCTTCCGCGGCTCTAATAATCCGCGCATGGCTCGACCTGATGGCGTTCGGCGCGTGAAGAGCTATTCCGCGACAAACGGCTATGTTTACCAATATTGCTTTTACGAAGGGAATCGCGTTACTTACCAGGGAAAACCGGCAGGCGAATTTGTTTATGCGGTTTCCGCGGACCGAAAAACCACGTTTCATTTGCGCATCATCGTCTGGCAATCTGCGCTACTGGCTTGGGCCGAGGCAAATGGCCGGCCACTGACCAGTAGCGAGGAGTACGCGGTCGCGAAAATGCGCTTGCTGCAAGCGTTTGACGAAGGTTCCGTCCCACTGACCGCCGAAGCCGCGGAACAGATTCATTTGCTGGTCGACGAGTCCAACCTGGAGACTCTTCTGGAACAGCTCAACATCTGAGTTAGTAAGAATTCAAATGAACCGAAACTGTGACCGTGCCGTCTAGCTTATGTAGACCATGAGGGGATCGTTTTCCCCGCTCAAGAGGAAGCATGCAGGAGTTGGTTCTGTCCCAGCCGGGAAAATTACTGGCAGCAACCGCCGCAGGGGACGCAGCCAAGTCAGGCGCGCTGGTAGAGCTGGAACAGCTTCTCACCGACAACGCTCCGCTGGCATATCGCGTCGCGCTCGGCGTGCTGCGCAATCCTGCGGAGGCCGAGGATGTGGCGCAAGAAGCGCTTCTGCGGGCCTACCGGCGATTTCATTTTCTAAGAAACAGCGAGCGATTCCGCAGTTGGCTGGTACGTATCAGCTTTCGCTTGGCGATTGATCGATTGCGATCACTACGTCGCCGAATTGAGCGAGAGACGCGATGGGCCGAACCCGGACTGCGACCGCCGCCACAATCCACGGAAGTTGTGGCGGCTTCCAACGAATTTCAAGCGCGATTGGCTCGCGCACTGGACGATTTGCCGGACGGGCAGCGGTTGGTCATGTCGTTGACGGCGATAGAAGGCAACTCCGTCGATGAAACTGCGGCCATTCTTGGCGTGCCAGCTGGAACCGTAAAGTCGCGGTTGTTTAAGGCCCGCAAATTCCTGATGGAGAAGTTACGATGAACTGCAAAGCCTGCCAAGAAAACATGTTTGACGCGGTTGCCGCAGGCGCGACAACGCTCTCTGACGAACCTTCCGCCCATCAACAATCATGCCCGGCCTGCCGGGAATACTATGAACTGCAGGTTGACCTGGTACGCTCAATCGATTCGGGATTACAAGCCATGGTTAATCAAGAGATGCCTGCATCTCTGCTAGCAGTGGCGCGAAATCGTTTGACTCAGCAGCCAATTGTGCAACCCTCGTGGAATTACCTTGGAACATTCGCCGTGCTCGCAGCCGTGACGATTCTTGCTATCAGCATTGGCTATATTCGTCGCCCGAATGTTTATCCAAATTCGGGGGGAAGCGCATCCGTGTATTCAGGTGACAAGGGTAATCAAGCACCTGGACTGCAATTACCTCCAAAATCGGTGATCGATTCAAGGCCGCGAACCGGAAAACGCACCGGTTTTCTCTCTCTCCAACCTGTTTCGTCCGAAGCCACTGCCGGAGGCTCGCATCAAGTGATTGTTCTGGTCGAAGAGCAACGTGCCTTTGCCAAGTTTGTTGCTGACCTTCCCCGGGAACCTAAGATTGCCCAGGCGCTGACGCGTCCTGCCCCGGTGGCACTAGATGCTCCGGTCGATATCGCCCTGCTGCGGATCGAACATATGGAATTGAAGCCGCTGGAAAGTACACAAGGAGAATAGTTTTGTAGAACAGTTTTCGTCGTTGATTCAAGCAATCGTGGGAAAGACAAGTACCACTGGAGGAACGCAATGAGAAACGCCCGCTTCGCACTGGCAACAATCTTTGCTCTTACATTAGTTTCTTTCCGTCTTGCTGCACAGGATAGTCCGAAGCCTGAAAGCAAGAGGCCCTCCACAACACTCAAAGTCCAGGTGACCTTCTCCGAGATGGAAGGAGACAAGAAGGTGGCGAATTTGCCTTACACGTTTTTTCTCAAGGCTGTCGAAGCGGGCCCAGTTCCACCACCGTGGACCAAAATGCGCATGGGCAGCCGCCTACCCGTCTATGCCGGTAAAGACGGCATGCAATATATCGATGTTGGAACCAGTATTGATGCTCGAGGTTTTATTGCCGATGACGGTCGATTTGAACTCAGCCTGGGCCTCGAACGCTCCTGGGTCGAAGGCGACGTGCCCGTTGCCACAGAAAGAAGCAATGGAGGAGCCGTGGATGCGCATTCCCCGGATTTTAAGGAGCCAATCATTCGCCAGTTTAAGACTGAATTAAACTTGACGATGCGCGATGGCCAATCCACGCAAACCACGCAGGCTGCTGATCCCCTCAGCGGAAGAGTTCTGACGATCACTGTCACAATGAATGTCGTGAAGTAGGCTCAGCGATCAACAAGCACGCTAGCCAGCGCGCTGCCCAATTCGGGATGAATAAACCTGTAGCCGAGCTTTTCTAATTTGGCAGGCAATACGCGCTGGCTGGCCAGGAGCAGTGCGTCAGCCATCTCTCCCAAGGCTAATTTCAGGGCAAATTCTGGTGCTGAAAAAATGGCGGGGCGATGAAGCGTCTTTGCGAGTGCTTCCGTGAATTCAACGTTCTGGATCGGCTCGGGCGACACCACATTGATGGGGCCACGGATTGCGCCGTCTTCCAGGGCCAAGCGCACGATCCGAACGGTATCTGTTAACGTTACCCAACTCATCCATTGCTGACCCGATCCAAGCTTTCCGCCAACTCCCATTTTGAATGGGCGTACCATCTGCGGTAGAGCGCCACCCTGCTTTGCCAGAACAATTCCGAAACGTACGTGCACTACGCGAATTCCGATGGCCTCCGCCTTCATCGCCGCTGCTTCCCAGTCTCGCGCAATGACGCTCAGAAAATCGCTACCCGAGGCGCTTTCTTCCGTAAGCTGCTCGTCGCCGCGATTGCCGTAATACCCGGTGGCAGATGCCGAAATCAGCACTCGAGGGCGAATCGCCATCCGGGCGAGAGCGCTCACCAGTGCGTTGGTGGTGTCGACGCGGCTGACACGCAAGACTTTCTTCCGTTCTTCAGTCCAGCGGCTGTGGGCAATCGATGCACCGGCCAGATTCACCACGGCGTCCGCACCAACGGCGGCGCCGCCCAGCGCACCTGTTACCGGGTTCCATTCGACATCAAATCCTTCCGTCGCTCGAGTCGTTCCAGAGCTTTCCGGCCGCACCAGACGCAGCACGGTGTGCCCCGCTTGTTTCAATTCCTCCAGCAGAGCAGTGCCGACTAAACCGCTGGAGCCAGTCATCAGAATTTTCATTCGGCCAGCTCTTTCCAGATAGAATTCTGGTTGAGGCGACGGATCGCCTCAGAAGGCGGTCCCTACCATAACACCCCGTAACCTGCTCAACGTTGGCTGCCAATCACCTCTCAGGTTACAATTTTGTTGTGCCATCCGTCTCTGCCAGAGTTCGAGTAAAGGTGCTGTTCTTCGGTCGTATCCGCGAACTCTGCGGGTTGTCGGAGGAATCTATCCAAACGGCAGAAGGAGCCACGCTGGAGGAAGTTTTCTCTTCCTACGCGCTTCGCTTTCCGAAGCTTTCCGGTTTCCGTGCTTCTCTGGTTGCTTCCTGCAATCAGGAGTTCGCCGCCTGGACCACCAAAGTTACCGAGGGCGACGAGATTGCGTTTCTTCCGCCAGTAAGTGGAGGTTAGCGGCGCATTCCATGGCGAAGGCAATCGAAGAAGACAAGTTCGAGTTAGTCCAGCAGCCGATTGATGCTGCCGCACTGATCAGATTAGTGCGTGCCGATCTGGATGGCGCGATGGTCACTTTCGATGGCTTTGTTCGCAAAGAATCCCATGGCCGCCAGACAAGTTATCTCGAGTACGAATCTTATGCTCCCATGGCACTCCAAAAAATGAGCGAGATCGGCCACCTGATGCACCAAAAATTCGCCATTGATCGCGTTGCCATCGTCCATCGCCTGGGGCGGCTCGAAATTGGTGAAACCAGCGTATTTATTGCGGTAAGTGCGCCCCACCGCGGGCCTGCCTTCGACGCTTGCCGTTTCGCGATTGACACGCTGAAGAAGACCGTTCCTATTTGGAAGAAGGAATACTTTGCAGACGGCGCTGTCTGGGCAGACGGGGAATTACCCCCCGCACCGCCTAGCCAAAAAACTGCATCCTAATCATTTGATGAAAACTCGCACTTTGTCGAAGCGCACCGTCCTGCTAGCCGGTATTCTTTGGTTCTGCGCTGCTCATGGAATGGCTCCCCTTGCATTTGCGCAGGAGAAGCCCGATCGTCCTCCCTGGGCTCAGCCGGCCGGTGCAGTACCAGCCCAACCTATACCACCGGAAGCGCCTGTGCAGGCTCCGCCGCCACAAGAAAAGAAAGAGCCCGCATCCCCGCGCAACACCATCAAGGTGAATGTAAATCTGGTGAATGTTCTTGTCAGCGTTCTCGACGACAAAAATCGTCCTGCGCCGGACCTACCCATCGAAGCTTTCCAGATTTTTGAAGAAGGCGTCCAGCAGAAAATCGATATCTTTGAATCGGAGACCAAGCAACCACTCGACCTCGCTCTGATGGTGGATGCCAGCCTGAGCGCGCATAAGGAGATTATTTTCGAGCGCGAGGCTGCCTCTCATTTCATCAAGCAGGTGCTTCGCCCGGAAGATCGCTTAGGCGTTTTTTATTTTGACGAACAAGTTACGCAAATTGGCGCGTTCTCCGACAATGTCGCGAACCTGCAAGACGCGGTGCGGAGGATTCCCGATGGCGCGGGCACATCGATTTATGATGCGGTCCTTCTGGGCTCGAAGGCGCTGGAGAAGCGAGGTAGTGAACGTCGCCGCGTCATCATCATGGTTACCGACGCGGGAGAAACAACCAGCCGCTCTGATTTTGAGTCGGCGCGCAAAGCCGCCGTTCGTGCGGGCATCCTTCTCTACACCATCGTGATTCGCCCGGTAAGAAACGAGAACGGAAGGAACACGGCCGGAGAACATGCGCTGCAGACCATTACGGAAATGACCGGCGGAGCGATGTTTTTTCCGGATAGCGCCCAAGAATTGGCGATCATCTTCGACCAGATCGATCGTGAATTACGCACCCAATACCGGTTGGCTTATTATCCTAATCCGCGCGGAGCGGCGAACTCCTACCGTACAATAGAAGTGAAGGTTTTGCCCGGCTATACGGCGCGGCACCGCACGACGTATTTGAGCGGCCCGCAGTAAGGAGTCTCCTTTGAGAAGATCTCGCCCCTTTCTGCTGCGATGGTGAATCTGAGAACAGGAAATCCATGACTAAGACATTTCTAGAAGCGGCTGTCGAAATCGCCCGCGAAGCAGGCAAAGTGCTGCGCGAAGAACTAGATCGCCCGGCGGACATTGCCTACAAAGGGGATTTTGATCTGGTGACGCAGGCGGACCGGCGCTCTGAAGCCCTGATCGTCGGCAGCCTGCAAAAATATTTCCCGCAACACTCCGTGGCCGCAGAGGAAGGAACTGGAAAAGACACCGGGTCGGAATATCGCTGGCATGTTGATCCCCTGGATGGCACTACAAATTTTGCCCATCGCTATCCCTGTTTTTGTGTTTCGATGGCGCTGGCCCTTAGACAGGAATTGCTGGTGGGAGTTATTTACAACCCGGTGTACGACGAATTGTTCTGTGCCGCGAAGGGCGAAGGCGCAATGTTCAACGGAAGAAAGATGAATTGCTCCAAAATCGACGCCATGAGGAACAGTTTGCTGTGCACCGGTTTCCCCAACCATGATCGCCACAGCCATCCCAATATTCATTATTATTGGGATTTCACGCTGAAATCGCACGGAGTGCGGCGTGATGGTTCAGCCGCTCTGGATCTGGCTTCCGTTGCGCTCGGCCGCTTCGATGGCTTTTGGGAATTCGGTTTGAAACCGTGGGACACGGCCGCGGGTGTCATCATCGTTGAAGAAGCTGGTGGAAAAATTACGGACTTGCAGGGGAGTCCGTACGTTTTGGGTGGCAAGACCATTCTCGCCTCCAACGGCTTGATCCACGAAGAGATGAAACAGCTAGCCGCCGAAGTTGCGCAGCGCTCCGTCGTGGTTGAACAAAGCTAGAAGCTTATTATCAAAATTAGAGTGAATCGTGGAAGGGAATACAGCCGCAGGAATTCCTAAGCTAGAGTACCACTCAGTAATAGAATGTCAATATAAATAGCACTATCCTGAGTGGACAACGCCCCCTAATCAGCTTTGAATCTGCAGGCCATTTGCTCTCTTGAAGGTAAACACGCAGGCAACTAGCAGAAATCCGATTGCCAGCAATCCGACCGAAGACGGTTCCGGCACATGGGTGACTGCGAGTTTGCCCAAAGAGCCGTCGTCACCTGTTCCGAAGTCGAGAAGCAGGAATTTTCCGGTAAGGAACGTGGGTGAGTTCAGCGAACCGTTGAATACGGCCAGCCCAAACGCATTAATCGGCATGGCCTTTCCGAGCGTCAGGTCAAATCCACCACCATCCAGAAGTGTGAAAAAATCGAAGGTCGCCAGGACCGGAGCAGCCCCATTCTCTGAAACGGAGACATTATTCAGGGTAAAGCTTAGCCCGGGCGAAACATTTGAATTGCCAGGAAAGGGAGAAGCCGGCAGTCGCCACACGAACGTATTGCCATTGGATTGATATGTGAAGCTATCAACTCCATCCGCCTTGGCCACAGGAGCGGAGGCCGCGGAGAATACGATCGCCAACGCGCAAAGACCGATAAGTTTTTTCATCATGAAGCTCCTGCTCCTTAAACCAGTAAACATGGTACTCATATGCTCAGCTCGTTGAACGAGCACACCGCCAACATTATCTCTACATCTAGTAGGGCAGTTCGCGAACCAATCCGAGCGCCGGCTATCCTTGATCTAAGGGACTCTAAATGAGTGACTTACTGGTTGCCACTTTGAGTTTGATTTGCAAGATATGCAAATTATTTCATTTTCGTGACAAATGCCCTCAGTTTTTTTCCGTCCATCCTGTCTGTCACAAGGCCTAACCCTTTGTATATGCATTCTCTAACGTTGGGCGCCAGCTTGTATAGGCGCCGGGATTTATCCCGGCCAGCATCCTTTTTCAAAATCGTTCGCGAAGTTGCGACCACCTACTTCTTCGCCTCGTGGTACTCCTCTTCGGTATTCACTGCCCAGATGTTTTCTTTCGTTGTGATACCGCTGCAAATGTTATCCACGGCGGTCATGGCAGTGAGCATGGAATGATCCATATTGTTGTATTTGTGCATTCCATTTCGCCCAATCAAAAACAGATTCGCTATTCCATCCAGATACTTGCGAATTTCCGCGAATCTTTCATACGCCCCGAAGTACGCCGGATACGCTTTCGGCATTCGCGCCACCGTTGAATCCAGCACATCATCTCTCTCAGTAACTCCGATTCGTGCCAACTCCTCTACCGCCAATTGCGTCATTTCCTGATCTGTCGTCTGCCAAAGCGTATCTCCCTGTTGGCAAAAATATTCCACGCCGAGCCATACACAGGCCGGATCAGCGACCAGATAGGGACTCCAATTGTTGAAGATCTGCAACCGGCCAAGCTGCACATCTTTTTCATGCACGTAGATCCAATTGTCTTGAATTAATTGGTCGACTCGCTCGCCAGGGTCGTGCAGCTTCAGCCCCCGCACTAGCAGGCCTACCGTGATGAAATCCCGATACTGCAATCCCCCAGCGACTTCTCGCACGTTCTCTGGAACCGACGAACCCATCGATTCGACCAGCTCCTGCACCGAAGTCGTCGAAAAGAAATAGTCCCCCGCAAAACGCACAGATTGCGAATGCTCATCTTTACCTGTCACCGCAATTACCCGACCAGCTTGGGTTTCAACGCCATCCACATTAAGCTCAGTAATGATCTCGCCCCCTGAAGCAACAACTTTCCGGGCAACTTCCTCCCACATCTGCCCCGAACCCAATTTCGGATATAGAAATTGTTCAATCAGCGACGTTTCTGTCTCCTTTTGCGCAACCCCGGCTTTCTTACGATTTCCTGCTTGCCACAAAAAATGCTTCAGCGCTTTTCCGATCGAAAGCTTCTTGATCCTTTGCGCTCCCCACTCTGCCTTAATTTGCGCGCAGGTCACTCCCCACACCTTTTCGGTGTAAGACTCAAAAAATGTGCGATAGAGTTCGCGACCGAATCGATTGATGAAAAATTCCTCTAAATTATTTACAGGCCGAATGGGGAAGAGCGCGCTGCGTAGATAACTCGCGGCAATTTTCGCTGCCCTTAAAAAGCCAAAATTGCGCAGGGTATTCCAGGTAGGCTGTACAGGGTAGTCAAAAAAACTTCGCAAAAAATAAATCCGGGATTTACGGTTGCGCACCAGGAAGCGAAGAATGACGTCTCTTGCCTCGGTTTCCTTCGCGACCGGCATATGAGAAAGCCACCATCTCATCACCCGGTCGCTTTTTGAAAAAAATCGATGGCCGCCCAAATCCAGGCGATTGCCCTTGTACTCGATTGTGCGGGCGATGCCACCCATGTAGGCACTACGCTCCAGCACCACGGGGTGAATGTCGGTTCGAGTCAGCAGTTCATAAGCAACTGTGAGCCCGCCCGGCCCCGCTCCAATGATGATCGCCGTTTTCTTGGCCATTCGCGTCGTCGCATAAGTTTAGCTCATGCGCCGACAGGCCACTAAGTCACACCCCAACCTCCGACTGGTTAGCTTTTTCCCCGTAGGGGCAGCTTTATGCTGCCATCTTGGGTTTGCCCCTGTACTCGCCTGATCTACTTCCCGCCCCACTCCGCGTACAGTTTCGTGATTGCCGTCGCAATGCAGAAGTTCCACGACCACATCGGCATGGATTTGAACTTTTCTGGGATCGCGTAACGGTCAACGGCCTCGGAAACCGGCACACCCGCCTGATACATTTTTTCCGCTTGCTCAACGATATCGTCAAACACATTGCGTGCCAGCGCGATGCCTTCCTGCCCGCATAACTGTCCGTGCCCCGGCGCAAAAATCGTGTCTTTGTCGAAGGAGGCAAGCGTCTTCAGAGTATTTCTCCAACCGGATATCGTCGACTGCTCATCGAAGGTAGCTGGAAACGATCCGTTGAATAGCAGATCGCCTGTGAACACCACATTTTGTTCAGTCACTTTGACGATCAGGTCCGTCCCGGAATGTCCCGGAAACGCTTCAATGACAATCGTGTAACCGCCAAGGTCCACGGTCAGGGGCAATGTAGCCGGATCGAGCGCGCGGTTGGGTAACGTCAGAGTCGTTTTCTTAATAATTTCGACGACTCCCGCGACAGTCCCCACGCAAGCTTGTGCGTGCTGCTTTGCCACTTCTGAGTTTGCGTCCTGCACTCGCTTTTCAAACGGTGCCAGAATCGCCGCCTTGTCCGTCGTCTGCATTGGTAGATAGTTTTCCGTAATCCGCTTCGCCACCGCCGCGTGTCCCCCACAACGGAATGTTATTTCCCCCATAAAACGAATTTCCACACGAATGATCGAAGTGGTAGTGCGTGTCCACCGCGCCCGCAATGGGCATTTGCGTCACTTTTCGCAGCGTCTCCATCTGAAAGGCTGCGCCATTCACGGTCACAAATCCTTCAACCATGAGCGCCGCATCTTTTCCCACCAGGAACCCGCCATTGCACATGGTGGTAAAACCCTTGGAGGTGTCCGAAATCGTGGCATACGCGCCTTCACCGATTTTTCGCACTGCTGCAAACCCGGCGTCCACCAGGGGCGCCGGCGCGAAAAACCCGCGGTTGTGTCGATCATCATTCCTCCATGAGCTATGTAGGGGTGTAAAGTCGGCGACAAGTCTATCAGAGGATTTATGCAGCGACCGCTTTCCAAAGCGGGCGCCTTTACGTAGTGGCCGATCTTTTGCATCGGCGAAACTAACATTTTATATTTTGCTCTAAGATCGGATTGCGAAACTTACGCGGTCACCCAATTCGTTCGTTCCAAAAACGTCGGCGGCTCATAGGTCTTTCCCTTCGCCAGACGCCGCTCTTCCCGCCGCGAAGTCCACCACAGAATTGGCCCCATCGCCCGCGAGCTGATCCGGGCCGTAATGCCAAACTCACTTTCCACTTCCTTGCGCAACTGCTGAATCTTTTCGCTGACATTGCGATTCACGGCGCGGAACTGGTGCTCCATGGCCCACAGCGCGGCATTATATCCGCTCTTCAATTTGTCCATCTCGCGGGAAAACCGTTCGCGCACTCGCGGGTCTGGATAGTTACGGTAGCGCTGCCATCCCTGCAGCATGGTTTGGCACATCCGGTAAAGGCTTGGCCCGTTGCGTTCAAAATCGTGCCAGAACGCCCAATCCAGAAAGCGTTTGGAATCCTCGCGCGAAATTGCGGCATGCTTGAAATTGAATTTGAACTGCCCATGAATGTCGGCGAAATCAACAAAGTCCAGCAGGCGCCCTTGCTCATTCATTTCCTTGTACAACGGAGTTCCCGGCACCGGGGTATACAGCATGAACTGATGGAAATCGGTTTCGTGATTTACGGCATGTTCGATTTCATCGCGAATGTTTCCAGGAGTGTGATGTTCTAACCCGATGATCGTTGAACCCTGCACGCGAATTCCGTGCTGCCGCATTTCGTGCGTCAATTGCTGGGTGTCCATGCCTTGCAGTTTCGAGTAACTCGCTTTTTCCGATTCCAGGCCGATCCACACCCAGGAAATGCCCAGTTCCACCAATTCCTGCATGGTGTATTTGCGAACTGCATTTGCGGAAGCAAACACGGCCATGCTCCAGCTTTTCCCGGCTTCCTTCATTCGCGCAAGCAGTTCCAGCGCACGCTTGCGGTGCAACAGGAAATTCTCGTCCATGATGAAAAATGTTTTTACCCCGAGCGTCGTTTCGAAATTGTTCATAATTTCGTATAGTTCGTCGCCTGTTTCGTAAAAATTATAAAAATTGCCTTTACCGCCAAAAAAAGAAGAAGTGGTGCAGAAGCTGCAGCCCATCGGGCAGCCGACCGAAGGGATAATGGTTGCCGCCGTCGAGCCGCGTCGTTCCGGCAGGCGCAATCCCATCGAGCGCGTCCGTATTCCCGAAATAATGGCCGGGTGCTTGATTGGCGAACCATCGTTTTCGCCCAGATAGCGCCTCATCCAGGAAATTCCTTCACCGTGAACAAAATAATCGGCATCTACGATTTTTTCGATATTCGGTGTGGCGGTGACATGGCCGCCAATAACAATGGTCGATTTCGGCGAGAGCTCCCGGACCATCCGGCACATCTCACGAACCTTCCCAACATTTACGATGATCGAGGAAATTCCCACCACGTCGTATTGCTGGGTAGTCAGCTCCTTGGCAAAGGCTTTACGGGTTGGGAAATCCAGTACTGTACATGGTGCGGAAATGTTCGACTGAATCATCATGATGCCCCACGAGCGGTGGAACATACGCAGCGAAAACGCTCCCTGGGCGCGGGTTACCTGGTTGTGGTACAGCTCCATGGGGTTGATTGCCCGGCTGCCGAACTCATCGTCCTGCGCATAGGGGCCAAAAACAGAACTGAGCAGCACGCGAGCACGCGTGCCCTTGGGGTGAACCGGTGTCAATTGTGAGAGTTGTGGATCGTTCAGATGAGTAGGCACATAGCCAAAGTACCACTACCACTGTCGAACGCTGCGTGACGCACGACCGTACACCTGTGACGTGGCGAACATTCTCATTCTGTTTGCTTTCCCTGTGATTGTGTTTAGCTTGCAGCAACTGGAAGGGCGTGGGATGATAGAAAATCGTGAGATGTGTACTGCTTTGGCCACTCTTCCCTGTGGCGATATCGTCTAGGGGTCTAGGACGCCGCCCTCTCACGGCGGAAACCCGGGTTCGAATCCCGGTATCGCTACCAAAACTTCAAACGATATGACTTTCCAGACAAGATTGGAGATGTAAAAGTTGAAACTTCCCTGAATGTTTTTCACGCCTCGACCATTTTTCGCATGACATCATCTAAACATTCAGGAGATCCGAACTGACCTTTGTAATCCAGATCCTTGCCGTGTTGGTGCTTGGCTTGATGTGCGGGAGTGAACACACGTTGCTGCATTCGCTCACCCCGCCTTCAGTCGGGAGCTACAGCAAGTACACATATCAATGCGGTCATCGTACGCTGCAATGTTCGGTCGAGTGATGCCGTTTTGGATGGCAGGCTCTGCGGTTTGAACCTTCTCTTGCTTTTACCTTTCGCGCATTTGAATGGACTTGCGCGGCGACTTGCTGCCATTGCTTTCACTATCCAGGTCTTAGCTGTGCTCTTTTCGCTGATTGGGCCGGTACCCATCAACAACCGGATAATAAAGTGGACCGCACAATCCCTTCCTGCGGATTGGAAAGCGCAGGAAACTCGATGGGATTTATATCATTGGTTCAGGACATGCGGATTGATTGTTGCATTCGCGATTGTGATCACCAGCGTTGGTGTCCCGTTAAAAACTGGCCAGCAATCGCTGCACACCTTGACTGAAGTCTGTGGGTCGAGTGATCAAACTCACCACCAGGGAACCATCTTTTGGGAAATCGAAAAAATGCCCGGGATGGACGACGACTCGTTGTTCGCGTATTAGTTTGATGGCGCGTTCTTCGTCGGATTGATCAACTGGAATGCGCAGAACCGCATACCAGCCGCCTTCGCTTTCCAATAGTTCGCACGCTTTCTTGGCAGACAATTGGCTCGCTAATTCAGCACGATTTTTTCCGACTCGCTCCAGTAGCTGTTTTTGCGTGGAGTGCCGCTGGGCAAACAATGTGGGAATCGCGAACTGTGTCGGCGCATTCAACGAGAGATACGTATCTGCGATGACTTCCAGACGGTCCACTGCACCCTGTACCAGTTCGTTCGGCCCGGTGCATGCCAACCACGCCACTTTCATTTGGGGCAGTGCGGAAATCTTTGATAGCCCGCTCAAAGTGAAGGTTAAGACCTCCTGATTGCCGGCGAAACTCTTGCGTGCAGCGCTATCGAACGGGTAATCCAGGAAGACTTCGTCTACAATCAGCGCGATTTGGCTATCGCGGCAAATGGCGTTGAGTCGTTCCATTTCTTCCGGCTGAAGGTGGGAGCCGGTCGGATTGTTCGGATGCACCAAAAGAATCGCGCGGGTTCTGTCCGTGAGTGCTTGCTCGATGGACTGAAAATCCACGATCCAACCCTGGGCGTATCGCAACCAGTACGGAATTAGCGCTACATCGTGCAATTCAGCCAGAAAATCAAACAAGGGATAGCTTGGTTTTGGAACCAGAACCTCATCCAGTGGATCGCAGAGCAACCGAAAAATAAATGAGTAGGCTTCACTGGTGCTGGTCGTCAGAAAGACGGATTCAGGGTCAACGGCAATTCGGTGATCATCCAAATAGTAACGTACGACCGCTTCACGCGCGCTAAGCAATCCCTTCGGCTGTGGGTCGTAAGAAAGGGCCTCCGGATTCTGGAATGCGGAAAGAATGGTTTGCGTGTCGTATTGCAGACCACATTGCGTTGGATTTGAAACCGTAAGATCCAGTAAGGGTGTGCCAGCGCGCCGCAATTCTTCCAGAGTTTGCGTGAACCGGTTGGTCGATAATCTCCAATTTGTCCGATAAGAAAACATATTCGGAAAAGACGATAGCACACGCTCATGGAGTGCGTCAGTCCCACGGCGGCTTTTCGCAAATCAGCTCATTCATCAACATAAATTGTGCAGGTGGAATTCAGTGCTAAGAGGCGGCTCTTTGGTAACTTACCGTTCGCTGCGGCACCGACACACCAGAGAGAATTGCTTTTACCACATCAAGGGCCATAGGAACTGCATGTCGCACTTGTTCTGAGAGTTGATTAGAGAGCTCGAACGATTCTCCTCCAATCGAAACCAGAAACGCCTCTTGCGGCGATGTTCCGTAAAGATCGCGCGCCATTGCTAAAAGCTTCTCGGGATTCATGCTATGGGACAACGCATGCTGCGAGGGAACAGAAGGAACTACGAGTCTGTTGCACACAACGCCAGCAGGAATTTCCGTTGAAGCATCCACGAAGATTACCAAATTTGCTTCACTGATTGTTTCCGTCATCTCGGGCAGCCACTGGTGCTGCGAGTGGACTTCCGTCTCTCCATCACAAAAACCGGTCACCAGAGCTTTGGCAACGTGAAGTGCGACCGCATCATCGCCACGAAGCGGATTGCCGCAAGCTAGTACCAGGGCATGTTTGAGCCGGCTGAACAAAACTTTGCTACCTTCTATCCCGCATATAATTCAGAGCGGGAGATCTTCACGCTGACACCTCCTTAAACCAGGCGCAAGGGCCTGGCTCACACAATATTCTGATTTCACGTGAAATTAAGAGTTCGAAGCCATTCATTTAATTGATAAGACCAAGTGATACTGCCTCTGAGGAGAAACGCGCACCATGTGTTGAAAATCACAGCACTGGGTGAGTGCAAACACACAGGCCCGGCAAATTGAACCCCAGCAGTTACTCATAAGCATCAAAATTTTCAATGCGTTGTATCGCATCGAACGAGCGTTCGATTTGGTACATCTATTGCCTCTCATCCACCCGAGGAAGAACAGGCAACTTTGGCTCAGGATTTCTCTTTTCCATTTCTTGCAAGCCGCGGATGCCCTAACTACTTCAATTCCAGCCCCTTTTTCTTACCGGATTGATGGCGTTCTCTTCCCTGCGTTTATCCATCTTCTTTCGTCCTCGAAGTGCCTGGAGGCCCGAGCGTGCGTGATGATATGAGTTTGCCCATCCCATCAACCTTCCGGAATGGCCTTGATCGTAGAACTTTTCTTAAGGTAGTAGCGCAAGCTACGGCCGCTATCGGGCTAAGCGGAAGCCTTGCCGCCAAAGTAATGGAGGCAGTCGAAAAGGGAGCAAGACCGTCCGTGATCTGGCTCCATTTTCAAGAGTGCACAGGCTGCACCGAGTCCCTTCTCCGCACCTCACATCCCGGCATAGCGGAAGTCATCTTCGATTTGATCTCACTCGACTATCACGAGACGCTGATGGCCGCTGCAGGTCATCAAGCGGAAGAAGTGCTTGAGTCCGCTATTAAAAAGAATGCCGGTAAGTATGTCCTGGTTCTCGAAGGCGCTGTGCCTGTTAAAGAAAACGGAAATTATCTGCATATCGCTCAAAAAACTGGCGTTGACATTCTGCATCACGCCGCTGCCTCGGCTGGTGCGAT
>DASXIT010000087.1:0-19917 GCA_036497825.1 Candidatus Acidiferrum sp.
GTGGCGAACGCCAGATTCGCAGCGTAGCAAACATGACTCGGCAAGACGCGAGGGATTTTTTGCGATTGGCCGCCGAACTCAAATTGAGTCCCAAAGTGACGGTCTTCACGCTGGATCGTGCCAACGATGCGCTCGCTACCCTCAAGAAAGATCAAATTGATGGTTCTGCAGTGATTATCCCTTGAGATTGCGAGGGTGCCGCACCCTTCGCACTTAAGGGTGCGGGTTTTGAATTTCCTTCCCTTATGCCTAATAAAATAAACTCCCAAGAAAAACCAAATCCCTCACTCCGTTCAACCGGCGAACGAAGTGAGGAAAGGACCTGACCTGCCGGTGGAGACGACACAACAGTGAGAGTGAATTACCGATTCCTGCAACCAGCGGAGTCGTCGGAGTCGTGAAACGCAACGTCTGACGAGACGCAGCCGAAGAATGACAGCAGACCCGGCTGACCCGCGTAGCCGAGGTAACCGTCGGTGTCGTAAATGTCTTCGAGCGTCTTTAACAGAGAGTAGTGATTGAAGGGTGTGTTCGAAACTGTTCCGGGTTTCAGAAAGGGCGAGAGCAACACTGCTCCTGTGCGGTCGCCTCCGTAATCACCAGTCACGAGGGTGATGGAACCTATAGAGGTAGATTGCGGAAAGGGAGCGAGATTCGGGCCAGGCTGCTCACTGCAGCAATACTGTCCTTGAAAGGTGATCGTAATCCCGGTGGAGCTTGCCGCGATAGTGTAACCACCTTCGTCGAAGGTGACAATTATCAGGCCATCGCGTTGGTAGGCGCGTGACGCTTCAATGAGGGGTATCCACTTCTGCAAAAACACGTCAGCGGAGACCAGTCCGCCGGGTTGGCCGTTCACACACGGACTATCATGGCCGTCGTCGCACAGGCTCGGCGTGATGAACACAAAATCCGGCGTGGAAGACTCGGAACTCAGGTCCTGCGTCAGTTGATTAAGATTGACCACGTTCGTGTTGCAGGCAGGCGAATCGATGATCGAATGAAAATACACGAACGGATTGTGCCGCGTCGCATATTGATCTCCCAGCGGCACCGAGGCTGAAGGAGCTTCGGCGGTCTGGGTATGGTCGGTCGTGTTGAGTGGTTGAGTGGCGGGTGGCCGCAAGTGACAGATTCTCGCGCGGGGTCGTTACCCATATCTCCCATATAGGCCCGCCACGTTTTTCCAACGGAGTTTAGTTGATCCGGCAGAGACTTGATCGATTCGGGATAAATACAGCCGGACCCGATGGCTTGACCATCCGAAGTTACGCCCGTGAGAACGAAGTCCGCGTAGATCTGGCAGTCGTTCCGTGTTTGCGGTGTAGCGGCCTGTCCACTAATCATGGCAATGTAATTGTCCAAACTGGCGTGGCCCGTGCCGTAATACTGGCTGAGTAGGACACCCTCCTTCGTGAGCGTTTGCGAAAGATACGGCGCTTTGGGATTGGGACCAAATGTAGTGCTGTAGCCCTCATTCTCCAGCACAATGACGAAAACGTGTTTGATCTGACGCCCACCTCCAACGCCGAAATCATGCGGGGTTCCAGCGGAAACACGGGAAACGAACAACGGGTTTGCATACAAGAACAGCAGGGCAACCGCAAACGCAATCGAGCGCAAAAGCTTGGTCATAATTCCTCCGGAAAAGTAGAAGCGGGCGGCGCAGGATTCATGTAGTGTCCGGCATCCGCGGCGAGCAACGTTAGACACGGGTTGTTACGGAGAGGTGAGTAGGGAATTGCAGGAGCAAAAAAGCCAGCGACAACATGTGCTCAAGGCTTTTCAGCAGTGCGATCAACAGCGTACAAGGTCACACGATAGACATGAACCTGGTGAGGTGCCATGAAGAATTGCCTGCCCTGATTGGATTGGTCGCCATTTAGACGACGCACTGTGACCCACTTGCCGTGGACATGCTCGACCTCCTCAATACTCGCGATGCCGCTCAGCTCAGTGTCGACATCGGGATCGCGAAAGAAAGAAACGGAGAGGCCGGCCCCGGCAATGAAGAATTCGTTTGCAGCGGATTGCACAATCATCATGGCCCCATCTTCGGCCAGCAGAGCCTTGGTTGGCCAGGATCGCGAGAGTGTGGCTTCGAATAGATAGCCTCCGAGCGATACGGTCTGCGTCGGTCGAGGACTATTGCTCCGTAGCACCACGCCGCGTGTGCGATTCTCTGCCTGAGCCGACACCAACATGTCGCGCATGCCTTCCAACACGGCATAAACTTCGCTGACGTCCGGCCCCGAACCGCTTGAAGGTGTGCCCGGCAGGCTGTCCACCCCGAATGGGCTGAAGCCGAATGCTTTTGCTTCTCCGTACGCATAAAACGCATTGTAGGGTGTACTCTCGATGCGCGCTTCAGGGACAAACACCGCATTCCCCGCAAACCTGTAGCGATCGATCCAATACTCGAAGTTGGGCCAGTAAATATCAGGAGAGTAGAAGTCGATCGACGAGGCAGTGACTCGGTAGACTTCCAAGTAATAAGGATGAGGTCCTCCGCTCGGATATTCGCCCGCCCGCTCGGCCGGGGCCGGGAGCTGGGCGTTCACAAACATGGGAAGGGGATACGCTTGTTTTCCCGCTGCGGCGACCGCCTGAATGTACCGGGCGTAGTTCCAGGCCATGAATACTTCGTCGGCGGCATCACCGAATATCTCCTGCCAGGTGTGGCCTGCTGGATCGAAGTGCGTGCGCAGCTCCGAAGAGAACGCGTCGCGATGAGTCTGGAGATTCTGAATGAACTCCGGGGGTACGGCACTTCGAAACACTTGATTGGCCACGGCAGATCGATCACGCCCACGCCCCAGGTAGCCGACTTCGTTTTCGATTTGCACCATCAACACGGTCTGTTCGACCTGGTCCTTTTCCTGAACGTGTTTCATGAGTGCGGCAAAGGCACGGCCGTCGGACTTCAGTGCTTCTGTTCCCAACGTGGAAAGAAGTTCGAGCTCGCTTCCGTCTACGGAAACGGCTCTAGGGAACCGCTTCGTATCCGTCTTGACCCACGCGGGAGCGTAACTGGAAAAGCCGTTTTTCCAACTGCCGAACCACAACAGCACCAGGTGCAGATGCTGCTCACGAGCTACGTCGATCCAATGATCCTGGATGCTGAAATCGAAAGTTCCTTCCACCGGCTCAATCTGTTCCCACGCGACTGGAATCAGCACCGTATTGAAATGCATCTGCGCAAGCCGCGGAAGAATGCTGTCTGCCTGGGCTGCAGTACTCGCGGAGGAGTTGCCAAGCTCTCCACCGAGAATCAGAAACGGTTTGCCGTGAACGAGCAACTGCCCGCCGGTGGTGGTTTTTGACACAGTGGGCAGGTCGGCCGCACGAATGATTAGCGCGCAACCAATGCAGTACACCGCAAACGCGACTCGAAGCGCCCTGAGCATCAAGAAAATTCCTCCATCGTCTAACGCGCAAACAAATCGAGCGAAATCGCTTCGCCCATGGCTTTGTATCCGGCCGGTGAGGGATGCAAGTGGTCGCCGCAGTCATAGGCTGGCAGCAGTCGGTCGAGATGCTCAGGGTCGCGGACCACCGCGTCAAAGTCGATCATTGCGTCGAAATGACCCGCTGCTCGAATCCACTGGTTTACAGTTTGCCGGTCCGCCTCGCTCAGCGGACCCGGATGATAATAATCAGAGCCGACATACGGCGTGATCGTCGCCCCGTACACGCGCAAGCCGTGCGCATGCGCACGCAGAATAATCTGCTGGTATGCCGCAATCAGGCGCTGGACCAGCACAGCGTGCTCTGCAGGCGTCACTTCACCGTTCCGCGCCAGCCCGCCCAAATCATTTACTCCCTCGAGCACGATCAACCATCGCACCGCATCGGGTGCCAACACATCGCGATCGAAACGTGCCAGCGCATTCGGCCCCAAGCCGTCCGTTAGTAGGTGGTTGCCGCCGATGCCCTGGTTCGAAACCCCGATAGCGCGAGTTTCCGCCGAGGCCTGCATCCGCGCTGCAAGCACATCGGTCCAACGATCGTTGCCGTTCATCGTGGCTCCGTGTCCGTCGGTGATGGAGTCGCCGAGCGCCACCACGGACGCTCCTCCTAGCGCGCCTTGCACATCGATTTCCGAGATTTGGTACCAGTGATCCACGTGCTTCGCATCCACTAAGGTCGCAGCGCTCACTGCCTCTCCATGTACGTAATACGATGTGGCCCGTGATCCCGGGTGCCCAGTCTGCGTGTCCGGCGGAGCATCCAGGTGAAATGTCACCGTCACATCTGACAACGGCGCGCTCGCATAATCCAACGGGTCGGAAACGAATTCCGCGCCGGGAGGAACAGTCACCTTCGCGCTACCCGCGAACAACAGAGGCCGATCGCTTGCCGGATCAATAGCCGGTGACGTGGGGGAAAGCGGCCTTGCAAGGTGTATCGAAGCGAAGTGTAGGGCATCCTTTCCAAATGCATTGGAGACATGGACCCGAAGTGCGGCTCCACCAACCGACAAATGGAAAATTTGCCGCACGGTTGCATCGCGCAGGTCCGCGGATGGCAGCGCGTTTTGCGGCTCCGGGATCTGCTGCGAAGCCCCCCAACTGGCCACCCACACCTGAGGCTGGGCGGGACCTTGCGCGAGAGTTTGCCCCCGCATGCAACTAGCAATCAGAACAAAAACAAGAACCACAAAAAATTGTCGCGTCTGTTTCATAAAGGAATGTTTACCATCGATGTGAGAAGTAAATCGCCATGTAAAAGCGCCATCAGCATATCACCCCAATGCCGGGCGCTCTTTTTGAATTTTCCCGGGTGCCGCACCCTTGTGATTTTCTAGGGGTGCCGCGTAATTACAAAATGGAATCCTCGGAACTTCGTCTACAATCTTCACGTATCCCTCTAACACGGGCGGCGAAAAGCCGCCCCTACGAGACAAACCAAACCCACTTATGGAGAAGCGCATGATCGTAACAAACTCCTTGTTTCGCAACGCATGGCGTGGCGGATTGATCTGTGTCGCAGCGATTTTTGCGCTTGATGTTGCTTTGCCCGCGCAAGAAGCGGGTTGGCCTGCTTACGGGAACGATGCGGGCGGGACGCGATATTCCACGGCGGCACAGATCAATCGACAGAATGTGGAGCAATTGAAACTGGTGTGGAGCTATCGCACCGGGGCGCTCGACGTGAAAACTAAGTTGATCGAAAAGGCCGCGTTTGAAGCCACGCCGATCCTGGTGGAAGGGAAGCTCTTCCTCAGCACGCCGTACGACCATGTCATCGCACTCGATCCAAAGGCCGGAACAAAACTTTGGGAATTCGATCCCGAGGTCAATCTCGCGAAAAGTTATTCAGAGGTGACTTCCCGCGGAGTGTCGGCTTGGAAAGATCCACAAGGTAAAGCGGGGCAACCGTGCCGGTTGCGCATTTTTCTGGGGACGATCGACGCTCGGTTAATTGCGCTGGATGGTGAAACGGGAAAACGATGCGCCGATTTTGCCGCAAGCGGTGAAGTCGATTTGCAGAAAGATGCGGCCACGCAGTTTGAGTGGCGCGGAGGATATCAGGTTACTTCGCCCGTGGCGATTTCCAAGGATGTGGTGATTGTTGGCTCGTCGATTGCCGATAATTGGAAAATGGATACGGGCCGGGGAATCGTGCGTGGGTTCGATGCGCGGACTGGGAAATTGCGTTGGACATGGGATCCCATCCCGTGGGCGCAAGAAACGAAACCGAAGTCGGGAGCGGGCAACGCGTGGTCGATCATTTCCGTTGATGCGGCGCACGATTTGGTGCTGGTGCCTACGGGGAGTGCCAGCCCGGATTATTTTGGCGGGATACGCAAGGGTGACAACAAGTGGGCGAATTCGGTGGTGGCGTTGCGCGCTTCCACCGGCGAATTTGTTTGGGGATTCCAGGTGGTGCATCACGACCTGTGGGATTACGATGTAGCGTCGCAGCCGTTGCTGTTTACCTGGAAAGATGGGACGCCCGCGGTGGCAGTGACCACCAAGATGGGCCACGTATTCGTGCTGAACCGGCTGACGGGCGCGCCACTGCTTCCTGTGGAAGAGCGAGCGGTGCCGCAATCGGATATTCCCGGAGAGCAAAGCTGGGCGACGCAGCCCTTCAGCACCATTTCTTTGGTGCCGGAAAAATTTGAAGCTAGCGACGTGTGGGGAGCGACACCTGAAGATGCGAAGTGGTGCAGCGACAAAATCGAAGAATCGCGGAATGAGGGAATTTTCACACCTCCCAGTTTGAAAGGAACCGTGGTTGTGCCCGGTAACGTAGGCGGAGTGAACTGGGGTGGAGCGGCGTACGATCCGCAGCGCCATTTGTTGTTTGCAAATACCAACCGGCTGGTGGCTTGGGTGAAGATGATTCCTAAAGCGCAATTTGGCGCTGAGCGAGACAAGGATCAGACCAATCGAATTTATGGTGAATTTGCGGATCAGGATCCCGCGCCGTTCGGAATGTACCGGACATTTCTCTTTTCGCCAAGCAGGACACCCTGCAATACGCCTCCCTGGGGCACGACCGTCGCGGTTGATTTATTTACCGGAAAGAAAATGTGGGACGTTCCGCTGGGGACGATGATTCCGGGAAAAGAGACTGGATCAATTAATTTGGGCGGGCCGATGGTAACCGCGGGCGGACTAGTATTTACCTCGGCGGCGATGGATTTGTATTTGCGCGCGTTCGATTCGGAAACCGGCAAAGAATTGTGGAAATACCAATTACCGGCCGGGGGACAAGCGACTCCCATGACGTATGAACTTGATGGCAAGCAATATGTGGTGATCGCCGCCGGTGGGCATGGCAAGCTGCATACCAAGCAGGGAGATTGCGTTTTAGCGTTCACGATTCAGTGATTAGTTATAAGTTCTCAGTTTTAGGTATTACCTAGGGAAAGAGAAGAGAGCGAAGAGCATAACGCAGAGACGCTGAGGGCGCTGAGCCGAAAGAATCCGAAAGAATTTTGCACTATTTTTCTAACATTGGGAATGGCGCGGACATCCAACGGTGCACAGACTTCAGTCTGTGTTTTATAGCCTGATATTTTTAAATTACGAAAATTGGGAGAACGAATCATGGCGAAGAACTTAGTCGCGCAAGTTGGTAAGGCTGGCGGGGAATTTGAGTTTGTCGAACGGGAAATCCCAAAGCCGGGAATGGGCGAGATAAGGATTAAGGTGAAGGCCTGTGGAGTTTGTCATAGCGATGTGGTGACCAAGGAAGGCGGCTGGCCGGGCATGGTCTACCCACGCATTCCGGGCCACGAAATTGCCGGAGTCGTGGAAGAAGTTGGCGACCATGTGACGGAGTGGAAGAAGGGCGATCGCGTTGGAGTTGGATGGCATGGCGGGCATTGTTTTGTGTGCGCGTCGTGCAGGCGTGGAGATTTTGTGACTTGCCAGAACGAAGCGATCACCGGCGTGACACGGGATGGCGGATACGCTCAATACGTGATTGCCCGGCACGAAGCGGTGGCGCTGCTACCGGCGGATCTGGATTTTGCGGATGCGGGGCCGTTGATGTGCGCTGGAATTACGACGTTTAATGCATTGAGGAATAGCGGCGCGCGGCTGGGAGACCTGGTCGGTGTGCAGGGAATTGGTGGATTGGGACATCTGGGAATTCAGTTTGCAGCCAAAGCCGGATATAAGGTAGCGGCGATTGGACGCGGACCGGAAAATGGGGAATTGGCGAAAAAGTTGGGTGCCGCCATTTATCTCGACAGCAAAACCGCAAATGCCTCGCAGGAGTTGCAAAAGTTGGGTGGCGCCAAAGTGATTTTGTGCACGGCGCCAAATTCCAAAGCGATGTCGGAATTGGTGGACGGATTGAGTGCGGGTGGGAAGTTACTGGTCGTCGGGGCGACGCCGGAACCATTGGAAATATCGCCGCTGCAACTCATCCTGGCGCGTAGGAATGTGCAAGGGTGGCCTTCGGGAACGGCAATGGATTCGGAAGACACGCTGCGGTTTTCGGCGCAGAGCGGCGTGCGAGCGATGATTGAAAAATATCCGCTGGCGAAAGCCAAGGAAGCGTACGAGCGGATGATGAGTGGGCACGCGCAGTTTCGTGTGGTGCTGACGATGGAGTGAGGTGTGATTCAGTTTTAAGTTTTCAGCTGTAATTTTCAAGTTTCGGAAAAGGAAAGATTAACGCAGAGTTAGCGGAGGGCAGCGGAGTTCACAGAGGAAGAAGAAAGAGAGACAGAAGGGGGAAGCGAGTGCTTGTTTGCTCCCCTTCTCTGTTTTGCGAAGAATCTTAGAAGGGAATGTCTTCGTCGGAAATTTCTGGGCCTGCGCTGCCACCCATGGGCTCGTCGGAATGGCCGCCCTGGTCGAAGTCATCGCTATGACCACCACCTGCGGTGGCTCCAGCGGCCATACTGTCACTGCGTCCGCCGAGCATGCGAAAATCGTTGACTACAATTTCTGTGGTGTACTTCTTTTGGCCTTCCTTGTCCTGCCACTCGCGAGTTTGTAGTCTGCCATCCACGAAGATCAATGATCCTTTTTTGAGATATTTTTGGGCAATTTCAGCTTGCTTGCCCCACACGACGATCTTGTGCCATTCGGTTCTTTTCTGGCGTTCACCGCTTTTGTCTTTATAGCTGGAATCTGTAGCCATGCTGAAGTTGGCGACTGCCTGACCGCCACTTGTGAAACGAACTTCGGGATCTTTGCCGAGGCGGCCGACTAAAATTACTTTGTTGACGGACATGTACATCCCCCTGAAAGAAGGAAGATAGCACGATGGCGAAGAAAAATAAAATATTTGCAGTGGAAAAAGCGAAGAAAGAGGATAACGCAGAGACGCAGAGTTCACGGAGAAGTGCAGAGATTGATCAGATGATTGGCTCTGGACTTAGGTAAATTTTTAGGGAGTCGATTAGATTGTCCAGGCTGTTTTCTGATTTGCTCAGGACTCCTTTGATGCCAGCCGATTTTGCGCTGTTCATAAGTTGCGGCGAGCTGTGCAAGGTGAACATGACCATCACCGTGCGGGGAGCGACCGAGGCGATACGCCGCGCGGCGTCCAGGCCATTCATGATGGGCATGGACAAATCAAGCAAGACTAAATCCGGGTGAAGTTCCAAGACTTTTTCAACAGCGAGCTTACCGTTCTCGGCTTCACCGCAGACCTGCCAGGGAGAATTTTCTTCGATGCAGGAACGAATGGAGTTTCGGAGGAGGGAACTGTCATCGACGATCAGGATTTGGATTTGATCGGCCACAAAAACCTCCTGATGTCCTAGGTAGGTTGCTGGCCGAATTCTGGTGCCCCCGGTCGGCGACGAACAAAAGCCATCCCGTTCAGTGTAGGGAAGAAAACAGAAGCCACAATACACGGACCGCTGTACGGTGGCGTACTAATTGGTTTTACTTAAGAAAATGCATGGAAGAGAAATCTGCAATGAAGCTGAAGGCAAGTTGAGTATTTCATGCTAGTACCAGGCGATATTGTGGAAGAAAAAGTGACTAAATTAGTTGTCGGTTTCGTCTTTCCACTTTTCGTTCTGACGCTTAAGGGATTCGTAGCACTCGCAGGACGCTTTTTCCAAACCAGTGCGATCGTCGATTTTGACATCGCCGCGACGGTAAGTGATTAACCCCGCTTTTTGCAAAATGCCGGCGGCAACTGTTACGCTGGCCCGCCGAGTGCCCAGCATGTTGGCCAAGGAATCCTGGGTGAGAGTGATGTCGTCGCCATTCAAGCGATCCTGGCTCATTAAGAGCCAACGAGCCAGGCGCTGATCTACTTCATGGACGCGATTGCAAGCAGCTACTTGGGTTGCTTGCAGAGTTAAAGTTTGCGAAAAACGGTGCAGGGCAACTGCCAGATTCGGACATTTGCGGAGCGCATCCTTTAGATCCGCGGCAGTAATTCGAAAACCGCTGCCAGTGACTTGCATGACTGTGCGCGTGGGGCTGGTGGTGAAACCGGCAGTAAGTGGTAAGCCAATGAAACCTTCTCTGCCGACCAGACCGACTTCAACGCTTTTTCCACTGGCCATGACACTTAATATGGAAGCAAGGCCGCTGTTGATGAAGTAGCAAAATTTTATTGGCGCTCCCACTTCATTCAGCACTATGTGCTTGGGAAGTTCCACGAAGTCGCAGTTTTGAAAAACGAAGTCGCATTCTTTGGTAGGAATCGACAAAAGAATGGTGTTATGAATGGCGCCATTGGAAGAGCCATTGGACGAATTGAGAAGGTTTCTAGAGTGTGGAGTAGTTTTTGTGCGTTTCATTCGGAGCAGCCTCGCGTAAGCGAACCCGACGTCCGATTCGCACGGAACCGCCATCTAATATGATTGCGGAGGAATGCCAATGAGACAAAACAACTGTACTCTTATTCTATCGCATGTAGCTAGCAGAAAACGTTAGATTTTCGGGAGAAAGCAGATTATCATTGCAAAACTTGTACGCTGGCGTACAGTGAGGGAGAGAGGGCGGCCAAAAGGCGCCGTCTAGAAGAGAGCGTGGAAGTATGCGCAGGCTCAAAAAGTCAAAGCCTGGTGAGCCGGACTGGATTAAGCCAATCCGCGAGTTGCGGTATCGACTCGGACTGAACCAGGAAGACCTTGGGCGGAGACTGCATTACTCGGCAATGGCTATTTCCCGCTGGGAAAGAGGCGAGCAAGAGCCAACGGACCGTGGATATATCGAATTGGGGAACCTGGCAGGCGATCCGGAGTGCTGGTATTTCTGGGGACGCGCGGGATTAAATAATGAAAATTTGATGCAAGTGACGCCAGTTCTGCGCCAGCGTTTACAGAAAAGTAGATTCGCAGATTTTGAAATTGCCGCGGCCGGTAGCGGGGAAGAAAAACCTGCCGCGGAAAAACTGCAGCTCGTGGCTATACCAGTGTTGCAATTGGTGGCTGCGGCGCATGGTGAAAAGGGCGGGCACCCCTCCAGCGTCTTATCGGGGCCTGTGGAGAGCATGATTGCCGCGCCAAAAGAGTGGTGTCCGAATCCTTCGACAACCAGTTGTCTTCGTGTTCTGGGCGATTCGATGTCCCCGTTGATTTCAAATGGGTTTGTGGTGGCGGTGGACTCCTCACAAACGGATCACCTGAAGTTAGATGGAAAAATTGTGATTGCGTGGCACAAGGACAAGGGATTAACCGTGTCGCGGTTCCGGCGTTATGACCATACCGAGATATTGGAGCCGGAGAATCATGGGTACGAATCGATCACGCTGAGTTCGAAACGGCGGTGGAAGATTCTGGCGAAGGTTCTTTGGTGGGTTGGAAAAGCTCCGTAGTTTATTTCTGAAGTGAACTCGAAAAACAATTCAAAGAAAAAATGCGGCTATTCGTTTGTCTTGCTGGTGAAGCAAAGCAAGAGGTTAACGTCGAGACCGGTGAGGTCCGCAGAGGGAACGAAGGGTTCTGGGGAACGGACGGGGACGGTAACGCAGAGGTCACGGAGGGAAGAGCGCAGAGGAAAGAAGAGGAAACCCAAGACCCACACGCAAAATCGTCGAGTGGGCACCCGCGGAGACATGATTAGTCCAATCTGCTTGGGTGTTTAGTGGGCGGCGGTGGCGGTTACTGCCACGCCTAGATCTTTGAGCTTGGCTCGAGCGCGGCGTTCTTCTTCGGTGCCGGGGTAGCGTTTCACTACTTCGCGAAGTTCTTTTACACCTGGATTTTTCTGGCCTAGTTCGATGAGAGCCATGCCTTTTTTCAGGCGAGCGGGAGCTAGCTTAAAACTCTTTGGGTAATTGTTGAGAACGCGATCATATTCCTGGATGGCCTGGTCATATTGCTTCTGGGTGTAGGCGATTTCGCCGAGGTAGAACTGGGCGTTGGAGGCGAGATCGGTGTCGCCGTAATACTTCAAGTAATCCTGAAATTCTGCGCGGGCCAGATCGTACTTGCCGCTGGTGATGTCGCGAAGTCCGTTGGAATACAGAGTGTCCGCGGAAGGCGGAGGCCCAGCGGGAGCGGAATTTGCCGGCATCGAAGAGGGGATCGAGGTCGGTCCCATGGATGAGCCGGAAGGAGAGCTTGCGGCCGGCGCGCTGATCGGGCCGCCACCGGAAATGCGCGAGTCAATATTTTGCACCGAGTTCTGCAGATCAACCAGCTGTTGATTCACTTTGCCGAGGCGTGACTTGATTTCTTCGAGATTATCGGAGAGGCCCTGGACCTGCGTGGACATGGTGTCGAGGCGCGCGCCGGAATTTGCTTGCACGTCCTGGACGGATTTTTCCAGAGAGCTCATGGTAGAGCCGAGCTTGCCGACGCTGTCGGAGGACTGTTCAATCAGCGTTTTCTGGATGGTGTGATCCTGAGTCATCTGGGTCTGCAGATCTTTCTGTCCCTGCAAGAGGGTGGTGACGTCGCGCTGGAGCTCGATGATTTCGCGGGCGACGGCCATGACGGGCTTGGGGCCGATCATACTGCCAGCGATAGCGCTAGCCAGCATGGAGCCGGCGAAAACTAAGGCGTTACGGGTGCGCATGAGACTTCCTCCACGATGATGGGCGAAACAGGGGAAAAGAACGAATGAACCCCAATACTTCAATGTAATGGGAGATGGCAGCGAGGGCAAGTGGTTGTATAGGGGATTAGTAATAAGTTTTCAGTTTTAGGTTTTAAGTAAAGAGAGAGAAAGGCAAAGAGGCGAGAAGTGGGCGGCAGAAGCCGCAAGAGCACAGTCCCTTCGCATCATCTCAGGGTAAACAAGAGTGACTGTGCCACGCGGTTAGCTGGCTTTGGACTGGGCGTCGGTTAGGAAGTCTTCGTAGGTGCCCTTAAAATCGTAGATTTTTGTGTCGCGGAAGTGCCAGATGCGGGTAGCGACTTCGTCGAGAACATCTTCGTCGTGGGTTACGAGCAGAACTGTACCTTCGTACTTTTGCAACGCGATGTTTAGGGCATTGATGGCTTCGAGGTCGAGGTTGTTGGTAGGCTCGTCGAGGACCAGGAAATTGGGCTTTTGAATCATCAAGCGGCAGAAAATCAAGCGCGCGCACTCGCCGCCGGAAAGAGCAACGGTGGGCTTGAGCGCATCTTCGCCGCTGAATAGCATTTGGCCCAAGTACCCGCGAATTTCTTCTTGTGTGGCTTGCGGCTGAAATTGCCAGAGCCATTCCAACGCGGTGATGCCTTTGGTTTTGTCGATGGTGTAGCTGAAGTCCTGGGGGAAATACCCAACGGTGACTTCGTGGCCCCAGACAACGTTTCCGGAGTCGATGGGGAATTCACGCTCGGCATCGGTGATGAAGGGGCCGGCGTTGCGGATGATGGATTTGAGCATGGTGCTCTTGCCGGCGCCGTTGCGTCCGGTGAAGGCAATTTTTTCGCCCCGCGTTATGCTGGCGGAAAAATTCTTGATCACGTCCAAGCCGTCATAGGATTTGGTGAGGTGCTTGATTTCCAGCGGAAGGCGGCCGGATGGGCGCTCGGTAGTGAAACGGATGTACGGGCGTTGAATGTTGGAGCGGGCAAGTTCGGAAGTTTGCAAGCGCTCGACTTCCTTTTTGCGAGAAGTGGCCTGGGCAGAACGGGTGCCAGCCGAAAAGCGCGCGATGAAGTCGTTGAGTTGAGCAATCTTCTTTTCGCGGACCGCATTGTCGGCTTCCATACGCGAACGGATTTGCGTTTTGGCGAGAACCATTTCGTCGTAACCGCCCGGATACATGATGATGGTCTCGTAGTCGATATCGGCGGTGTGCGTGCAGACGCTATTGAGGAAATGGCGATCGTGAGAGATGACGATGAGCACGCCGTGATATTCCAGCAGATACTCTTTCAACCAGTGAACGGAATCCAGGTCGAGGTTGTTGGTCGGCTCGTCGAGCAGCAGGGCCGAAGGGTTACCGAATAGGGCTTGCGCCAACAGCACGCGAACTTTTTGGCCGCCCTGGAGTTCGCCCATGAGGCGCTCATGAAGGTTAGCCTCTATACCGAGCCCGTCCAGAAGAACGCCAGCATCGGCTTCAGCGGTGTAGCCACCTTCCTCGCCAACAATGCCTTCCAGTTCGCCGAGGCGCATGCCGTCTTCGTTCGTGAGTTCATCGTGAGGCTTGGCATAGAGCAGATCACGTTCCTCTAAAGCCTTCCAGAGAACGGAATTACCCATGATGACAGTGTCAATGACACGCAATTTGTCGAATGCGAACTGATCCTGGCGAAGGATGCCCATCTTCTTCGGGCGGGTAATATTGCCCATGGTCGGCTCCTGGTCGCCGGTAAGAATCTTCATGAAGGTGGATTTGCCAGCCCCATTGGGACCGGAAATGGCGTAGCGCCTGCCTTCCATGAAGGTGGTGGTAACGTCCTCAAAGAGGATGCGTGAGCCAAAGCGCATAGTGATGTCGTTGACGGCAATCATAAGCTTTAATTTTAACTTAGGAAGCGGCTGAATGCTAAATGGAGTGAAGTTATTTGGAAAATTATTCTAGGAGAGCTCTGGAAAGCCTTTAGGTGGAGTCGGTTCGAATCTTACCACCTGTGTGCTACATTAGATTTTTCCCTTCAGGTCGATGAACTCTAGAGACAAAGGTCCCATACGAGTACGCTCCAGTTCGGGTGATTACGCCGTTTTGTGCCAACCTGGACTGCTGAAAAATATTCATGAAAAAATCAGGTCACTGGGAGTCTTTTCCAGCGTGCACTTGGTGAGTTCGCAAAAAGTTTGGAATGCTTTAGGCAAAGAGGTGTTGAAGGGATTTCCAAAGGCGGCTCGTCCGCAAGTACATCTGATGGATGACGCGGAGGCCGCGAAAACGCTGGGCACTGTCGAAAAGGCGACGCGGTCGCTGGTGCGGGCAGGAGCGGACCGGCATTCATTGGTGATCGCGGTGGGTGGCGGGGTGATCGGAGACGTCGTGGGATTTGTCGCGGGGTCATATTTGCGCGGAGTGTCCCTGGTGCAGGTGCCAACAACGCTGGTGGCCCAAGTGGATAGTTCCGTGGGGGGAAAAACAGGAGTGAATTTGCCGGAGGGCAAGAATCTGGTGGGAGCGTTTTATCCGGCGAAGCTTGTATTGGTCGACCCAGAGGCATTAAGGACTTTGCCCGAACGCGAATTCCGAGGAGGGTTGGCGGAAGTTATCAAATATGGGGTTATCGCCGATTCGAAATTGTTTTCGTTTGTTGAAGCGGGAATGGGCATACTTTTGAAGCGAGATGCCGATTTGCTTCTGCATATCATTAGGCGCTCGGTGGAGATTAAGGCGGCGGTGGTCAGCAGGGACGAAAGGGAATCGGGTCTACGGGAAATATTGAATTTCGGGCACACCTTCGGCCACGCTTTGGAGAGCGTGACGAAATATAAGAAATATCAGCATGGCGAGGCGGTAGCGTGGGGAATGATCTGTGCGGGATTGTTGGGACACGAAATGGCTGGGATGCCGGGAGATGATGTGGCACGCATGGTGTCGTTGATTCGGCGGATCGGACCTCTTCCCGCTTGGCCAAAGGTTCCTGTGAAGGAACTTTTACAGACGATGCGTTCAGATAAGAAAAGCCGCGGCGGGAAATTGCGATTCGTTCTGGCGAAGAAGATTGGGGTGGCAAAGTCGTACGATGGAATCGATGAAGACAAGGTACTGTGCGTACTGCGGATCATGGCGAAATCCGGGCAACACGTGGAAGGTTCGATAGGCAAGTGTAATGACTGAACAATTGGCCCTGCCGGAAGGAACGAAGCCGGAGGGCGCGGTCAATGAACAAGATGCTTCTCGCAAAGTGCGGGAAATGTTTACGCGCATCGCGCCCCGCTACGACCTGTTGAACCATTTGTTGTCGGCGCAGATGGACCGGCGCTGGCGCGCGCGAACCGCTGCCGAACTACAACCTGTTTTGCAACGCGAAGACGCGATGGTTCTGGACTTGTGCTGCGGAACGGGCGACCTGGCGTTTTCTTTGGCGAAAGGCGCGAAGGCGCGAATCGTGGGAGCCGATTTTTCGCATACGATGTTGGTGCGGGCTAAAGAGAAGAGTGAATTTGCGTCTGGCAAGAGCTGGCGCGTTCCGTTTTTTGAGGCTGATGCGTTGCGGTTGCCATTTGTGGATTTGTCGTTCGATTTGGTAACGACGGCTTTTGGATTTCGCAACCTGGCTAACTATCAAGGCGGACTACGAGAGATACTGCGCATCTTGAAGCCTCAGGGAATGCTCGGAATTTTGGAATTTACGGAACCGGCACCGGGGATGCTTGGTGATTTGTACCGTTTTTACATGCAGAAGGTGTTGCCTAAAATTGGCGGCGTAATTTCCGGAGACCCCGCAGCTTATGCTTATTTGCCGAAATCCGTGGCGCGCTTTTTTCGACCAGAGGAATTGGCCGGGCTGATGAGAGAAGTGGGCTACACAGATGTGCGTTATCACCTGATGACGCTCGGTTCGATTGCGCTACATCTCGGGGTAAAGAGCTGAGTGTAGGAGTCGAATCTTCCCGTGGCACGCAGACAGCAAGTCTTTTCCGCAGAAATCTACAAAGTTGGAATTATCCGTTACGTGGATGTGCCCGCGAGCGTTTCTCGCACGCTGGATGCGAAAGGGGCGCATGTCGCGGTGCGGGGAGCGGTGAATGGCGTGGACCTGGTAACGACGATGGTATCGAGGGGGAACGAGTGTTACCGGGTGGCCATTCATGGCGACATTCGCAAGAAGCTACGAGTAGACGCCGGTGCGGTTGTGGAGATTACGCTCCAGCGTGATGAGAAATCACGAGAGCCTGTACTGCCTCCTGCACTGGTTGTCGCTTTGCGGTTGGCGCCCAAGGCACAAGCTGCGTTCCGCGGAATGACTGTGGCCCTACGCAGACAGATTGTCCGCTACATCATCGCTGGGAAACAGCAGGCAACCTTGGAACGCCGGGTTAACGGCATAATACGACGGCTAGAGAATCGGCCGCAGTAGGAAAAACCGGGAAAAGCAGAGGAATAACTGCGACGTGTCGCACGTCACAGCCATCTGCATCTAAAAATCAGACAACTACACGAAGCCGCAGGGAGTATTGCGGGATGGAATCGAACATGCTCGTTAGCACGATGACGTTAGTTTGTATTGAGAGTTTTATTGACTGATAGGAACAGCCTATTGTCGTCCACAGTTTGAGCCAGTAGGCTCTGCGTTGCGGGATGAATGTGGTTTGGGGGGAGCGAATGAAAGTTGGACCAATCACCGCGCGGATAACGCCGGACACGGGAAAGCAGTCGTTCGCCAGCATTGCGGTGGAAGAACTGCGGTTGCGCATCGAGGCGAGCGGCCTGGGGGCTGCATTGGCACGCATGGCGTGTGACTTGTGCATGGAAGAAGTACCGGTAGAAGAGGCATTTCAAAAAATTCAAGAATCAGCAATCGAGAAAATGGTGCGAATGCTGGACGCGACAATTCTGTCCGATGAAGGTGCGCTGAAGAGTTGCCTGGAGACGGTGACGACGGAATCTGAGCGTGTGGCATGGGCGGCTTTGGAAAAGGGAACGGATGAATTGCGCGAAGGATTGACGTTACTGGAAGAATTGCGGGGGCTGGAGAAGGGGTACGTGAATTAAGAGCGGTCGAAAGTCTACGACAGTAAGAAGCAAGAAAATGATAACGCAGAGGCGCAGAGAGCGCTGAGGTAAGAAGTACCTACCGCGTTGTTCCATCAAACTAATTTAGGTCCTTAGTATCGCCCGCCCCTCAGCCGGGGACGAGCGGAAGGCGGCCGTTACAAAAGCGGAAACTTAGCGAGCCCAGCCTGGGTCGCCGCCGGCTTTGCGCAGATCATCTTCCAAGTCGCTGATTGCTTTTTTATTGGCTTCGACTTCCTGCTTCTTGGCGTCTAGTTTGGCGCGGTCGCTGTTGATATCCTGACGCGTGTACTGCTGCATGAGAGCTTTTTGGGGGTCGGGGTAATACTGAACTTCATTCTTGTTCAAATCGCGCTGTAAGACTTCCAATTCCTTTTCGCTGCGAGCCAGGTTTGCGCGAGCTTTGGCGAATTTTTTGTGCCAATAAGCCTCATTCTTCGGGTCATTTTCCTCGGCGGTATTCTTATCGTCCGCAGCGGTAGCGTCCGCGGGAGCGGCCTCTGCCTTGGAGTCCGAGGCCTTGGGAGGAGGGGGCGTAGGCATGTCGTCGTTGGTAAAAACTTTTTTTGGCTTTGGGGCGGTTTGTTGTTCAGCCCGGGCCTTACGGGCAGCCTCGGCAAGTGGATCAGTGCCCTGTGGCGGCGTGTTGGGATCTTGCGCGAGAGTGGCTAGCGCGCCCGCTGAACCTAAAGCGAGAAGGGCCGTTGTCCGCACGAGTGTAGTGATCCGCATAAACACCTTCTTCCCTGGAGCGGGCAGGAAGCTCCCAAGAGACTGAGTCAATGTCTAACCCTCATTGTAACGCCGATTACGGATCACGACCTGACCTGGTGCGAAAGGATTAAGGGCTAGCGAGGCAGCAGAGACTGCAGATAGGGCAGGGCATAAACGACAAACAGAGCGGCGATGCCCAGGAATGTGCCCAGCGGAATCTGGTATTGCGAAACGATGGTCCAGTGAAGCGCGTTTACCTCACCTAAGCCTCGGCGCTTAGCCCGGATCGCGACGTTGCGCTTCCAACCAAAAGCGTAAAGTCCCACGATGAAGGCGACACCAATGATCGAGCCGAGGAGGGTGCCAAACAAAATTGTGAGAAAAGCGCCGGACAGACCCAAAAAAGCACCCACCATGGCCATCATTTTGACGTCACCCATGCCCATGCCTTCGCGCTTGCGAACAAGTTTGTAGATCGCGGCGGCGGCCCAGAGAAGGAAAGCGCCAAAAGCCGCGCCGAGAAGCGCGTCTAGAACTCCGAAGACAGCATTGATGAAGGTGACGTAAGTGGGGTTCGTTTGGTTGAGAAAAAAATTGGGCGCGATAGTTCGTTGAACATATTGCAGAACGACGGATCCGGCGGAGTCGTTTGGTGGAATGCGAGTGGCCAAAACCAGGCCGATGCCAAAACCGGGCCAGACAATGGCGTCGGGCAAAATCCTCACGCGCAAATCCGTAACGATCAAAATGATGATCAGGCAGCCGAAGAACAGCCATTTGAAAGTGGGCAATGTGATGCCGAAGCTGTAGTAGGTGAGGACAAAGAGGGCGCCGGTGAGGAACTCGATGATGGGATACATTGGCGAAATCGGGAGGGCGCAATTTCGACATTTGCCGCGAAGCCAGAGCCAGCCCAGGATGGGCACGTTGTCGTAGGGCTTGATGGGCGTTTTACAGCGAGGGCAGCGGGAACCCGGAGAGATGATCGACTCGCCTTCGGGAATACGGGAAATGCAAACGTTCAAGAAGCTGCCGATAACGATGCCGAAGAGGAAGAAAAAGAATGGGATCACAGGATTGACTTTGCCATAGGAGAAGAGGGCGCTCAATGCGCGGGAGTGGATGGCGTGTCCGATGGTTAACGGGACCCAAGATAAGAAAGAGGAAAGATAACGCAGAGACCCCCGAGGTTCGCAAAGAAGTTAATTTGGCGGATAAGGTAAACTTGGGACATGGCAATGAGTTGGTATGAACATGCGATACGACGCTATGAGCATCGGCGGTGGACTACCGATGACAACCGAATGGTACGGCCGTTTGAGTGGGGATTAGAGCACATCAATGGCGGTGCGGAGCACGATAATCCACGCGCGTTCCTGCGCGAATATGCTCGCGAGGCGATCGCCAAGAGCGACGAGTGGTATGCAGTCGAAGAAGTGCAGGACTACCGCTTAGATTCTGAGAATGTGCTGACGTTTACCAGCACCCTGAATTCACCTTGGGAAGAGAACAACCAGGTTCATGCCCAACTTTTTCGCGGGAAAAAGGCCGGGCCGGCGGTGCTGATTTTGCCTAACTGGAATGCTAAGTGGCACGGCCAAGTGTCTTTGTGCCATTGGCTGCAGCGCATGGGGATTACGGCGATGAAAATGAGTCTGCCGTACCACGACCGACGCATGG
>DASXIT010000088.1:0-9300 GCA_036497825.1 Candidatus Acidiferrum sp.
AATGCTGGTTTCGACATAGTGCATATAGCTTCGCCCTTTGAGTCACAGTTCAGAGATTCAAAACCGTGACCGCGTGTTGGAGGTTAAATACCGATCGGAATTTGCTGGAGAATTCCGCCCCAATTTCCTTGGTTCTTTAGCCTGTACCTAACTCTTTAACTTCATCAATTGCTAGCAACAGTGCTAGCGGCGGCCATCCCCAGCTGACTCTCCCAATGTCTCTCAAGAGGATCGTTCTTTTGCCAGGTAGCTGTCGGCACGCTGTTTCTAACGGCGAAGCCCACGTTCACGCCCCGACTTCCCGTGCGATCTATCCTTACGACTTTGCCGCTCATCTCCAACTCTTTGCCGTCCTCTGCCGCACGCTGTTGCCTTGTGGCAAGGAACCGAAATTTCAATTCCACAGAATCTCCCTCGTTGGGGCACCGGCAAGAACTTACATAGGCGCCCGCCTCACTGATGTCACGGGTCCAACCTATGGCCTGGCACTGTATGCCCCCGGATTCAGTCCAGTGATAGATCACAGGAGTTCGAAGGGGGAAACGAATTTGCTCTCTCCTGTAGGTAGGCAGCGCTTTGTCAATCCGGCGGACTGGTTCTCCGTTTAATGCGTCCCGAGATTGATCGTTATGCATGTCGCTGCTCCACGTGCCATGCTGTATCGAATTCGCAGCGTTCACAAGATGCCGAACGTTTCATCGGAATAGAGCCAGGTGTTTCGGGCGTTGAGGTCTTCCAACGATTCACTTAGACAGGGAATTCATGTCCTCGACTTTGGCTGGAGATGTCCGACTCTATAAGGAGAAGCTCGGTGGCGGAGCAATGTAGAAATAACGGATAGAGACAGATGTACCTATGGGACATCGAATAACGCAAGAGATGGCAAATGGCGTGCACTTCTTATCCGAGCGCTGGCCCACAGACGAAAGGATGCTTGAAAAGATGGAGCTTATCCGGCTGCCACCGGACATTTTTTCACGGTCGCGTTCTTATTCAACCGTTGGCATGAAACGTACATCTTTCTACGTATGCAGGGATACTGTTCTTCCGGTACGCATGGCGCAAAAGCCGGAAATTGCTGTTCGCTCAGCTCGCCAGAATCGCGTATGCGGACTCCCGTTTTAAAAACGTCACGCCCAGCAATACAGCAATCGTTAGATCGGATTCGAATGGGTTGGGGGGCGTGTAATGACAGATTTCTCAGAGCGTGGTTCTGCAATCTCATTATTGATCGCGGAACATTCCCGAATGGGATGTGAGTTGATGGAAATGGCGCTCCAAAGTTACCGTCATATTTCTGTTACTGCTTCTGTCGTAGAGTCTTCGGAGCTTCTCGATATATTTGAAGGCACCAGGCCTGACGTTTGCGTCATTAGCAGTGCACTGAAGGATGGCCCAAGCAGCGGCTTACGAGTCGCCAGAGAACTTCACGACAACGGTCACCGAGCAAAATTGATCATGCTCCTCGATTCCTCGGATCGGAACCTGGTGGTGGAAGCTTTTCGATCCGGCGCCGATGGTATTTTCTCGCGCGACGATTCTTTCGAGCTGTTGGCCAGGTGCGTACAACGAGTTTATGAAGGTCAGGTTTGGGCCAACAGCCAACAACTCCAGTTTGCCATCGAGGCACTTGCCAACACCTCACCATCTTCTATTGTCGATGCAAAAGGCGTTCATCTCCTAACCAAGCGAGAACTTAGCGTAGTAACACTCGTTGCCGAGGGTCGGTCGAATCGTGATATTTCTCAGGAACTTCGCCTCAGCGAACACACAGTTCGGAACTATTTGTTTCGTATCTTCAATAAGCTTGGCGTTTCAACACGATTGGAACTGGCTATCTATGCCATTAACAATCAACGAGTGGTCGCGGATCTTCACTCACCCACTGAGGCACATTAATACCCCACGCCAACGACAATGAATTCCGAATTGTATTACTCCGTGAAGAAGAGTGAACGGCCCCGTCCAGACTTAGTGCAGAAATGAATGGGCTCTCAAGGACAGAACTCATCCAAGAAGAGCCCACTCAGCGCATCACGAAACTCGCACGTTAATTGCTATATACTTCCCGCTGTCCTCTCGGTAAGTAACGTCGGCATTCGCTCCAACCTTCATTTTGCCGTCAATTGTGGTGTTTTTGTCGATCTGAAAGGTCATGGACTTCGGCATCGCTTCCTGCAGTTGTTGCCCCTGACGAGAACTAGGGGTCGCTTCCAGGGTCAGTGTGAACGAAGTCTTTCCCACCGTTGCGATTTTGCCGGACACCGACTGCGTTTGAGTAGCTTCCTGTTCTGGTGCCGCAGTACTGTGAAATGGCTTCGCGGGTAGTATCTGCACCGCCGCCACAAGAACCAGAATCGCGACAACATTTAGAACAATTCTAGTTTCTTTCTTCATGTTTTTACAGCCTCCTTCGGAGTTTAGACTGGCGTACAAGGACGAGGACATGCTGAGCTCCATTTCCTTACAAAAAGACACAGTTCCGTTATCTCCTCTCGGATATTCATCTTGGAATGATCTGTGTCCTCTGTGGACTGACCAGTTCCCAGTACTGGAACTGGAAATCTATTTACAGTAATGCACATATCTTCCTAGCTGCACAAAACAACGGAAAAAGTAAGTGGATAGTTTAGAAAAGGGAAAAGAATTCTAGGTTTGCTCGAGAATTGTCGTTACATATTTTCGGTACATAATGTCGCATTATACGGAGTTGCTAACACTTAATCGCGCGTCGGTGCGGATAGCTCGGTATTTTTTATGTTGTTCGCTTTGGGCTCGTGCGATGCACCCCTTCCGGAGTTGGGCGAGCGGGGCGCGCCAACATCGAGAAATGATGGATTCAAAGATGCGGTAAGGTCATAGGTCTTTCCATGATCCGTCAAACCTGTAAGTAGCAGTTCATAACGGAATCCCTCTGGGTGACTCCTACTGCGCAATAAAACGAGAATCCCCCGAACCTCTGATTCGGAATGAATGAGCACTTCGTTTGCCGTAGCAATCGAATCCACAATAGTCCCGTGGAACATAGCGCCATCAGGATCCACACCGGAATCAACAACGTTCAGCATCTTCACGCGGAGGACTGTGCCTTTGGGGAGTACATCGATTTCATTCCTATCGACCGGATTGAAGCGAGTCTGCAGATAAAATGTGAGCACCGTTCCAAATTGCGCATGGATCGGTTCAACCTTTATATTTCGGTTTGTATTTTGCCCATGCGCTGTTGCTTCAAATACGCCAATCACACACAAAAGTATCACGATGAATCGCTGCATGCGCCGGGACCACCCTCCATCCGAAATACATCAATGATGAAGTTTAGGTGCTTGCAAAAGTGTGGTCAACGCGAATACGGGTTAGGTTACAGAGCAGGTAAAAGTGATACACCCCTTACCGAACTCCAACAATGGGGATTGTCCAACGAAGAAAAATAATCCCTCCGATTTATTCCGCGAGTCGAAATCCCAAGAATTAAAAAATTAATCGCATTCGTCGGGTAGCCAGATGTCCTGCAATGCGCCGAGCTGCAATAAATGGAGTAATTTAGATTTATTATTTCTATCTCTGGGATTTTATTTCAGCCATCGAGAATAATTCAGGGGATATGAACCAACGATTTGGTTTTTTTTCAGGGAAGCTGGCATCTTCATCGAGCCGGACACGCTTGAAGTCACTCGTGAGCGCGAGAACATCAACACCGGTCTACACTGATTTCGCTACCTCGGCCACACTTCGGGCATTAGGCCCAATCCGTGAAAAGTTATTTGTTGTCGAAGCGTGGTTGAGAACGCTCCGGCAACAGGGAATTTTTGAGGAACGGGCCGTTGCCTTCTCACCGGTGCCGGGAGATCCCGGCAAGCAGATCGTGCCAGTTGTTGCGTTGACAAAAAGTTCAGTTAGCTAGCTGAGAAAGCGAAAACCAAAACAGAAGGGAGTTGAGCAAAAATGGAATATACAAAACCCGAGATAACTTTGGTTGATTCCGCCTTGGCGGCCATCCAAAGTACGGCAAAGCCGTTCGGAATGAAAGACAGCATTCCGCATAGCACGGGGCCATCGGTCAATGCCTATGAATCTGACGAGTAAATGACTGCCGGGGCGCCCGGTGCCGGGCGCTCTTGCACCAACTCTTGTCTCTCACGCCGGCTCGTGGGGATAACCGGAACCAGATACGCCAAAGCTCCGGGAGGCTTTGGGGCTAAGCTCCCGGAGCTTTTGATCAACTGGCCCTGGGTGGTTCAGGACAGGGCGGTGCGGCGGTCGACCTGGCGGGTGCGGGAGTTCAAATTCTGATTTGGGCGCCGTGCCACAATAAAGGCACGGAGTGCAACCAAGGCAATGCAAATCAGCAGGGACAGAACCATCCAACCTTCGGTAGGAGTCCACTGCGAAGCAGAGGATTCGCCGGCCAGGACCGACGACGTGTTCATGGCCGCCAGATTGATGGCGCCGGAATCTGCGGTTGTAGAATTCGCATCATTGGGGATTGGCTGCGGGGCGGGCTGGGCCGGCGCGGTAACCGTTGCGTTAGTGTCATCCCAAACGGTGTTATCAATTTCTTGGGCGGGAACAGAACTTGCCAGCAATAAGGCTGCGCCGAATCCGACTACCATCAGTTGCATCCGAAAATAGTTTTGAAATTTCATTGTCCACCTCAGTTGATTGTTTTTCTTCATCTCGCAACACTTTGGATAAAAGCAGGCGAACTGCCAAACGGGGGCTAATGCAACGCGGCTGGCCGCTGAGATCTAACTGCTTGATGGAAAACGAGTTGATCGCGGCAAGCGAAATCGCAATCGCGAGTGGCTTGGCCGCAAACCCGCAGGGAGCTATCTGATGAGCGAGCGAAATCGATCGAGGCCCTCTCGGAAAGAGGGACAGTGGGCTCCGGGGTAATCCCCGAAATTGCCTCAAGCGCCTGTAAGTCGCTCAGGCAGCACAGGTAGTGCGGCGGGGTGGCAAGCAGGGAGCCTTTTCGGGCGGCTTATCATGCGCGCCCGCCTTTCGGATAGACACTCTATCTGTATAGATAGCGCTCATGACTCCTGGTAGCGGCGTTGCAGCAATTAGCGATAGAATGGCGGCCTCCTAGCGCCTTCACCCCTGCCGAAAGCGCTCAGAACTGCAGAGGGGTGTAGGTGTGGGCGCAAGACTGATCGCGACCAGCGGACCAGTGAGAAACTCGGTGTTCTCGCTTGGCAGAGAACTCGCCCTTGGCTCGGACGCGGACAATGGCCTTTGTCTCGGAGATCCCGCCGTTTCACCACAACATTGCAAGATCGAGTTCCAGAACGGCCGGCACGTTCTGCACGACTTGGACAGCCACTCCGGTACCTTCGTCAACGGGATCCCCATCAGGGAGCGTGAATTACATTCGGGCGACGAAGTTACCATAGGCAGTTCCGTATTTTTCTTCAAAGAAGAGAAATCCCAACACGCCGCTAGCGGTTCTGTTCAGCTGGTCGAAGAGCCGGTGAATGTGAAAACACTGGAAGTGCATTCCGGCGAACTCGCCAACTTGCGGCCCGAATCATTGGCAGCGCTGCCTCAGGCGGCGCGCATGGCGCGCAACTTCAACGCCCTGCTGCAAATCAGCAGCACGATTGGTTTGCTGCGTGACGAGGAATCGCTGCCCTGGCAATTGCTTGGTTTGATTTTCGATGTGATTCCCGTGGAACGAGGAGCCATTCTGCTGATGGAAGAAGATTCCCGTGAGATTCGCTCGGAAGTGGCCTGGGATCGCGTGGCGGGCCCGGACCATCCGGTTCACATCAGCAATGGAATTGTGCGGCAAGTCATGGAAGAGGGAGTGGCGCTGCTGGATAGCGACATGGAAGGGCAAAATTCCGGCAACCTTCCCACAGGGAGCCAGAAAGTTCCGCAGCGATCGCTTCTTTGCGTCCCGTTGATATCCAAGGGGAAACCAATCGGGATCATTTATCTGGAATCCGGGACTCCGGCGACTACGCTCACCGGCGACGATCTGCAATTACTCACCGCGATTGCAGCGCTCGGCGTAATGGGGATCGAAAATGCTCGTCAGTATGAGAGCTTGGGAAACGAGAATCAGCGTCTGCGCGCCGAGGTTAGCCTTACGCACGATATGGTGGGGGGCAGCGCAAGAATGCGCGAGGTCTATCAATTTATTGAACGCGTGGCTCCCCGGGATTCCACGGTACTGATTTGCGGGGAAAGCGGGACGGGCAAAGAACTGGCCGCGCGCGCGATCCACAAAAACAGCACCAGAAAAATCCAGCCGTTTGTGGCGCTAAATTGCGCGGCCTTGACCGAGACCTTGCTCGAGAGCGAATTGTTCGGCCACGAAAAAGGCGCGTTTACCAGCGCGATCAGCCAAAAGAAAGGCTTCCTGGAGGTTGCCGAGGGAGGCACGATTTTTCTGGATGAAATTGGCGAACTTTCGCCGATCCTTCAGGCCAAGCTGTTGCGTGTTTTGCAGGAACGGGAATTTGTGCGGGTTGGAGGGACGCGGCCGATCAAGATTAATGTTCGATTTCTGGCCGCGACCAACAAAGACCTGCAAAAAGCCGTACGCGAAGAAAAATTTCGCGCCGACCTGTTCCACCGGCTCAACGTGATTTCCATCACTCTTCCGAGCCTGCGCGAGCATTGCGAAGATATACCTGCGCTAGCCGAGCATTTTGCGGCCATACACGCAAAAAACTGCAACCGGGTCATTCGGGGGATTTCTCGTGAAGCCCTGGCCTGTTTGACCGCGTACGATTGGCCCGGCAACATTCGTGAACTCGAAAATGCGATGGAACGTGCGGTGGTGGTTGGCTCCGCAGACAGGATTTTAACCGAAGACTTGCCGGAAAATATTCTGGACTGCGCGAAATGCGAAGGGGGGGCTTCGGCCAATTATCACGAGGCGATTCGCAATTTGAAAAAGCAACTGATACTGGACGGAATGGAGCGGGCCGGCGGAAACATTACCGAGGCGGCCAAACTTCTAGGTGTGCATGCGAATTACTTGCACCGGCTGATGCGTAATCTGGAATTACGTTCGGCCATGAAGAAGCAAACCGGTGCTTGAGGGATTGTGCGGCAGATGCTGGTCTAAAGGCATCCGGAGATTAGTTTTTCGGCGGGTTGGTTACTGCCGCTTGCGCTGCCAAGGCGGCAGAGGATCTCGGGAGTTTTGAAAAATCCTTCACGTAAGCGCGCAACCCAAAATTCGGCGTTATTTTCGAATATCCGGCAACCAGTTGATCTTTATACCTAGACTGATTCCAATCAAGCGGATCGCCGGGATCAAGATCGAACACCACGAGGTCGGTACTCTCCATGACCATTTTTCCGAACTGCACGCGGTTCCCCTGGAACGACATATAGTTGCCTTGTTCCTCGGAGGCTCGGACCGCTTTTCCGCCATCGCCAAAAATGGTGATAATCGAATTGTTCTCGATCTTTACATCGACCACCTTGCCTTGAATATGGGGCGGCGGCAAAAGCTTCCCCAAATCCATCAGCAGATCGTTCTTGTCCGTATCCATCCCATCGATCTTGCTGGTATTGACCAAGCTGGCCAGATCAATTCCAAACAAGCCCATCATGCCCTTTACAGAGACGTGCAGTGCCTTCACTTTTTCTGTACGAACGCGCAGCCTTCCGTCTGATGTTGCGCTCAATGTGCCAGCTGTCTCAAAAGGAACGCCTTTGCTGGCGAGTTTTCCCTTAATGATCAATTGATCCTTTTCGATCGATACCTGTAAATCTTTTAAGGGTGAATCCTTCTTAGCGAAGACGTAGTTATTCATGATCGAAGTCAGAGCCTGCGGAGAAATCGAAATCGTTCCGTCTGCGACGCGCACTTCAAAGGAAGCTTTGTCGTCGAATACCGGCATTTCGTATTTCCCCGAAGGGAGGAGCTCTCCGGAAAGAGTCTCGATGTGAGCGACGGCCTGGTCCATCAAATGAAAATTTACGTTGCGCATCTCCGTCTTAACGGCGCGGCTCCCCGGCAGGGACTCGGTTGTATTAGTCACCGGGGCATTTACGCTTCCCGGGGCGGCATTTGCAGCGGGAGTTGGGGGATTTGCCGGCCTCGGGGGCGTGGAACCCTTCGAACAGCCAATGAAATTTAAAGCCAACGACAGTAACAACAGAATCTTTGCGTTCTCTCTCATCGATCTCACCCGTTACTGGCGCCGAAGACTCGAATTCCAGTTCCAGTGTCCTCCATGTAGGTCTCGGAAAGGAACGGGTAACTTTACGGTCACTTTTGCCCGCGGGCAGAAAACTCCATCTAGCCTCAACATAAACGTTATTGTAAGATGCCATCTGCTCACGGGGCACGGTCGAATCTCAAGTCCTCGACTACCAAGTACAAGCCCGTTTTCATCCTTCCCGGCGAAATCCGGAAATTCTGTGCCTTTATAGATTGGAGTGGGAAACTCTGGAATGAACATGCCTAAAAATAGAAAATTCACATTATCCTTTCTCCTTGCACTTTTTTTTGCGGTGATCCCAGCTTTTGCGCAGCAAGCCGTCACTCATCCCTGGAGCGATACCACGCTTTCCCCCGATGTCCGGGCGGACCTGGTGCTCAAGGAAATGACGCTGGATGAAAAGATCGACGTGCTCCACGGCAACGGCATGCCAGGGTGGCCCGAAAAAAAAGTTAGGACCAACGCTTACATAGGTATCGGCGGCGCTGGCTTCGTCCTTGGTATTCCACGCCTCGGCATTCCCATCATTCAGATGAGCGACGCGGCATATGGCGTTCGTGCCAGCGCCGAAAATGGCCGCTACTCAACGGCGTTGCCTTCAAATGTTGGGTCTGCATCCAGCTGGGATCCGCAAGCTGCCTGTGCCTATGGAACACTCATCGGCCGCGAATTGCGCGCGCAGGGCTACAACATGACATTGGGTGGCGGAACGAATCTTACCCGTGACCCACGCAACGGCCGCACCTTCGAATACATGGGAGAAGATCCGATTCTTTCCGGCGTTCTGGTGGGAAACCGGATCAAGTGCGAGCAGGCCCAGCATGTGATTGGCGACATTAAGCATTATGCGCTCAACGATCAGGAGAGCGGCCGCAATGAAGTGAACGTCGTGATCAGCAAACGCGCGATGCGTGAAAGCGATTTGCTGGCGTTTCAGGTTGGCATTGAAATCGGTAATCCTGGTGCGGTGATGTGTTCCTACAACGCCGTTAATGGCGATTTCGGTTGCGAAAATAAATATCTGCTGACCGACGTACTCCGTAAGAATTGGGACTTCAATGGATTTGTCGTTTCCGATTTGGGCGGGACCCACAGCACCGTCAAGGCTTCG
>DASXIT010000089.1:0-20493 GCA_036497825.1 Candidatus Acidiferrum sp.
GTGCTGTTGGGTTTCAAGCAGCACAGACTTCGGCCTGTGTCCGTCTTCGAATAAGCCCCCACTCGGGCGTTTTCCAAGAGTGGGGCTTTTTCTTTGCTTTATTACGCTCCGTCAGAGTGGCACCATACCCACAAATTGTCATCCTGTGGCCTGCCTTCCAGGCCGAATGATCTCAACCTCTTCGCCACCTTCACACGTCATAGCAAGTTCTGGAAACTTCACCATCAACATCACTTTTTTGTTCCCCCACATCTCGCTACGATTAATTTTCACCTCGCTCCACCTGGAGGACTTCATCCATGCGACGCCTATTCTCTTTCCTCGCTCTTCTTCTACTCGCGGCCGCATCACCGCTCATGGCTCAGCAATCGGCTGCTTCCGCTTCCCTTGATCCCTCTCTTTTGCCAGGTCGCACAATCTTCTACTTAGCGTGGCACGGGGCCCCAACCGCGGACGTCCGCCATGCCAACGCTGTCATGAGTCTTTGGGATGATCCGGATTCTGCGCAACTTCGAAATTCATTTATCCAGGCAATGCTTTCTGACGCAAAGAAACAAAAAGACAAGCCTCCCCTCACAAAAGAGGAACTCAACGAGTTCGTCACTCTTCTCGATAACTGCTTCATCATTGGTTACCTGCCGCGTCCCGCTGAACAGGCCGCTGCGAAATCAACATCGTCCACTCTCGCTCCGGCCACGACTGTGCCCGCATGGAACGGCATGTTCTTCGTATACGATCGCACGGGAAAGGAAGCCCTTCTTTCCAAAGCCGTTCTCCGCATCCGCGCCTCCGAAACCGACATTCCAAAACTCACTAACCTCAACGTTGCTGGCGTGCCTTCTCTGAAAGTGGAACGGAAATCTTCCATCACTTATTGGGCAGAGAACGGCAAGTACGCCGTCAGCGCCAATGAGCTTCCCGTTTTCGAAGAAATCCTTAGCCGCCTAGCGGGAACTTCCAAAGGTCCGTCGCTTGTCGAATCGCCCGCTTACCTCGAAGCCAAGCCTCTGCTCACCGGTGGCATTTTCGAAGTTTTTCTCCGCATCTCGCAAATTGCAGACACGGCCAGCGAATCCGCCGCGCCCAATCCTCAGATCAAAGCGCTGGTCAAAAGTGTGAAGCTGGATGCGCTGCACGTCCTCGCAGGCCACCTCTCTCTGGAAGGAGCCAAAACACGCGTGCAAGGCGCCATTCTCGGCGACACGGCTTCCGGCACTTTGTTCGATATTTGGTCTGATGGCAAAACCAATCCCGATGCGCTGCGTTTCCTTTCGGCAAATACCCTTTCTTTCAACGAGTCAGAAATCAATTTTCTTGGCATTTACAAAGTCTTGAAACAGGCCTTTTCACAGGGCTCCAGCAGCTCTCCGCAAATGGTCGATGCCCTCGAATCCGCCGCGCAAACACGCCTAGGCATGCCTCTTTCCGACGCCCTCGCGCTCACTACTGGAGAGATTTCTTCCATTCAAAATAGCCCTGCTCTGGACGATTCTCAGCAGGTCCGCATCCTGGGCATTCGCAACAAACCCGATGCGATGAAATTGCTTCGCACCATCATGGGTGAGAAAATCACTTCAGAGCGCAACGAGGGCACCACGACTTACATGAAAGTTTCACTCGGTGGAACCCAAGGCTCCGCGGGCGTTGCTCAATGGAATTTCTACCATCTGGCCATGACTCCTGATTTCCTGCTCGGTGCTTCCAAAAGCGAACCTCTTCACGCACTCATCGCTCAGCAAGCGGCAAATTCTGATCCCTCGGCCGCAAAGGATATTCTCGCGGCAAGAAGCAAGTTCCCGGAGAAACTCAACGGTTTTTCCTACTTCGATTTTCAAAAGGTTGATTGGCCCGCGGTTCGTGAAAAATGGATTGCCGAAGCCAAGACCGCCGCTGCCAAAACAAAAACTACTGATAGCGCCGATACCAGCAGGAAGCTCTCCGATTGGCTGGCCACCGTCAATCCCGATGTTTTTCCGCATCATCTGCACAGCATGACCGGAGCATCCTGGAAAGATGCAAAAGGTGTGCACTTCGACGAATGGATCGAATGATTCCTGTCTCATGAGTTCCGCAGGCTGCCTCACGAACATTTCCCTTGCGGCGTTGGCTTGCGCCTTTTTTTATTTTCCAACTGCCGCACAGGAACCCGGAACCACCGCAAACCAAACCATTCGCATCAATGTGGAGATCGTCAGCGTCGGCGTCATTGTTACCGACGCGCGCGGCAAATTTGTTCAGGGACTTCGCCGTAATGATTTCCACGTGCTCGATAACGGCGTGGAACAACCCATCACCCAATTCGCCACCGTCGACGAGCCTGGCCAGATTCTGCTTCTCATTGAGTCCGGTCCCGCCGTCTATTTCTTGCAGGACGCTCACATATTCGCTGCCGACGCGATGTTGAATGGTCTCTCGCCATCAGACCGCGTCGCTATCGCTCGCTACGATATTTCTCCCACTCCAATTCTCGCTTTTACATCCGATAAATCCGCTGCGCAGGCCGCACTTTCCGCGATTCGTTTCAATCTTGGCTTTGGCCAGTTGAATTTGTCTTCCAGCCTTCTTACCGTTCTTGACTGGCTCACAAAAACTCCCAGCAAAAAGACCATTCTCCTGCTTTCCACAGGAGTGGACACCAGTCCGGCCCAGGCCATCCAGTCATTGCAGTTGCGTTTGCAAACCGGCGATGTCCGTATTCTTTGCGTTTCCGTCAGCGGCCCAATGCGCAATGGCAAAAAAGGAAGCGCCCGGCAATTGCAGCAGAACGAACAAGTTTTTGCGCAAGCCGACTCCATGCTGCGCGCCATCGCCGATGCTACGGGAGGCCGCGCCTACTTCCCGGAAAACGAAAAAGCCATCCAGGAAATCTATCGTCAAGTCGCCGAACTCGTCCGCAACGAATACAGCCTGGCCTTCGCCCCGCCCGCCTCAGACGGCAATCTCCACTCCATCAACGTCAAAGTCGATCTGGCGCAACAAACCACCGACGCCAAGCCTTCCGATTACCGCATCGACCACCGCAAATCCTACCAAGCTCCCAAACCCCAACCGTAGCGCTGACTTTTATGTCAGCGCGTGCAATTGAGGAAAGGCAGAACCCTCATCAGCAAAAGCGGCGGGCGAGGGATGACATGTTGGAGCGCGGGCCAAGAGCAGCTGGAAATAAAAAGCAGAAGTCAAAAGTGATCCTTGAATGAGGGTATTGCACTCTCGAGGGTGCGTATTTTGATCTTCAGATTTTGGCTATTGATTTTGACTTACAACTGAAGCTATTCACTCAAATTCCTTCATCATCCGGGCCATTTCCCGCAACCGCTCATCCACCTTCGAAAATACAGTTTCCGCGGGAAATTTCCCTTCCCCGTTCCGCTGTCCTGCTTTTGTTCCCGTAAGCAACTCAATCCCCTGCTCAATTCGCATAACCGGCCAGATGTGAAAGTTCCCTCCGGCCACCGCTTCCAACACGTCTTCCCGCAACATCAAATCCTCAATGTTCGCCGCCGGAATCAATACTCCCTGCGTCCCTGTCAATCCATAAATCCGACAGGTATCAAAAAATCCCTCAATCTTTTCGTTCACTCCGCCAATAGCTTGAATGTCTCCGCGCTGGTTCATCGACCCGGTTACCGCAATATCTTGCCGCAGCGGCAATTCCGACAGCGCCGACAGCAGAGCATACACTTCCGTCGAACTTGCGCTGTCTCCATCCACGCCCGAATAAGATTGCTCAAAGCAGATACTCGCCGCCAGCGTCAGCGGCTTATCCTTCGCAAACGTGCTGCGCATATATCCGGAGATAATGTGCACGCCTTTGTCGTGAAACCTTCCGCTTAGCTTTGACTCGCGCTCGATATTGATCAATCCTGCTTTACCGAGCGCGGCGCTCGCGGTAATCCGTACTGGCTTCCCAAAACAATATCCGCCAATTTCCATCACGCTCAGTCCGTTCACTTGCCCCACGCAACTGCCGGTCACATCCACCAGCAGAGTTCCCTCTTCCACCATTTCCCGCATGCGCGTCTCGATCAAATTGTGCCGCTCAATCTTGGAAGCAATCGCGGCGCGCACATGCGCCGCTCTGACAACAGTTTCACCCAAACCCGCCGCCGCGTAATGCGCCTCGCGTGCCAGGTCCGCAATGTCCACAAATCGTGCGGTAACTTTGCTTCGCCGACCAGCTCGGCGCACTCCATATTCCAAAATCGATGCGAACGCCCCGCGATCAAATGGAAACAGATTCTCTTTTTCGCTTAGTGCGCGCAGTCTGCCTGCATACTCTTCGATGACCGTGTCGCTCATCGGCATCTCTTCATCGAATTCCACGCGCACTTTGAAAATTTTCCGGAAATCTTCTTCGTACTCATACAGCATTTCGTACAGATCCCGGTCCCCGATCAGGATCACTTTCACATTAATGTCCACCGGCTCCGGCTTCAGCGCGGTGCTGGTAAAGGGATAAAACATTTCCAACGGCTGAATCTCCAACCGGCTGTGATTCATCGTTCGTTTCAATGCGCGCCAAACACCCGGTTCGGAAAGCGCTTCGATCGAATACATAATCAGGAACCCACCGTCTGCCCGCAGCAGCGAACCGCCACGCAGATCCATGAAATCGCTCGACCACCCGCCACGTGTGTCGTAAGCCCGCTGTATCGTTCCAAACAAATTGGCGTACGAAGGGGTGGTCTCAAAAATCACCGGCGATTTGTCTTCCGCGTTGTGCGCCAGAATTACGTTCACGCCGTACAACCGGAACGGATCGCGCTCCATGCCGTTCATTTTCTGGGTATTTTCGGAAACCTCCGGCGGCGACTGTTCCTCTTCGCCTTCCCGTTCTTTGAACGGACCGAGGTTATCCAGCAAATGCTGCCGCACCTCTTCCAAATATTCGGAAACTCCGGTTCCTGGATATTTTTCCTTCAGTTCTTCAATCACTCCGTCCACAAGTACCGACGCAGCTTCTTGCTCCAAGTAACTCAGTTCGCTAGCCATTTCACGCGACAATGTCAGAGTCTTCCGGTAAACCACCGTAAATTCCTGCCGGAATTGCTCGTACTTCCGTTCAATTTCTTCCGCCACCACTGTTTCGAGTTTCCCCTCGTGCACCATCTTGGTGATGTCTTCGATGGGAACCATCTGCCCTTCCAGCACCGGGAAAATTTCCGGCAAGGCCACCGCTCCCACTTGCATATGCCCCAGCGCAAACTGTTCGCGAGCAATTCGCCGCGTGAAATCGTCCATCAATTCCTTTTCGCGCACAGAAAACCGCTCCACGATTCGGCCTTTTTGCCGCTGGAATGGTTCACCTTCAAACACCTGGGGAATTCGCCGCCGCAGAAAGTCAATCCCCGCTTGCATGTCTTTTCGGAAAATATTTGCGGAACCGCGCGGCAGCGACAGCAATCGCGGCCGATCAGTAATCTTGAAATTGTTTACGTAGCAGCGATCCAGCGACGGCTTGGTCTCCGGGTGCAACTCTTCAATCATCTGCGCGATCGTTCCGCCGCGGCTGGTCCCTGCCAACCCGCATACGAACACGTTGTATCCCGGCGCTGAAAGCTCCACGCCCATCTTCAAAGCGCGCAGCGCACGTTCCTGCCCTACAAATCCCTCGCGCCTCGGCGCTTGTGCCGTGGTTTCAAAAGGAATCCGAGAAAGATCGCAGCGCCAACGCAGTTTCGGGGCCGTCAACTCCAACAGGCCAGGATCCGTGATGTGATTCGTTAGACTCATCGAGAGCGTACTCTAGCACACAGCGCCATACCCCGCGCGGTTTCTCCCCGGCTCGTTAGGCTACAAGTTACCCAATACCGCAGGCTCTCGGGCTACTTCGTCCCGATGCGCCATGTACACGCGAAAAACTCCCAGCGCCGCCGCAACTATCGTTGGTCCTGCGACCAATCCCAACAGGCCAAATACATCCAGCCCGCCCAAAATACTGATGAACAAAAGTAAATCGTTCAGTCTAGTTCGATTTCGCAGCAATAATGGCCGCACGATATTATCCGCCAATCCCGCCACTCCGCCGCAGATTACCAGCACTAGTAGGGCTTTACCCCAATGCCCTTGAACGGCCAGCCATCCGGCCGCGGGAAACCAAATCAATGCCGACCCCACCACCGGCACAATCGAGAAAAATGCAATCAACACGCCCATGAATACCGGCGCACCCAATCCCGTGATTGCAAACGCTACTCCTCCCAGCAAACCCTGAATCAACGCAATCAACAACGCCACCGCCACGCTCGCGAAAATCAGGTCGCCGGATTCGTTCACCATCGTATCTTGCAATTCTTTCTCGAACGGTAACAAGTGCCGCACCGCATGCAAAATATCGTCGCCATCGCGAAACACAAAGAACAGTGCAAACAACAAGATGAAGAGATTTACAAAGAAAGCAAAAAGATTCTTGATTAGGCCACCCATGCTGCCGGCAATATAACTAGCCATCTTTTCCGCGCCTTGTTGCAAGGCGCTGATGAAATCCATGTCTTGCAACGAATCCGGCAAGTGCTGACGCACCCAATTCGCTGCATTCATCGGTAAAACTTTTGTTCCCTCGCTCAGCATCCCTTGAAATTGCTTGGAGACATCCAAGGCCTCTCGCGCAGCGTAAGCAAATACCAGCATCACCGGCAGAATCAGCAGTAAGGTCACCCCAAGTGTGCAAATCGTCGCGGCCATCGTCGGCCCAAATCGCCGCTGCAACATTCGGTATGCAGGGTAAAAAAAGATCGCCAGCACCGCCGACCATGCCAGCGGCACAAAAAACGGCGACAGGATCAGGAATACCAGGTAGATCAGCAGCAACAGCGCCCCGTAAGAAAGGAGCTGCGTTAATCGATCGCTGGTAGTCGTTGCTCGGTTGGCTTCTCTCATCTCTGGTATATAATCCCCGCAGTCCGGGCTCTGCGTTACATCGCCGATTCCCGCTTGCTTTTTATGTCGCCCGTGTAAGAGGGTGCCACAAATTCATGATGTTTCGTTCATTTCCTTTCTCATATGCACAGGTGCGACTCCTTGCTGTACTTGCTTTAATCAATTTTGTCAACTTTGCGGATCGCCAGGTCCTGAATCCGCTCGTCCCCTTGCTGCGTCAGCATTTCAACGTCAGCGACACGCAACTCGGTTCCCTGCAAACGGGTCTTCTCGTCGTTCTGGCAATCGCCAGCATTCCTTTCGGCTTTCTCGCCGATCGCGTCAGCCAACCCAAAATTATCGCCTTCGGTGTTCTCTTTTGGAGCCTGGCCACAATTGCCAGCGGCCTTGCGCCTACTTTCCTGATGCTCTTTGTTGCCCGTGCTTTTGTTGGGGTTGGCGAAGCGGCTTACGCTCCGGCTGCGCAAACCATGATTTCTGATTCCTTCTCTTATCAGAATCGCGCGATGGCACAAGCCATCTTTGCTTCCGGAATGCTGCTTGGTGGCGCCGCGGGTCTAGCGCTTGGCGGAATTATGGGCGCTCATCACGGTTGGCAATACGCATTTCTCGTTGTTGGAGTGGTTGGCATTTTCCCCGGTTTATCCGCGCTTCACCTGCAGGAGCCACCGCGCCGTCCGCGCTCTGAACTTACTGGAATCTGGCAGTTGCTGAAAGTTCCCGCGTTTATCGCGCTGATTGTGGCGGGCACCTGCATCACGTTTTCCGCGGTCTCATTGGTCACCTGGGGTGTTGACTATGCGATGAGTTATAAGGATTTCAGTCTGCGCGAAGCGGCGTTATCGCTTTCCGTCATCGCGCTGCTTTCGCTGGTGCTCGGCGCGCTGACTGGCGGATATGTTGCGGATCGAGTGCAGAAGAAATATCAGTATGGAAGAATTCTGGTGATCGCAATTGCGTTCCTGGTTGCAGCGCCGTTCTTGTTGATGGCCATTCAATCCGATGAGAAATGGGTTGTGCTGACTGGATTATTTGTGTCGGGATATTTCATGTCGTGGTACCACGGGCCAGTAACTGCGGTGATTCACGATCTGACTCCGCAGCGCGCGCACGCAACGGCGATTGGAATTTATATGTTTGTTACGCAATTGCTTGGCGCGCTTGGGCCGCAATTGATCGGAAGAATTTCCGATATGAGCAATTTGCAAATCGGCTTACAAGCAGCGGTCGCGGTGATGGTGTTCGGCTCGCTTCTGATGATGCTGGTCATTTATTTTGTGCGCCGCGATGGATTGCATCATCCATGTTTGGCCGCATTTCGCACAGAAGACGAACTGGCGCGGCAACTTTCCAGCCAACCGTAAAATCCATGAGTTACTTGATTCCGACCAGTTGGATCAGGCGAATCACTTCATCGTGGGTCACATCGTACAGCGGGCGCTCGTCTTCTTCTTCCAGGCGTTCACGCAAATATTCCGCTGCAACGAAACTGGCTTCGCGGTCGGTCAGATCGCGTCCTGCTTTCGAGCGAAATTCGACAAAAGCGGTGTGAATCAGGCCAACAATTCTGCCCTCTTCATCGACCAGGAACTTGGCGTCGATCGTATCGCTGTGGCGCGTGGCGATGGCATTCCAGATATGCGAGAAGCGGCACTGATAGACGTGGCCGCTCAATTTGGAAGTCACTTCAAAAGCCCCGATGAAGGTGTTCATTGGGCCGTTATTTGCTAGCAGCGGTACGGAAGGCACTGTTTCTCCTTTGTCGCAAATGCAGATGATTCAGAGTTATCTATCTTCCCGTCGACAGGGCGAACTGTCAATTGTTCTGAGGAAAACCACGCTGGCAATAAAATTCAGCGCTACGGTGTAGCGCTGAATTTCATTTCAGCGCCCCTGTTTCGACGATTACGTCTAGCGCGCTGCGCCGGCGGGGACTTCTGCATGCTTGTGGGCCGCTTGCACGTAGGATGCGACTGCTGCGCCTACTCCCGCTCCAGGAGACATACGGTGGCCGTTATCGATCAGGGCCTTTTCCATCGCGGCTAACAATTGGAGTACGAATTGTTTTTGGCTGCAGTAGCCCATCAAACCAAGCCGCCAGATCTTGCCTTTCAGCAGACCAATGCCACCGGCGATTTCGATGTTGAATTCGTCGAGAAGTTGGTTGCGGAATTTATTGTCATCGACACCGGCCGGAATCATCACCGCCGTCACGGTCACCAAGCGATCCTTGGGATTTTCCACGAGCAGCTTCAGTCCCATCGCTTCTACACCGGCGATCAGCGCAAGCTGATTTGCGCGGTGCCGCTCCCAGCGCGCCTCCATTCCCTCTTCCAAGGCAATGCGCATCGCTTCTCGCAACGCATAAATCAGGGATATCGGCGGTGTGTGATGATACAGGCGATCCTTGCCCCAAAAATTCATCGCCGTCGACAAATCGAAATACCAGCTCTGTACTTTCGACTTGCGCGTGCGGAACGCTTCTTCCGCGCGAGGACTGACGGTAATGGGAGACATACCCGGAGGGGCGCTCAAGGCTTTTTGCGAGCCGCTGAAGCAGATATCAATTCTTTGCTTGTCCACATTCAGAGGAACGGCGGCCAATGACGCCACCGTATCCACGCTTAACAGCGCGCCGCATTCATCCGCCACTTTGCGAATGGGATCGATGTCGGTCACCACGCCGGAAGAAGTCTCTCCGTGGGCGAAGCCAATCAATTTAATGTTACGGCCCTTTACTGCCTTGCGCACATCTTCCGCATCGATTGGCTTGCCGTACGGCGCCTCCACCACGTGCAACTTGGCCGGGGTGTGCTGGGCGATCACGTGGAATCGCTCGCTGAACAGGCCGTTTACGCAACAAACTGCTTCGTCGCCAGGCTCCAGCGAATTCATAATCGATGCTTCAATGCCGCCAGAACCAGATGCCGAGAGCGGAAAGGTAATGCGATTTTCGGTCTGAAATACTTCACGCATCAAAATCTGCGTTTCTTCCATGCAACCGCGAAACCAGGGGTCCAAATGCCCCACCACTGGTGCGGCCAAAGCTCGATATACCCGTGGATCAATTGAGGAGGGCCCCGGGGTCATCATCAACCGTGCAGGAGGATTTAATTCACCAATATTGGGGTGGGTCATCGTCAGCCTCTTTCAGAAGGACTGTAAGTGCTTGCGGACTACCAGTTTCCCCTAGTCCTAGGCCAGCCGCAACGGTCAAATTGGCTGGGCAAAGCAGTCGGTGTTGGCTCAGCGAGGATGGAAGAGGCGGTGGGCCAGGAGAGAGACGAAGAAGAATTAAAAGGATAGCGAACGTGATGTTTGTGATGATTTTGTTCAGGCGCTTGGATTTCACAGACACAGGAATAGAAAGGCATACGCCGCGATTGATTTTCTATAGGACAGTTTCTCTTGATGAGGGCGGAAGAATATGGCCGATCTGAAGATCGGCGACTATCGGAAAACAATGGTGGCTGGGCTAAAGCCCAGCAGCGCCTACATGAAGAAACTTCTAAGAAGGCGCGCTTGCCGATATTGGCTGATCTAGTTTCACTCCGGTGAGTTGTTCACTCAAAGTCCATAGACGCTTGGCTGCTTCTGGGTCGATTGCATAGGGGCGGACACCTACGTTGCTAGGGGAATGCGGCGGAAGGATCGGGGCCACGTCGACATCCTGACAATATACGCCGCCCATACCGGCAAGCTGGGGACTGGTGGCGCACCAGACGGACGTAGCGGCCCCTTGTTCGATGGTCTTGAAATCGCCTCCCTCGGCAACGGATTTTCCGGCCGGGATGGAGCCGAAGCTGTCGGTGCGCGAAAGGCCATAAGCGCGGAATTCATCGTCGGTCATATGGCGACTGAGTTCTGTGAGGATAGCGCCAGAGTGGACCGCGAAGGCGCGAATTCCGTTGCGTTCGCCGCGGCGATCGAGTTCGACGGCAAAAAGCATATTTGCGGTTTTCGATTGACCGTAAGCTTGCCACCGGTCATAGGGACGATGTTGAAAATTTGGATCGTCGAAATCGACTCCAGCGCGTTGGTGGCCGCGAGAGGAAAGAGAAACGACCCGTGCGCCATGTGCTTTGCGGAGAGCCGGCCACAGACGCGCCGTTAGTTGAAAGTGGCCGAGATGATTCGCGGAGAAGTGAGATTCATGCCCACGAGCATCGCGGGTCAGCGGGATTGCCATGATGCCCGCGCTGTTGAGGAGCATGTGCAGCGGGCGGCCACTGGCCAGAAACTCGTTCGCAAAGGCATCGATGGAAACTGGATCGAGCAGGTCAAGGCTTCTCTGTTCCACCTGCGGGATGCCTTGGAGAGCCCGGCGCGCTTTGTCTGGGGTGCGTGCCGGGACAATCACTGTGGCGCCAGCTTCAGCAAGAACACGGGTCGTCTCCAGGCCAATACCAGAATATCCACCGGTAACTACGGCAACTTTGCCGGCCAGATTGATGCCCTTGAGTGTTTCGCGGGCAGTGGTGGTAGGGCCGAAACCGGAATGGATAGGTGCTTGTTTGCATGGCATCGTGAGCTCTCGTGACGGACAACATAAGTTGGATGCGTGTCTGACGCTTTGGCTACACAGTTTTGGGGACCAATAGAGTGGACGGGCTAGCGCGATATGGCCGGTCTGAAGTCAGCCGCTACAGGGAGAATGAGGACACTTTTTCTCGGAAGGCCGCATCCATCTATCTATGTTCTTTGGTCAAATCTACCTCAACGAGGTCCGCTTTGAAGACATACTCATTCCCTATTATCTTGTGTTCCGTCTTGTTCATGCTTACAGCATCCGCGTTCGCGGAAAATTCGCCGGCGGATGCAACTTTGACGGCGAACCCGGTGTATCAGAAGAACTGTGAGAAATGTCACGGGAAAACGGCGGAGGGGCGCCATTTTGCGGGTCCATCGTTGGTTTTCACAAAAGCTGCGGCCATGTCTGCCGACGACCTGCACAACATGATCGCGAATGGGAAAGGACATATGCCGAAGTTTGGGGGGAAATTGACGGCGGAAGAGATTGATACGTTGGTGAAAGAAATTCAGGCACTGAATAAGAAATGAGTGGCGCGGCGGCAGGTCTCAGGTTTTCAAAATGAACCGATTTGAAGATCAGCCACTTCATAAAAGGCGCTGCTGGCTGGGCTAGAGCCCAGCCCCTACATTAAAACAGTTTAGGCTCCCGATGATTGGGACCTTTCCAGGATTCGGCTGCTGATCATCGCGAATTCTTGGACTAGCTTTTCCGCGTCGCGGCCGGCCATGGTGGCTGCGTCGATTTCGTCAACCAGCAAGATTGATGTGGCCATATCCGCGCTACACTGCAAACAATACTTCTCGGATCTACCCGGAAGCTCTTCTATCTCCGATTCCCTTCCGCATACGCTGCACTGCGCTATGCCGTTTTGCTCGCTGCCCTTTGGCCCACATAACATTTTCGTTCCCTCCAGCTCGCAAGCTTCACAAGCTCCAATCGACAACAACAGCTTCAGAGTAAGGAAGGATCCCTGAGAAAATCCTGAGCACTGTATTAAGGATTTGTAAGTTCCAGGCCGCACCTGCCAGCAGAATGTTGGTCTCAACAAATGCGCAATCACACTAAGATTTGGGAGGGAAGCACCCATCTCGGCCCCCGCTTTGTTCAGGGTGAAAAAGCAGCCGCTACAAAAGCGGAAGAGGCGTATCGACATTTGTCTGTAAAGAGAAGTCTGCGATGACAGCAGGCACTTCCTTCGGAAGTATCGAAATGATATGTTGGCGTCATTTGCTGAATTGCAGGTCGCTCCGAACGTAAATCAAACCATGCAGTGAGGGCACTTCAAATTGAAATGCAGGAGAAGGCTATGCGGATAGCGTGTATTGGCGCGGTTATTGCATGCATGTTGGTGCCGGCGTTTGCACAGGAAAAAACGACGACGGGAGGGCCGAGCGATGAGAAAGCCAAGAAAACGTATGAGAAGGCGGAGCAGGATGTAAAGGACAGGAAGACGGAATGGGCATTGGACAATTTCAAGAAGGCGGACAAGCAGGACGGCGGCCATTGCTATGAATGTCAAAAGCAAATGATCAAGTACGGAGTAGCGCTGGGAGACTGGAAAACAGCCGAGATGGGCGCGGAAGAAATGCTGGCAGGGGCGAAAGGAAACAAGGAAACAACGCTTGCGCATTATCAGTACGCGGTGGTGCTGCTGGACGAGGGCATGCAAAAGCATAAAGACGATTTGTTCAGCCGCGCGCACGAGGAATGCGGCAAGGCGCTGGCTATTTACGCGAACTTCCCAGAAGCGGTGTTTCTGGATGGACGATTGCTGGCGTATCTAGGGCAGGACGAAGCAGCGAAAACGAAGTTTGCCGAATATATAAAAATGACAAAGGAAGATGATGCGAATCGGCAGCGGGCACAGCGTTATATGGTGCGGCCGGAATTGGCACGGGCACGAATGGCTCCCGCATTTACGATAACCACAGAGGATGGGCAGAAGATATCGATGGATGGATTACAGGGCAAGGTGGTTCTGCTGGATTTCTGGGCAACATGGTGCGAACCGTGTCGAGAGGCTTTGCCACACATTCGAGAAGTAGCGAAAAAGTTTCAGGGACAACCGCTGGTAATTCTGAGCGTGAGCCTGGATTCAGATGAAGCGAAATGGAAAGAATTTGTGACTAAGAATGAGATGACTTGGCCGCAATACCGAGATGGAGGATTTGCCGGCTCGGTGGCCAAAATGTTTGGAGTAACGGCAATTCCCCACACGTTCACCATTGATGCAGATGGAGTGCTGCAGGATGAGCACATCGGCGACGCGTCGATTGAAGGAAAGCTAAAGAAGCTGCTGGCGCATACTCGTGAAGCGCAGACAGCGGAAACGTCGCTGAAGTAGGCTGGCTGAGTGCGCGGCTTCGAAGCCATTACTCGCGATGTAAGTCATTATGCGAGCCCCTCGTTGCAATAGGAAAATCTATATGTTGTGACGGCAACATGGAGGATCCAATGAGCGAGTTATTGTGGGCGATCTTTCAAAGAAGGGCGGTTAAGGTATTCGATCCGGCGGAAATCCCGCGGTGTTTACGCGGACGGCTATTGGATGCGGCACCCACATCACTGGGTGCGAACCGTTCATTGTGGCGTAAGGCTTCCCGGAGTATATTGCTGGGCATCCATGTAGCCTACCTAACGGGAGATTTGACTCATGAATACTCGATCCAACCTAACTGGCGCCACGGAATACAAATTAAAATTGGAAAGTTTTGAGCCATCCTCGGGCAGTGGATCACATTGCAAGACGGCAAATGATGATTCTTCGCGGAGAAGGTTTCTCAAGATGGCGGTGGGGGGAACCGTGGCCGGGATAGCGACAGCGACAGGAGTAGAGTTGGCGGCGCCTCACCGCGTGCTTGCCCAATCCACGCTTAGCCCAGAGGAAGCGCTCGCGGAATTAATGGCAGGCAATAAGCGTTTCCAGGCTGAACAGCTGACCTCGTTCGAACACGACTTGGCAATTTTGAAACAAAATACAATCGAGAAACAGGAACCGTTCGCGGCGGTATTGTCTTGTGCTGATTCGCGCGTGCCGGTTGAACTGGTCTTCGACCAAACGATTGGGCATATATTTGTCGTTCGTCTGGCGGGCAATTTTGCTACATCAGAAATTATTGCAAGTCTGGAGTATGGAGCTGGGGTGCTGGGCACAAAAGTAATCCTGGTGATGGGACATAGCGGCTGCGGCGCGGTTAAGGCCACGATTCAGGCAAAGGAAGTACCGGGGCAGATCAGCGCACTCTATCCGCACCTGCAACCCGCAGTCGACCAGGCGGGTACAAATGTGGAAGCAGTCACGAAAGCCAATGCCAAGATTCAGGCGGCGCTGTTGCGCCAATCATCGACAGTCATTTCCGGTCTGCTAAAAGAGAAGAAGCTGAAAGTGATCGCCGCGTATTATGACGTTGGAAGTGGAGCCGTAACGCTGGTCGACTAGTGCAACAGTTATGGCTCGAGGCCGTAATTGCACGGTGGCGCTGTTCAGGTGGAAATGAAAGGTTCGGTAACATACTGGGGTCATGTTCATTGGACATTTTGCGGTGGGATTTGCGAGCAAGAAATTCGCGCCGCGAACCAATATGGGAGTGCTGATCGCCGCGCCATCATTCCTGGATATCCTATGGCCGTTTTTTGTGCTGCTGGGGTGGGAACGGGTGCGCATTGATCCGGGAAATACGCGGTTCACGCCGCTGGATCTGACGCATTTTCCGTGGTCGCACAGTTTGCTGATGTCGATCGTTTGGGCGACGGCATTCGCCGGAATCTACCATTTACTCACGCGATACAAGCCTGGAACAGTGGTGATCTGGATTGGAGTGGTCAGCCATTGGGTATTGGACTGGATTACGCATCGCCCGGACATGCCGCTTTATCCGGGCAGTGCGCGGTATGGTTTGGGATTGTGGAACTCTGTGGCGGGAACGATGGTGGTTGAGTTGGCCATGTTCGCGGGGGGCGTCTGGTTGTATGCGAGCACTACGCGGGCGCGCGATCGAATTGGGAAATATGCGTTTGCCGCGTACGTCGCTTTACTGCTGTTTTTATATGTGGGAGATCGCTTCAGTTCGCCGCCATCGGCGGTATCGGAAATTGTGTGGCCTGGAATTATTGCGGAATTTATTTTGCTTCCGTGGGCGTGGTGGTTCGACCGGCATCGCGGATTGAGAGAAGAGAGCCCGCAGAAAGCGCATGCTTAAGGTACGGGCGTTCATCTCGATTGAAAGACTTTCTTCAGGGCTAAGCGCGTTGGGTGCAGGGGCATAATGCCGAAGCCCTTCGAAACTCAGAGTGAACGAAGCCTCCTAATGAGGCACATGGCTCTTAGTTAAAGTGCGGCAGACGCGGCGTCTGCGGCGAGGCCTACTGCCAGGACGTGATCCGGCACCCTGCGAAGCTCGCGAACGATGCGAAACCAGGAAAGAACCTTCAGGGCGTAGAAAGTGATATCAACTTCCCACCAGTAGAAACCTTGGCGCGCAGAGGCCATGAAATAGTGGTGATTGTTATGCCAGCCTTCACCAAGAGTGACCAATGCGAGCATCCAGTTGTTCTTGCTGGTGTCGGCGGTCTGGAATCGACGATCACCGAAAATGTGAGAAAGCGAATTGATGGTAAAGGTGCCGTGCCATAACAAAACCGTGCTGAGGCAGAAGCTCCAGAAGAATAGACCCCATCCACCGATCAGCCACATAGTCAGGCCGAGCGTGACGGGGGGCACGAGATAGTATTTGTTGAGCCAGCGGAGTTCGGGTAATTTTGCGAAATCGCCGATGTAATCGAAGCGGGTTCCGTTGTATCTGTCAGACATGATCCAGCCAACATGCGACCACCAGAAACCGAACAGCGTAGGTGAATGCAGATCATCTTCCTGATCGGAATAACGGTGATGATGGCGATGATGCGCCGCCCACCAGAGAACACCTTTTTGCGAGGAGGACATGGCCATCCAGGCGATTACGAACTGGAACCAACGGCTGGTCTTGAAAGAGCGGTGAGAAAAATAGCGGTGATAGCCGGCTGTAACAAAGAACATACGAATTTCGTATGCAAGGAAGCAGGCCAGCACGCAGGACCACTTGAAATGAACGAAGAAGATACCGAGGGCCGCGGCGTGAAACAAGAGAAATGGAATACAAGAAACAAGTTGAAGACGAGCCCCATTGGGCAAGGGTATGGATAAAGGTGTTGCTACTGATGCCATTCGAAAAAAACTCCTGCGCGTGGAAACGCGCTGATTGTAAAAAGCAGGATGCGCGCGAGAGTTGAGCGTGCTCAGCGCTAATTAAAATTTTACGGGGCGGGTGAGGGTTGGTCAAGGCGAGGTGGAAACGAGGTATTTGTTGATTGGAGACAGTGGTTCGGAGGAAAAAAAGGTGAAAAAAAGCGCTGGCATAAAAGTCAGCGCTACGGGAAATGGTTGAGGTTTCTGTAGAATGATATTCTTGGGGCATTCCACTTGGACAAATCTGCAGAGTTAGGAGTGATTTGATGAGGCGAATTCGGATTTCTGTGTACGCGGCTGTCTTGCTGGTCGCAGGTTGCTGGAGTGGAGTTGCCGTTCGCGGTCAGGAAAGAAGTGAACTTGCGGCGCCGACCGAGCAAGGGATGTTCATACTGCACAAGTTTGAGCAGCGGATCGGAGCCGAGAGCTACGCGGTAACGAAAGACGGGCAGAGTTTGTCAGTCGCGGTGAAGTTCAAGTTTACGGATCGCGGTACGGAAGTGGCGATGGAGGCGGCGTTCCGTGGAAGCGAGGATCTGACGCCGGAAAGCTTCTCGATCAAGGGAAAAAACGCGCGAATTGTCGAAATCGATGAAGCGGTGGAAGTGCAGGCGGACAAGATTCGGGTGCGCGACCGGGAAAAGTGGACGGAATCGGCGAGGCCTAAGCAGTTTTTCACCATTGCAGGTTATGCGCCGGCAACTATGCAGATGCTGATGTTTCGATACTGGGCTGGGCATGGTATGCCGAAAGAATTGCAAACGTTTCCCAGTGGGCATGTGCGAATTGAAGCGCGCGGCAAAGATACGGTGACTGTGCAAGGCAAGAAGGAAAGTCTGGAGCGCTACACAGTGGAAGGGTTGATTTGGGGACGCGAATCGATCTGGTTCGATTCACAACGAAATTTGGTGGCGCTGGTATCAGTGGATGCGGAGTTCGATCACTTTGAGGCGATTCGCGACGGATATGAAGACGGGCTAGGCACATTCGTGGCGCAAGCGGGCGCGGATGGAATGGCGGCGCTGTCGGAAATTTCCAAAACAATTTCCGCAAGTCACGCGAAAACCATGGCGTTAGTGGGCGGATCGTTGGTGGATGGCACAGGCCACGAAGCGGTGAAGGATTCCGTGGTGGTGATTCAAGATGGGCGGATCGTTGCCGCTGGAGCAAGTTCCACGACGACCATACCGCCAGACGCCACGCGGATTGATGTGCATGGGAAAACGATTTTGCCGGGATTGTGGGATATGCATGCGCATTTCGAGCAGGTGGAATGGGGGCCGATCTATTTAGCAGCGGGAGCGACGACGGTTCGCGATTGCGGTAACGAATTTGAGTTTATAACCGCGGTGCGCGATGCGATCTCGCAAGGAAAAGGTTTGGGTCCGCGAATGCTGCTGGCCGGAATTGTGGATGGAAGCGGGCCGCTGCAGCTGGGAGTAGCGCGCGTAGACACTCCCGAGCAGGGACTGGAGTGGGTGAAGCGCTACCATGACGCGGGATTCCAGCAGATTAAAATTTATAGTTCGGTGAAATTGGACGAACTGAAAATTATTGCCGACGAAGCGCACCGTCTGGGCATGACGGTGACTGGACACGTGCCGCAGGGATTGACCGCGTATCAGACAATTGAGGCGGGGCAAGACCAGATCAATCACGTGCAATATGTTTTGCAGATTATGCACGCGCCGTTCCCGGAGAAGATGGATCGGCCGGCGCGGATGAAGGCTATGGCCGATCTGGATTTGCAATCACCAGAAGCATTGAAGGCCGTAGATTTTCTGAAGAGTCACAAAACGGTGGTGGACCCCACACTGACGGTATTTGAATTTGGGACGGCGAGCACGGCCAAGCCACCGGCAAGCTTTGAGCCGGGAGTGAACAAAGTGCCGATGGAGTTGCGGCAGGCGTTGAACGATGTTGGCCCACCGACCCCGGCGATTGAAGCGGAAGAAAAAGTGGTAGAGAAGATGATTGAGATTACCGGGGCGCTCCACAAGGCAGGAGTTCCGATTGTTGCGGGGACAGATCAAACCGTGCCGGGGCATTCGCTTTATCGCGAACTGGAGCTTTATGTACAAGCAGGATTCACCCCGATGGAAGCGATTCAATCAGCAACGATTGTGCCGGCACGGGTGACGGGGCTGGACAAAGAGTTGGGGACGGTGGAAGTGGGAAAGCGAGCGGATTTGATTGTGGTGAATGGAAACCCGCTGGAATCAATTCACGACATTCGAAAGGTGGAGTCGGTGATCACCAACGGGACGCTGTATAACTGTGCGGAATTGTGGCGAATGGTGGGATTCCAGCCGTAGCAGCGGAGCGCCGAACTCTTTTTCGCACAGCGGTATAATTGGGGTGTCGGCGGAGCCGTGCGGTATGCACGCGGTTTATGCCGGAGTCTGCAGAATGTTATTAGATCTGGGCAGAGATTGATTTCTCTCGCGCTGAGCATTCTTTCCCTCTACGCCTTACTGGATAGTGCGTTCTTCGTTCTGGCCACAACTTGGGAACAACGGTTGATTCTCTCGATTTCATGAATCGGACTAGCTGCATGCGTGTGTTTCGCCGGTGGATCGCTTTTTCACCACTCAACAAATCCGGAAGTGCCGCTGAAGCGGACTCTTCCGGGGCGAATGTTTCCCTGGACGCTGTTCGGTGTGGTGGCTTTGTTTGCGATTTCCTAGTGGCTGGATGTGTATTACGTGCCGTTTCTGTGGCGAAATCAACCGCATTAGCGCTCACGCGAGTCGTGCTAACGCGAGGTTATTGGGGAATGGTTGCAGAGGGGGAATGGAAAACGATGGCGACGACCATGGTGGAGACGATCGGATTTCCATCGTAAGTTGCAGGCGAAAAACTCCATTTTTTGAGTGCGCCTAAAGCTGATGCGGTCAGCGGAGGAACGTCGCGGAGGGTCGCGACCTTGGCGACGTTGCCGTTCGCATCGAGCGATACATTGAAGACCACGGAATCCTGCGCCTTCGTTTTCTGCGGATACGGAGCGAATGAGGCGTTGGTGAGCTGCGCGGGCAAATATGCCGGACCATTTTTGGTGATTGGCTGGACTTGAGCAGGAGGAGGCAGGGGAATATTGTCCGCACCCAGGAAGCCGGGATCATAAACGATATTTGCGACGAGGTTGGATGGCACAGGCTTGCCGTCTAAGGTGGCGGGAGAAAAAGTCCAGGAGTGCACGGCCGAAATGGCGAGGCCTGAAACGGAAGAGAGATCGCGGAGAATATTGACACGGGCGATCTGACCTGCATTATCCAAATTGATGGATAGGGTTACGACGCCGGCATCGAGACTGCTCGCAGGATATGGGATCGGACCTGCCTTAAGCACATTCGGAGGAGCGAAGTGCGGAGGCTCTTTAGCGGCACTAGCGATTCCGGACTTGATAACGAAAATTGTGAGCAGGAACAGAATTGAAACGGCGAGCAATCTTTTCATAATGAATTAATCCTCTGGTACCCCTTCGAAATCCGTGATGGCAATGCAAATTAGGTAAGGGCGAAAAACCGTTCGGCGAAATCTTACGCCAAGGTTGCGTACAACTCCAAGGTTGTTCAATTTGTATGGCGGGGCCGGAGTTTATGCACCCCGATAAATGCCAGCCCAGCAGGGCGGCATAAAGCCGCCTCTACGAAAATTAAACAACAGCCAGTAGCGGCGGCGCAGAATCTGCGCAAAATGTAAATCGTGTGGAATGGGAATTGTCGTTGACTGGGAAATGGAGATTGCGTAGGCTGCGGGGATACCTCGGCGGCCTTCGCGGTTCGTGATGGAAGTGGAAGGCCCTACCTACGTTCTCCCACTCGCAGAGAGCATGGACGGAGGAGTTGCGAGCACA
>DASXIT010000090.1:0-2294 GCA_036497825.1 Candidatus Acidiferrum sp.
GAAACGAACTGAGCAACAACTGTTCTTCTACGCCGCACGAGTTGGTTGAGATCAGAACGTTAGATTCCTTCTGTGCGGAACAAAAGATCAGTCACATTGATCTGCTAAAAACCGACACAGAGGGATTTGATTTGGAGGTCCTCAAAGGAGCTGAATTAATGCTCCGTGCCCGCCAAATTCAATTCATTCTTGCCGAGGTCACCTTCCACCCAGAGAACACGTACCACACGTCGTTCTTTCATCTCGCAGAATATCTGTATGGGTTAAAATATCGTTTTGTTGATATTTACGATGACGATGTTACTTCTTTCGGCCAGCCTCCGGTCGACTATTGCAACGCGCTTTTTTACTGCGCACAAAGAGATCTCATTAATGTATCTGCAGTTGCATTCCGTGAGGTATGAACGCAAGCGGTCGTCGTAGTATTTGATGCCCGAAGAAAAGCTCAGGGTGCTACTCGTCAGCATCGCGCCACCGCGAAACGACTGTGGTGGGCGCATTGTCATGCACCGGCATCTGGTGGAGCGAAGGCCATTCGAACTGCATGTGGCCAGCGATGCCGACTTTAGTGAAGACTTGCTGGTGCATACGCCGTTGCATCCGCCGTATCTAGTTCGTCGGTTGAGAAAGAGTCGGTTCGGGCCGCGGTTAGCCGCGTGGATTACCGATTACGAAAATTTCATCTGGCCGCTGACAACGAACCAGGCGTTAGAAAAGGCTATTCAAGATGTTCAACCACACTTGTTGTTGGTGCTCGCGGACAATTCTTTAAGCAAACTGGCATACCGTTCGGCTCGAAAACATGGTTTGCCATTGGCTGGTCTTTTTCTGGACTGGGTTCCGATCATGAAAGGGCATTTCGGACATGCGTGGGCGCAGCCCGCACTAAGCCGTTGGTTCCGGCGCTTCTACCACGAGTGTGATCTGGCTTTCTGCACGAGCGATGGGATGCAGGAGATGCTCGGGCCACATCCTAACAGCCATGTGATTTATCCCATGCCTGGCAGACATCCTGTGCCGCAAAAGCCCTGGCCGCCGTCGAACAGAAAATTCCGGCTGGTTTATGTGGGTTCGGTGGAAAATTTCTACGGACGCATGCTTTGCTCGTTGATCGAAAAGGTAGAGGCGACGAACGATCTGGAAATCATGGTCGTTGGGCCAAACGCCGACTGGCCGATTCAATTCCTGCGACGTGCCGAAGCCAAAAGAATTTATCTTGGCTTTAAACCGCCCGAAGAAGCAGCGGAGGTGCTCGCGGGTGCGGACGCCTTGCTGGTGGTGATGAGCTTCGAGAAGGAGCAAGAACTTTTCATGCGCACCAGTTTCACCACCAAATTTCTGGACTACGTTGCATTCGGAAAGCCTGTGATTCTTTGGGGCCCAGACTATTGCACGCCGTTTCGCGTGGCGCACAAGTATGGCGGCGCGGTGGCGCTGAACCAGAATGACGCCGACGCGATCGTTTCCGCCTGCCGTCAAATCGCCGGAAACGCGGCATGGCGCGAACAGCTTTCTGAAGAGGCGAAGCTTCTGCACAAAACATTGTTCAACCCCGACCGTCTGCAGGAAATTTTTGTCGGTGAAATTCAAAAGCTGGTTGCAGGTTCAAAGAAATGAGCAAGCCAAACATTCTTCGCCGAATTGGTATGCGGGTTTTGCTCTGGATTTTGGGAAATGAAGAGCAAAGCCGGACTTGTGAATTAAATCGCGTCCTGTATGAGCGAACCGCTGATGGACGCAGCCTGGCGCGATTTTCTCACCCCCAAGTCGAGGTGGGAGAATACACCTACGGGCTACGGCGGGAATGTTTCATTGCCTACCATCCCGACGACCACGTCCGGATCGGAAAGTATTGCAGCATTGGCGATGGCGTCAGGTTTGTCTTTGGAGAGCATCGAACAAACGGGGTCACAACTTTTCCGCTGCGCGCGATGTGTTTTAATGATGTGCCGCATGCCGATGCCTTGAGCAAAGGCGAGATTCGTGTGGGGCATGACGTTTGGGTTGGCGCCGGCGCGATGATCCTCTCTGGCGTGAAGATCGGAAATGGCGCGATCGTCGCTGCCGGGGCAGTCGTCGCGAAAGATGCGCCGCCTTACTCGATCGTTGGCGGCGTCCCTGCGAAGGTGATAAAAATGCGCCTGTCCAACCTTCAAATCGGTGCCCTGGAGAAAATTCAGTGGTGGAACTGGCCGATAGAGAAAGTCAAAGCCAACCTGGAATACTTTTATGTGGACGTTGATGCATTCATCCAACGCCATCTGCCCGACAGGAAGTAAACGGCACGTCTTTCC
>DASXIT010000091.1:0-84160 GCA_036497825.1 Candidatus Acidiferrum sp.
GAAATCGGGCACGTGGATGAGCTTTGGTGGCGAGCGAATGGGCCAGGGGCGCGAGAATGTACGGGTGTTCTTGAAAGAGAATAAGGATATCCGCGACAAAATCGAAAATACCTTGCGGAAGAAGATGGAAATACCGTTTGCCGGGCACGCTGGAGAGATGCCAGGCGTGAATGGTCACGGAACAAATGGCGCCGAAAAGGCAGTACCGGTGAAGGCAGCGGCGGCAGCAGCGGCTGATGCAAAGGGTCGTCCCGCACGATAATTCAACAAATCGGACGTAGTGAGAGATGAACCGGGCGGGGGGCTAGACAACCCCGCCCGGTTTATATTTTTGGCGAGTGTACGTGGACTGGTACAGCAAATGTTGGGTAGCCAGAAGCGTCAGAACTTGCATCAAAACTAGCGAGCAGGCGTATAAGTACAGGGCACTGGTCAAGAGGTCAGGCGTTCAAAATAAAGCACATAAGCGCGTACTGGAGCTAGTTGTCTATTGCTCGAGCTAACGTGAGATGCGACACTTCATGCAGTTCGATAGCGCGATGCGCCTTCGGACGGACGTCAGGGGAAGTGAGCGTAAGTGGTTTGTTTTGGCGAGGAACGCCGCTGCTCGAGTCAAACCAGAGCAAGGGACTGAGTTGACCAGCGGGCCAGATTCAGATAAATTTTATTTCTGCAACCTGGATGTCGCAACCACGGTGCTCCTAGGAATAAGGGCTGAATGATCAAGAATTTAGGGAAAATTGTAACGACATCCTGGCTGATTACGGCGATGACTTTGCCGCTGCCCGGTGCCGAAGGAACTGGTACAGCGTCCGTCAGTTCCACATCTTCTACTTCCTCCAAATCCGCAGCAAAAAAATCTTCGCACACGCGCCACCTGGTGTCGCGCTTCCGCGGCGGCGTGCCGACATATGCCGATTCATTCAGTCTGGATGATGCGACGTTTGACGATCCGATGGTACGGCAAGCAGCGGTTGATGGATTGGGAAAATACAACGGCTCCGTGGTGGCAGTCGATCCGAACAGTGGAAGAATTTTGGCGGTGGTGAATCAGAAGATCGCGTTTGGCGACGGATATATTCCTTGCTCAACGATCAAGCCCACAATTGCGATTGCTGCGCTTTCCGAAAATGTGATTACGCGCGACACGATGCTAAAAGTGGGGCGCCGGAAGTACATGAACTTGACGGAAGCGTTGGCGCATTCCAACAATGTGTTTTTTGAAGAGTTGGGCCGGCGGATGGGTTTTGACACCGTTTCAAAATACGGGCGCTTGCTGGGACTTGGAGAATTGTCTGGATATAACTTGACCGACGAGCATCCAGGAAGTTTTCCGACAGTAGCTCCGGCATTTGGCGGAGTAGCGCGGATGTCCAGTTTTGGCGAAGGCATCCAGATTACCCCGCTACAACTGGCGGCACTGGCTGCAGCGTTCGCAAATGGCGGCACACTTTATTATTTGCAATATCCACACACTGCGGAAGACGTACAGGCGTTTCAACCCAAAGTGAAGCGCGATTTGAATATCGCCGGTGTTCTGCCGGAAGTGCGCGAAGGCATGTTGGCCGCAGTGTTATATGGCACGGGGCGACTGAGCTACGATCCAGGTGGCGAAGAAACACCGCTGGGAAAGACCGGCACGTGCGATGATCACACCAATCCATCCAGGATTGGTTGGTTCGTGAGTTATGCGGATGAAGCGCATCCGAAGATTGCGCTGGCCGTGTTGCTGCGCGGGAATACCCGCAAAGTGAAGGGGCCGACGGCGGCAGAAGTTGCGGGCCGGATTTACCGCAGGCTGCGCGAACAGAATTATTTTGCGGATCCCGCAAGAATTACTACCGTTCAGCCGATTACGTCTGGCAAATGATTAAGGCGATCAGCATTACCTGAAAATGAAAAAGGCGGGGCCAATTCGGTCCCGCCTTTTTTATGATGATTTGAAAACGAGGAGCGATCCTTCGACTGCGGGGCCCGGGCCCTTCACCGAGTTATGCGGCGGGAAGGGAAAAGCCGAGCCACTTCGCTCAGGATGAAGAGGCCATTCAAGGCTCAGGTAACGAGAGTGGGGAAGTTCAAGAGAAAAACCCAAGGTCCCCACTTTGACTAGGTTGATGATTTTGCGCAGTTGCAGCCCGACTCTTTTGCAGCAACGGATGATGCGGCAGCGGAGGCTGAAGCGGCAACTACGAACCGGCCGCTGTGATCTACTGAACCGGCACCGTTGTAATTGTCGTGGTGACGAACCCAATCGGTCAGGTCGTGGCGTGGACCGGTCTCATTGCGGCCCTTGGGTGCCATGTCTAGGAGCATGTAAGAAGCGAGGGGTTTTTCCGTACCGCGTGCGTAGCAGGAATAGGTATGAAAGATTTCGCCAGCCGAGCTCTTGTAGAAAACGCTGTAGCCAGAGACTTCCTCGCCCGGGACTTCGCGTAAGTCGTAATTGTAATAAACCTTGCCGGCTGCCAGTTGATCCTTGGTGAAGGAAACATGGAAGTCGTAATTGAAATCGCTGTTGAACGAGGAAACCCAGTTGAAGCGCCAACCCATGCGCTTCTGGTAGGCCGCGAGTTCAGGCAGAGGAGCGCGGGACACGGCGGTGTAGGTGACATCGTGATGCTGCAGATGAACCAACGCACCATCGACATGATCTGAGGCGAACGAACAGCCAACGCAACCTTCGCGCCATCCGGGACCAAACATGAAGTGATACACGATCAACTGGCTGCGACCATCGAAAAGTTCGGCGAGGGATTTTTTGCCGCTGGGTGCATCGAATAAATAGTGCTTCTCGACTTTGACCCAGGGCAGTTCCATGCGTTCGCGAGCTAATTCATCGCTGAGGCGGGTAAGTTGCTTCTCCTTTTTCAGGAGTTCCTGGCGCGCCTTCAGCCATTCCGCTTGCGAAACGACTTTCGATTGTTCCATCTGCTTGCTCTCCATGGTGCATCTCCTTTGGATTGGTTCTTGAGTTGTTCCGGGAAAGTTTTTGGGCACGCGTGTTGCCAACTAGTTTGCCAAGAGCGAGTGTGGCAACGCCCCCGGATGATGTGGTACCGGCAATGATCATTGCTGCACTAGCTAGACACATGGGGCACATGGTTCCTCCTTGGTTTGTCCGGCGGGTGATTGGGTCGCGCTGGGGGAGTTGGCGAGCCGTCCAATAAAGACCGACTAGTTGGTATGGTTAATGGCACAAAAAAATCCACTCATCCTAAATCCCCCGAACCTTTTCCAACGCTGGGAACTCGTAGTCCCTCCAAAAAATGGACAATACTTCGTTTTCCCGATTGCATCATTTTGGCGTCCTGAGAATTCTTGGTAATCGAAATATAGCCTTCGTATACGGCAATAAAGAAAGTCGCCGTATCGTCGACATCAATTTCCCGCCGCACTTGACCGCTCTTTTGGCCATTTTTCAAAGCCGTGACGATGGCACCGTGCCAATCCGCAAATACCTTGGCTATTCTTTTCCGAAAGCCTTCGTCAAGTGGAGACATCTCTTGAGCGAGATTGTTCAGAGGGCAGCCGCCGCGGAGGTCACTCGGAGCGATCGACGTGGATTCAACAATTTCAATCAAAGTGTTGAGAGGATTGGGTGTGTTTTGCAGAGGCTGTAACCACTTGTCGCGAGTGATGCCTGCGATTACTTCATCCACAATGGCATAGCCGAGGGATTCTTTGTTTTCAAAATGATGGTACAAGGCACCCTTGGTGACACCGGCCGAAGAGAGAATGGTGTCGAGGTCGGTGCCTTGATAACCCGATTTATAGATTTCGCTGAAGGCGGAGTGCAACAAGCGCTCGCGGGTACGCACGGAATTGCGCGGAGTAGATGCCGAGCGGGAAGAGCGGGTTTTGTGGCGCAACATACCAACTAGTATGTACGATTCAAGAAAGAAGTCAAGGCAAAGTTCCACGCAAAAATAGGAGACAAGAAGATGGTGCAATTAATAGACGGAAGGGTGGTAAGGGCGCGGCTTCACGTGAACGCTGAGGACTGGTTCACGAAGATGGCGAAGACTATCGAAGCAATGATCGCAGAGTTCCAGGCAAAGTTGATCTTCACTCTTGGCGTGGAAACTGCGACGGCACTCGTAACAAGTGGAAAATTCCGGACGTTCGTTGATGATTTGGGCGGAAACTTCTGGATGAACTTCTAGAGTAATCATAACAACTCCCCAATCTGTGAAATAGCACGCGCGTTGCCAGTTTTCAGGTTGCAGAGCCATTGAATGTAAAAGACTTAGATCTTTGAGTGCCGGAGTAGTGGGTGATTTCCCGCAGAATTCGTGAAAGTGCGCCGTGAAGATAGTTGAGGCGTCTACGAGTACCGGTGGATGGATCGAAGGAATGAGGGATTTTTCCACTCCGAGTTGGCAAAGTCCGCCAACTCTCCGGTCGAAATGACAGTCGTGCGAGTCATTCAAGGGACGCTTATGCCGTTGGCGGTTAGTCTGCCAAGACCGTGAGAATTCTTGACGGGAAGTTCGGATTGGGTCACAAGAGAGTCATAGGTTATTCTGAGAACAGAAGCGCAAGTATTTTTTTGTAGCGGTTGAATTCAACCGAAAGCAAAACTGGGGGAAGAGTGACTCGAGGTTTCCTGATTACAGCCGGAGTTTTGTTAGTCGCGGGTGCAGCGGTGGGTTTGCGTGCACTGCACAGGCAAGCAGAAACGGCAAAGGAATATTCGCAGCAGGTGGAACTTGCCAAGGCTGAGACCGAGCGATTTCGCGCGCAGATCGTGGTGCCGACGGTCAAGAAGATGCCTGCGAGAGAAACCTTTGCAGGCGCATTGCAGAAGCTGGGACTCTCGCCAGAGCAGGTAAATGAGGCGACGGCGGCGGCTCAACACACGTTTAATTTGCGACAACTGCGCGCGGGAAATGCGCTGACGATCGGGCGCTCGCTGGAAGGCGGCCTGCGAGAGATCGACTACAAAATTGATGCGGAACGGATGTTGCGGATCGTGCCGCAGGCTCCGGGATTCTCCGCGAAGGTAAAAGAGATCCCAACGCACACGGAAGCCGCGGTGGTGAGCGGGCAGCTGGACGACTCCTTGTTTAACGCGGTAGAGGAAGCGGGCGAAAGTGCGGAAGTGGCCATGCGCATGGCGCAGATTTTCGGCTACGATCTGGATTTTTATACCGACCCACGCAAGGGCGACACGTTTCGGATAGTCATCGAGAAAAGAAAGTATTCCACGGGTGAGCTTGCGGGCTACGGAAAGATTCTGGCGGCGGAATATGATAATGGCGGGAAAAAATATCAGGCGCTGCTGTTCCATGATCCCGAAGGGCGTCCGGCGTATTACACCGCCGATGGTAAGTCATTGCAAAAAGCGTTTTTGAAATCGCCGCTGAAGTTTGGAGCCACGGTAACGTCGCATTTCAGCAAGGCGCGATTCCATCCGATCTTGAAAGTTTATCGAGCGCATCTGGGCACCGATTACGGCGCAGCAAGCGGAACGCCGGTGCAGACGATTGGCAGCGGGAAAGTGGTGTTCGCGGGACGCAAGGGCGGCGATGGGAACATGGTGCATGTGGTGCACTCGAGCGGATACGAGACGATGTATCTCCATTTGTCGAAGATCTTTGTGCACTCGGGGGAACATGTGGAGATTGGAAAGACGATCGGCCTGGTTGGGATGACGGGATTGGCGACCGGGCCGCACCTGGATTTTCGGATCGAGCAGAAGGGGCAATTTTTGAATTTTGAGAGGCTGGGACTGCCACCTTCAGAGCCGGTGTCAAAGAAAAATTGGGTGGAATTTGCGGCGGTGCGCGAACAGTGGGTGCCGGTGCTGGAAAAGCCGGCGGGCGTAGAGATGCAAACGGCGCAGGTCGCGGCTAGCGGTGTTGCGGCTGCGAGGTAAGCCGGAAAGAAATATTCGTAGGTAGCAGTTGGTTAGCGAAGAGCGCCCGCCTCCCCTCAGTCGGGGACAAGCAGAAGGCGCCCGTTACAAAATTCAGAAAAACAAACGAGGATTTGGCTTAGGAGGAGTGTTTCTCCTAGAAACGTCTATAGATCTTCGGGCGGGAGGAAGCGCTTGACAGCAAGATACCTTGTATAGCAAGATTCTGACATGAAGGAAAATGATGCCCGCGACCGGGAATCTGGACACAAGTGGGAAGTCCAACTACGCAAAGGCTGTCTGGAGTTGGTGATTCTTGCGGTGCTGTGGGACGGGAAGCTTTATGGATTGGAGATATTGCGGCGGTTGGAGGACGACTCCGATTTGGTTGTTTCCGAGGGAACGGTATATCCGCTGTTGAGCCGCTTGAAAGCTTTGGGACTGCTGAAGAGCGAATGGGTGGAGTCGGAAGGGGGACATCCGCGGAAATATTATGCGTTGACGGCGGATGGAAAGCAGCGGGCGCGCGAAATGGCAGCAGTTTGGGCGCGGTTTGCAGGGAGCATGAGCAAACTGGTGGATCCGTTGGCCAAGGGGAAGTAGATGAATATGCAAAGCGAAGCACAACAAAAAATCGACACATACCTCAAAAAACTGAATGAGGGATTGCGCGGGATAAAGGAAGCTGACGCGCGAGAAATTGTGGAAGAGTTGCGAAGCCACATTGTGGAAAAGGCGAGTGTCGGCGGGGAATTGACAATTGAAGGCGTCGACTCCGCATTGATCCTACTTGGGAACCCGAAAGAACTGGCCAGTCAATATCAGACAGACGATTTGTTATCCAGAGCCGAGGCGAGCCGGTCGCCGATAAGGATTTTGGAAAGTTTGTTTCGATGGGCAAGTCTAAGCATTGCAGGAGTTTTTGTGCTGGTCGGCTCGCTGCTTGGCTATTTTTTCGGAGTGCTGCTGATTTTATTGGCGCTCTTGAAACCAATTCACCCGCAGACCGCGGGTCTGTGGGCTACACGAGACAGCACCGGAGACTTGATGGTATCGATTCGGCTTGGATTTGGAGAAATTCCTGAGGGCGCGCGGGATGTGCTGGGGTGGTGGATTGTGCCGCTGGGGTTGCTGGTTGGCGTGGGGCTTGTTTTGCTGACAACAAAATTTGCGACGTGGTGTGTGGGGCAATACCGAAGATCGCGAATAATGCCGCTTCGCGGGCGAGGGAAGCAGTTTTGTTTTGCTGAGCGCCAAGGCGGAAGAGAAGGGAGTTAACGATATGCCTGCAGCGGATCAAATTTCGAACACTACATTGACAGAAACGGCCGGCTTGGAGCGCACCGGAAGAGGCAACGACTGGCGGGCGAGCAAGTGGCTGGTGATTGTGGAATTGTTGGTCGTCGGGTTGATTTTTGTCGCGGATTTCCGCCATCTGATTTTCTTCAGCAAGACTCCTTATTTGTTGTTATTCGGATGGGCTTCGTTAAGGTTGCGGGGATTGCGGTGGCGCGACGTTGGGTTGAGTGTATTTCGCAACTGGAAATCCACAATCGGAATGGGGATTGCAGCTGGCCTGTTGCTGGAAGGCTTTCAACTATTCGTCAGCCAACCAATTTTGGTGAGAGTACTTGCAAAGCAACCGGATTTGGAAGATTTTCGGCCGCTGATTGGGAATCTGAAGCTCACATTGATTTTCCTTGCGTTGACCTGGACCCTGGCAGCGTTCGGGGAAGAAATGGTTTACCGCGGCTACCTGATGAATCGAGTGGCGGATTTGTTTAACTGTATACGTGGTGTGTGGATTATCAGTTTGATTGGAGTGCACGTGGCGTTTGGAATTGCCCACGCTTACCAAGGTTGGACAGGGATTATCGATGAAGGACTGTCAGGCCTGTTGCTGGGAGTGATTTACTTGCGAGCTGGACGAAATTTAGCGGTGCCGATCATTGCGCATGGGATTGGGGATACGATCGATTTTGTTTTGATATTTCTGGGGAAGTATCCGGGGATGTAGGAGGAAAGATAACGCAGAGGCGCAGAGTTTCGCGGAGAAAGAAGAGGCGGGAGGGATTTCTCTCTGCGAGCCAGCAAACTGAGCTGGCTCTCCGGTCGAAATGACAGTTCATGGGAATTTGGCGAAGATGGAGATGCCTTTGAGCCGAGGAGGAAGCGTCTCAGAAGTCGGCCGCTACACAACCTCGCCAAAAGCTTAGTAGATGATGGGGAGTTTAGAATAATCCGCGGCGGCGTCTTCGGTGACGCGGAGGATGAGCAGGGTGCGATCATCGTGGGGGGGCATGCCGATGCCGGTGTGCTCGTCGGTAGCTTTCACGATGCGCTGCGCGATGGTGTAGCCGGGGTCTAGAGGCATAACGGTGGCGAGCAAGGCTTTCAAGCGGTCGCTGCCGAACTCTTCCATGTCTCTGTTGGTTGATTCGTGGATGCCGTCAGAGGCCAGAATGATGACATCGCCTGGAAATAAAGAGAGCGTGATCTCGTCGTACTCCACACCGGGAAGCAGACCAAGCGGAACACCTGTCACATTAATTTCCGTGACTTGGCCGCCGCGGATGAGGAGAGGAAGCGTGCCGCCGGCATTAGAAATGCTGAGCTCGCGCAGAGCCGCATCGTAAACTGCGAAATGCATAGCGATGAAGCGAGCGTCGAGACGAGCAGCCAGAAGCCTGCTGTTTAGAATATCGAGCATTTCGGCAGGCGAGCCCTGGCGTTCGTTGACCACTTCACGAAGAATGCCGATTGCCAGCGAGCCATAAAGTGCGGCGGCCGTGCCTTTGCCAGAGACATCGCCCATAGAAATGCCGAGGCGGCCAATGCCGTAAGGCAGTAGATCGTAGAAATCGCCGCCCAATTCGCGAGCAGGAATGTATGCGGTGGCAAGATCCAGGCCAGGAATCTCCTTCGCACCAGTGGGTAGAAGTTGCCGCTGAATTTCTCGCGCAGTCTCCAAATCGTTCTGCAGACGCAATTGAGTTTCGCGGCTTTCTTCGAAAAGGCGGGCGTTTTCGAGAGCCACAGCGACAAAGGAGCTGAGAATATTCAAAAGGTGTTCGTGATCCGCAGTGAACGCGGCCGGCTTGGTGCTCTCCAGGTCCAGAACCCCGATGAGGCGATTGAGGCGCAACAGAGGAACGACGAGCTCAGAACGCACCTCGGCTTCGCTGTTGAGGTCGCAAGCAAGGTAGCGGGGATCCTGACGAACATCATCGACGCGAATGGTACGCTTTTCGGCGGCGGCAGCGCCGGTGATGCCCTGATTGAGGGGCATGAGCAATCTTGCGGGAATGGAATCTTCATAGCGGACGGAGAAGACGCTCTCCAACGCTTGCTTGGATTCATCCCAGAGCATGACCGTAAATACGTCGTAATTTACGAATTTTTTCACGCGCTTGGCGATCAAACTGAGAAGTTGAGCGCGATCGAGCGTGGAAGTGAGTTCGTGGCTGACTTCATAGAGAAGAGTCAGCGCGCGGGCCTGCTCTGGCTGAGAAACATAGAAGGACGGAGGGACCGGGTCTGCCTCGCCAAGAAGCGAAAAAGGAATCTGTTGATTGGTCGGTTCCATAAGGAAGAATTCTAACTTCTCTTGGTTAGATGTAGGTAATGGAAGTTGGTTTCAAGGTCATGAAAGATTTAGTTGAATGGAAATAATAGGCATTTTAGCGGTTGACAGGGGAATTGAATGGCGTGAGAAAGGAGGGGTTCTCCACTGAGAGCCAGCAAACTGCGCTGGCCTCCGGTCGAAATGACGGGGTGTGAGCCGATTTACTTCAGGTCTTCAAAGCCGGGGCGGTGAAGGCGGATCAGGCGCGAGAAATCAGGGGAATCGTCGGCCCGGCGGGCAGCATCGTTGATGTGGACCGCTTGTTTTAAATCGGGGAAAGGAAGCTTCGAAGCAAAATTGCCCCCCTTATAAAGCATTTCATCGGCGCGGCCATTCAGCAAAATACGCCAATCAAAACGCGAAGTGCCGTCCGGGAGAGGGCCGATGAGGCGCATGGACTGGAAAATGGCGGTGGTGCAATTGCGCGTCAGGGCGTTGTACCACTCGGGAAGATCGTGGAGTTGATTGGCCTGGCGAATATATTCAAGGAAGAGTTCGCGAGACCATTGGGTGCCGGCGGTGGTGTGGTAGAGGTAGACTTCTTCGCCAGTGCGAAAATTGGTGCGCAGGCGAATGATGTCGCGCTCATCGCTGAACAGGTAGATGAGTTCATATTGGCGGAAGAAGCCGCGAATGGCGGAATAGCCTATCCTCACCTGCTTGCGCGTTTCGATGGAAGCGGCGACGTAATCGTTATCGCCAAACCAGAAGCTGACGATGGGATGGGCGATATACGGCGAGCCCCAATAGGTGACCGCGATATCGATACCGCGCAGGTCGGAAAGCCTGACGGTTTTGGTCAGCCATTCGCAGGAATAATCGAACTCGGCTCGGTAATGGCAATAGCGAAAATTGTGGATGGTGACATTGTCGCCGCTCATTTCTGCCCATGCTGTTTGAGAGACATCGCCTTGCCAATCGCGATTGTTGGATGGTTTAAGGGAGAGCCACGCGGCAAGAGCCAGTCCAAACATGGCGGCACAAATCAGAAAGCGATGGTAATGGCTACGAATACGAATCAACAAAACAAAGAGAAGCAGTAAGTACGCTGCAGTCAGCACAATGTGAAGAGAGTTGGGCGAAAGATCGAAATAGATGGCGGCGCATGCCCACAGAGTGAGCAGAATGCAAGAGAGATAAAGAAAGAAAAGTCCGAGCGCGTGAAAAAAACGCCAGGCAATGGAGCGAGTTTGCAGAAGTCCCCCGCGTAATCAGCGCGGTTATTTTACTTCCCAGGTGTCGCCGGTACGAAGCAGTTTGTTGAGATCGCCGGGGCCTTTTTTGGCTATGACGTCGCGGACTTGTTCGTTGATCACGTCTTCATAGCGCGGCAAATCATCCCAGGCGCGGAAAACGCCGATGGGAGTAGGGAAGCCGGGGCGATGCTCCATGTGAGAAAGCAAGAAGGCGTAAGAAGGCCGGGGGTGATGAGCATCGTGAACGACGAGGTCGGCCTCGGTAACGCCATTGCCGAGCGACACGACTTCAATATCTCCATCGGGCTTGCGGCGTATGCCTTTGTCTTTATTTTTGCCGAAGACGAGCGGCTTGCCGTGTTCCAGCATGATTACATGTTCGCTACGGGCTTCCTTTTCCGTAACGCCGTCCCATGCGCCATCATTGAAGATATTGCAGTTCTGGAGAATTTCGACGAAGGCGGAACCCTTGTGGACCGCAGCAGCGCGCAAAACGTCCTTCAGATGAGACTGGAAAACATCGACGGAACGAGCAACAAAGGTCGCTTCTGCGCCGATGGCCAAGGAGACCGGATTGAAAGGACGATCCGGCGAACCAAATGGCGTGGATTTAGTGATCTTGTGAAACTCGGACGTGGGCGAGTATTGGCCCTTGGTTAGCCCATAGATGCGGTTGTTGAAGAGCAGAACTTTGATGCCGACGTTGCGGCGGAGCATATGAATGGTGTGATTGCCCCCGATAGCAAGGGCATCGCCGTCTCCCGTGGCGACCCAAACTTCCAACTCGGGATGTGCGATCTTGATGCCGGATGCCACGGCGGGCGCTCGGCCGTGAATGGTGTGGAAGCCGTAGGTGTTCATGTAATAAGGGAAACGGCTGGAGCAGCCGATACCGGAAACGACGACGAAGTTCTCGCGGCGGATGCCAAGTTCTGGGAAAACGGCTTGAACAGCGGCAAGAATGGCGTAGTCACCGCAACCCGGGCACCAGCGAACCTCCTGATCGGTCTGAAAATCCTTTTTTGTCAACGGAGGAAAACCAGCAGTGGTCATGATCGCGTCTCCCTAAAGTCCCAATACTTCTTCGATCTTCTGATCGAGTTCATTTTGCTTGAATGGACGGCCCTGAATTTTGTTCAGGCCGATGGCATCGACAAGGTATTTGGCGCGCAACATCCAGGAAAGCTGGCCCATGTTGAGTTCGGGAACCAGAACTTTCTTATAGCGCTTCAGGACTTCGCCAAGATTTTCCGGGAACGGATTCAGGAAGCGAAGATGCAAGTGGCCAATCTTGCGGCCCTTGCCGCGATGCGACTTCACGGATTGGGTGATTGCGCCGTACGTGGAACCCCAAGAGACGATGAGCAGATCGCCTTCCTGATCGCCAGCGGGAACAGCGGGCGGAACATCTTGCGTGATGGCTTGAATTTTGGCGGCACGAATACGGACCATGTTCTCGTGATTCAACGGCTCATAATTGATGTTGCCAGTGACGTCCTGTTTTTCCAGGCCGCCGATACGATGCTCGAGGCCGGGAGTGCCGGGAATAGCCCACGGACGCGCCAGGGTATCAGGGTTGCGCTTGTACGGAAGATACGTTGCGGGATCAGACGCGTACTTCACCGGGATACCTGGAATTTCTTCGACTTTGGGGATCTGCCAGGGCTCAGCCCCGTTGGCGAGGTAACCGTCGGAAAGAATAATGACCGGCACCATATATTTTAGAGCGATCCGGCAGGCTTCCACAGCGACCCAAAAGCAATCTCCAGGAGTAGCGGTGGCCAGAACAGGAATGGGCGCTTCGGAATTGCGGCCGAACATGGCCTGGAGAAGATCAGCCTGCTCGGTTTTTGTGGGCAATCCGGTCGACGGGCCGCCGCGTTGAATGTCGCAAATTACGAGAGGAAGTTCGGTCATGACGGCCAGGCCAAGTGCTTCGGTCTTAAGGGCCATGCCTGGGCCGGAAGTGGTGGTGACAGCCAAAGCGCCAGCATAAGACGCGCCGATGGAGGAAGTGATAGCGGCAATCTCATCTTCGGCTTGGAAGGTGAGAACGCCAAAATCTTTGTACTGCGATAATTCGTGCAAGATGTCTGACGCAGGCGTGATGGGATAACTGCCCAGGAAAAGTTTGAGACCAGCTTTATTGGCGGCGGTAACGAGGCCGAGAGCGAGTGCTTGATTGCCACTGATGTTGCGATACATGCCCGGCGATAATTGCGCTGGAGGGATTTCATAACTGGTTTGAAATGCTTCGGTGGCCTCGCAATAGGAGTAGCCAGCTTTCATAGCTAAGACGTTGGCCTCGGCAAGCAAGGGCTTCTTTTTGAATTTGCCGTCGATCCAGCGGACGGTCGGCTCCATAGAACGGTTGTAGAGCCAGTAGCACATGCCCAGAGCGAAGAAATTCTTGCAGCGATCCATGGTTTTGGCATCGATGCCGAGGTGCTGGAGAGAAGCACGCGTGAGGCGTTCGAGTTCGACAGGGAAGACGCGGAACTTATCGAGCGAATGATCTTCCAGCGGATTGGTGGTCAAGCGCGCTTTGCGAAGGTCGCCTTCCTGGAAAGCATCGGAATTGACGATGAGAATTCCATTGGCCTTGAGGTCGCCCATATTGACTTTGAGAGCGGCCGGATTCATGGCGATCAACACGTCAACCGAATCACCAGGGGTGTGAATTTCGTTCGACGAGAAATTTATCTGGAAGCCGCTGACGCCCGGTTCGGTGCCTGCCGGGGCGCGAATTTCCGCCGGATAGTCGGGAAAAGTGGCGATATCATTACCGTAGAGGGCAACGGTATTGGTGAACTGGCTGCCTGTAATCTGCATGCCATCGCCGGAATCACCGGCAAAGCGGATCACCGCTTGCTCAATCACTTCGCGTTTCGTTTTACCTGTGGAGACATCCGTGAGTGTAGACATCGTGCTGCCTGACCCCCCGTAATAAAAAATATAAATTTTCAGGAACAAGCCTGTAGAGAAAAGCGGCTCGAAGTACGAACGGGAGCGATCAGCGGGCCGCCAAATACTGTAGAGGTAAGAATAGCACACGGGGAAGAAAGAAATGATAGCGCGGATGCTCAGTGAGTGATGTTCAAAGAACGTTGTAACCGGAGCCGGTGAGTCGTTGTGAAGTAGCACGAATGGAAGTGCATGGTAATTTGAAACACAATTAGGGCAGAGACGACCTCTGCTATTCGTAACGTAAGGCGACGATCGGATCGACGCGCATGGCGCGCCGAGCGGGAATGTAGCATGCGGCAAGCGCGACCATTGTAAGTAGTAGGGCGACGGCAATCAGGGTGAGTGGATCGTTGGCGTGGACGTCGTAGAGCATCGATTTGAGGTAACGCATCACGCCGAGTGCTACACCGACGCCAACGATGGCTCCCACAATCGTCAGCACCATTCCTTGACGCAAAACGAGTTTCAGAACATTTCCCGATTGTGCGCCAAGGGCCATGCGAATCCCAATTTCGCGTGTGCGCCGTGAAACCTCATACGAAAGCAAACCGTATAGTCCTACGCAGGCCAGCACCAGGGCCAGCAAGGCAAAAAAGCCGGATAGCCTGGCGACCAACCGTTCCTGAAATAGCAAGCGGTCGATCTGCTCGGATTCTGTTTTCACGTCAAAGAGCGGCAGATTCGGATTCACTTGCGCTACGACTTCACGTACCGCGGGAAGTATGGCCCGTGGATCAGCCGCCATGCGTAGTTCGAAGACGGCGCCCCCGAGCGTCTGCGGGGTGTAAATCATGGCCTGAATTTCCCGGCGCAGGTCATTGTATTTGGCATCGCGGACCACTCCAATAATTTCGTAACCCGAGCTTCCCGGGCCATTCTCGTCAGGGTCTGCCTGGCCGAATTGCTTCCCGAGAGGATTTTCCTTGCCGAGATATTTCTCGACAAATGCGTGATTCACGATCGCAGGAGTCGGCGCCGAAGTAGGAGCCGTTCCGTTGTTAGCGGCGGATAGATTGAAATCCGAAGCTTCAAATCCGCGCCCGGAAAGAAATGGAATGTGAAGAGTCGCGAAGAAATTAGGCCCGATGCCAAGCGCGTCCGCCTCGGACATTTGGTCCTGCGGAGTGCCCGGCCAGTGGAAGGCGGTGATCATGAGCCCGTTGCTCAGCAGCGGAAGCATCGAGTAGCTGGCGGACTTCACTCCAGGCGTTTCTGAGAGCCGGCCCTGCAAGTCGCGACAGAAACTGTCAATCTGCGGACCTTTGTAGCCAATCAGTGTTGGGTCGACGCCGAAAATCAAGATGTTATGGGAATCGAAACCCGCGTCGATGCTGCGGAGGTTCGCAAGTGTGCGCACCAGAAGTCCCGCGCCCACCAGCACAACGATGGCAAGAGCGACCTGCGCCACCACGAGAGCGTTGCCAACACTGAACCATTTTCCACCGGCGTGCCGCGAGCTGGCTGAGTTTCCACCGTCCTTCAGGGCCGGAGTCAAATCGGTGCGACTGCTGCGAAAGGCCGGCGCCATTCCGAAAAGAATTCCGGTGAGCAGTGAAATCGCGACCGTAAATCCGAGGACGCGCAGGTCAACGCCGGTCGCGAATCCCAGTGGACGCGTTTGATTGCTAGAGACAAAAGAAATGATCGTGTGCGCGCCCCGGTAGGCGAACAGAATTCCTAGCGCGCCGCCGAGCAGAGAGAGGACAACACTCTCGGTCAAAAGCTGACGCGCCAGGCGTGCACGGCCTGCACCCAGGGCCAGCCGCACCGCCATTTCCTGTTGCCTTGTGGAAGCCCGGGCGAGCATCAGTCCCGCGACGTTGGCGCCAGCAATCAGCAAAATGATTCCGACGGCGAGCATCAGGACGTACAGCGGATTAGCGTAGCGCGCTCGGTTGCCTGTAAGGCCGGATTGCGCGGGCACAAGAGCTATTCCCGGATTGTCATCGGCCGTGGATACCGTTTTCTGCTCGCCAAGTCTGTCGGATGGACGCGGGCGGCCTGGAGGAGTTGCTCCGGGTGGCATGGCTACTATGGGGGGCTTATTGCCCGAGGATGGCGGGGTTGTAGGCATGCTTGCGGGAGCGTGGCCACCAGCCGGTGCGCCTTGAATCTCTTGATGGCGAATCGCGCCGCCAGTCACCGCCGCGCCCGGTCGCAGCGTCGGCGTCCCCGCAGATTCACCACTATGGAAAAGAGGGACGGGTCCGTAAAGAACTTCATTGCGGAACAGCCCGCTCACTTGCGGTTGCACTTGCGCAAGCTGCGTTTCTGGCTTGAGGCGACCGATAATTGTGAGCCACCAGTAACTGGCGTCGCTCTGACGATTTTGCCAGCGCCTGGTATCGATAATTTGTTTTGCGCAGGAGAGCGGCAGCCAAACATCGTAGTCACTGCCCGGAGTAATTCCTGTAAATCGCTGTTCGGCTACACCAATAATTATGAAGGGGACGCTGTTCAGTTCAATCATGCGGCCAACCACGTCCCGCGAGCCTCCAAAAGCGCTTTGCCAGTATCCATAGTTCAATACGGCTACTGCTGCGGCCGATGCGTCGTCATCGGTTGCATCGAGCAGCCGGCCCCTGGCGGCCTTGAGACCCATGGTGCGGAAGAAGTCTCCGGAGACGAGTTGGCCATTAATAACCGTTGCAGGACCGTTCCCGGTCAAATTCAATCTACCTGAGTTGGCAAAGGCAGCCGTCCCCGAAAACATATTCGACTGAACTATTTCGCGGAACATTGGCTCAGAAAACGAGCAGCCCGAAGGAGCCTGAGTTCCGGGACCCAAATCCGCGGGGCAATCGCCTGCAGACTGGTAGCCGTGAACGTTCGGCGGGTTGCGCGCGCCCCACTTGAGCAGAACCAATCGTGAAGGATTATCGACCGGCAGCGAGCGCAACATTACAGCATCGATCAAACTGAAAATAGCGGTGTTTGCGCCAATGCCCAACGCCAGCGTGAGAACGGCCACGGCCGCAAAGCCGGGAGAATTGCGAAGCACGCGGAGCCCGAAGCGAATATCCTGGAGCAACTGCTCTAACCAAACAATATTCCACACCTCTCGCGTGTCTTCCTTAACTCGGGTGACGTTTCCGAACTTGCGTAAAGCCGCGTGGCGGGCTTCCTCCGGGGACATGCCGGAATCGATGCTCTCGCGGGTGGCCATCTCGATGTGGTCGCGGATCTCTTGGTCAAGATCCTGGAGGATACGCTTGCGTCGCCACATGGTTCGACCTCCTGTTGCACTGGCTATTGCACGGGGCGAAGAATCTGCGCGATCGCTCCAGCCAGCTTGTCCCATTTGCTGGTCTCGACCACCAATTGCCGGCGGCCTTTGGAAGTGAGGCGGTAGAACTTGGCTCGGCGATTGTTTTCTGAGGTGCCGTCTTCTACGGAAATCCATCGGCGCTTGATCAGCCGGTGCAAGGCCGGATAGAGCGATCCCTGTTCGACCTGGAGAACATCATCGGAGTTGAATTCGATGGCCTTGGCGATAGCATGGCCGTGCGCCGGCCCCATCAGGAGGGTGCGCAGAATCAAGAGATCGAGGGTCCCCTGCAGGAGTTCGATGTGCTTGCTGTGTTCTGTAGTAGACATGCTAGGTGAGGATATGCAGCTTCCAGTAGAATGTCAAGGTGAGTATGGCAAGCCCGATAGGCACTGTACGGAGTATGCGGAGCCACAGGAGGTAGATTTTGATTCTGCAGTTGCGGCAAGCGGATTTTATTTGTAAGGCGGAGCGTGGGCGCTCCGCCTTGATGGGCGCGTAAACGAGTCAGGCGTGAGCCGGCATGGCCTTACCGTGATCTTCAATATGGGCTTTGGCTGCTTCCGCAGCGTGGTGCATGGCGTACTCGTGGTGGCCGCGGGCCAGGTGGGCGTGATGTGCCGCGGTCTCATGTTTTCCCGCTTCATGGTGCTTACCGGCTTCCTTGTGGTGTCGTGCGGCGTTCTCCATGGTGCTCGGCCGCCTTGTGATGATGTTCTGCTGCTTTCTTGGACATACGTTTTTCTCCCGTAGCTTGGAATGAATACCGAACTGACATTCGCAACTACGCTTTGGGCTGGATTTCCATCTTCACTTCCGGGCGGAACTTCAATGTACACCCGGCACTGTGGGTCTGCAACGCTGCAGTAAGACATTTCGAGCGCCGAGATTGGCGGGTGTTTGTGAGACGAGACGATGTTCTTGATGATGGGGACGATCGTGCGGGAAATTAATCGATGCCTTGAATGCGGAGGCTCACCAGTTGATCGATGGTCAAATCTTTCATGCCGTGGGATTTCAGGTTCATGATGTATTCCGGGGTGACGCCATGGATGCGCATGGCAACCAGTTGGTCGGGATCGGGATGTTTGTAGCCGAGGCTCTGCAATTTTTCGATGAACTCCGGCGAAACGCCATGAATGCGGAAGGCAATTAATTTTTGCAGGTCGATGTGCGAATAACCTTCTTGCTGCAACTGCTTTATCCATTCGGGGGAAGCGCCATGGATTCGCATAGCGATTAAAGTGTCTTCATCGGGCTGATAGCCGGCTTGTTTTAGAAAGCGCACTATTTCCGGTGACACGCCGTGAATGCGAAAGGCGACCAGTTTGTCGCAGTCTTTTGCGGGAATGCCCGCTTCGCGCAATTCGCGAATGAACGCTTCGTCCACGCCAAAAATACGGAAGGCGATCAGTTTGTCGGTGTCGAGGCCTTCCAGATTTTCGTTCTTCATCTGTTTGGCAAAGGCCACGCTCACGTCCATGACGGCCATTCCGTATTGTTTGTCTTCATCGATCCCGCGAAAGTCCAGAGCTTCCATCGCTCGGCGGTACGCGGCGTCCGCAGCGAAACGAAAAAAACCGGTGCCCTCGCTATCCTGCAAAAAACCTTCACACTCGAAGCGGCCTGCATCGCGGGTGACCATGAACTTGACGTCATGCCTTCCCGGCTTCGAAACGTCCAGGCCTACGAACACGCTCAACGGCCAGCTGGATTCATGATGAGAATTGCCACCGTGATGATGTTCAATCAGCGCAAAATCCAGCTTTCCCGGTTCGTCCGAGCGATGCAAAGTCCAATCACCTTTGCGTTCTTCCGCGGCGCGCGAAGTGAGGCTGCCAAAAATTGCCAGTGCAATCACCAGATAGGCGAGAAAAGCATCCCTTCGATTCATCGCGATTCTCCTATTGTTTTCTCATTTCAAGGGTTAATCCAGCACGCCTGATTGTTTCAATCCAATCAGTTGATGGAGCGACAGATCTTTGAAGCCGTGACTGCGCACCTTCTCAATGAATTCGGGGGTTATGCCCATTACCTTGGCGGAAATTGCGTCGTCGGGATCCAACTTAAATCCAGCTGCCTGCATTTTCTTCAGGTAGTCGGCGTCGATGCCTTGCACTTTCATCCCGATCAATTCGTCGGTGTCTGGATGCAGGCCCAGAGCGCGAATGCTCTGCACGTATTCGGGAGTTACTCCCTGGACTTTCAGTCCGATTACATCGTCGTTATCAATTTTCAAATCCAGTTTGCGCATTTCCTGAATGTACTGCGGTGTGATACCTTGAACTTTAAGTCCGATCAGTTCGTCGGCGTCTACCTTGATGCCGAGGTCATGAATTTCCTTGACGTATTGAGGCGTTATTCCCTGAATCTTCATGCCGATCAGTTCATCGGTGTTGAGTGGTTGTCCGGTGGCGTCGCGCATTCCTCGAACGTATTCGGGAGTTACACCTTGAATTTTCATGCCGATCAACTCGTCAGCATCGACTTTTAGACCGAGCTGGCGGATTTCTTTTACGTATTCCGGAGTCACACCCTGAATTTTGAGACCAATGATCTGGTCCACAGTGAGGTTGTCTAGACCGGCCGCTTTCAAGCCATCAATGTAGCTGGATGAACCGGCCTGCGCGGGGGAAGAACTGGAAGCCGGCGATTGCGGAAACGGGACTGGCATCGGAATGGCTATGGGATATGCAGGTTTTGCGGGTGGAACTGGGTCATGAGCGGGAGAAACAGCCGCGGCGGTGCCACGGATTGCGGGAGCGAGTTTGGCTGCCGGGGCCACGGGAGCTTTTGGAACCGCAATTTGGGCGGCGGTGTCTTGCAAGAGTTGCTGAGCGTGGGCATTTCGAACTCCGCCAAGAAAGGCGCCGCCAGCCAGCAACGATGCAGAGATGCAGAGCACTCCTATTGACAAATCAGCGCGCCGGATGGTTCCACCGGAGTTGCTGACCCCAAGCAAACGCGCGACGCGGGCTGCCAGGGGATGCGCATTCGCGGCCATCAGGAGGCGCGGGGAAGTGCGCGTTGCGGCCATACGAGTCAAGGCGTGGGCGTAGGCTAACGGATTGCCGCAAACGGAGACGGCCATATCATCACAGCAATTTTCGCGTTCTTCGCGGACGCGTTTGTTCAGCCACCAGACCGCGGGGTGATAGAACAGCAATGTTTCGACAACCACCTGGAATAGATTTACTAGCGAGTCGAACCGCTTGATGTGGGCCAGTTCGTGCGCAATGATCGAGGAAAGTTGTTCATCGCTCAAACCCGTCAATGCGGTGATGGGCAGAAGAATAGTTGGGCGCAGCCATCCTGCTACCGCGGGAGCGTCCAGCCGGGTGCACTCGCAGAAACGAACCAGGCGCTGCAATCCTAATTTGCGTTGCAGATTCAAACAAAGCGCCAGCAAATCTTCGCGGACTTGCTTTGATTCGCGGCGGCGCAATTGTTCCACCAGCAGGACTCCGCCAGCGGAGCGCACGCTGAAAATTACGACGCCTGCGAACCAAAGCTCTACGAGCCAGAAACAATAATTGATTACATTTTGTTGCGGAGGCGGCGTGGTTGACTTCGCCGCGGAAGAAGCGTGCCCCGAGCTTTGCACCATTTCCGAGTGCTGCAAAACAACTGGAGCCGCCTGAGGAGTTTCCTGCGAGAGCGTAAAGTACGTGATTGCCGGCGCAATCGCCATTAGTATCACCATGGCAATTCCGACGGCGTAGCGCGTCTGTGCAGTTCGGCACATCGCCATGCCTGCATAGCCCAGCGCAGCCAGTGCAGTGCCTTGCCAGAGGAAATGAAGCAGGGTCAGCGCGATCAATCGCATGACTTCAGGCGAAAGTAGTTGAGCGAGGGAAATCATCGAAGTTTCCTTTCGTATTCCGTCAGCAAGCGTCGCAACTCTTCCATTTCTTCTTTACTGGCTTTATGTCCGGCCAGGGCGTGCATCATCAACTCGCTGGCTGAGCCGTCAAAAACGCGCTTCAAAACATCGACGGCAAATTGCTGCTTAGTCTTTTCCGCTGGCTGCACCGCTTCGTACACATGCGCGCGCTGCGTCTCATTGCGGCGGACCACGCCTTTTACGGTCATGATCTGCATCAACTTTAAGACGCTGGTGTAGCCCATTGGTCGTTTTTCGTTTAGTTTCTCGAAGACTTCGCGAACGGTGGAAGGCCCGTGTTCCCAGAGGACCTGGAGGATTTCCAGTTCGGAAGCGGTAGGTTTCTGAAGTTCGTGTGCGGCCATGAAAGGAAGCTACTACGAAGGGGTTCGTAGTGTCAACGAAAATCTTCGTACTTCTTTCGGAGGGCCACGGGGCTAGACTGGCAGAATTGCACTTGCTCCTGCGTTCACTCCCTGGATGTGTAAGAATGGGGCCATCCGCCGACTGAATCGCTCCGCAGGACATTCATGAAATCTCTTCGAACTGCCTCGTTGTTGGGCTTCTTGGGGATTCTATCGCTGGGACTGTCGTTCGTTCCGTTTTCGCGCAGCCAGGACCCTCAAGGGAAACACGACAGTGTTGCTATAACGATTGCCTCTGCGACTGCGAAAGTCGAAGCGGCTGGACCTGCGGGGATTCGGTATTATCTGGATGGCCTGAAATTATTCCGTGAAGAAAAATTCTCCGCCGCTGCCACGGATTTTGAGGCCGCAGCGAACTCAGAAACGGCTGCGCTCCTTAGATCGCACGCTTACGCCTGGCTCGCCCGCGCTGAACTGCACCTTCACAACTTGCCTGCAGCCGAATCCGCCGCCGAAAGAGCTCTCGAAAACACAAGAGACGCTTCCAATGCACAGACTGCGACGGCCGAAGTCTACTTTCGCGAAGGCAAAATTGCGGAAGCGCAGCAAATTCTCCAGCCGCTTGTAAAATCTCAGGCCGCAGGCTCGCGCACCTTTTTCGCTCTCGCCAAAATCTACTTGGCAACAGGTAATTACAAAGCTGCTAAGGCACTGCTCGAAGCGGCACACAAAATGGATCCCAAGGATCCTGATGTCAAAGAAGCGCGGGTGTGGTCGCTGACCCGGGAAGAGCGGCTGCAGGAATTGAAAAAGCGAATGGAAGACGGCAACTTCGAGGAACAAGAAGAAAAAGCCCCCATAACGGATATGATTGCCGTCCTGGAAGACCGGCAAGAACATCAGAATCGCACGTGCAAGCTGGTCAGCAATGTCACGAAAACAGAAATCAAGCTCTCGCCTTTGCCTTATGAAGCAAAACACATTCGCGGCTACAGCCTTAGCGTCAAAGTCAATGGGGCCCTTGCTTCCCTCGTGCTCGATTCCGGTACTGGCGGCATCCTGGTTAGCTCAAAAATTGCGGAAAAGGCCGGTCTTTCCAAAATTGCCGACTCCCTCGTCCATGGCGTTGGCGATGCGGGGCCTGCCAAGGGATACCTGGCTTTTGTTGAAAAACTGAAAATTGGCGATCTGGAATTTGAGAATTGCTACGTCCAAGTCATCGACAACAGAAAAGCCCTGGAAGACGATGGCTTGATCGGTACCAACGTCTTTGAAAACTATTTAATCGACCTTGATTTTCCCGAGGGAAAGCTTCGTTTGTCTCAGTTACCCTCATACCCCAATGAGCTGCGGGCGCAGCCTTCTCTAAACTCCGAACCGAATAGCACTTCCCATCTCCACAATAACTGGACTCCTCCGGAGTTTGCCGATTTCGAAAAAGTTTACCGTTTCGGTCACATGCTGCTTCTTCCCGTTGGCCTCAACAGAGCCCCGGCCCGACTGTTTCTCTTGGATACGGGAGCCTTTGACAATAGCGTTTCGCCTGCCGCGGCAAAAGAAGCCAGCAAAATTTCCAGGGATTCTGATATTCGCGTCAAAGGTTTAATTGAAGAGGTAACGACAGGCTTCACCAGCGGAAACATGCTCCTCACATTCGGCCATTTTCAGCAGCGTGGCGACTTGGTCGCCTTGGATATGAGTCGTATCAGTAACAGTGTTGGCACCGAAGTTTCCGGCACCCTTGGCTTGGCGATGCTTGAGCACCTTGAAATCAAGCTCGATTACCGTGACAACCTTGTTCAGTTTAGGTACGAGGCCAACCGCATTCATTAGCTACTGCTGGCCGCAATGCAGGTGCTCTTTTGAGAAAAGCTAAGGCAACTACTGTATAGGGCGGCGTCGCAAGCGTAGATAACATCATTTAGCTACAAATGGCCAAGGTGAATCCACTAAACAAAGAAGCACATCGTCGCAGGAGACGGCAATCATAATGCGCATTCTGGTGGCGGATGATCACGAAATCGTAAGAAGAGGAATTTGCGCGATCCTTGCCGCGGAGCCCACCCTGACGGTTTGCAGTCAGGCGGTTGATGGGAGAGATGCAGTAGAAAAGGCAGTGGCGCTGGACCCTGATCTGGTGATCATGGATATCAGCATGCCCAATATGAACGGATTGGAAGCTACGCGGGAGATCAAACGGCTTCTTCCTAAGATCGAAATCGTCATTGTAAGCCAACATGAGGCGCCCGAGATGGTTCACCAGGCCTTGAAGGCGGGCGCTCGCGGCTATGTGATGAAGTCGACGATTTCTGCCGACCTGCTTACGGCTATAAGGAAAGCCAATCGTCACGAGACCTTTGTGAACGGTGTGGAGTTGGCCAACGCCAAACGTAATCTCGACGCGCAGGAAATTCTCAATCGCAGCGCGGCATACGAGAAAGCTCTTCGGGCAAACGAGCGATTTTTCCGCGAAATGATTAACGCCATACCTGCCGCAATCTATACGACGGATGCAGAAGGCAGGCTGACTCATTTCAATCCAGCCGCCGCTAAATTCTCTGGTCGGATGCCCGAACTTGGAAACGACCAATGGTGCGTAAGCTGGAAACTGTTCTGGGCGGATGGAACACCCATGCCGCACGATCAGTGCCCAATGGCGGTCGCGCTAAAGGGTGGGCGCATCGTCGAAGGAGTGGAAGCCATCGCCGAACGGCCGGACGGCACGCGAGTCTGGTTCACGCCTTATCCGCGGGTGCTGCGTGATGAAGAGGGCAGGATCATTGGCGGAATTAACATGCTGGTGGACATCACGCGGCGAAGGCAGTCCGAACAGGTGACCAATCTGCTGGCCGCCATTGTGGAGTCCTCGGACGATGCGATTATCAGCAAGAGTCTGGACGGTGTGATCACCAGTTGGAATAAGAGCGCGGAGCGAATGTTCGGTTACACAGCGGAGGAGGCAATCGCACAGCACATTACACTGATCATTCCGCCGCGTTACCGGGCAGAGGAAGCAATCATTCTCGACCGGCTAAAGCGAGGCGAACGGGTCGATCATTTCGAGACGGTGCGCTTGCGGAAAGATGGCCGAACTATCGACGTTTCGCTAACAATCTCTCCCATGACGGACAGTACAGGCAGAGTTGTAGGTGCTTCGAAAGTGGCGCGGAATATCACCGAGCAAAAGCAAATTGAGCGAGAGTTGCGGGAGAGCGAAGAACGTTTACGAATGAGCAAGGAGCGGCTTCGCGAGCTGGCCTGGGAGCTTGAAAACCAGGTTCGCACTCGCACTCAAGAACTCGAGCAGCGTAACGCGGAGGTCCTGAAACAATCCGAGCTGCTCCAGGAACTTTCCAATCGATTGTTGCAAAGCCAGGATGACCAGCGAAGACACATTGCTCGAGAACTACACGATAGCGCCGGTCAGACATTAACGGTTCTGGGTATGAGCCTTTCCAAGCTTATTCGAAAGGTCCAACAAGAGGCCCCGAACGTCGCCAAAGATGCTTGTGAGATCGAGCAGGTGGTCCAGCAATTGAGCCGGGAAATCCGCACCACGTCTTATCTCTTGCACCCGCCCTTGTTGGACGAAAGTGGACTAGGGGCGGCGCTGGAATGGTATACGGACGGTCTCCGGGAACGCAGTGGACTAGCAATTTCGTTGGACATTTCTGAAGATTTTGGCAGGCTGCCGTGTGACCTGGAATTGGCAATCTTTCGAGTAGTGCAGGAATGCCTGACGAATATTCACCGACACTCGGGCAGCAAAAGCGCAGACATCGCCATCACGCGCGACGCGCAGTTTGTTTATGTAACTGTTCAGGATCAGGGCAAGGGCATATCACCAGAAAAGTTGGCGGCAATTCAGACGGCTCGCTCAGGGGTAGGAATTAGAGGCATACGTGAACGCCTTCGTCTCTTCCATGGAGTGATGAATATAGAGTCGAACGATTGCGGCACCAAGATTTCTGGCATGATTCCGTTTCGGAGAGACATGCCTTTAAGTGGACCCGTTGAAATCTCATCCGTCCAAACCGCGGAATAGTGGGAGAGACAAGCAATCAGCCACTGCCTGGTCGTAGCGACTCGTTGTGCGAAACTTTGAGAGCTATTGTAACCAGCCGCCAATTAGTCAGTTTTCCATTTCAGTGCTAAAACAATCTTGTGCTTCTGCGCGGCTACATTCGGATTTTTCTCTTTTACGACGTGGGCGAAGCTTTCGATCAGGACAAGCTTCGAGCCTTGCTGGGTTCGCGCGGCGGCCCAACCAAGCCGGACTTTCCGCGGCGCACTCCTGACTATGTGCGCTTCGAAAATCCACCGATTGCCGAGCCAAGTGAACCGTTCACACTGAGCACCGGCGAAAAAGTTGTTTGCTCGATTAAGTATTACGAATACGCAATCGTTGAGGTGCAACTGGAAGCGCACTTTACAGGCTCGTGGGATGAACTTCTGTCGCAGGTTTCCCACTCGATGGACTTCCCCGATATCGAACCCGAAGCCCGGGCCATCGTGACCAAACATCTTCAAAAGATCGCTCCGGCAGTCATAAAGCCCAGGGAAGAGTGGTTCCACGAAAACTACCTGGTTGTTGAGTTGAACGAAATTCAGGAAGGTGCAGGCTCAGTGATCACGGCCGATCAGCTTCTATCCACCCGCGGAGAAGAAATCGCGCAACTCATCCGCGGCGAGTTGACTCCCCTGGCGCGGTCCACCGGCGAACGCATGCTCCAGGGCAGCAGCCTTTCCTACTACCCGACGGACCTGGTCGTCGTCGGATCTTCCGCCGCGTTCATTTACGATCGGCCAGAGGAGGCGGTGCGCACCATACAAATTCTTGAATATGCCAAGATGCAACTGCTGGAGTTTCGCTACTACGACTATTTCATGACGCGTGTGCTTTCCGACGTGTACAACAACCTGGATCGAAAACAAAATGTCTTGCTCTCGCGTTGGACTTTTCCCCGTGACGCCAACCGGTTGAATACCATTCGGTTGGACGTCATGGAGCTTACCGAGCGCATTGATAATGCCGTCAAATTTGTGAGCGACACTTTTTACGCGCTGGTCTACCGCATGGCGGCTTCTCGCGTAGGCGTTCCGGAGTACCGCGACCTGGTTGAAGAAAAGCTACAGACTGCGCGAGAGCTATACGACTTCATGGTTGCGCAATTCAACGAGACGCGCCTGTTTCTACTGGAAGCCGCGATCACCGTGCTGTGCTTGCTTGACGTGCTGCTGTTGCTCAGAGGCAGCAGGTAGCTTAATTCAATTGGGTTATGCGTTGGCAAACACGTTAGCTCTACTTAGCTACGGCGTTGGCGGCGTTGGCCGTCAGGATGAACGCGGTGGCGGCATCGACTACGTATTCGTGCTCGTACCAGAGGAACGGCCACGCTTCGTCGAGTTCGGGGAAGTCTGGCTTAAGAATGGTCACGCCCGGAATCATGCCACCAGGAATGAACGTGTAGTCGGCGCGATTGTTGCCATAGCCGATGAGTTTGGATTGCGTTCCCACTCCCGAAACGTAAGAAACATTGGAGACTGGATGCATGCCAAGGAGGTAGTCGAGGCCATGCAGTGTGTACTCGCTGCCGATGATGTCTGGAAACGCGGCGTGCAGAAAATAATTGTGGATTGCAAATCCCGCGACCGTTCCGGAACCACCCCAGGTGCCTGTGGCGATCGGCACGCCATACGGATTCTTGGAAAGTGCGGCGTCTAGTTTGGATTTGTACGATTGCGTGGAGGAAGTGAGCGCGGTTTTAAATTCTGGATCCATTAGGGGAATGGCGCGTACAGCAATCCAGCCAAGCGCATCGAAGCGCTGCCGAATCGTAGGAACGAGATCCTTCAAGCGGTTGCGGTAGACCACTCCGCCATTGGTGGCTATCAGAAGTTCGACGGCAGCCTTGGTTTCCTCGTCGGGTAATTCGCCTCCAGTGGTGTTGAACGAATGGAAGAGCGCGGGAGGTTGCTTGTGCTCTTTGTCCCAGATGCGAATGGCGGTTTCCAAACATTCGGTAGCCAGCTTGTCATCATAGCCACGAAAGACGCGGCTGGCGGCGGCAAGAGCCGAGGCGACATCGTAGTTCAATGGTGTGATGTGGGTGGTGAAAGCCCAACGGTCATCGGGGACTCCGGAGTAGACGCCATCTGTTTCCAGCGCACCGAAGCGCTCCGCATAGATGCGCCCGTCTGTTTTGGAAGCAGCATCACCCAAATGCGTATATTCCTCGAGAGTCGGCTCAATGATGCCGGGAATGGCGTGACCGAAGGCTTTGTATTCGGCGAGAAGTAGAATCACGCCGTGTTGAATCTGTTGGGCAATATCCGGAAGGCCGTCGGGTTTGTGGATTTGCACGGAGCGAGCAGTTTCGTTCACGGTGGTGTCGTCACCGCTGTCGCCAAAGACTTCCTTGGCAAGCGTTAAATCAGTGATGACGCGAGTTTGCGTCTGCGTGCGTAGATCAAAATCGCCGGCATCGTACCAGCCGCCAACGTTAATGCCCGGAATATGCTGGCCTGGCGCGAATGGAGAATCGGTAGTTGCGGTCATGGCGTAGCCGTCGAAATGCGTGTAATTCACAGGAGCCTGGCGTGCGTCGTCGAGGTGCGAGGCGCCGTGCCAGATACGATAGCCTTCGCGGACTTTGACATGATCCATTTGTTCCGCGAGATAAATATCCAGCGAGGGAAGCCAGATTTTTTCATAAACGTGCGGGGAAATCTGAAAGGGAGCGTTGACGTGGCCTGCATATTCGACCGCGTAAATGCCTGGCTCATGAACACTGGAAAAATTGAAGCGCGCGTATTGATAGCGCAGCCACTTGCCCCACGGCTTGATTTCGCCGCTGAATACCTCGCGATATTGACCGTCGGGAGAGAGGCGAAGAACGCGAGCGATCTTGGGGGCGTTGTAGAGCGGGTCGAGTTCGAGGATGGCAATTTTGCTGCGTCCGGGCGTGTAGCCAACCTGGTTGTAAGCCACCACTGGAGGACGAGTCCAACCAGCAATCACATTGGGATGGACGTGCCAGACGACGACGTCTTTGGTCTTGTCTGCGGGAATTAAGCTGCGAACGACGAACCAGCCGTTCTGGGCTTTGTTGCGTCCATCGTAGAGCATGAGAGGACCGTTATCGGAAGAGATTGCGACGCGCGTGAGTGGATCCTCGGGCGAAAGTACCATGCGTTGGCCGGTGGCTAGAGGAAGTGGCTGCGCGATGCCGTCGGAATCTTTCTGCATCGGGCCATCCGGATGGCGAGGAAAGATTCCAGGCTGGTTGTCGAGAAGAAAAGACTTGCCAAAATAGCTCGATGGCAAGAACTCGAGATTGAATCCCGCTTTTCCGACGAGTGCCGAGGGGAGAGGCTGGTCGAGTTGCACCGCTACGCGAAAGCCATTCGCTTCCGGCTGAACCTCGATGTGATAGCGCAAATCCCGGCCTGCATATTCGCAGGAAGCCGTCAATTTTTCCGCCGGCCCGCGCTTGCGCCCCTTGAATTCCGGAATGGGATCCCACTGTTCGGGAGTGGGCGACAACCGCACATCGCCATTGGTGGCGATACGCTGTTCGTGGAGAATGATTTCAAGGCCGCTCATTTTCTGGTCGCCGAAGACGCTGTGGTATTCGTTGTGAAAGAGCAGCACGGTGAGGCCATGGCTGTCGAATGTCTCTTGCGGAGTAAGTTTCAAATCGGAACCGAAGAGCGAAAGAACGGGAAGCAGAAGGCAAAGAAGAATCAGAGTAGTTCCGCGAAGTGCAGGTTTGTTTTCCATGGATTTATTCATGGATAGTTCTATATCACTTCAAGGAACTGACAGCCAGTGACGAGCCTGAGGAAGTTTGTGTGTAGTGCTGGCTATGTCTTCGAAGATTCCGGTGAGTTTGCATGACTTGAGAGACTGAATTGGGCGATGACGCGTTTGCGCGTGAAATATAAGAGGCACCATCCAGCTACCGGAAAGGTGAAGATGACGAAGGCAAACGCAAGCAATTGTTTAAATGAGACTAGCGGGATGACAAAATCTTCGCGGATCACGAAGGTCTCGTAAGGATAGAAGGCGATCACGGAAGAAGAAAAGAACAAGGCAATGGTAGCCCAAAGTAAGGTACCCAGGCGGGCCCAGGGCTTGAGTTGAAATAATCCAACGCTGATGCGGATTCCCGCAGCAATCAAAACGGGCGGAATCAGTACAGTGACGAAGAATGCGATTGGGTGCAACTGGCTGAAGTGCTTCCCATGGTGATCCACGGGAACGCCTAGCATGGAGAGAAAGAACCAACCCCATACCAGGAAAGCGGAAAGGCTGCCAAGAATCCCCAGAGTTGCGGCGGCGGTGACGCCAGCGGAGCGGGTTTGTTCCACACGATTTTGCATAACATCTTCGGTCATAGTTTGCGCCTTTGGCTTATTGATAAGAGCACAGCGGGACGATGTTGAGTAGAGTACGGAACGGCAACGCGTAGCGAAAACAGCACTTGACGTTCGCTTTATTTTCGCCTAGAGTTTCCTGCAGAGATTTGCAAAGCGGAGGCTTTATGGCCCTAACCAAACGGCAAAAAGAAGTGCTGGATTACCTGGTTTCGTTTGAGACGCGGCATGGCTATGCGCCCAGTTTCGAAGAAATTGGAAAGGGCATGAAGCTGACCTCGTTGGCTACGGTCCACAAGCACATCAGCACGCTTGAGAAAAAGGGATTTATTCGCCGTGGCTACAACCAGAGCCGGTCGATCGAGATTGTGCAATTGCCAAAATCGGTGAAGGAACAAGTGATTGAGCGGCGCGTGCAGGAATTGCCGTTGGTAGGAAGAATTGCCGCCGGTCGGCCATTGGAAGCGGTTGAAGAACGCGAAACAATCTCTCTGGGTGATTTTGCACGTGGCGGGAATTCCTTCGTTTTGCAGGTGAAGGGTAGCTCCATGATCGAAGATCACATCATGGATGGAGATTTTGTGGTGTGCGAGCAAACCCAAGTAGCCAATGCCGGTGACATCGTGGTGGCTTTGCTGGCCGGTGAAGAAGCAACGCTGAAGCGCTTCTATCGCGAGGGGGCTGGAAAAATCCGGTTGCAACCGGCCAATTCAGAAATGGCGCCGATCATGGTTCCAGCGGGCGATGTGAAGATTCAGGGCCGCGTGATTGGGGTTTTGCGGAAGTATTAGACATTTCTACAGAATGTTAACTGCTCTGGCGGCCAACAAAACCACGATCGTCAACGAAATCAAGGATTGCAACATCATTCCGACTTTTGCCCAGCGCGAGAGGACCGCGGTGTCCGTTGGGGAAAAGGCTGTGCTCGTGTTGAACGCCAAAAACAAATAGTCCATAAAATGGGGTGTCCACGAAGGATCACCTCCCTCGCGCTGGCCCAACATCTGGGGAAACAGAAACGAACTGTTGAGGCCGTCGCTAGTCTTGTCGCGGCCTAGTGGACCGCCGGCGTCCAACTTCCAATACCACAAAGCAAAAACGAGCACGTTGGTGATCCAAAGAATGCTGGCGGAACGCAACAAGTCCTTGGGAGCTTCGGCGTGTTTTGGAATTCCCTGAATCAGGAAAATCAAAGAGGCAATCATTGCCAGAGTGATCAAGACATTCGCAGTCAGCGTCAGGATTCTGGAGATGTCATAACGGCCCTTGCGGTTGGAGATGACGATCGGAATCATCAATATGGCAATGATTCCCAGAAGTCCCCAACTTGGCCCGATGGAAAGCGGCTCTGGCAGGGCAAAATAAACGCCCGATGCGGCAAGCATGGCCACGAAAGCAGGCCAACGCGGTTCTCGTTTAATGGGTTTTGTCATAGGTCATCTCAAGAGCGAGAGTGAAGTCTAATACAATTCCCAACCTTGCTTCTATTTTCTTCTTGAGCCTGCGTTGTTCTTGTCCCAATTGCGTCTCTCGAAAGATTTTCGGGTTGAAGCGCTTTCATGAAACAATGGAAAGCTTCATATTGAACAGGGGAGCCGACTGTACCGTGGCGATAAAGAAGAATCGACCAATTCGAAAATTGCTGGCGGCCAATCGCAGCGAAATTGCCATTCGCATTTTTCGCGCGGCAAATGAACTGGGGCTACGCACCGTGGCGATTTATTCCCAGGAAGACCGGCTGGCGCTCCATCGGTTTAAGGCAGATGAGGCGTATCAGGTGGGAATTGGGAAGGGTCCGGTCGAAGCATATCTCGACATCCCCGGAATTATTGCGGTTGCGAAAGAGCACGAGGTTGACGCTATTCATCCGGGGTATGGATTTTTGGCCGAGAATCCGGCATTTGCGCGTGCTTGCGCGAAGGCTGGGCTGAAATTTGTTGGCCCCACTCCAGAGCTTTTGGAATTGCTGGGAGATAAAACGGCGGCGCGGCGCTTGGCGATTCAAGCGGGAGTACCGGTGTTGCCAGGAACTGAAAATGCAGTTGGCTCGCCAGAAGAAGCGCACAGAATTGCGTTGGAGATCGGCTATCCCGTCATTGTGAAGGCTTCGATGGGCGGCGGTGGGCGCGGTATGCGCGTAGTGCAAGATGCAGAACAGCTTTCTGCTCGATTGGAGGAAGCACAGGGCGAGGCGAAGTCGGCATTTGGCGACGCATCTGTGTTTCTAGAAAAGTACTTGCCACGCGCGCGGCACATTGAAGTGCAGATCATTGGAGATGAGCACGGAAATTTATTGCATCTCTACGAACGCGACTGCTCCGTCCAGCGGCGGCATCAAAAAGTCGTGGAGGTAGCTCCGGCATTCAATTTGTCTGCAAGAGTTCGCGCGGGGCTTTGCGAAGCGGCCGTGCAGATCGCGCGTACGGCGAATTACCGCAACGCCGGCACAGTAGAGTTTTTGTACGACGTGGATTCCACCAAATGGTATTTCATCGAAGTGAATCCGCGAATTCAGGTTGAGCACACCGTGACGGAAATGGTCACGGGATTGGATTTGGTACGCGCACAAATCCTGATTGCACAGGGCGAGAAGCTGCATCAAGAGCCGCTGGGTTTTCCGGAGCAGGATAAAGTGCCCTTATACGGTGCGGCACTTCAATGCCGGGTGACTACGGAGGATCCTGAGAAACATTTTGCGCCCGATTACGGAAAAATATCGACTTACCGTTCGCCCGCGGGATTCGGGATTCGATTGGATGGAGGCACGGCGTATTCAGGTGCGGTGCTGGCGGCGTATTACGATTCGCTGCTGGTAAAGGTTACGGCGTGGGGCCGCGATCTGAATGAGGCATGCCAGCGAATGGATCGGTCGCTGCGCGAATTCCGCATCCGTGGCGTAAAGACGAATATCCCATTTCTAGAAAACGTGGTGAACCATCCGGAGTTTCGCGCGGGCACGGTTACCACTTCGTTCCTGGATGATTCGCCGGAATTGTTCCGATTCACAAGCCGCGCCGACCGCGCCACCAAGCTACTTTCGTATGTAGGCGACGTAATTCTGAATGGCAACCCGGAAGTAAAAGGGAAGAGGGTGCCCGAAGGATTTGAGAAGACGGTGCTGCCGAAGGTTCCGGGGATCGAACCGCCTGCAGGTTCGCGGCAACTGCTAAAAAAGGTTGGGCCAGAAAAATTTGCCGCATGGGCGCGCAAAGAAAAACGGTTGTTGCTCACCGACACAACGTTTCGCGACGCCCACCAATCGTTGATGGCCACGCGCGTAAGGACGCACGATCTGCTGGCAACGGCGGACGCAGTGGCACAACGTTTGCCAAATCTATTCAGCCTGGAAATGTGGGGCGGCGCCACTTTCGATACTGCGCTGCGGTTTCTGCATGAAGATCCTTGGCAACGGCTGCGCGAATTGCGTGCCCGAATTCCCAATATTTGTTTTCAGATGCTTTTGCGCGGGGCGAACGCCGTTGGCTACACCTCTTATCCCGACAACGTGATTTTCGATTTTGTGCGCGAATCCTACGAACAGGGAATCGACATCTTCCGCATTTTCGATTCGCTGAACTCCATCGAAAATATGCGTGTTTCAATCGACGCGGTGCTGGAGACAGGCGCGGTGTGCGAGCCAGCGATCTGTTACACCGGGGACATTCTGGATAAAGGACGCCCAAAATATTCGCTGAAATATTACGTCCAGATGGCCAAGCAGTTAGAAAAGCTCGGTGCGCACTTTCTGGCGATTAAAGATATGGCGGGGTTATGCAAACCGTACGCTGCCTACACTTTGGTGAAAGCGCTGCGCGAAGAAGTGGACATTCCGATCCATTTTCATACGCACGATACCAGCGGCATTAATACGGCGTCGCTGCTGAAGGCTTCTGAAGCGGGTGTCGACGTTGCCGATGGAGCGATCGCTTCCATGAGCGGCGGCACCAGCCAGCCGAATCTCAACTCCGCAGTGGAAGCGTTGCGCAACACTTCACGCGACACACAGTTGAACATGGAAGCACTGAACGAGTGCTCGGATTATTGGGAAACGGTGCGCAGCTACTATTTGCCATTTGATTCGGGTCCGAAGGCAGGATCGGCACGTTTGTACGAGCACGAAATTCCTGGCGGGCAGTTTACGAATTTGCGAGAGCAGGCGGCCGCGATGGGGCTCGGCCACCGCTGGCGTGAAGTGGAGAAGACTTACGCGGAAGTGAATCAACTGTTCGGCGACATAGTTAAGGTTACGCCGTCGAGCAAAGTTGTGGGCGACATGACACTGTTTCTTCTGGCCAACGATATGAAGCCCGATGACTTGTTGCAATTGGACGAGCATCACGACATTTCGCTGCCCAACTCGGTGGTCGAAATGTTTTCCGGCGCGCTGGGAGTTCCACCGGGAGGTTGGCCGAAAAAACTGCAGAAGATTATTTTGCGCGGGCAACCGCCATTGAAGGGCAGGCCTAGCGCGAGCCTCGCTCCCATTGATTGGGATACTGAGCGCGCGCAGCTAGAGAAAAAGATCGGTCATCCCGTCCATCGCGACGCGATGCTAAGTTATCTGTTGTACCCCGAAGTATTTTTGAAATACGACAAATTTCGCCAAACGTATTCGGACGTCAGCGTTTTGCCCACACCCGCATTTTTCTATGGATTGAAACCGACGGAAGAGATCACCATCGATATCGAATCCGGCAAAACTATTATCGTGAAGTTTTTGACGATTGGGGAAGCGCATCCGGACGGCACGCGGACATTATTTTTCGAATTGAATGGACAGCCGCGCGAAGTTACAGTGAGAGACCGTGTGCTGCGGGTGGTAGAACGAAGTCACCCCAAAGTGGACCCCGAAGATCCTGGACACGTGGGAGCGCCGACGGCCGGATTGGTAAGCAGTATTGCCGTGCAACTGAACCATCCAGTCGAACGCGGTGCTAAGCTGCTGACGCTGGAAGCCATGAAAATGCAATCGAACATTTATGCACCGATCACTGGGCGCGTTACGAAACTGCTTGTCACACCGGGCCAGCACGTGGAAGCCAAGGATCTGCTGGTAACCATCGCTCCGTGAGTGGACCGAACCTGATCAAGCACGAGCAATTTCCTTCGCGCTTCCTACGCAATCAGCGCGACCTGATTGTCTATCTTCCGCCGGGCTATGACGAGCAACCGCAGCGGCAATTTCCGGTTCTGTATTTGCATGACGGACAAAATTTATTTGATGGAGCGACTGCGTTTATTCCCGGCGTGGATTGGCATGTGGGACAAACCGCGGACCGTTGCATATCTGAAGGCAGCGTCGAACCTCTGATCATTGTGGGAATCTACAACGCAGGCAAGCAGAGGCTGCAAGAATATACGCCGACGCGAATGCCCAAGCTTGGCGGTGGCCGCGCCAGCCGCTACGCAAGATTTTTGATTGAAGAAGTACGGCCATTTCTCGAGCGGAATTATCGCGTTCTGGGTGGCATGGAGAATACCGGCATCGGAGGATCTTCCCTTGGCGGACTGGTCTCACTTTTTCTAGGGCTCCGCATGCCGCATGTCTTTGGAAAAATTGCAGCGCTATCTCCTTCGGTATGGTGGAACCAGCGAGTGATTCTGCGCTTTGCGGATGCCGCCCCAGCGGATCCACGTCCGCGCATATGGTTGGATATCGGCACGCGAGAAGGCCCGCGCATTGTGGAAGACGTCGAACGATTCCGTGATCTTCTGCTGCGCAAAGGTTGGCGGTGGGAGCAGGACCTGTACTATGAACGCGTAATCGGTGCAGAACATAACGAAGCCGCCTGGGCAAAACGAGTCGGCCCCTTCCTGCAATTTCTCTTTCCTGCTGGCGGAAGCCGGGTATAATTCGCGCAGTTTCGCTCTGCCGCGGGAAGGGAATGTTCCCGCTGCAAACTTGGGGACAGCGAATGTCTGCGAACAGGCCCATTACCATTCTTTGTGTAACCTCTTATGAAAAAGGGCAGGAATTTCTGCGCACCTGCAAGAGCCTTGGGTGCACGGTATTGCTGCTTACTGTCGAGAAACTCCGAAACGGCGATTGGCCACGCGAGTGTGTCGATGAAATGTTTTTCACGCCAGGCGAGCTGCCGCTTCATGAGTTAATTCCTGCGGTGAGTTATGCCGCGCGTTCCCGCCATATCGATCGCATCGTTGCCCTGGATGAATTCGACTTGGAGAATGTTGCCGCTCTCCGGGAACATTTGCGTTTGCCTGGAATGGGGCAAACGACCATGCGCTACTTCCGCGATAAGTTGGCGATGCGCGCCCAGGCAAAAGAAGCAGGAGTGCTTGTCCCTGAATTCGTGCACATTCTGAACCATGAAGATGTGAGCGATTTTATGGCGCGCGTGCCCGCGCCCTGGCTGCTCAAACCACGTTCGCAAGCCTCCGGCATCGGGATGAAAAAGATACACTCGCCGGAAGAGTTGTGGCCTTTGCTCGATCAGTTGGGGGATCAGCAATCGCATTATTTGTTGGAGCAATTTATTCCCGGGCGTGTCTATCACGTGGACGGAATTGTCTCGGAAAGCCAAGTGCTCTTTGCGGAAGCGCATGCGTATGGAGCGCCGCCACTCGACGTATCGCATGAGGGCGGCGTGTTTACAACGCGCACCATGCCGAGAAATTCCGCCGAGGTCTTGGTGCTGAAGGAGATTCATCACCGGCTGGTGGAGGGACTGCGGCTGGTTCGCGGCGTGACTCACGCAGAATTTCTGAAAGCGCACTCTGACAATCGTTTTTATTTTATCGAGATCGCTGCGCGAGTCGGAGGCGCGTACATTTCCAATTTAGTTGAAACCGCAACGGGCGTGAATTTGTGGCGCGAGTGGGCACATCTGGAAATAGGAGCAGGGAAGCAGCCATACCAGTTACCCCAAGTGCGCAACGATTATTCAGGAGTGATTTTGTCACTCGCCAGGCAAGAGCAGCCAGACACTTCCGCTTATACCGACTCGGAAATTGTTTTTCGCATAAATAAATATCATCACGCAGGATTCGTATTGAAGGCCTCGCTGCCGCAGCGCATCGAAGAATTACTTTCCAGCTATGAAACAAGATTCGCGACAGATTTTCTTGCTCGGGCGCCGGTTCCCGACCGACCGACGTCCTGAGCGGTGCGAGTTTTCCACAACCTGAGACCTTTAGGACAGGACACACCCTGTTCCTCGGTCTAGTTACTTTCAAGCACCCACGCCGTATACTTTATTTGCGACGCCCATCCCCGCGGACTATCTTTTCTTTACCCCGGGCCGGAAATCTGCGTGGGGTGTGCTGTCCCTTGGGGAGGTCCGATGTGGGGTAATAAGAAGCCGGAAACGCCACAACCTGCGCAACCGGAAGCAAAAGAAGTAAAAAACTTTTCGAATAATCCGCCGCCGAAACCTTCTGCGGCTACCTGGGAGGGAACAACCGCAATGAGTACTGATGCGATGAGACCGTTAGGTGCGACCGCGGACCGCGCGACAGCGCGACTCGGGCCGAGCCTGCACGTGAAAGGCGAAATCTCTGGTAACGAAGACCTGCTGATCGAAGGATCGGTTGAGGGTCTCGTGCAACTAGACGAGCGCAAATTGACCGTTGGCGCGACAGCCAAGTTGACGGCCGACATTATCGCTCGCGAAGTAGTGGTCTATGGCAGCGTAAAAGGGAATCTCCGCGCCAAGGACCGCATAGAGATTAAGAAGGACGGATCTGTGAATGGCGACTTGACGACCGCGCGCATCATGATCGAAGACGGCGCGTACTTCAAAGGCTCCATCGAGATCGACAAGTCTGCAGAGAAGGAATCGGGAGCGGCCGCTTTTTCGCGGACGGCTTCGACACCGGCTGGGGCAGGCGTAGGTCCAAAAACAATTTAGTTCTTCCCAATTCAGAAGGGATACGGCGCAGGGCAATTTAGCCTGCGCCGTTTTACTTTGGTAGACGTTATTCAGGTATATTTATTTACTTTATAGATATCTGTTTAGTATCTATTGTTGCGGCTGTTCTCTCCTTTGGACGGTGACCAAAGGGTTGGCGCCGCCCAGCCAACCTGGTGAATCGCCGTTTGACGATCAGGGGTTTCGCCGTCTGGGGTGGCGTTCGAAAATCAATTCTACTTTCAATCGGAGTTTCAATTTCTTTCGCCGGATGCGGCGGAGGAACTGGGAGTGGGGCGGCGGTGGGGACCAGCCCCTCCCCCAACAGCAGATTTTCTGATCAATTTGTCCCCTGCCTCGGTAGCCCTCGCGCAAAGTGATACCAGTTCCGTTTCCATTTCTGTTGCGTCGCAAAATGGCTTTACTGGATCAGTTGATGTGGTTCTGACCGGCCTGCCATCTGGAATTAGCACAAATCCGGCGGGTACTTTCACAGTGACGACCGGACAAAATACCACAATCGTCTTTGGTGCGTACTACGACGCAAGTGTTGGCCAGTATTCCGTTACGGCTCGGGGAACCAGCGGATCGCTCACTCACTCCAGTTCACTCTCTCTAACCGTACAGCCGGGCGTTGCGCAAAATGTTTCGCACAGCACATACCTGCCGTACGGATTCGGTACCGCAATTCGATAACGCCGTGGGCGAGCCGCACCGTCACCACATCCTTTATGACGCTGCGGGCCAGCGTCTTTTCGTGGTGAATCAGGCAATGAATCGCGTGGATGTGCTCTCCGGTGCCGGAGATTCCGTGCTGAGCTCGATTGATGCACCTGGAGCGACGAGCATTGATCTGTCGATCGACGGGTCCACACTCTGGGTGGGAACAGCGATGGAGCAGATTCTGGCCGTCGATACAAAATCATTGCAGGTGTGCGGCCTTTTTAATCGCGGCGTGAGTTTTCTAGACGCTTCACAGTTTGTGAACTTAACTTCGCCAGCGCCAAATTTGGCCATGGCGCCCGCTGCGCAGCCTGCGGAAGGCGCAAATGCCGGCGGGCAAGCGTTACGCTGAGTGGCACAAAGTTTATCGGGAATTCTTTGGTGCGATTCGGTTCGCAAAAAGCCATTAGCGCCACCACGATAAGTGCAACCCAATTGCAGGTGACTAGTCCAGCGAGTGCGGCAACCGGTCCAGTGAACCTGACCACCTATTTTTCGAACAATTGGATTGCGCTCGCGCCTTTCGCATTCAGTTTTTCACCGAGCATTGTCAAAATTCTGCCGAACGCTGTGAAGAATTCCGGAGGCGACACTATTGAAATTTATGGTTATGGGTTTGGAAGTGATCCCAGCAAAGTGACCGTAATGATTGGAGGGCAGGCCGCAACGTTCGCCAATCCTGGATTGCATAAATTTGTTCTCTTCGATTCCTCCCGGCGACAGATTTTTCTCACAGCTACGGACCATGTCGATGTGTACGATCTTTCAGCCCAAGTTTTTCGCAATCCGATTGAGCCTCCCCCAATGAGCCTCCACCGGATGCCGCCCTCCGGGGTCTTGCGCTCACACCCTGATCGTTCGCAGCTCATCGTCGCTAATTTTGGCGCGCAGAGCGTCTACCTCATTAATCCTGATGGAGTAGCGAACAATGGCGCAAAGGCTCCGGTTGGCGGAGTAGCGGGATATTTGAACTCGGGGCCTGCGATGGTTGCAGCAACTAGTGCGGACACTGTTTTTGTGGGGCTGAGTGGAGAGGGAACATCAACCGGGGGTGCAATGGATGCCTAGGCCAGATGAATTTGCTCGCCAGCCCACCAACATTTCAGCCGGCGCCGCAACCGGAAGTCACATCGATTACCGGAGCGCCTCTGTTACAGGCGGATATTGCGGGGGATACTGTATACCTAGCCTTTCGTAGTTCGCTCGGAGGGCCGGTCGCGGTTTGGTCGGCGTCCACGCCGAACGCGTTTCAGATTTCCACTGCGAAAGATACTTCATCCGATCTCACTACCTCATCGGACGGAACCCTGTTTGCTCTTCGCTCAAACGCCCTTACAGAAATTCGTGGCACCGATTTGAGTCTAATCGCAACGCCGACCGCGTACGAACTCGAAAATATTCCGGGGCGAGTGAGTGTACCGGGTCTTACGCTGCACCCATCTGGTGCCCTTCTTTACGAACCATTTCTGGACGGACCGGCGCCGTTGCTCCTGCTGGCAGTCTTCACGGTGGCATTGATATCCGCGACGCACACAACGGGAAGCTTCGTTTGCGTATTTATTTGCCAGAGCCGCTGGCCATGCTATCCACAGATATTGATGGGTTGCACGGAAGTTTTTTTGACCACAGACGAAAATGGCCAAAGGTTGTTTGCTATTACGACTTCCGGCCTCACGATAGTACAACTTGCGAATGTGCCGCTAGAATCGGGACGCTTGCGCCAAATTCGGGTGCCGCAGAAGGCGGTACGGTGGTGACGATCCGCGGAAGTGGTTTTCTATCGGGTACCAAAGCTACACTGGGCGGAACGCAGGCAACCGTAACTTTCAAGGGAGTGAATACGCTTTACCATGAGAACGCCGGCGCTTTCTTTTGGCGGGCAACAACTCGTTCTCACCAACCCCGATAGTGAAACGGTCTCGCTCGACGCTGCTTTCTACGTTCAATAACTTTTCTTCGAAGTGGAACTTTTTTCGACTACCCATCATCAAAATAGAGCTGTTTGTTCGCCGTGCGCATTAGAATGCAAAGATGCAGTTTTGTTAGCACCTCGAGGAGATCATGAAGACTCGCAAACTCTGTAATTCAGACCTGTGCATCACCCCTGTCGGATTTGGCGCTTGGGCAATCGGCGGTGCCGGCTGGGCATACTCCTGGGGCGAACAGAATGATGAAGATTCCATCGCCGCGATTCACCGCGCCCTGGAACTTGGCGTGAACTGGATCGATACGGCCGCGGTGTACGGGTTGGGACACTCTGAAAAAGTTGTAGCGCGCGCACTGAAGAATTGGCACGGATCAAAGCCGTATGTTTTTACGAAATGTGTTTTGAAATGGGATAGCGCCGGACAAATCACGCCAACATTTGCGGCACAATCCATTCGCGAAGAATGCGAGGCCAGCTTGCAGCGCTTGCAAGTGCCGGCCATCGATTTGTATCAGATGCACTGGCCGCCACCCGACAATGGCCCTGGCCTGGAAGAAGCGTGGCAGACCTTGGCCGCGTTGCAAGAAGAAGGGAAAGTGCGCTGGATCGGCGTTTCCAATTTTGACGCCGCACAAATCAAGCGTGCCCAGAAGATTGCGCCCGTCACATCTCTTCAGCCGCCATATTCGATTCTGCGGCGCCAGATTGAGCAGGAGGTTCTCCCTTATTGCGAGCAGCAGGGAATTGGTGTGATTGTTTACGCTCCGATGTTTTCCGGCATGCTGACCGGTGCAATGACACGCGAACGCGCCGCTGTGCTCCCTGCTGATGATTTTCGCAGCCGCAATCCCGAGTACAAAGAGCCGAAACTTTCGCAGAACCTTGCGCTGGTCGAAAAGCTCAAGGAAATCGGCGCGCGCCACGGTCGAAGCGCTGGGGAAGTCGTCATCGCTTGGACGCTTCGCCATCCCGCCATAACAGCGGCAATTGTGGGTTCTCGCAGCGCGAAGCAGGCCGAAGGTGTCATGCGTGCGGGCGAATTTCGGCTGAATGAAACGGAGATTGCAGAAATCGAAGCAGCGTCGTCCTCCATTGCAAAGAAAGCCGCATCTTGATCAGCGCTGGTTGAACGAACGAAGGAGGGAACCGCAAATGGATTTGGGGATTCAAGGGAAGATCGCGGTAGTCACCGGCTCAACCGCGGGAATCGGTTTCGCCATTGCCTCGGTGCTGGCGCAGGAGCGCGCCGAAGTAATCGTTAGCGGCCGAAGTGCGGAGCGCGTGAATTCTGCCGTTGAAGCAATTCGCGACCGTGCGAAAAGCAAATCGGTTCGCGGTGTAGCTGCGGATCTGGGAACTTTGACCGGAGTGGAATCCTTCCAGAAACAAGTCACCAAGGCGGATGTCCTGGTCAATAATCTCGGCATTTTCGAGCCAAAGGCGTTTCTGGAAATTCCTGATCAGGACTGGTTCCGATTTTTTGAAGTAAATGTCATGAGCGGTGTTCGACTGTCAAAGCATTACTTGCCGGGAATGGTCGAGCGGAAATGGGGCCGGATAATCTTCATTTCGAGTGAATCTGCGCAACAGACTCCCACAGAAATGGTGCATTACGGGATGACGAAGACGGCTCAGGTTGCCGTGGCGCGCGGGATCGCACAGTCCGTGGCCGCGACTGGGGTAACGGTGAATTCGCTTCTCGTTGGCCCCACAGCCTCGGAGGGTGTCGCTGAATATGTGAAGGGGTTGGCCCAGCAGCAGAAGATCACTGCGGCCGAAGTCGAAAAGCAATTTTTCAGTTCAGTTCGGCCTTCATCTTTGCTGAAACGCTTTGAAACCCCCGAAGAAGTGGCTGCAGTTGTGGCTTTTGTTGCCAGCACACAAGCAGCCACAATCAATGGCTCGGCGGTTCGCGCCGAGGGTGGCGTCATTCAAAGTATTCTTTAATTGGAGAATTGGCCTACGCCCGCAGATGATCGGCACGCCAGTTCTGCACAAGTTGTTTGATCGCCTTGCGATCGTCTACTTTGTCGGTCAACACTTTGCGGGCAAGCGCGGGCAATTCGCTGTCGCTGGCAAAGCGCAGCCCCACCAATTGCGATTTCGTAAACTCACCGATTCGGGAGTTAAGATCGTCCGGCAAAAGTTTTTCCAGGCGCAGACGTTCTTCCAGTCGGATCACCCGATCCTGCACTGTCAGCGCAAAGATACGAGCATAAAACATCAACAACACCAACGCGGCGGCGGTCAATATATTGATAAAGCCATCCACGGTGAAACCCAAATGAATCCAGCGATAAATTGACCAGCCAAAGTTAAGCGTTAAGGCCGGTAGAACAAATCCGTGATATCCCGCGACCCACTTGGTGTGATGCGCAAAATTCTGCTGCTCCGCCATTGTTTTCCCTCCGTTGTTTCCAATCGCTATCGGAACACCTGCCCCTCGGTACAGTAACTACATCGAAGCCTACGTGGTATTGCTTACTCCTTCCAGTGAAAAGCGGCGCAGAATCACGAAATGGCAGTTGCGCGCTTTCGGTGCTGCCCCGGAGAGTGTTATGTCGAGTCTTAGCCTTGCCAGAATAATGTACGGGAGCAACGAGCAGCCCGTCATGCCGGATTCGATGCAACCTCGTCCCATGAGGATACAGCTCCCAAATCTCTCTATAGCAGCTTCGGCGGCCACATCGAGATGGATAGGCAGGCTGTTTTTAATGTTGTTTACTCAACGCAGAGCAAACGCAAGCACCAACGAATCCGCGAAAAACATCTCCTGAACCGGAAGTCTCTTCAGAGCTAAGCATTTCCTCGCAATCGCAAAAGCGCCTATCGCTTTGTCAATTCATTCTTAAAGACGCTGCCGTTTTTCATCACGAATTGCACATGCTCCAGTTCGTGAATATCCTTCAACGGATTTCCACGAACTGCGATGATATCGGCGTATGCGCCCGGTGCTAGCACTCCAATCTCTCCCTGGCTATCCAACATTTCCGCCGCGCGTGATGTGGCAGAGTGAATTGCATCCGCTTGCGTCATTCCCAACGTCACCAGCCGATTGAATTCTTGCGCCATGGGCTCCTGCCAGGGAATTCCGCCCATGTCTGTGCCGTAAACGATTTTCAGGTGCGCGTTCAATGCTTTCTTGAATGTTGTTTCATGAACCACCGCGCGGGCCCGATCGCGTTTTCCCTCGGGCGTATTTTCCGGCGCCCAATCGCCGTAATACGGGGAAAGTGTGGGGCAATACCAGGTTCCTTGCCGAGTCATCTGCTCGATCTGCGCGTCGGTCATCTCCAGGCCATGCTCAATGGAGTCGCATCCGCCATCAAGTGCGCGTTGCAAACCGACTCCATTGTAGGCGTGGCACGCCACCTTCTTCCGCCAGCCGTGGGCTTCGTCGACGATGGCTTTTAGTTCTTCCACCGTCAGCGTTGGCTGCGAAAACAATTTGCCGTCTTTGTCTATCCAGGAGCGGTGCGTCATGTACACCTTGATCCAATCCGCGCCGTGTTCGAGTTGTTCGCGCGTGGCTTTGCGGCCCTCTGCCGGGCCATCGATGATTTGCACGCCCTTTGGCATAGTGAGTTCGGGCGCGTAGCCTTCCAGATTGTAGCCACCGGTCGTAGAAATCGCACGTGTTGCGCCGAAGATGCGCGGCCCGGGAATTGTGCCCTCTTCGATGGCCTGTTTTATTTCGATATCGCCATAGCCCGCGCCTTCCGTTTCCAGATCGCGAATCGTGGTGAAGCCTTGTTCGAGTGCGCGCTTTGCGGCATAGGTTGCGCGTGCAGCTCGCAAGGCAATGCCCGCTCTTAGAATATTCGCGTCGTAACCACCTTTGGCAGGATCCTCTCCCCAAAGGAATATATGGGTGTGCGAGTCGATCAAGCCCGGCAGCACGGTGTAAGTCGAAAGGTCGACGAACTTGGCGTCTTTCGGAATTGCGGTGGAAGCGTCTGCAATTTTTTCGATGCGCTCGCCGCGAACAAAAATCAATTGATTGCTACGCACCGTATCGCTCTGCCCATCGATCACCGTTCCTGCGCGAATCACGGTCAGAACTTGCGTTGGAGCTTGTGCCCACGTTCCTATCCCTGCGATTGCTGCAGAAATCAAGGCAGCGAACCAGATATGCAAGCGCATAACACCTCCGGGGAGAATAAATTGCGTTGTAGAGTCTATCTAAAAATTCGCCGCGGAAGGGCCAATTTTCAAGTTCCCAACAGATTGGACTGGATTCGACGCAATCCCTGTTCTTCGGCCCACAGGCTGAGCGGAATTGCGGATAAATCATCGACCATCGGAATGGCGTTGCCATCTTTGGTCAGATCAATTGAGCGCAGATAGCGTTTGCATGTCTGGCAGGATTCTACGCGGATGTGCGGAAACTGCTCGGAAACGAAAACGGGAAGTTTGCGTTCCTCCTCCTCGCCACAAAACGCGCAAAAAATACGGCGAAAATCCCACTCTTGCGAACACAGCGCGCATTGTAGAAACCGTTTGGCGCCATCGCCTTCGGGACGCAGCACTGCAAGCAAGGGCAAAGAATTACAGCGCGGACAGCGGCACACAGTCGTCGACAAATTGAAAGGAAGCATCGCACCGGCCACAAATTCGGCGTAGGGCTGGATATAGGCTCTGCACAGGAATTCGCTCAAAGGATTCGGCGCGGCCTCTGTTGACCGTGCACTTTCGGCTGAACCTTCGTGCAGACCCTGCTTCCAAAATTCCTGTAACGTTTCCGACCAGCCCAATTTTCCCAAAGGGAGAAAGGTTCGTGCTTCCGTTGCCAGCGGGGCTGGCGCGGAATTCCCGACCAGAGAAAGGAAGTCTCCAAAGGATTGGAGAATGGGGAATAGATTCAGTTCGGAGCGGAGGTTGCCGTCTGCCGGCACAACCAGATGCTTGCCCCACTTCTTGGGTAGACCTTCGTAGAATGATTTTTGAAATTCCGCAATTTTCGCATAAAACGTCAGAATCTCGGCAGCGAACGAATGCTTTTTCGAAAGGAGTTCCGCACGCGCCAGCCTGCCTGAATAATTGACCCTAGTCGCCGCGAGGAAGGTCATTGGTTGAAGAAGCTCGTCCCACGATTTCTTTGTACCAGCCAGGATGATAGCGTTTCGCGAAAGCCAGGGAAACATCACCACGGATAACCGAACCGAATGCGCCGCGTTCCGCAAATACACCCATGTAAACGTGAATCATGAAGTTGCCAATTGTTAATAGAGCGGTAGAGGCGTGAACGAGAACTGCGATGTAACGAATCCAGCGCAAACTCCAGGGAATCGATTCCGTGAACCACAGCACCAACCCTGAAAACAGAAGAAGCAGCCCGCCAATAAAGAAGCTCCAGAATAAAAGCTTTTGTCCGGCGTTGTAGCGGCCCGCAGGCGGCATCTTATCGTCGCGATTCGTGATGTAGTAGGGCAATGCTTTCCACCAGTCACGGTCTACCGGTTCGAAACGCATTTGCGACGACCACATTCCGAACATGTAGCAGACGGAAGCAATGAAAACCAATCCGATCCAGGGATGAAACATTCGGGAGATTTGTCCCCCGCCAAATACGGAGGCAAGCCAGTACAGCCACGGGCTCCAGAACGCCAGACCCGTGCCCATCAAATAAATGAAAGAGCCAGCCGCAATCCAATGATTCAGCCGCTCGTGGAACATATAGCGGAGAACATGGCCGTGAGGGATTAACTGTTCCTGGTGGCTCATGGTTGCTTTCCTTCTTGCGGAATCATATCCGCTTCTTCACGCGCCTTCGGGCCGAAGCGCAAGTAATGGATGAACAATCCGACCAATCCACCCACCATCGCCAAATTGCCGAGCCACTTCAGCGGATTCTTCCACAACTTCACTGCTAAGGGGATTCGTGGATTGCTGGGCAATCCGCCATACAACTCCGGGTTGTCGGCGTCGTGCAGAACATAGATCACATTTGTACCGCCCACGCCCGGTGGATCGTATACGCCGGCATGCGCGAAACCGGATACATCTCTCAATTGTTTGGCGCGCGTTTCGGCCAGGCCCTTCATGTCATCTTTGGTGCCAAAATGCAGACATCCCGTTGGGCAAGACTTGATGCAAGCAGGCTCCAGCCCTTCGCTGACACGATCGGCACAAAGCGTGCACTTGTACACACGCTTCGTTTCAGGATTAAATTTTGGAATATTGAATGGGCATCCAGTGATGCAATATCCGCAACCAATGCAGTTGGCTTGCTGAAAATCCACGATGCCATTCGAATACTGAACGATAGCGCCATCGGCAGGGCAGGCTTCCAGGCAACCAGGTTCGGCGCAGTGCATGCACTGGTGCTTGCGCATCAACCATTGCAGGCTATTGTTATTATCTTCGCGCTCGTGTTCGTTGAAGAGAATCAGGTTCCAGTAATTCCAGCGCGTGTCCGGCATCGTCTGGTAAGTGTTGTCAAAAGAGGTGGGCGAGAATGGCATGCTATTCCATTCCACGCAGGCCACTTCGCACGCTTTGCAGCCAATGCAGGTAGTCGTGTCGACCAGTTTGCAGACTTGCAGGTCCCGCTGTGTGTCTCTTCCGGGAATTGATCCGGCGTGAGCTGAGATCTTCTGAACGCGTAGTGTTGCTTGGCTCATCCCGGTCTCCTACGCCTTCTCAACCTTCACGAGGAATCCTTTGAACTCCGGCGTGTAGGCATTCGGATCAATGACTGTGGGGGAAAGCAGGTTCGCTAAAGTTTTTGCAGTTTTGCCTTCGTCCTCGGCGATCCCGCGATAACCCCAGTGAATCGGAATTCCGATTTGATAGACTTTCTTGCCATCAATCATCATCGGCTTGATACGTTTGGTGACCATAGCCTTCGCGATATAGCTGGCGCGCGCGCTGGAGACTTTTAGCTTTTCCCCGCCTCGCAGACCCATTTCATCCGCCATTTGCGCGGACACTTCAATGAATGGTTCGGGTACCAATTGCACGTTCATGGGATTGTTTTTTGTCCAATAGTGATAGTGCTCGGTGAGCCGGAACGTTGTGCAGACTACGTTGAAGCCTTCTTGTACAGTTCCATATTTGTCGTCGGGCGTGCTGTAGCGTCTGACAACCGGATTGTGGGTTTGCTTCGGATGAAACAGGTTGTCGACCGGGCTTTCCATGGGCTCATAGAATTCCGGGAACGGCCCGTCCGCGAAAGCCGCCAGCGGCCCAAACAACCGGCCCACACCTTCGGGGTTCATGATGAATGGTCCCATGTGCTCCGAAGGCTTGGAATCGGCCTTGAAGTCCGGCACGTCTATGCCCACCCACTTTTGTGCACTCTCACTCCACCAGATCTGTTTGCGTGAGGAGTCCCAAGGTTTGCCTTCGTTGTTACACGAGGCGCGGTTGTAAAGGACGCGTCGATTCGCTGGCCAAGAGAAAGCCCAGTTTGGATGAACGCCCAAGCCAGACGGATCGCTGGCATCGCGGCGAGCTGTCATGTTCCCTGCTTCGGTGAAGGCCCCGGAATAAATCCAATTGCCGCAAGCGGTGGTGCCGTCATCTTTCAACCAGGCAAAACCGGGCAATTGCTGGTTGGCTTTCAATTGCTGTTTCGTAACCGGATCTTCCGCGTCGACAAGTGTTTTACCGTTGATTTCTTTCAGAACTTCCGCCAAAGAAGGATTCATCGCGTCTGAATAGTTCCAGGTCGCTTTCAGGATCGGATCCGGGAATTTTCCGCCTTCTTTTTGGTACAACTCGCGCACCTTCAGGAAAATCTGCGCCACGATGCCGTGATCCAGGCGGCATCCCTCTGGCATCGGTAGTGCCGCATTTTTCCATTGCAGCCAACGGGCGGAATTCGTAAATGTGCCATCCTTTTCGGCGAACCCGGCGCAGGGCAAGCGATAGACGGTAGTCTGGATCGTTTTCATTTCGTCGGTGGTAATTCCCGGCGATCTCCAGAACTCGCTGGTTTCATCGGGATAAATCTCGCCAACCACCAGCCAATCCACTTTTTTCAGAGCATCAATGTTCTTGTGCGAATCGGGTCCAATCGCCACACCGTTCATCCCGAAGGCAAACATGCCCTTCAATGTTCCTCGATACATGTCATCCCAGAGATTTACCCAGGAATAATTTCGATCTACCTTAGGGAGGAAGTCATAAGCCCAACCGTTTTCCTTGGTGGCGGCGTCTCCGTAAAAAGCTTTCATCAAACTCGCGGCAAATTTTGGAGTGTTGCTGTAATAATTGAAGGATTCCCAACCTTGGCCGCGCGAAGTGTCCGGAGTGATGCGCTCCATCCATCCCTGAAAAGAGCCATCGGCAGGTATCGGAACCTTTAGATAGCCGGGCAGAGTGTCGAATAGACCCGCCATATCGGTTGCGCCCTGGATATTGGAATGCCCGCGTAGAGCGTTGACTCCGCCTCCAGCCCGCCCCACATTGCCCATCAGCAATTGCAGCATTGCCGCGGTGCGTATGATCTGAGTGCCAAAGCTATGATGGGTCCAACCGACCGCATAAATAATTGTGGAGACCTTCTTCATTTCGCCGTCCTTGCGAACGGAGGTGAAAAGGTCAGCCGCCTTCAGATACTGCTCTTTGGGAATACCAGTGACGCGCTCAATCATCTCCGGGGTGTACCGCGAGTAATGCTTGCGCAACTGTTGAAAGACGCACCGCGGGTTCTGGAGGGTAAGGTCACTCTCAATTTTTGTGGGCATCGGGGGAAGCGGTGGTGGTGCGGCCGGTTGACCAGGTTTCGGGGCCGCTGGATGTGCCACCTTGCCACCCGAACCGGAGTAATTCCATGTGGACCGATCGTAAATTTGTTTGGTCTTATCGAAGCCAGAGAAAACTCCATCTTCTTCCGGCAACTTAAACGCATCGCTCACCAGGAATGCGGCGTTGGTGTAATTCACCAGGTAATCTTTTGCGATTCGGTTGTTCTCGATGGCATAGCGGATCAAGCCGCCCAGAAAAGCGATGTCCGTGCCAGCCCTGATTTGCAGGAAAAGATCGGAAACAGAAGCCGTCCGCGTGTACCGCGGATCAACGACGATTATCTTCGCGTTGCGATTGCGTTTTGCTTCAATCGCCCATTTGAAGCCGCAGGGGTGGTTTTCGGCTGGGTTGCCGCCCATGATCAACATCATGTCGGTATTCTTGATATCGACCCAGCCATTGGTCATCGCGCCCCGTCCGAATGTTGGTCCCAAACTTGAGACCGTGGGGCCGTGTCAAACTCTGGCCTGGTTTTCCAGGTGCACTACCCCCAGGGAGCGCATCGATTTTACGACCAGATAATTAAATTCGTTGGTGTCTGTGCAGCCGCCAGTCCAGGCAATGGTTTCACAGCGATTGACACGGTGCCCCGCGGAATCCGTTTCGATAAAACTATCGTCGCGGGTCTTCTTCACCTTTTGCGCAATTTCTAGAATCGCCTGATCCCAACTCATGTCTTCCCAGTCGGTGCCTCCTGGACGGCGCACTTGCGGCTTCACAATGCGGCGCTCATTCAAAATGTCCTGTTCCAGGGACGCGCCCTTTGGACAAAGAGTCCCGCGATTGATCGGGTGGTCGGGATCGCCTTCGACGTGCACTACTTGTGGCGTCACGTTTTTCGCCCGGTCGCCAATCGAATAAATGATTACGCCGCAACTGACCGAGCAGTACGGGCAAGTAGAGCGAGTCTCACTGGCTTGGGCTATTTTCAGGTTGCGAAGTTGCGCGTAGGCGGGTTGCAGGTCGAAGCCGAATACCGCTGCAGCGGTGCCCCCGATTGTTGCTAATTTCAAGAAATCTCGGCGTGAAGCTTCCATTCAGCCTCCAGGAAACAATCGGTGACGCGCGCAGACACTCCCTGTTTATTCTTTATGGCCAAATAAGTCAATACCTACATCCGCTGGCGAGTGAATCAACAGGGAGATTCACTCTCGGCAAAATTTGGATGCTTTTGGAGGTCGAAATGGGTACGTTTTTTTAAACTAAAACGATCGACTTGGCGTGCTTCATGAGTTCGTCCCGGAAATTCGGATGGGCAACACTAATCAGTGCCAAGGCGCGCTCGCGGGTTGATTTACCGCGCAGGTTTACGCAGCCGTATTCGGTGACAATGTATTCCACATCCATACGAGTGTCCGTTGCCATCTGCACTTTTGGAACGATAGACGAAATGGTTCCATTCTTGGCCGATGATTTCAGCCCGATAAATGATTTTCCGCCCTTTGAAAAGGAAGCACCCTTCACAAAGTCGAATTGTCCGCCGGAACCGCTGTACTGGGTGCCATTAAGGTACTCACCGTTCACCTGGCCGTAGAGATCAATTTCAATCGCGGTGTTGACGCTCATCAGATTATCGTGTTTTGCGATGATGTGAATGTCGTTTACGTAACACGAAGCGTAGCTCTCCATCGACGGATTATCGTTGATGAATTGATAGACCTCATCGTCGCCAATCGAGAAGGTAAAAACGTGCTTCCGGGGATGAATTGTTTTCTTCCTGCCATTGGCCACGCCGCTCCGAACCAGTTCCACAAACGCATGGCTGAATAGCTCCGAATGGATCCCCAAATCATTTCGATTGGAGAGATGCAAGGCAACCGCATTGGGCAGATTTCCGATGCCCAGTTGTAAAGTTGCGCCGTCCGGAATTTGATCCGCGATGAATTTCCCGATTTTCATGGCCTCTTCATCGGGCGTTTTGTACGGAATTTGTACCAACTGAACGTGGTTCTCCACGACCGCGTGAACTTCTGAAATGTGAACCAGGGAATCGCCAAAAACCCGTGGCATGTTTTTGTTCACTTCAACGACTACACGATCGCAATGGCGGAGCACCGTCGACGCATAATCGTTGTTGGTGCCCAGGCTGAAATGGCCCGAAGCATCCATCGGCGAGACTGCAACCACAAAAGTGTTTACGCGGATGTGCTCTGTCAGTGCCCGCGGGATGTTCGAAAAATTAATCGGAACATAGCTGAGATACTTTCTTCCTTCAGCTCTTTGCTGCTTTACGATTTTCCGGTCCGGCTCTCCCATGAAGAAGCAGCGCGCATCGACCTTGGCAAGAACTTCGGGCCGGATTAGAGTTTCTTCGCTGTATTTCATGGAGTGCTGATAATAAAGATTCAAGCCCTTCAACTCATCCGCCAAAATGCGATCTGCAACTGCTCGAGCCAAACCACCCGGCATTCCCACCGCGAGGGCCAGCACAAGGGTGCTGCCATCCGCTATATCTTTCACCGCATTTGCGGGAGTTGTGAGCTTTGCTGCATATTCCTGTTGTGGCGTCTGGTATCTCATGGGTCCCCATTCATTGAGCGACAAATTGGAAAATGGCGGGAAGCGAGGCCGCGATTATCGTTAGTAGGTTCACTTACAAATGATTAATTTTGCAAGGGCACGCGACACGTTAGTTTGCATGGACATCATTAGGCTAATTACTAACCCCGTACTAAAGTCCCGTATAATCTAAGCCCCATATCCCCAAGAATTCCAAGCGATAATCGCTGTCCCCACCCAAAATAGGAACACAGGCGGCAAGTGTATTCACAACCTGCCGTGTTCGTCGCGAAATCAGGGTAATTTAGTTCAAACACTCGCGGTCAAGAACGCTATGCACGTTGCCCAGGCCCCAAGCTTCGCTGGTACCCCTGCCGCGTCCGGCGCTGCTACGCCGCGGATATTGCGGAGTTCAATGGCGTTTTGTGGCGTCCTAACTGGAATTTCGCTGCTTGCGTCACTGTTAGTCCCGAAAGGATATCTTCTGGCCTTTATTGGCGATGTGACCCAGGTTGGGCTCATTACCACTGCGAGTTGTCTGTCCCTACGCAACGCACGACAAAGCCATTCGAAAGTCCGCGCATTTTGGGTTTTGATATCCATGGGCACGGGAATGTGGCTGGGCAGCCTCATCTTGTGGTCGGTCAATGAGTTGTGGCTTCGCCGGCCAGCCCCCGATCTTCCACTCGGAGATATTCTGCTTTTTGTGAAGCTTGTGCCGCTTAGCGCGGCAATCGCCCTTGGCCCTCACAAACCCTCTCACTCACGTTTTCAAGCCTTTGGGCTGCTGGATGTTTGCATACTCATCGTTTATTCCCTTTATCTCTACGCGTTCTGGGTTTTCGCTTACCGCCTGCTTCCTGGCGCCATAGACATTTACAATTTCCACTTTAACGTTGCCGATGACATCGGCAATCAGATTTTCGCGTTAGTAGCAGGCATTGCCTTGCTACGCGTTCGCGGCCCTTGGCGAGATCTTTACCGCCTCTATTTTCTTGCCGCCGCAAGTTACTGTCTGGCATCGGACGTCAGTAATGTTGCGATTGATCAAGGGCGTTATTACAGTGGAAGTCTGTTTGATGTTCCCTTGACCCTTGCACTCGCCGCGCTGGCGGCATTTACCTGGCAAGGGAACAAAATATCGGCTCACCTTAAGGGAGATTCCTCTTGCAGTGCTTCTGAAAACGAGCATCCTTCGCGTCTCGGATTCCTTTCCTCCCAATTTGCCATGCTTGTTACCCTCTCCACTCCAGCCATTGGTTTATGGCTGCTAACTCGGAGTTCCTCTCCCGAGATTTTTTCATTTCGGTTGGCGATTACCCTGCTCACCATTTTCGTCCTCACGCTTCTCCTTTCGCTCAAACAGCATTTGCTGACAGCGAGCTTGATTAGTTCACTGCACAATCTGTCGAACACTTACGCCAGCATCAATCGCTTTAGAAATCAGCTTACTCAGAATGAAAAACTGGCTTCACTGGGTGAATTGGTAGCTCAAGTCGCTAACCACATCAAGAATGCGATGGCGATCATTCTTGAACGGTCACAAATGTTGACGGCGCGGCCGGATTCGGAATCGCGGATTCAGTCGATGGCCGGAAAGATTGGCCAGTATGCGCATCGGACCGATGATCTGGTCGAAAACATGTTGCGCTTTGCCAAGGAGACGCCGCTACAGTTGGAGCCCCTGGAATTGAAACCACTGATTGATAGCACCCTGCAGCTTGGCCGGACTTCGAAACTTGCCAACGTGCAGATCGCCTTAAAACAATCCGATGATGTCCCACCGGTATTAGGTGATTCCAGTCAATTGCTTCACGTGTTCTTGCAGATTATTTCGAATGCCGTGGACGCATTGGAAGAAGTAGGTGGGGGGGCCCTCGACATTTCTATTGATACTCTAGGTTCGCAAGTACGCGTGGAATTCGCAGATTCTGGCCCTGGAATTAAGGAACCAGAGCATGTCTTTGAGCCTTTCTATACCACCAAGCCGGTTGGAAAGGGCACAGGGCTCGGCCTGAGTACCTGCTACGGCATCATTCACAAGCATGAAGGCGAAATCTCTTGTAACAATCGCGTGGAAGGTGGCGCAGTGTTCATCGTTCTTCTGCCCGCTGCGCCGCCTGCTGCACGCCAAGCATTAGCGACCTCTTCCATTGTTAGGGAAGGTGTCCGGTGAACTTGACCGTTCGGAAAAAAGTTTATCTCTCTCTTGCGTTTGCTACTTTTGTTTTGCATCTTGCCGTCGCGCTTTTTGCAAAGCCTTCTTTTGTACTCACTATTCTTGGCGATGCAATCCCATGCGTCCTCTTAATCATCGCAATCCTCTGTTTCGTGGAAAATTTCAAGATTGCAGAGGGGGCGTTCACTCTTTTCTGGAAATTGTCAGCGGCCGGCTTGTTCACGATGCTGCTTTCCGAGGCGTATTGGTTCTACTTTGATTCTTTGCGCCGATTCGGTAATCCGAGCCCAGTCGCAGGTGATAGCTTATTCCTCCTTGCGCACGTATTTTTTCTTTTTGCACTGGCGCTCCGGCCTCATTCGGTTTCCGCCGGAAGGGATTTGCGCATCCGGCGATTGGACTTTGCGCTCCTGGCGCTTTGGTGGTTCGCGCTTTACGGCTATTTCGCTCTTCCCTGGCAGATACTGGTCCGTGATTTTTCAAAATACAATCCTGCTTACTATTTACTTGCCCTCATTCAACACGTCATCTTGTGTATTGCCCTGACGTTCCTCGCTGCCAGGAAGAAAGGTGCCTGGCGCATCTTTTATGTTCAGATGATTTTGGTCTTTGCACTCATCGGTGGTGGGAATTTTTTGCTAAGCATCTATATCGACCGTGGCATCTATTACTCGGGCAGTTTTTTCGACACTCCCTTTTTTCTCGCCCTGGTTTGCCTCACGTGTTTGGGTTGTTATGGCAGCGGATTGAAGCCCGTAGAAGAAGTGCGCGCCAACCGCGAGCTGAAATATAGCGTTTGGACCGCTCGCATCGCGATGCTAGCCATACTTTCTCTTCCATTGGTGGCTTTGCTGGGATTTTATGAGTCCAATGTCCCTGCGCCGGTCTCGGCCTTTCGGCTTCGCCTCGTTTTCGGAGCCATGTTTTTCCTGGGCGCCCTGGTTTTCTGGAAACTGACAGTTCTCGCGCGCGAATTAGTGCACCTTGTTAATTTGACCCAGGCATCCATCGAAAATCTCAAATCAGTTCAAGGCCGTATTACCTCATCACAGAAATTTGCCGCCTTGGGACGCCTTGCCGCTGGAGCCACTCATGAGATAAGCAACCCGCTTACGGCTATTCTCGGATATTCGGAATTGCTCGCCGATATTCCTTCACTTTCCAAGGAAGACCGGGAAAACGCACAAATAATCCAGCAACAAGTTCATCGAGCGCAGTCTGCCGTGAATAGCCTTCGCAACTCGCTAAAAGCTCCCGCGCCTCTTCACCCCATAGCAGCCAAGAAAATTACCGAAGTGGAATAAGAACGAGCCACAGTGAGATGGCACTTTGGAAGCTCGCTTTCTTCCTTTGAATCTAATCTGTAGTTTGCGACATTGTACGTAGTCCCGTTCTAACTCTGAATTAGGGAAGCCTTACGACCACGCTGGCGGTTTCCCCCTATCCCAGTCCTCCGACCCTGGCTGACCGCATTTCCCTCCCATAATCCCCTTCGCTCGGTTAAAATGATCACAGAAGTAACGATTTTCTAGAAAAATCATCGATACTTTCAGATACCCGGGCGCGTAATAACCTACGAAGAGCTTCTGCACAAGGAGTTGGCCGGTCGAATGGCATCATCATCAAAAACATTGAAGCCCGATTTGTCTTCTTTGCGCATCACCGACACCAAGCGCAAGCAGACGAGTTCCGGCAAACGCTGGTTTTGGGCAGCTATCCCTATAATCCTGCTGGGTTTATTGGGAGCAGCTTCTTTTGCTTTTCGCAATCGCAAACCCGAGGTCGAAGTTGCTACTGCGATAAAGCCTTCGAATGCTCCTACTGGCGTCTTGAATGCCAGCGGTTATATCACCCCGCGCCGTCGCGCCACGATCGCCGCCAAGATTACAGGCCGAGTTATCGGTGTCTATTTTGACGAGGGGACTCGTGTAAAAGAGGGTCAACTCCTTGCAAAGCTCGACGATTCAGACGCGCTACGCGCTCTGGAATCCGCCAAGGCTGACCGTGATGCTTCGCAAGCCGCGATTGCCGATTATCAAGTTCAACTGAAGAACGCGGAAATTGAACTCCGCCGCGCTCAGCAATTGGTTAAAGAGGGGGTCCAGACTCAACAGAACCTGGATTCGGCCGTCATGACTGCCGACAGTCTTCGCGCCAAGATTGAATTGGCGAAGCAGAATGTCGCCGCGTCGGAATCGCGCATTCGAGTTGCTCAACAGGCGGTAGACAACTGCGTCATTACCGCGCCGTTCGCTGGAATTGCGGTATCCAAGGACGCCCAAGTTGGCGAAATGGTTTCGCCAGTTTCTGCGGGAGGTGGTTTCACCCGCACCGGTATCGCGACGATTGTCGATCTGCATTCCAATGAAGTCGAAGTGGATGTCGGTGAATCCTACATAGCAAAAGTGAGACAGGATCAGGCTGTAAACGCCGTCCTCGACGCGTATCCAGACGTGATTTTACCGGGCAAGGTCCGCACCGTAATTCCGACTGCCGACCGTCAAAAAGCGACCGTGAAAGTTCGCATCTCTTTCACCGAAGAGGATCACGTAAAGTTGCGCGATCCGGCGATTGATCCACGAATTCTGCCAGACATGGGAGTGAAGGTTACATTCCTGGAAGAGGAAAAGGCAAAGACGAAGGCGGAGAAAAAGAATGAGCCCGAAGTCATCGCCGTAGTTCCTCAGAACTCCGTTCATACCGATGGCGGCACAAAATTTGTGTTTGTTGTTAAGGGCGGAATTCTCGAGCGGCACGCGGTCACCGTAGGCGCAACCCGCGGCACCGATATCGAAATCCTTGCCGGAATCCAGCCAGGCGTGCAAGTGCTCACAAAGGGTCCCGAAGGTCTCAACGATGGAGCAGCAGTTCAGCTAAAACAATAGGAGTGTAACCATGGTGAAAGTCGACGGAAGTGGTAGCAGCAAGAGCCTCATCCAAGTGCGCGACCTCGACAAAACCTATCGCCGCGCGGGTGAGGAAATCCACGTTTTGCAGGGCCTGAACCTGGATGTTGAATCCGGCGAATTCGTGGCCTTCATGGGGCCCAGCGGCTCCGGCAAGACCACACTCTTGAACTTGCTCGGTGGCTTGGACGTCCCGACGCGCGGCAGTATCACCGTGGCTGGCGACGAAGTGACTAGCATGTCCGCCAGTTCTTTGACGCAATGGCGCGCGCGCCACGTCGGATTCATTTTTCAGATGTACAACCTGATTCCCGTTCTCAACGCGTTCCAAAACGTGGAGCTACCTCTTTTACTCACCAAGCTTTCCAAGGCTGAGCGCCGCGCTCATGTGGAAACTGCGCTTACTGTCGTTGGCCTTGCCGACCGCATGAATCACTTCCCACGGCAGCTTTCCGGCGGACAAGAGCAACGCGTAACGATTGCCCGGGCTATCGTTTCCGATCCCACGTTCCTGCTGTGCGACGAGCCGACCGGCGACCTCGACCGCAAAAGCGCCGGTGAAATTATGGCCTTGATCGAAGAATTGGTGGAACACCACAACAAAACGGTGCTAATGGTGACGCACGATCCGCTTGTTGCCGCTCGCGCTCATACTACGTTGCATCTCGATAAAGGCGTGCTGGTCGAAGGGAAAATGTCTCAGGCTGCCCCAGCCGGGAGTTTCGCATGAAATTTGCGCGCATCATTTTCGCTAATTTGTTTCGCAAAAAAGTTCGTCTGCTGCTGACCCTTGGCTCGTTTGCCGTGGCGTTGTTTCTCTTTGCGTTCCTTGCCGTTGTAAAGGACGCTTTCAATCGCGGAGCTGACGTTGCGGGCGCCGACCGCCTGGTGGTCATTAACCGCACATCCATCATCAATACCATCCCACTTTCTTATCGCGACAAGATTCTGCGTATACCCGGAGTTAAGGCGATCACTCATAACAACTGGTTCGGCGGAATCTATCAGGACGAGAAGAATTTCTTTCCGCAATTCGTGATCGATCCAGAGAGCCAGCGCCAGGTATTTCCAGAATTGATGGTTCCCGAGGAACAGTGGGCGGCATTCCTGAAAGATCGGGAAGGTGCAATCGTTGGTGCGCGGACCGCCGAACGCTTCCATTGGAAAATCGGCGACCGCATTCCTATCAAGACAACCCTCTATGGTGGTGGCTCGTGGGAATTCAATATTGACGGCATCTATCATGGCAAAACCCCGCAAACGGACGAGACCCAATTTTGGTTTCAGTGGGATTACTTCGAAGAGAGAGTTACCCAGAGCTTTAAGGGCCAAATTGGCTGGTACGTTCTCCGCTTGGATTCTCCGGACGACGCGGTTCGCGTGTCCAAAGCCATCGACACGGAATTCGCCAACTCCACCTCAGAAACAAAAACACAAACGGAATCCGCATTTGCCGCCAATTGGGTCAAGCAATTTGGCAATATCCAATTCTTGATTCTGTCGATTGGCACGGTTGTGTTTTTCACTTTGTTGCTGGTCACCGGCAACACCATGGCAATTTCGGTTCGAGAGCGCATTTCGGAGTTGGCAGTTTTTAAAGCTATCGGCTTTTCCGATCGCGCCGTACTTTTCTTTGTGCTCGCCGAATCTTTGATCATTGCGCTGATTGGGGGATTGGCCGGCCTGCTTTTCGCCGTTCTAGCGGTGCCCGCGCTCGGCAGGGCCTTGAACGGGTTGCTTCCTAATCTCGTTCTTTCGCCACTTATTTTGGCTCTCGGCTTGGTTCTTGCGATTGTCGTCGGCCTTGTCAGCGGAATGCTTCCCGGTGTCATGGCCATGCGCCTGCGCGTTGTCAACGCTCTTCGGAGGGTATAACCGTGGCAATTCCTTTGATCTATAACGTTCGGAGCGTTCGCGCTCGCTGGACGTCTACAATCGTCGCGGTTCTCGGCATCGCCGGAACGGTGGGTGTTTTTGTGGCTATGCTTTCATTGGCGCATGGATTTAAAGCCACGCTCGTCGCCTCCGGTTCGCCTGGCAACGCGTTGGTCATGCGCGCAGGCTCATCGTCGGAAATGATGGGTGGGGTAACGCTCGAATCCGTGAAGATCATTCAAGACGCGCCGGGAATTGCTCGCGACTCGAATGGCCCTCTCGTTACTCAAGAAGTCGTCGGAGTCATGCCGATTCCACTGATCAGCACGGGCACGGACGCCAATGTGCAGATCCGTGGCGTGGCTGCAAATGTTTTGGAGATTCGCAAGTTCGTCAAAATCTCCGAAGGCCGTATGTTCCAGCCTGGGCTTACCGAGCTGGTCGCCGGGAAAAATGCGTCTAAAACTTATTCAGGGTTGACTCTGGGCAATACGATTGACATGGCCGGCGGGCATTGGAAAGTTGTCGGCATTTTCGACGCGGGGGGTTCCGCTTTTGATTCGGAAATCTGGTGCGACTCGCACGTGCTGAACGACATTCTGAAGCGTCCAGCGAATATTTTTCAGTCCGTCACGGTTCACATGGATTCTCCGGACTCTTTCCGTGCCTTAAAGGATTCGCTGACTGCCGATCCTCGTTTGAACGTCGATGTCACACGCGAGGTTGATTACTACGCCAAACAATCCACTACCATGACGAGGCTAATTACCGTCCTTGGTGGCCTCGTAGCAATGATTATGGCGGTGGGCGCTGTGTTTGGAGCGTTGAACACGATGTATTCGGCGGTTTCCGAACGCGGCCGTGAAATCGCCACCATGCGCGCGCTTGGTTTTAACGCCTATTCCGTTGTTTTCTCGTTTCTCGTTGAAGCGTTATTAATTTCCTTGATCGGCGGAATTGTCGGTTGCCTGGTTGTGCTTCCACTCAATGGACTGACGACCAGCACGATGAATTTTCAAACGTTCTCAAATCTTGCGTTCGCATTCAAAATTACGCCAGCCCTGCTAACGCAAGGCATCATCTTTGCTTTGGTAATGGGCGTGGTCGGTGGCTTGCTCCCCGCTATTCGCGCGGCCAGCCTTCCGGTAGCCACCGCACTGCGCGAACTCTAATCTTCATGCAATTATCAAAATTTCATTCTGAGGGCATCCGACTCGGATGCCCTCAGATCTTAGCCAACCACAATTCTAGATTTCGATCGGCTGCCACATCCTTCGTCTTTAAGGGCGCGGGGTTTGACCTTTCCTTTCGTGGCGTTCTCTCTAAAACTTTTGTTCCTCTATCCGCCTGGTCGCCGGATTGTAGTCGCCATACCTCACCCACTTCGGCCGCACAACAAAATACGTGATCCCCGGCCAACTTTCCCGCAAAGGTCCATCCGTAAATTTTGCAAAATAGATCTTCTTGTATTTTGCCAGCGACTCACCCGCAAGTTCCTCAGCGATCCCTTCATACTGCACGGTAACTTCCGTGCTGCAGCCAATCACAAATGCGACCCGCGGATTGTTTTTCAGATTCGGGTATTTTCGCGAACTCTTCACCGTATCAAAGATCAATTCCAGTTCCGGCGTAGCCACAACCCCCATTAACGCAGCCTCCGGAGTACCATCTTCCCCAACTGTCGCCAGCACTCCCAATTTCTCGCTATCCAAAAATTTGAACACCTCATTCAAATTCATTGTTCACTCCTTTCCCGTCAAGAAAAAAGCGCTCCAGTGTTCCGGAGCGCTTCCCCTGAAAATTGTATTTATACGGCTTATTCCTTCCGCCTCTCGCTATTTCTTTCTTTAACCCGCCGGCGCGGGCTCTTTCGTCGCAGACACATCCGTGTCCGTAACGCCTAAACTACCGGTGCCACGATAACGCACCACCAGGAGCGTCAAATCGTCCGCCTGCCGTGCTCCTCGCGCGAAATTTTCCACCGACTCCAGAACCACTTTCTGGATTTCATCCAGCGGACTGTCCGGCCGCCCCTTCAACACTTCGCGCAGCCGCGGCACTCCATACAATTCCTCTTCGGGATCCATCGCTTCCGTCACGCCATCGCTGAACAGTACCAGCGTGTCGTTGGGTTCCAATTGCAGTTTCAAGGTGGTGAATTCCGCCTCGGGAACCAATCCCACCGGGAACGATCCTTCTGTAAACGCCTCCTCGACCAGATCTCCGCGCAGCAGAATGGGCGAAGGATGGCCGGCGTTGATGAACTCCAGTTTTCCGCTAACCTCCAGAATCCCAAAAAACATAGTGGCGTACCGCCCGACTTCAGAGTGATCGCACAGGAACCGGTTTACGTGATTGAACACCAGCGCGGGATCGGTCCCCAGGCTCATGGCGGAAAGCGCTCCCTGCAACATGGTTGTCACGATGGCCGCGCCCAACCCTTTGCCGCTCACATCGGCCAGCAAAAAGGCAGTCCGCTTATCGTCGATCGGAAACACATCGTAATAATCGCCCCCCACGGACAAGCAAGGGAAATTCACGCCGGAAACAGCCAGATGCGGATAGTCACGGAAATTTTTCGGCAACAGCGCCTGCTGAATATCGCGCGCAATTCCAATTTCCTGCTCCAGCCTCTGCCGCTCGCGTTCTCTTTCCACCAGTCGGGCATTATCCAGAATACTGGCCGCGTCGGCTGCCAGAGCATCCAGGATTTGACGGTCCAGTTTCGTAAATGCGGTCGGCCTCTTCGAATCAAGATACAAAACGCCAAGAAACTCCCCGCGCTTCATATTGACCGCGGAACCTTCGCTGCTGGCTCTCGCCGTGGCATACAACGGAATCACCACAACCGCGCGTAATCCCTGCGAAACGATGCTCGCCGCTGCCTGCAGATTCATCTCTGCTTGCGCCAGATCCTCGGTAATCACGGGCGATTGCTGCTTGATTGCCAGTTGAATCGCGGTTCCGCTCGGCGTGATGCTTTCCGGCGGCAAGCGTTGGCCACCGCTGCGGCGAGCCAGCCGCACCTTCATGTTTTCCGTTTTGCCTTCTTCGGCTTCCAGCAACAATCCTCGATCCGCGTCCGTCACGGCTACCGCATGATCAATCATCTTGGCCAGCACGGAATCCAGCGGCAGTTGCGAGTGCAGCAGGGAAGTGGCTTCCAACAGTAAATTCAACTTCCGCAATCCTCCACCCGTGGATTCGGAACTCGTCATGTGATCGATGCGCGTCAATAACTGCGGGATCGATTCATCCGAGGTGCCCGTGGCCGAGCGATACATCATCTGGTACGAATCTTCCAGGCCGAAGGTAATCACGTCGCCGTCATTCAATGCTCGGCTTTCCACTTTTTCGCCGTTGACAAAAAGTCCACGGCGCTGCCCGCGATCTTCAATGTAGTAGCGGTTTGCTTCCATGACGATCGCCGCGCAATTACGAGAAATGCGCCGATCGGTCAATTGCAGATGGTTTCCGGTCTCCGACCCACGTCCAATCAGGAAAGGAACTTGCGAAATGCGCACATATTTGCGCGCGCCATCCGGGGAGATAACTTCAAGCACCGCTTCAATTTGGGGCAACGTCTCGGTCATGCCTTCCATGCTCCGTTAAACCGGGGATTGTAGCACGCGCCCGCTATCATATCCTGAGTTCTCGCGATTTTTCGTCTTATCCGGCCCGCACTACCTCTGGTTGCCATGTTTCGATTTTTCCCTTGCTTCCCAGAGCTTACTCCAGAAGAATAGTGCGCGACCGCCCTCGTTTTGTTTCACCCAAGGATCATTTGCATGTACTTATTGGCCTTTGCCGCGATTTTCTTTGTTTCGGGTGACGTTTCTCACGCCGATCCCGTCGTTCCGATTTTGATCGCCTCGATTTTCATCACCCTGGCTGCGGCACTGGGCGGCCTGCTGATGAAATGGATCAAGCAGCCGTCCGTCCTTGGCGAACTTCTCGTTGGCCTGCTGGCTGGCAATCTGGGCTACTACTTTCGCAATCCGGTGCTTACGGTTCTTCGCGAAGGCGATAATTTGTCGCGCATTTCCGCCATTGCTCTGGGTGGACGTTACAGCGTATCAGACGCCACATATCAAGTGTTGACGCCTGGCCCGCACACCGATCTCATCGCGTCGCTGCTTTCATCTCCAGATGGTCTTAGCTACCTCAACGTCTATTCCTTTGTCGATGTAGTTTCTCGCCTGGCCATTTTGATCCTTCTGTTCCTGGTGGGCTTGGAAATCAGTTTGGTGGAAATGCGCCGTGTCGGCAAAGCGGCCACGTATGTCGCGGTGCTCGGCATCATTCTTCCCATGCTTCTGGGGATGGGAACGATGAAGCTGCTTCATCCCACCGGTACGCTTGCTGCGGATCTGTTCATCGGCGGAATTCTTACGGCCACCAGTGTTGGCATTACCGCGCGAGTTCTGCGCGATCTCGGCCGCGACACCACGGAAGAAGCTCGCGTTATTCTTGGTGCCGCAGTGATCGATGATGTGCTATGCCTGATTATTCTTGCGGTAGTCAGCGGGCTCGCCGTAACCGGCACGATCAGTCTTTCTTCCATCGCGATTACCACGGGCAAAGCCACCTTATTTCTCGTAGCTTCTCTCGGTGTCGGCATATGGCTCACCCCAAAGCTCGTTCGTCGTCTCACGACGTATGGTGTGAAAAATCTCAAGCTGCTCTTTGGCGTCAGCTTCGCGTTTCTTCTAGCCTGGCTCGCCAATGTTGCTGAACTGGCCACTATCGTCGGAGCCTTTGCCGCAGGCATGGTGCTCAACAGCTTTTTTGACCGCGAAATAGAAGGCGCTTCGCTTCATGAGCTACTTTCACCCCTGGAGTCTCTGATCGTTCCTCTTTTCTTCGTGTGGATGGGAATTCAAGTGAAGTTGGAAACCATGGCTAATAAGGACGTCCTGCTGGCGGGTCTTCTGCTTACGATCGTGGCTATCGCCGGTAAAGTAGCTTCCGGTTGGGGCTGTCCGCCAACGATGAACCGCCTGGCCGTCGGCTTTGGAATGATGCCGCGCGGTGAAGTTGGATTGATTTTCGCTGGAATCGGGAAGGGAATCGGAGTCGTCGACGAAGGCCTGTTTTCCGCGGTAGTCCTGCTGGTGATGGTGACGACCGTTCTTGCGCCTATCCTTCTTCGGGCCACGCTCGGCGCTGCGCCTGTTACCGCTGCCGCCGTTCCCTTATCAGCTAGTCACCATTAATTATTCAATTTGCGCGGCAAATTTCGAGTCTATATTCCGTTACCGGTTCGAGGCTAATCGCCGGCTCACGTATTCACGCACGTATGCTTCAAACGCATTGTCCAACCGGTTGGTGATTTGCCCACTTCTGCCATTACCAATCGTTTGCCTGGCAATTTCCTTCACCCCGATGACATTGCGGTTGGTCGATGTAATGAACACTTCGTCTGCCCCGAACAAGTCTTCCAGGTGCAAAGTTTGTTCCTTGACACTGGTACCCGCCTCTGAGGCAATTTCCATCAGCACGCCTCGCGTTACCCCTTCCAGGCAGCCTGAACTGAGGGGCGGAGTCAGCACTTTCTCCTCTTTCACCACAAATAAATTTGCCGCCGTGCATTCGCTGACTTCCCCGCGCTCATTCAGCATCACCACTTCGTCAAAACCTTCCCGCTGTGCTTCACCCGCCGCCCAAACGCTGTTCAGCCACGAAATCGTCTTCACTCCGGCCAGCGGAGAAGCCGCATGTCTCCCTTGTTCCCGCACGGTAAGCCGCGCCAGATCCGGATATTCCGGTAGATCCGCGGTAGTAATAACCAGATCGACTTCCGGCATTTGCTCTTCGCTCTTCCACATCCCCGGGCTGTTCCACACCAGATAAATTCGCGCGCAACCCTCGCTCACTTTGTTGGCCCGGATCACTTCCTGCAAATTCACCCGAACCTTTGCTCCCGAATAAGTCAGTGGCAGCCGGGTAATCCCCGCATCTTTTTCCACTCGCCGCCAATGCCGCTCATAGGCAAATGCTTCGCCCTGCACGATTTTCACGGTAGTAAACAATCCCCACCCGCAAATGAGCCCAGCCTGGCCGGGAGACCATCTCGTCTTTTCCACCGGCTTCAATTCCTGGTTATGAAATACATATCGATGTATCACGTCCCCACCTGTCTCCAAGTCGTTCTGTTGCTAGCTTTTTCCCGCAAGAATGTTCACCTCCGGCATTGTACCCAATTGTCCTGCGAGGGACGAAATTCCCCCCATTGCGGACCCGCTCCCGAACTGTGTTCCAAGCCCTTGCCGAATTCGCCTAAACATGCGACAACCAATTCGCTATGACTACACTCATCGATACACCCACTTCGAAGTTTAAAGCCCTTACCCGTTTGGTCGGCAACACTCCTCTCCTTTCGATCCAATTCCGCCACCACGGTCGAGACCACATTCTTTATGCCAAGGCCGAATACTTGAGCCTCACCGGAAGTATCAAGGACCGCATGGCTCTCGGCATTCTGCAAAAGGCTTACGCCGAGGGCAAAATTGAGCCCGGCGATACCATCGCCGAAGCCACCAGTGGCAACACCGGCATTGCTCTCGCGGCGATCGGACGCATGTTGGGCCACCCCGTCAACATTTTTATGCCCGATTGGATGAGCCAGGAGCGCGTCCAACTCATCAAGAGCTACGGAGCTGAAATTATTTCTGTCAGCAAAGAGGATGGCGGATTTTTGGGCTCCATCCAGCGATGCGAGGATTTTGCCGCCTCCAACAAGAATGTATTTCTCCCGCGCCAGTTCTCTAATTCTGCCAATGTGGAAGCTCATGCGGAAACCACCGGCCCGGAGATTTGGTCGCAAATGCTATCCGTGGGTCGGCGTCCCCAGGCGTTCGTTTGCGGCGTTGGCACTGGCGGTACGGTAATGGGCGTTGCGAAGTTCCTTCGGCACCGTGATCCTTCTATCCACATTCATCCGGTCGAACCGGCGGAATCACCGACGCTTTCCACCGGATGCAAAGTGGGGAACCATCGGATTCAAGGAATCTCCGACGAATTCATCCCGGAAATTCTGCAACTTAAGCAACTGGATAGAGTGATCGCCGTCAGCGATGGCGATGCGATTCTGATGGCACAAAAACTTGCCTCGAGCCTGGGTCTTGCGGTGGGCATTTCTTCTGGCTGCAATTTCCTTGCAGCGGTGCGGGTACTAGAGAGTTTTGATGAAGACGCGGCTGTTGTCACGATATTCTGCGACGATAACAAGAAATACTTGAGCACGGCTTTGACAAAGGAAGAACCGGTCCGGCCAGGCTATCTATCCTCACAGATAGAACTGGTGGGAGTTGGAACCGTTGGGCGCGTCTGTGAATCGTGCCAGTAGCTTTTCGCCAGCGTTACTCAGTCTTTCGTTTCGGGCATCGGGATGATGAAGCCGCTGCCCACTAAATACTTATGCAAATAATCGAGCGGCCCTGCCGGATGCAAGTTCTGTGCCTCAATCATTCCGTTGGTCGCTTCCCAAGTCCATCCCATAACCGAAACGGATTTCAGCCATTCCTCCAGGTCCACCACGGACATCGGAAACATGCTGACCCGTACATTGGTGCGAAATAGCCGGGCGAGCCCTTCCATCAAATTTCCCTCAAGATCTTGATAATTGTCATGCATGGCACGCACGTAAATCGACAGCCCAACCGCAAAATGAATTCTGGATTTCGTAAATCGGTTCACGAACGCGCTCATTTTATAAAGTTCACGGTCCCTGAATACTAGAGCTCCACTGCCGAGTTTCCGTAGCACTTCCACATGCTGCACGATTTGTTTAGCGATCAGTCCCTCTTGGTCCTTTGCTGGCGGCTCTACAGTCATGCTGAACAAGCCAATCGACCCCTTGCTCCCCGCCAGATCCTCCTTGGGAAGTTGCGCCAGGGTGTCTTGAATCATTTCCTGATGGTATTTTTCCGCGGCATCAAACCTTCCGGGCGCCATCACAATCGCTTTTTTGTATAGCACCTCGGTTGGAGGCGCTAATTTCCCATCTACCGGAAAGATCACCGCTTCCGCCAAACCCCCCGTGACCAGGCTGGCCTGCACGAACATTGAATCCCAGTTTGCAAAAGCGGGCCCGCTCAGTTCCACACAATCGATTTCAATCCGGCTTAGCGAGAGGTCCTCAACCAAGCTGTTCAAAAACTCTTCCACCCCCTCCCGGTGGTGATATACGCCGTAAACTAGGTTTACTCCCAACACTCCTACGGCCGCTTGCTGCTGTATGTTTGAGTCATCCCGCAGATTTACATGCAGAATGACATCGTTCACCGGTCCGCCTGGCACAGTCTGAAAGCGCAATCCGAGCCATCCGTGACACTCATTTGTGCCTGCAAAATTCCGCGCCGAGACCGTATCCACAAACGAAATGAATTTTGTGGTCGCACCACGCGTGACATGCAACTGACCCAGAAGTTCCTTCCATTCCTGCTCCAGCATCGCTCGCAAGCGTTCCAAAGACACGTACCGCGTTCCCGCGCCATATAAGTCATCGCTGACTTCCTTGTCGTAGGCAGAAATAGTCTTCGCAACCGTGCCCGACGCTGCGCCAACTTGCAGAAACCAGCGCGCTACCTCTTGCCCAGCACCAATTTCCGCGAAGGATCCAAAAACGGTGGGATCGAGATTTATAGATAGTGCCTTCTGGTGGGTATCAACTTTTTCGCTGGTGGCCATTGCAATGCTCCGGAATCTTGGCAATGTACCACAGGCCGAAGTCGATGTCGGCTGGTAAGAAGTTGTAGATCAGTTGCCGTCGTCAACAATTATTGGACAGGTTTTGTCGCTGGCGATTCAGTTTCTTTCGGTACATATTCGCCACCAACCCCGCGTTCCCAGGTTCGGTCGACCACTCGCTCAGGGTTCTTCCGGCGAAACGATTCGGCGATATAGCAGTTCCAACAAACCGGCAAATAGTTCTGGAAAATCTGTGGCAGGTTTTCTGCCGGAACTTCATTCCACTGCATGATCGAGCGGTCCGGCCCCAGCAAGGCTGGATGGCGTTCGTGCCAATGAATTTCCACGAATGGCTTCTGGCAATATGCGCATGATTTTCCCTTGTACCAGCTGTCCACCATATTCCATACCAGGCATTGATCCGGATCAGCCTTGATTTCTGCTAAGCAATCTTGCCCGCACCCTGCTCGCTCTGGCCACCGCGAGCATTGGTCCAGCCGAATGTTGGGCGAACGAAATAGCGCTTCCCGAGCAGCCTTTGCCACATTGATGTGCACCGCGGCTGGCTGCTTTGTTTCGGGGCACTTCACTACTCGCTTACCACCGTACCGCAGGTAAGAGCCAACAGTAATGGCGAGTCCGAAAGACAAGCCAACGGCGGCAATAATTCCGGCGATTGCCAAAATAAGATGAGTTGAAATCATATATACCTCCTGCCCGAGCTGAACGCAGGCCAGGTTCCCCAGTTAAGGAAAGAGCAGGACCGATTCCACTCCAGAATGATTTATACTATTTCTTGAAGCTTGAAACAAAAGGAATTACCAATGTTAAATTTACACAAAAATGTCGTGCTGAGACAAACGGAGCTATTCCACTCAGTAGAAGTGCGTCATCTCACACTGAACCTGTAGGGGCGACTTTATCCCGCCCATGGGTTTCCATGAGTGCGGGAGCCCGGTTCCCGCTTTTGAGATCTCAGATTTCGCCAAAATCTAGAAGCGCAGCTAGGCTAACGCACTCCAAAAAAGAAAGACGGAGTGGAATAAGTCCACCCCGCCTTTCCAGGGCACAACCAAATCACTTCAGAGATTAGACCAATCCCTGATCCAACATCGCGTCGGCAACCTTCAGGAATCCTGCAATGTTTGCTCCATACACAAGGTTCCCAGGCTTTCCGTATTTCTCCGCTGTGTCGTACGCATTCTTGTGAATGGCGATCATGATCTTGTGCAGTCGGTCGTCCACTTCCTCGCGGCTCCAATTCAGCCGAGTCGAGTTCTGCACCATCTCCAGACCGCTCGTGGCAACGCCACCGGCATTAGCTGCCTTCGCCGGCCCATAGAGAATGCCGGCTTGCAGGAACATCCCGGTCGCGTCCAGGGTGCTAGGCATATTTGCGCCCTCGGCAACAAGCTTGCATCCGTTCATCAGCAACGTCGCAGCGTCTTTCGCATTGATTTCGTTCTGCGTGGCGCTCGGGAACGCGCAATCAGCCTTGATCGCCCACAGCGGGTTGAAGTCCATCGAGGAATCAACGGGAATGTACTTCGCGGTCTTGACCTTGTCTGCGTACTCCTGAATACGGCCGCGCCGCACGTTCTTCAATTCCATGATCCACGCCAATTTTTCGCGGTCAATCCCTTGCGGATCATGGATCACTCCGTTCGAATCGGACATCCCAATCACTTTGGCATTGAAGTCCAGCAGTTTCTCCGCTGTGTATTGCGAAACGTTGCCGCTTCCGGATACCAGGCACACTTTACCTTCCAGCGTGTCCTTCCGGCTCTTCAACATCTCCAGGGCGAAATACACGCAACCGTAACCTGTCGCCTCCGGACGTATCAACGAGCCACCCCAACCTAACCCCTTACCCGTTAATACGCCGGTGAACAGGTTGGCCAGTCGCTTGTACTGGCCAAATAGAAAACCGATTTCCCGCCCGCCAACGCCAATGTCACCCGCCGGAACGTCGGTGTTATGCCCGATGTGCCGGTACAACTCCGACATGAAGCTCTGGCAGAACCTCATCACTTCGTTATCGCTCTTTCCCTTAGGATCAAAATCCGATCCGCCTTTTCCGCCGCCCATTGGCAGTGTGGTCAGCGAATTTTTCAAAACTTGTTCGAATGCCAGAAACTTTAAAATTCCCAGGTTAACCGTAGGATGGAAACGCAGCCCGCCCTTATACGGGCCAATCGCGCTGCTCATCTCAATTCGGAATCCACGATTTACCTGCACGTGCCCATCGTCATCGACCCACGGCACGCGAAACATAATTACCCGTTCGGGTTCCACAAACCGCTCCAGGATCCGCACCTTCTGGTATTCCGGATGTTTCGCTAAAACGGGACTCAACGTATCCAACACTTCTTTCACAGCTTGGTGAAATTCCGGCTCGGCAGGATTCTTCATCCGAACACTATTCATTACATCGTTGATGTATTCCGCAGGTGCCTTGCTAACTGGCGGCGCAAGCGTAATGGTGCCCATAGGTTTGTCCTCCTCAATTTGAGTTTGGTAACAGAAAGGCCAAGAAGGACGCCGGCGAGATCCGGCGTGCGAGGTTGGTCCGAAAGCGAAACTATTAGGCACTATAAGTAAAACAAATACAGTGCCGGCCGTCACATGGGTACGTTTGCGTCGGGATGGTCTTGTTTGCGGCTTGTTTATATAACTGATCGTAAGATTCGTCGATCGCGCTAATGTCCCAAGAATTTTTCGAGCCTAGAAATTTCGGACTCTGCCAGATCAAAATATTTCTTAGCTCCGGCAAGATCCTTCGCCTGCAATGCTGAATTGCCTTTCGCAAGATATGTTTTCATTCGCTCTTGCGACGAAGCGATATCTCCCCGCAGTCCGTAACCGGAGGCCTGCTGTTGCTGCCGCAAGGTATCGATACTTTGCGAAACCGTTGCTCCGCGAATATTCAACTTATCCGCTTCATCCTCTACCTTGGCAATTTCTTCGGGCGATGGTCCTGCGGGAACAGGAGGGGCGCTTGGCGGAATCGGGGCTGCCGCCGTGCTTCCCACATCCTGGGAGGTTTTTCTGGCTGGAGTCTTGGAAATATTTACCTCGCCCGACGCCGAACTCGAGATTCTTCCTTTTGGACTCTGCAGCGATACGTTTCCTTGCTGGTCAACCGTAATGCTTCCTTTATCACTCTGAATTGATACGCCTCCTCCGTTTGTCGATATGGATGCGTTCGGCAAATCGTTGTCGGACGCGGGCGGCGTTGTAGGGGAAGCTGTGCCACTCGGACTTGAATTTGCAGGGAACGCAGACTTATTCGGATCCGCATGAGTCAGCACTTTACGCGGGATGTAAATTCCCGCTGCGATTATCGCCCCGACGCCGACAAGCGCCCCGATCGCCACCCAGAGTCCTCGACTAGAAGAAGGTCGAGGCGACATTGCCACTGGCCGTGCCGCAGGTGGGCCCGGCTGCGTTGCAAGCACTGTAGCGGCAACAGGCGTGGGCGGCGGAACGGTCGCCGGTTTCGGGGGCTTAGCTGCTGGAGTTGGCGAACGCGCGCGCATAGCACCAGTCTCCACCAGCGTTTCATCGGGAGATGGCGTGTGCGGCGTTGGCGTAAGTGTAGTCGCCGAGCGCGGCAGAGGTTCCACCGGAACGCTCTTCAACGCGGCCCGGAACGCATCCGCAGTCTGAAATCGCTGCTCGGGATCTTTCGCCATCGCCATCATGATGATTTCGTTCAGGGAAGCAGGCAAATCCGTCCGCCACGTAATTGGCGCCGCTGGCAGTTCGTTCAAATGCGCGGTCATCAGTGAATATTGTGAATCGCCTTTGAATGGTAATTTCCCCGTCAACAACTCGTACAGGGAGACGCCAAACGAGTAAATGTCAGATCGCGCGTCGGCACTTTCCCCGCGCACCTGCTCTGGTGGCATGTAATTCAAAGATCCAAGCGTCGTACCGGTGGAAGTCAGCGTTCCATCCGTCGCCGATCGCGCTATGCCGAAATCAATCAGCTTTACCACGCCCTGCGGCGTCAGCATCATGTTTGCCGGCTTGATGTCGCGATGAATAATGTTTTGCTTGTGCGCGTAGCTGAGCGCCGACAAAACTTGTTCGGAATAATCCACTGCTTCGGCCGTGGAGATGGGCGCGCGCGACAACCGGTTGGCCAGCGTTTCTCCCTCCACAAATTCCATGATCATCACCAACTGATTGTCATGGTTCAAGGCCGTTCGCAAAGAAGCGATGTTCGGATGATTCAGCGAAGCCAACAAGCGAATTTCCCGCAAGAAGCGATCCGCCAAACTTTGATGTGAGTTGAGATCCGGCAGAAGGATCTTCATCGCCTCCACTCGGTCAGAAATCACATTGCGCACCTTGTACACTTTTCCCATGCCGCCCAAACCCAGCACGGAGAGTATTTCGTAATCGCCAATGTGTTGCCCGATTGTAAATTCCGCCGTCATGCGTCCTCCCGATATCTACGCCCAAACTCCGTAGGGGCACGGCACCGCCGTGCCCGTCTTTCTTTTGCCTTCAGAACTAAACAAACGAGCCCGCACCCAATTCAATCAGTGCGGGCCCGCTGAAATATTCTTGCCCATGGGTCCTACGGGGTTTTCACCGTATCGCCTACTTTTGGCGCACCTGCACCCGCAAACGTAGCGGTCGCCGAATCGCTGTCCGCCTCGGTAACCGTGGCCTCGCCAATCTTATCCTCCACCGACTTGATTACTTTTCCGGTGGCGGGATCCTTAATCTGTCGGACCGCACGCATAACAAGCAGCTTGTCTCCAACATGAACTCCCATTTTGCTGCCAACATTCACGATCAGCGTGCTTCCCGACACGTCGGCCACTAGCCCACTGACCTCCACTTTCACAGTCTGCACTTTGTCCACTCCCGCATCGAGCTGCGTCGCGGTGTCATCGACCGCCTTGTGCGTAGCTTCTCCAAGGATCGTAGCGCCAAAGTTGCTGCTGCCCATGTCCAGTCCGCCACCGCCACCGGACCAGCCGCTGCCGCCTCCGCCGAGCAACGAAGTGCTACCGCGCTCGGATTCGCCCATTCCCGTGACCGCCACCATGATTTCCGCGGTACTCGTATTGATCATGCGCGCGGTAATGCCGACTACAGCTTTCGATTTGCTCGTGCCGATTCCGCCGATACCATACTTCCCGAGCCCATATCCGCCGCCGCCAACCTTGGTATGTTGGTCGTCGCGTCCAAACTGCGTAATTGAGCCGATAATGATTGCGTCAACGCCCAGCACTTTGCCGATTTTCGCCGCTGTGTTGGCATCCGCCCGGTCGCTGTTCGAGAAATTTTGCTCCGCCAGGATTTTGTCCAGTGCGGCGCGCTCGATCACCCGGTACTTTCCGTTCTGCACCAACTTCTGTACCAGCATGTCGGAAATGCCCTTGCCTACGTCCTGGTCCGAGCCAAAAATCTGTGCAACTGTAGTTCGCACTGTGCCGTAATCAAAATTCATTACCGCCACGCGCTTGGTTGGCGCAGCAGAAGCTGCTGGCGCGGCGGCGGCCGGTGCTGCAGTCTGAGCTGTAGATGGAATGGCGAAGCCTAACACCAGGATCGAACCACACAACACACTTTTCATTCGGCTGAGTAGCATGGGAGAACACTCCTTACCCGTGGGTCTTTCTTGAGGGGCCCAACCGGAACTATACCCGGCTTAAACTGCCGTTATGTTAATGAAGGATTGCGTGTGTGGCAACGGGAATTGCTCGAGAGCAACTTGGGTAGAACGAGCAAGCACCCGAGATAATCCACGAAATGTTGAACCTCTAAAACGTCGAAATTGAATTTCAAACCGTTACCAGCCGAGCAAAGTTGCGTTGACAAAACTGCGCCCAACTCCTAAACTTAAACTTTGTCTTTTCAGGGAAAGGTGTGGCTGATTGCAATGAGGACGTACGTAGCAAAGGGTACAGAGGCAGAAGCGCTGAAAGTCGGCGCCAATTGGTTTGTTGTGGACGCGACCAATCAAGTTTTGGGTCGTTTGGCGACCAAAGTCGCCCGCCTGTTGATCGGCAAGGACAAGGCTTCCTTTACTCCTTATTTGGATTCTGGCGACCACGTCGTGGTCATCAATGCCGACAAGATCAAGCTAACCGGCAACAAGGTTGAGCAGAAGGTCTATTACTCACACAGCGGTTACCCCGGCGGCCTCAAAGAAGTCCCGGCCAAGCGCGTGCGCGAGAATAAGCCGGACTGGATGATTCGCGAAGCTGTTCTTGGCATGTTGCCGAAGAACAAGCTGCGCGCTCGTCGTGCCAAGAAGTTGCGCATCTATCGCGATGCAGCAGGTTTGGCGCGTCACGCTGGTCAAAAGCCGCAGTCCATCGCGCTGTAGCAGTTTTTCGGAGCACCCTGAATCTTCAGGGCGCCCCTGGTTGTCACCACGTAGGTGTTGTTCCTTTCTAGGCAGTGCCTTAGCAGGGAGCCATCCGACCGTGTAGTTCACGAGAGAGCGCGGATTACTCTCTCTACTAGGCATTTTGAGGAGGAGCATTGAGTACTGTTGAAACGCCCGCAACGGGCAGCAAAACGTGGTTCCACGGAACCGGTCGTCGCAAAGAATCGATTGCCCGCGTGTTCCTGAGAGCCGGAACGGGAAAGTTCACGGTCAATGGCCGCACCGTGAAGTCGTATTTCCCCAATCATGCCTGGGAGCATGATGCCATCGAGCCATTGAAGTTTACGAGCCTTACCGATCAGGTGGACGTCGTGGCCACCGCCAAAGGTGGCGGCGTCGGTGGACAGTCTGGAGCGGTGCGCATGGGCCTTTCGCGCGCCATCATCAAGTTCAATCCGGAACTGCGTCCCCCGCTTCGTAAGAACGGATTTTTGACGCGCGATTCCCGTATGAAGGAACGCAAGAAGTATGGTCAAAAGGGCGCACGCAAGCGCTTCCAGTTCACCAAGCGGTAAAGAGCTGGGCGTCACGGTTTTGTTTGGGCCTTGTCTTCATGGCGAGGCCCAAACTCAGGCTCTGGAATTTCGGCTAACCCTGAAGTTCCAAGATCACGGCCGGCAAGAAGCCGGCAAGAGGCTGCTGCGAAGATTCCTAATGTAGGTGCCAGACTTTAGTCCGGCCACCCCGCAAAAGGTTTCCCGAAATAAGCAGCTATCTACATAGGAGGAATAGTGGCAGTAGAAATCACCATGAAAGAACTGCTGGAGGCCGGCGTTCACTTCGGTCACCAGACACGTCGTTGGAATCCCAAGATGAAGGAATATATCTTCGGAGAGCGCAACGGCATTCACATCATTGATTTGCAGAAGACGTTGAAGATGTTCCGCGAAGCTAGCCGCTTCGTCAGCGAAATCTCTTCACACGGAAGAACAGTTTTGTTTGTTGGCACCAAGCGTCAAGCGCAGGATGCCATCGCCGAAGAAGCCAAGCGCTGTGGCGCCTTCTTCGTGAACCACCGCTGGTTGGGCGGTACCCTGACCAACTGGTCCACGCTGCAGAAATCCATCAAGCGCCTGAAACTTCTTCAGGCTATGACCGAAGATGGACGCATGGAGCAGCTCTCCAAGAAAGAGCGCGCTCGCTTGGATCGTGAAATGAAGCACCTCTTCCAGAACCTGGAAGGCATCGTGAATATGACCCAGTTGCCGGACGCCATGTTCGTCGTCGATTCCAACGCTGAAGAAATTGGCGTGAAGGAAGCCCGCCGCATGGGCATTCCCGTGGTTAGTGTGGTCGATACTAATTGCGACCCCGACATGGTCGACTGGATTATTCCCGGCAATGATGACGCTTTGCGCGCCATTCGCCTCTTCACCACCAAGATCGCAGACTCCGTTGCGGAAGGCCGCACGGCGTATGAGCAGTCTCAGGTCGCCCATCAGAAGGCGGTCGCGGACCAGGCTCAAGAGGGCGTGGAATATGTCGATACCAGCGCCTACGAGCAATACGAGAAGCAGGAAGGCGATTTCGTCGAAGCTACCGATGTTCTTGTGGAATCTGTCGAACCCGTGGAACCTGCTGAAACAGCAGCCACGGAAGTTCCTCACGAAGCGGAAGCCGCCAAGTAACTGCGACGGTTCTAAATTCTAGTGGCCCGGCGCTGAGTGCATGACCGACGCCGGGCCATTTTTCTGATATCAAATCGAACGTTCGGGCCGCACAAAAAGAGAGAAAAGGATGAGTACTTCTAAGCCAGTTATGGAAATCCCAGCCAAGCTCGTAAAAGAACTGAGAGAGAAGACGAACGCCGGATTCAGTGATTGCCGCGCCGCGCTTGTGGAAGCCAGCGGAGATATCGAAAAGGCCATCGACGTCTTGCGCAAGAAGGGCCAGGCTTCGGCCGCCAAGAAGGCAACTCGTGAAGCTACCGAGGGCCTGATCGGCCATTACATTCATGCCGGCGGAAAAATTGGCGTGATCGTCGAAATTAATTGCGAGAGCGATTTCGTTGCGCGCACCGAAGCGTTTAAACAGCTTTGCCATGATGTTGCCATGCACATCGCCGCCGTCGATCCGCGCTACGTCCGTCGCGAAGATGTGACTCCGGAAATGCTCGAACGCGAGCGCGAAATTTACAGCGCCCAGGCACGCGCCACCGGCAAGCCCGAACAAGTCATTCAGAAGATCGTCACCGGTAAAATGGAAAAGTTCTATGAGGAAAGCTGCTTGTACGAACAGCACTTCATCAAGGACGAGACCCAGACCATCGGCGAAATGATTACGCAAGCCATCGCCAAGCTCGGAGAAAACATCGCGATTCGCCGCTTTGCTCGCTTTAAGGTTGGCGAAGTCAGTGGCGCCTCTGCAGCCGGTTCCGCCGAACCAGCAGCACCCGGCTCTGACGCAGGCAAAGCCTAAGCTAGGCTAAGTCAGTTGTTCTTTCGAAGACGCCCCGCTAACCACGGGGCGTTTTTCTTTCTTCTCTGTGCCATCTGCGCTCCGAACTCTGCGACCTCTGCATTAAATTCCTTCCGTCGTTTTTGGTTCTAGTACACGCCGACCCGGCCAATTTTTGTTACAATTCCACTGCTTTGTTCCACCTATCGGAGACACATGGCAAGTCCATCGAAAGCGCCTAAGAAAAGTTCAAAGAAATACCCTGCCTATCGCCGTATCCTGCTCAAATTGTCCGGTGAATCCATGCAGGGGCCGCAAGGATTCGGCATCGACGGCCAAACAATTTACGCCATCGCCAAGGAACTGCGCGAGGTCAATAAACTTGGCGTGCAAATCGCCATCATGGTGGGTGGCGGCAACATTTTTCGCGGCGCTCGCCAAAAAGGTTTTGAAATCGATCGCGCTACCGGCGATTACATGGGTATGCTTGCCACGGTTCTAAATGCTCTCGCGTTGCAAGATGCACTGGAGAAAGTTGGCGTCCACACTCGCGTGCAGAGCGCCATTGAAATGCACCAAGTCTGCGAGCCCTTCATTCGCCGTAAAGCGACGCGCCATCTGGAAAAAGGCCGCGTGGTCATTTTTGCTGCCGGCACAGGCAATCCGTACTTTTCCACCGACACCGCTGCCGCGCTGCGTGCCATGGAAATCAAGGCCGACGTGATTCTAAAGGCCACACGCGTGGATGGAATTTACGACGCCGATCCAGAACAGGTGAGCGATGCGAAATTCTTTGCCGATATTACCTATCGCGAAGTGCTTCATCAAAATCTGAAAGTCATGGATGCCACTGCCATTTCGCTGTGCATGGATAATGGCATGCCCATCGTGATTTTCAATATGCATAAACCCGGGAATATTCGCCGCGCCGTCTTAGGGGAAAGAGTCGGCTCAACCGTTTCACCGGCGGAAATTCAGTAAGAAGTTGTCAGTTTGAAGTTTAGGTCAGAAGTACGAATTGCGAAGCAAACGTGCAAATGAGTATGTTTGAATTGTTAAGTTTCCGTTCCAATTCCCTGGGGCAGTTTTTTGTTTTACTGAAAACTGACTACTGAAAACTGAAAACATTTAAATGTTAGAGTGCAATTCACTGAGGATAGAAAAATGACCACGATAGCGACTACCAAAGATGCGTCTCTCGCCGCAAAAACGCGCATGGAAAAAGCCGTTGACGATTTTCGCAAGGAGCTTGCCACCGTCCGCACCGGCCGCGCCAACGCCGGCATTCTTGAACAAGTGCGCGTGGACTATCACGGCACGCCCATGCCTGTAAATCAACTTGGCAATATCACCATTCCTGATGCCACCATGCTCGTCATCACCCCGTGGGATCCCAGCGCCGCCGCACAGATCGATAAAGCAATTCGCACGGCCGACCTCGGACTCAACCCTACCACCGACGGCAAAATCGTTCGTGTTCCCATGCCTGCTCCAACCGAAGAGCGCCGCAAGGAACTCGTCAAGCAAATGCACAAAATGCTGGAGAATCATCGCACCGCCGTTCGCAATATTCGCCGCGACATCAAGGAAGCCATCGACAAACTGGAAAAAGACAAGAAGATCAGCCAGGACGAGCAAAAACGCTCTCTTGACGAACTGGAAAAAATCTCTCACTCCGAAACCAAAAAAATAGAAGACCTCGCCGCCGCCAAAGAAAAAGAAGTAATGGAATTCCGCTAACCCAATCTCTTAATGTAGGTGCCGGGCTCTTAGTCCGGCCACCACGTAGCACACGTTCAGCCTTGTTCTTTCTTTTTCGTTCCAAAGCCTCAGATCTAAGTACTTGAGGGTTTACCCGAGCCTCGAAGGGTGGCCTTCCGATCCAATCTGGAAAGTTCACCCGCGTAAGCTTTCAGTCTTAAGTGAGAAACCGAGTGTCCGCTCTAGTAGCACAGGCTTCAGCCTGTGGTTGTTGGGTCCCTTACCCCATTCCGGGCGCTCCATCATTCCTTTGCCGCGCTCCTCACTCCCACCCCTCGATCCAACACAAAATACTGCGCCTGATCATTCTGCACCGCCTGAGCAAACGCGTTGTAGTCCGCTGCCCGATTCCCCGCAACCTCGCGTCGCAAAAAATGAATATGCCGCGCAGCCGAAAGCGTCTCTCCGCTCATTCCATATTTCGACGAGTAAGTAGCGTAATCACGTTCCACAGCTGTTCCAGCAGGTGTCTGCACCGTAGTCCCCGCCGGTAAATGCAGTGTTAGTTGCGTCTCCACATCCAGCGGTGTTCCCAACTCGATATTTCCCGCTGAAGTCCTTGCCGAAGTATCCGGTAATCCAATCTGTGGCAACAACGCCGGAATCCGCACCGGTTTCTTCGCCCAATCCACAAATTTCTCCTGCGTCAATTCATACTCCACCGTGAACGGCTGTTGTGTCGCCATCGGGTCCGACGCATTCACGCTCGTAATCACCCCGCGAAACCCATCCGAAAGCGCTAACAATCCCGCCACATCCTTCCACTTTTCCTTCGCTGTCTTATGAAAAGCCATCCGAAGAAGCAATTCGTTCTGCCCACGCATCGTATACTTCACCCTTGCGCTGAGTTTTCCATCCTGGCCTATCGTTCCGACAACTCCGACTTTCTGAAACGCTCTTGCCGATATGACTGGAGGAGGACCCCACACGTTAGGCTTGTAACGATTGCCAAACTCGGTTTCCAAATAGAAAGCGCAATTCTGCGCTACCGCAGCTACCACGCCAAAGGGCGCGACTTCCAAGCTCGGGTCCATCCAGTACTTGCTCGTGCCAGTCGCAGCAATCATATCGAGATGCTTAAACGCGGAAGGTCTGGGAAGTGCAGACTCGTCGCAGAAACCTGTAAGCACTGGAATAATTTGATAGTTAGCTTCTGTCGCGAGCGAGCGTAACAGCACCAACTTTCCCTCCTGCGTTGCGTATCCAGACGAGAGAATCTGATCCGGAGCTCGATCGGAATACCCGGTTGAACCCAACGGCAAATCAACCGTGGCAATTTTTGTCGATACAAAATCGTAAATCGACTCCAGTTTCTCACGTCCCGTTTTCGCCGATTTCGTCAGTTCGTTTGCTTTTGCGCGGACTGCCGTGTTTGGTGGTGAAGGATTCGGAGTTCCAAAATCCTTCAGATCGTCGAGTGTTTGCGTCTTCGCGACTTTAGAAGCCTTCTTATAGGAGAGAGAGCAATTTAGTTTGACTGCCAAATCTAACCACCCGCTGAACGTCGATAAAACAACATCTGGATATGAAGGCAATTGAGCGGAGCTCTCAGTAACTGCGCTATTGCTTGCCAGTGAAACGCTTTTTCGCTCCCATCGATAGATCGACTCATGGTCATTCTTCGATATCTCCGTAGCTGGAGTCTGAGGATTAATTATTACTTCCGCCCTTTTCGATCCCGGAATCTCAATTTCGTAATTTTCCTCTTCTATTTCACCTGACCGATCGAACGTATGCTCCAGCCAAAAATCCGGAGCAAGCGGATGATGCGTCGTACTTGTAATCACCCGATACTCAATCGTATCTCCTTCCCGCAATCCCAAAATCCGCACCGATTTCACCCGTACATCCTGATACGCAGGATATTTCTCCACCGCTGGATTCGGCGCGTCCGTAATTGCGCTAGGCAATACGTCAGAAGTTCCGCCATTCACATGGGTTATTCGCACCATGGGAATTTCTACCTGCTGAAACGACCGGTTGTAGTCAAATGTCAGCCGCCCAAACTCTCGCACCCCCATCAAATCGTTTAATTTGACGATTGTGTGAACTTCCTTGCGCGAATCACCATTTGTTTCAAAGCGAATCTGAGTCTCCAGAAGCTGTATTTGAAAGGGGAAGGAAGCTTTTTCCGAAGCCTTATCTGTACTCGTCGGTTTGTCTGGAGCCTTTTCAGCCGGTTTTGTACCACCTGGCGCCTGTGCACGTGCCGCAGCAGCGCTGCCAATCAATAGCAGTAAGCCCGCGACAACTCGACCGATCTTCGAATAGTAAGTCACGCTGAAAGTTTAGGAGTACTCACCACCACCGTAAAGCCACCGCTTCCGCACAGTTGTCCAACCCGCAATGTAGACTGCGGCTCGCCCTGATCCGCGAATGGCAGCCCAGCCGAGACCCTCCGCCTCGGCCGCGTCTATTACCATGCTACAGTCAAGAATCACTCTGTTCAGCTAAAACAAGGGAGAAATTCGCGGATGAAGAATCACATTCTGGGTTTGCAGTTGCTCTTTTCGCTCTTAGCCAGCGCTACCATCGCCCTGGCCAACGACACTCCCAAACCCACTGGACCCGACCAAGATGGCACCAAGGCCGCCCTAGTCAAAATCGCCGGCGAAGGCGAAATGGATTCTCACGCCTTCCTATACCTCACTGAACTGAGCGACGAAATCGGTGGCCGTGTCACGGGCAGTCCGCAAGCTCAAAAAGCCGTGGACTGGGGCGTTGCCAAGATGAACGACATCGGCCTGAAAAATGTCCGCGCCGAGAAATGGACCATGTGGAAAGGCTGGACGCGCGGCACCGCGCAAGCTGAACTGATCGCCCCGCTGCATCGCTCACTTTCCATTGACGCCATGGGCTGGACGGGTTCCACGCCAGCCGGAGGAGCCGAAGGTGAAATTGTCACCGCCAATCTGTTTGATCTCGACGCTGAAATGAAAGACCTGTCTCGCTTCCGCGGCAAAATCGTGATGATGAAACCGGAAGGCGCACCGAAGAAAAGTGTCATGCTGATCTTTGCGCAATTCGGCGATTTCCTGAACGCGCTGCAAAAGGCCGGAGCCATCGCCGTAATTGGCGGCCAGGGCGGCTTTCCCGCTGAGGGCATGCACCTCACGCATACGGGAATCCTTGGTTTTGCCGTTGATTTCCCCATTCCCGTTGTAGATATGACCCGTGAAGATCAAGGCCAGATCGAACGTTATCTCGCTGCTGGAAAACCCGTTCGCATGCGCATCAATGTGCAAAACACATTCACCAACGGTCCGGTCGAAAGCGCCAATGTCGTTGGCGAAATTGTTGGCCGCGAAAATCCCGAAGAGATTATCGTCGTCGGCGCTCACCTGGATTCCTGGGACCTCAGTGAAGGAACCACCGACAACGGCACCGGCACCACCAGCGTTCTCGGCGCGGCGGAAGCCATTATCAAAAGTGGGGCGACGCCACGCCGCACAATTCGCTTTGTGCTTTTCACCGGCGAAGAGCAGGGTCTCCTCGGTTCGCTCGCTTACGTGAAGCAGCATCAATCCGAAATGAAAAATCACATTGGCGACGTCGTTCTCGATAACGGCCAAGGTTCTATCAAAGAAATTCAGCTCGGCGGACGGAACGATCTTGTTGCAACGATGCAGCCCTTCGCTGATTCTCTCGGAGGCATTCGTGAAATCAAAGTAAGCGACAAGACTGAATTTGGCACTGACACCGGCCCTTTTACGCTCGCAGGCTTGCCGGGAATCAATCTCGACCAGGATTCCCCTGACTATAAGTACACCCATCACTCTGCGGGAGATGCCCTGGAAGCCGTAAAGCCCGACATTTTGGCGCAAAATGCCACCATTATGGCCATGACTTCCTATTGGCTCGCGGACCGCCCTGACCGCTTCGCCTACCCCTGGCCAGCCGAAAAAACTGCCAAGATGCTCCGCGAGAAGGGCGACTACGACATGCTTAAAGCGTTCAATCTATGGACTTTCGGTGATTTGGGGGCCACAGAGAAATAATCCAGGAAATCGTGTATACTTGCGACTGTAGCGAAGCGAAGATTGGCCGAGGCTAAGAAACAGCAGCAGAAAAGTAGGGAAATTAGGCTTATTAAGCAGCATTCTTGCCATTCTCAACTTTTCCACAGTTTTTTCCTCATCCCTGTTTCGAAAGTTGTTTGACAGAGGGTCCTGTCTTCTCTATACTTTATGTTTTGTCAGGGGTATTTTGCCCTTGTTGTACAGCCACTCTGTTTTTTGGTGTGGGTAGTTGGAAGGGAATTCTTCGGTCCCGGAACAAGTTCGACGGAATGGGACAGAAGAGCGGCCGGAATGGGACGCCAGTACCGAAAAGCCGAGTAAGCCTCTCCGAATAGGAACCAGGAGTTAAGTTCTTCTCTCTTGGCATGCCCGCGGAGTTTCTTGCTGGTAGTTCTCCGGATTCGCAGTGCACCTTTCATCTGATTGTGTGCTCTCGCGTATTTTTATGCGCGCGCGTCGAGAGCCTCGCCATGCGTTTGCGCGCCAAGCACGACGAATCGCGAATTCAGTTTCATCGCGATCCGCCGAACGAAAAAGAGGATTACTGTGCCGACGTTTTCACAGCTTGTACGGATGGGTAGAGAAGGAATTATCTCCAAAACCAAGTCGCCCGCTTTGATGGGCTGCCCGGAAAAGCGCGGTGTCTGCATTCGCGTGTACACCCAGACGCCGAAGAAGCCCAACTCTGCGTTGCGCAAAGTGGCTCGTGTGCGTTTGACCAATGCCGTCGAAGTCACCACCTACATTCCCGGCATCGGCCACAACTTGCAGGAACACTCCATCGTGCTCGTGCGCGGCGGCCGTGTGAAGGATCTTCCGGGTGTTCGTTACCACATTGTTCGCGGCACGCTCGACGCAGCTGGTGTTGAGAATCGCAAGCAGGGCCGTTCGAAATACGGCGCCAAGCGTCCGAAGGCCGGTGCGGCAGCCAAGTAGAGAAGTTTTAAGTAGTCAGTTCTAAGCATTCAGTAAAGCGTCGGTGTGCGCGCTTAGAACGAGCTTGGAAGCAGATTGGGAATCGAGTTTTGAGGACTGAGTTTGAAGGTTTACTAAAACTGAAAACTTAGAACTGAGAACTTTTTTGAGGAGCAAGAATGTCTCGTAAAGGAATAGTGAATCGTCGAGTCCAAGCGACCGACCCCGTTTACGCCAGCGATATCGTTGAGAAGTTTATCTGCTCGATGATGTGGGAAGGCAAGAAGAGCACTGCCCAGCGCGTGTTCTACGGCGCAATGGATCAGGTTGCCAAGAAGACCAACGACGATGCCTTGAAAATTTTCAAGAAGGCGCTCGAGAACGTGAAGCCGCTACTGGAAGTCAAGACCCGGCGCGTTGGTGGTGCGAACTACCAGGTTCCAGTCGAAGTCAGCCCGTTCCGCCGTCAATCGCTTGCCATTCGCTGGCTCTTGCAGTATTCGCGCGAACGCGCTGGCAAGACCATGATCGACAAGCTCGCGGACGAAGTGATCGACGCCGCTAACTCGCGCGGTGGCGCTATCAAGAAGAAGGAAGACGTTCACCGTATGGCCGAAGCCAACAAGGCTTTCGCTCACTATCGCTGGTAAGTGGATTATGTAGGTGCCGGGCTTTAGCCCGGCCAGAACGAAAAGTAAAAGCAAAAAGTAAGCAGCAGCAGTAGCCAGGGGAGAAAAGGTTTCTAGGGACTCATGACTCGGTTATTCAAACTCGAAGATACGCGCAACATCGGCATCATGGCGCACATTGATGCGGGTAAAACCACGTCGACGGAACGCATCCTGTTCTACACCGGTGTGACCTACAAGATCGGTTCGGTGGACGAAGGCACTGCCACCATGGACTGGATGGAACAGGAGCGCGAGCGCGGCATCACCATCACCAGCGCGGCCACCACCGCCAGTTGGGATCGCTTTGGCAAGAAGTACCGAGTCAACATTATCGATACCCCGGGCCATGTGGATTTCACCGTGGAAGTTGAACGCTCTTTGCGCGTTCTCGACGGTGCAGTCTGCGTTTTCGACTCCGTTGCCGGCGTGCAGCCGCAATCAGAAACCGTGTGGCGCCAGGCCGATAAGTATCGTGTGCCGCGCATTTGCTTCGTCAACAAGATGGATCGCATGGGCGCGGACTTTGACCACGTGATCCGCACAATTCGCGCGCGCCTCGGCGCTCATCCTGTTCCACTGCAATTCCCACTCGGCCGCGAAGACAATTTCATCGGCATCATCGACTTTATCGAACAGAAAGTCATCGTCTGGCTGGAAGAAACGCTTGGCGCAAAATTCGAAATCTTCGAAGTGTCCAAATTGTGGGACACGGATTTCGTTGCCAGCCGGCCCGATATCGCGGCCGCCCTCAAGGGGTCTGCGATTGACAAGGCCTTCTACGACGAACATCGCAATAAGACTGTCGAATATATTGCCGAACATGATGACGCCGTCCTCGACAAATATTTGACGGAAGGTACGCTTTCCGTTGAGGAAATGCGCAAGTCCATTCGCAAATCGACGTTGAACCTGAAAATCGTTCCTGTGCTTGCTGGTTCGGCCTTCAAGAACAAAGGTATTCAACCGCTACTCGATGCCGTTGTTGATTATTTGCCTTCGCCGATCGATGTGCTCCCTGTC
>DASXIT010000092.1:0-135342 GCA_036497825.1 Candidatus Acidiferrum sp.
ACGCCGGACAAATTCTCCTGGACCTTGGCGGAGAGAGTTGCGAGTGATTCCTGGATTTTTTCATATAGCCGGTGGATCACTTGTCCGAAGTACCAAACCACCAGCGCCACGATAGGAACGGGCAAAAGCACCCATAGAGTCAAGGAAGGCGACAGTCGCACCATTAAGGCAATCGACAGCACCATCGTGACGATTGTGGTGCCGCTGTACATAATCCCCGGACCGAGCACCATGCGCACGGCGTTTAAATCGTTCGTTGCGCGAGACATCAATTCGCCCGTGCGATTGCGCACATAGAACTCGGGTTCCAAGACTAGTAACCGGTCCAGTAAATCGTTGCGAATATCAAATTCGATGTCGCGGGATATCCCGATCAAAATCCAGCGCGTGGCAAATGACATGACTCCCTTAAGCGCAATGCAAGCCACTATGATCAGGCAATAAAACAGCAAGGTTTGCCGGCTATCGGGCTGGTAATAGGGAATTAAATCGCCGAGCCAGTTCGCGGCAATTGTTCCCGCAACGCCATTGACGGGATGCGAGAAAGGCCGTGGGCTACCCGCAAGCGTGTCGGTGATAATGCCCGTTGCCAAGGGCACTATGTTGCCGATAATTCCCATTAAGGCCAGCGTGAGTAAGCCAAAGAAAATTGCAAGTTTGTATCGCCCGAGATAGGGCACCAGGCCGCGCAAATTCTTCATCGCCGAACTTTTTGGCGCTGTTTTCTTCTGAGCTGCAGTTTGCGTGGCTGTTGCGGCCGTGCTCATCGTAGAGTGGCCCTCGGGTTTTCCAGAGTCGGCGCTTCACCGAGAAATCTTTGATAGCTGGCGTCCATGGATTGGTACCGCTTGGTGGCGGGATTCCATCTTACCGCAATCGGCAGAGTGCGTTCGGTCGAACCGGATTTCACGGGCGTGAAATAAAGTGACATGCCCTTATCGGGAGTGTCTTCATATTGTAGTTTCCAACCGGTAATCGGCTGAAGTGGGGTCAGCCCCAGATACCCCTTGCCGTTTTTCAAGTATTCGTCGCAGCGCACCAGTTCCACCCATTTGCCATCGTCGAATTCAGCCACCACCGCGCGGGTCACCACCGTCCCGGCGATCACACTTTTTGGCGTATTAGGTAAGACGTTTGCTACCAGCACTTGTTTCTGCTCGTTTTTGGCCAGGTCTCCGTAGAGAAGGACTTGCGCGTCACTGCCGAGGAGGGAGGTCGCGGCGTCTCGATATTCTTCTGGGATGACGGGCTCGGCAGGTTTCTTGTCCTCCGTGACCACTTTCATTGGTTGCGAATCGCATCCGGCTAGAACAAAGGTCAACAGGAATGAGAGCGAAAGCACAAGGGAACGGAGCATTGCCATCCTTTCAAAGTAAGACGCGCCGGGTACGCGTCGGTAACGCAAAAGCGTTGTAAATTCGTGTTAAAGACTGGGCGCCGCGAGCGTAATCTCGATTACTTGCCCCGGCTTGCCGTCTTTCTCCTTCGTGCACAAGACCTCCATTACCTGTGGCACGTCGGCACCAGCCCAATCGAACGCGTAATACCATAATTCTAGCTGCTGCCCGCCCTTGCTGCTAGGACTCTTGGTGCTCGGATCACCATACGCTGCGTGTAGTTTAGTTGTTTTCGATCCCAGAGCAACATTTCGGCCCGTTAACCACGCTAGTCGATTCGCTTTCATATCTGCACAAGGTGGTAAGCCGCTGCGCAAAATTGTCTTTTCTGTATCTCTTTCTGTCAGAATAATTTGCTGAATAATTCCGGATTTGTTCGCTTCGATTTGCAACAAAGCTCCTGTGCAATTTCCGATGATGCTTAGGGCGTTTGGCTCCTCAGTTGGTACGGAGAGCCAGTGGCCTGCATAGAGTCTCTTCACTTTTTGGAGATTATCCAATCCGGGGCGAAGGCCAGCTAAAGTCAATTCATTGTGGTGAAATGCGAAGGTCGCGTTTTTAGCCTGATCTGGCGTTTGCGCTAGTGCCAAGGTGAAGAACAGAACCAAAAACAAAGACAAAGGCGCCCGCTTCAGGAAGCGGCCGCTACATGGGCTAGCGCTGGGATTGGATGCCATCGAGACGGGCCTCAAAGTTTTCTTCGCCTTCGCTCCAGAGTTCGCTGCGCTCTACCGGTAAGGCGGCTTCGATGGCTTCTACCCAACTGAAGAGCTTCTGTATATTTTCGCGGCTTTTTTGGCGATAGAGCTTCAGATTTTCGGGACTGGACATCCAATTCTTAAACGTTTTCTCGAAGGGATGGTCTGAAGTGTCGAAAGGGTTGGTCGCCAGGCCTGGCGCGAGTAAGCCGCCATGTCCCGTAAAAAGATGTTCAAAGCCGAGGTCGGCCACAAAGTGGCCGGTGGTTGCGGCGATTCCGTCGTCGTAGATCGCGCCGTGACAGATTAGTTCCAAGGGTTGCGGGCCAAGTTGCCATTTCAGGGTGTCGATATCGAACGTCCACAAATCCCACTGGCCGCTTACGAAATACGCTGTGTCGGCATTGAGATGTTGAATCGCCAGGGCGGCCACTTCGGCCGGGCCATATTTTTGTTCGCGCAGGTCCCACTCTTCCACGGGGGTTTCCGTTGCGTCGACTGCCTGGACGATCAGTTTGTCAAAACCGGTGAGGGATTCGGCTAGCGGAACGGTGGTTAGGTAGCGGGCAAACTCCGCGATCAAGGTTTTTTCGGAGAAGTCTTTGGTCCACACGCGTAGATATGCTCGGTTGGCCATGGGTAAACTTTGGAATTATACCGTCCAAAGGATTGGATGCGCCAACGGTTGGGTTGTGTAAATAGGGTAACGGGGCGGAATCATTGGGAGGTAAGGAGGCGAGGGAAAAAGATAACGCAGAGGCGCGGAGATATGCAGAGGCTCGCAGAGAAGGGAGGGAAAATCTGAGGGAAAAGTGGATTCCTCAGCCTGTTCACAGCGCGAACGGGGTGAGGAATGAAATGTTTGATGGAATGGGCGTGGCCGCCTGAACGTGTCCGCTACAGAGACAATCCCCGAAGGCAACCCAAGATGGCGGCGTAAAGCCGCCCCTACGGAAAAGTGAGTTGAGCGTGGAAATGAATAGGAGGAGGTTAGCCGGGCTAAAGCCCGGCACCTACATTGGTACTACTTTTTGTCGGGTTCGAAGCCGGCGGCGATTTGTTGCAGACGCTCGCGAAGGGTTTCGCCGAACTTGGAGAATACTTCGGAAGTTGCTTCGCGAAGTTTTTCTTCTGCCGAGGAAGCAATCTTTGCGATTACATCTCGCGATTGATGATCCAGTGTAGCCACAGTCGCTACCATCCAAGAGTTGGAAATATTCTCGAGCCGGTTCCGGTATTGCTCCGCCGATTCATCACTGATTTTGCCGAACGAGCCGCGCAATTCGGTTTGCTTCGATTCGTTCATCGACTTCCAGGATTCCAGAAGCGCTGCGAAGCTGGCTTCCACTTGCCCTTGCGCCTCGCTCAATCCCTTCTCCACCGCGCCGCTCATCGAATCCTTGAATCGCCGCAAAAATTCTTCCTGTTCCGCGCTTATTTTATGGGATAGCTCGACTCGCGTGGCATCCAGTTGCTCGCGAGAAACTTCTACGGATTTGTGCATCAGTTCGTTAAATCCTTCCAGTTCCTGCCGCGCATTTCGCTGGATTTCATCGGTAAACGCGGCTGAGGTAGTATCCGCGGCCTCGGTAAACAGCATGCGTACACGTTCGAAGGCTTCTTTTACCGAATCCTCCAATTGGTGTTGAGTCTGGTTCAGGTAGCTGCGACTGGAATGATCAAGTTCCGTGGCGAACAATCCGGAAATTTCACCTGCTTTTTCGCGCAATTGCGCCCCGGACTGTTCCACTATGCGATCGGTGAAAGACTGCGCTTGCGATTGCGCTTTCTTTTCATACCATTCCGCGGACTTGAACATTTCTTCCATGGTGTGATGCTTCAGATCGACGGCTTTATTTTCCAACTCGTCCAGATTCCGCGCGGTAATGGCTTGCGCCGATTCATTCAGAATTTGCTCAACGCTGCCCAAATTTTCCCGGAAGCGCGCCAGGGAATCCGCGAAGGCCTCATCGGCCGAGTTGCGAATGCGGTCCTGCTGCATGGTCATGGCCGCATCCAGAAGCGATCGGCCGCCTGCCAACCGGTGCACCGCTTCTTCCGCCTGGGTCACATGCGGCGCCACCAATGATTGGATCTGCAAGTCGAAATTTTCCAGCGCCTTGCTATTGGCCGCTTCGAAGGTATTACGGATTCTGGCGTGAATTTCTTCAAACAGACTGCCGGACTGCCGATGCAATTCGTTGCGATGCAAACTCAGTACATCATCAAGTTGAGATTGAAAACCGCTCAGCGCCTGCTGTTGCACGGTTTCCATGCGGCCGGCATAGTGTTCCAATTTTTCTGTAGCCTGATTGGCCCGCTGCAACGTTTCTTCCAATTGGCGGGAACGCACCTCAATCATTTCCAGTTGCGCCGCACTCTTCTTTTCAACTTCATCCAAAACTTCGCTGCGCAGAGTTTTCGCTTTTTCCAGAAAGCGCTCGGAAGCCCGCTCTTCGGCAGCTTGAATCGCGCCTTCCAAAGTGCTGGCCCAGCGAGCCTGCGCTGATTCCACTTCACGCGTCAGGTGCTCATGCAGAGCGTTCTGGGCATCCGCGAGCGAGCCGCTTACCCGTTGATGAATTTCGTTTAATCCGCCGATCAGAGCTTCAAACTGTTTTCCGGAAGCCTCTTCGCGCTGGCGAACTTGTTCTTCCGCCCTCTGCGCGGTTTCCTGAATTCGCGCGGTCACCTGGTTTTCCACGGCTTCTGCTTGGGTGCGGAGCTTTTCTCCCGCTTCTTGCGCTTGCGTGCAGAGCGTTTGCAGGGTTTCGTGCGCGGTGGAAAGCTGTTTTTCCTGCTGCTCGCGTTGCAGCGCGCCTTCCCGCGCAAGCTGGGCGGTCAATTCGTGGGTCATTTGCTCCAGCTGAGGAGCGAGCCAGCGAGGCATTTCGTTCTTAAGAGATTCCGCGGCGGAAGCTTGCGCCTCACGAGCGCGAGTCGAAGATTCTTGTTGAATCGTGTCGATCGCATGAGCGGTTTCGCGAGCAACTTCTTCCCGGAACGCGGCGTATTTCTGTTCCCATTGTTCAAAAGCAATGCGACGCTCCGCGGCCACCGATTGCGTAGCGGTCTCATGAACCAGCGCCTGAATCTGCTGCTTCGCCTCAGCCAATAGACGCGCAACTTGCCGTGCCAATTGCATCGACGCATCCGTAGCGCTTGCCGGAGCAGGGAAGACCCGCAAATTGTCTGGCAAGTTGGCGAATGAATCGGCCTCCGGGAGAGCGACATGACTTTCCCCGGTGGTAAATGTCGGTGCGATGTTCGGCGGTAATTCCGGAAGCGCTCCTCCGGTTGCGCCAGCGGTGGCGTCGACCGGAAATGAAAACCAATCTTCAGGAGGGAACGCGATTCCCCAAGCATTGCCGGGGACTTCCAATTCCAGCGCCACCTGAAATAGTTGCCGCACGGTTCGCGGCCGTTGAATCCAAGAAACCTTGCCGCGGACTCGCCGAGGGCTTTGGCCCGGTTCAGGGGAGGGAACTTCCAGGTTTACCCACATATTTTTCAGGACGTAGTGCTTGGATTGGTAGCGGCAACCATGGCAATTAATGATCAGGGTCGAAGTGCGTTCGGTGAATGGCCGGCCAAGGGCATCGACGCCGGTCACGTTCAGCGGAACTGCTTGCACGATTCTGGTGCTACGACGTTTTCTTAATTCCGAGCTGGCGTTCAAGGCGCCTTCCGTCATTGGCGAACTCGATTCATCGGCAACTTCCGGGCCCTGGTCATCATTCTGCATCGTTAAGGTAGCCTGTCCCTGGTTCGTTTACTTCGATTTTTGTTCAGGCGCGCTTTGGGAATTCGACGAAGTTCGAGCCCCCGTGACCGTGGTCCACAATTCTTTTAGTACCCAGATGGGCCCGACTAGCAAATAAACAGGGCCTTGAAAAAACGCAGGATTGTTTCCCTCGATGCGATGTCCCACCAACAACAGAACCCAGCCACCCACAAAACATGCCAGGCCCCAGCGCCAGTGTAAGAGCACGAGCAAAACAAGCCCCGCGAAAATCAGCGGGATACCAATTGCGTGCAGCAGCTTATTCCAAATCGAATTGTGTTCATGGTCGTACTGCGCCATGTAGTGCGCCAACCCGGGCATAGCGCACCTCCTTGCTCTGGTTCTGATGAACCGATGGTGGGGACCTCCACCGCGGAGCATGACTGTATCCTGAAATGCACGACTTGCCTAGAGGTAGAAAAATCCTGTACTTCCTAGTTTACTAGTACCATTAGTTTTCGGGGAATTTTCACGGGGTTTGCGAGAGTCTTTGGATTTGCGATCGTAAAAGCGGCAGCCGGGCTACCGCACTACAAAGGACATTTACAGTTCTCTGCGGCCTTCCATCGCTTTCAACATTGTCACTTCATCCGCATATTCCAAATCAGCGCCCACCGGGATTCCTACGCCAATTCGTGTTACGCGCACGCCAAGTGGCTTCAGCAGTTTCGAAAGATAGACGGCGGTGGCTTCTCCTTCGGCGGTGGGATTGGTGGCAATGATAATTTCTTCGACGGTTCCGCCCTTCAGGCGCTCGATCAGCGATTTGATATTCAATTGATCCGGGCCGCGGCCCTGTAGAGGAGATAACGAGCCGCCCATGACGTGATACATGCCGTCGTAGGTACGAGTTTTTTCCACCGCCATAATGTTGTGCGGCTCTTCCACCACGCAGATGGTGTGTTTGCTCCGGTTTGGTCCCACGCAATATAAACAAGGATCGGTATCGGTAATGTTGTGGCATGTGGAGCAGGTGCGAATTTTCTCTTTGGCATCGCGAATCGCTTCCGCCAATCCCAGCGCATCTTCGGGTGGAACACGCAAAATGTGAAACGCCAGTCGCTGGGCGGTCTTCTGGCCGATTCCGGGGAGATGCTTCAGCTCTTCAATCAATCGTTCAACAGGTGCGGCAAAATCAGGCATGACACTTGTGTAGCATAAGCGCGCGTCATCACGCAAACGCACTTGTGAATTGGTCGCGCGACAACTCGCGTATTTCGAAGGTGAATGTCAACGCTTGTTAGCCCTGCATGCCACAGCCGTGCGATAATTTAAAATATGGCCAACAAACATCCAGTCATCATTCAGGGCGGGATGGGTGCGGGCGTTTCTAATTGGCGGCTCGCCAACGCGGTTTCCCGAGTCGGACAACTGGGAGTCGTTTCCGGCACGGCTCTAGATCACATCCTTGCTCGACGCTTGCAGGATGGCGACCCTGGCGGGCACATGCGATGTGCTCTCGATCGTTTTCCTTTCCGCAAAATGGCTGAGCACATTTGGAAAACCTTTTATATTCCTGGCGGCAAACTCGAGAACGCGCCCTACAAAACTCTGCCTAAACATTCCAAAGACAGTCCGAGCGAATTGATCGAGTTGTGCATCGTGTCGAATTTTGTTGAGGTGAGTCTGGCTCGCGAAGGGCACGACAACCCTGTCGGCATCAACTACCTGGAAAAAATTCAGGTTCCCCATTTGCCATCCATTTACGGGGCGATGCTGGCGGGTGTCGCCTACATTCTGATGGGCGCTGGAATTCCCCTGAAAATTCCCGGGGTACTCGATCTTCTGGCGAATCACCAGCCCGCCACATACGAATTGCAGGTCACCGGCGCACAGGATGGCGATGACACCATGATGCACTTTGTGCCGCGAGATTATATGGAGCATGAGCTTCCCCCGCTAGCGCGGCCCTACTTTCTGGGAATCGTGGCGTCGAACACATTGGCCGTAACTCTGATGAAAAGGGCGAACGGCAAGGTGGACGGATTTGTTGTGGAAGGGCCAACCGCGGGAGGGCACAATGCGCCGCCGCGTGGAAAGATGCAACTCAACGAATCGGGTGAACCGATTTACGGCGAACGCGATACGGTTGATCTGGTGAAGATGAAAGCCCTCGGCCTGCCGTTCTGGCTGGCGGGAGGCTACGGTTCCGCCGAAAAACTTCGCGAAGCTCTTGCTGCTGGCGCAACCGGCGTGCAAGTCGGAACCGCGTTTGCCTTTTGCGTGGAGTCAGGACTGCGCGAAGATTACAAGCAAGGCCTTTTGCAGAAGGCCATTGCTCGCGAGGCGGCCATTTTCACCGATCCATCAGCTTCGCCGACTGGTTATCCATTTAAAGCCGCTCAGCTGGAACGCACTCTCTCCGAACCCGTCGTTTACAACGCCAGGCCACGCATCTGCGATCTCGGTTACCTCCGCGAAGCTTACAGGACGCCGGAAGGTGCAATTGAATACCGTTGCGCAGGAGAGCCCGTGAGTGTGTATGTGTCCAAAGGCGGACAGGAAGAGGCTACCGTCGGACGAAAATGCCTGTGCAATGCGCTGTTGGCTAATATCGGAATGCAGCAAGTGCGCGGCGGAAAATATGAAGAAAGCGGCATGGTCACTGCCGGGGATGATTTGACGGAGATTCCGGCGTTTTTGTCTGCAAACAAACCGAGCTACACGGCCGCTGAAGTGATTGCAAAACTGCTTGCTTCGTGATTTCTTCGCGTAAATCTCCAGCATCCTTTTTCATTTCCCGTTCATCCAAGTGAACAATAGAGGGTTCACTCGAAAATCATGGCTCGCTTACTTGACGGAATCAATTCACCTGCTGATTTGAAAAAACTAACTATCGCGCAGCTCCAGGAGCTTGCCGAGGAAATTCGCGAAGAACTCATCACGGTCCTCGCTAAAAACGGCGGGCACCTTGGCCCCAATCTGGGCGTCGTCGAACTTACATTAGCAATGCATTACGTCTTCAACACGCCAGAAGACCATTTCGTTTTCGATGTCAGCCACCAGGCGTACATTCACAAGCTCTTGACTGGGCGTCGCGAACTATTCCACACCATTCGCACTCCCGGCGGCTTGAATGGCTTTATGCTGCGCACGGAAAGTGAGCACGATTCGTACGGTGCCGGGCACGCTGGAACTGCGTTATCGGCGGCGTTGGGCATGGCTGTGGCGCGCGACAAAAAGGGAACTGGCGAACATGTGGTCGCGCTGGCCGGTGATGCTGCGTTTACATGCGGCATCACGTTTGAAGCACTCAATAATATTTCTCAGCACACCAAAAAATTGATCGTGATTCTGAACGACAATGAATGGTCGATCGACAAAAATGTGGGCGCTATCGCCGCGTATTTTAACCGCATCGTTACCCATCCCCACTTCGATATGTTTCACAATCGCGCGGGAAAATTTGTGAGACGCGTTGGCGGTGAACACGCTTTCCGGCTTGCCCGTAAAGCTGAAGAAGCGGCCAAGGGCATGCTTTGGCCGAGTATCATTTTCGAGGAGTTGGGCTTGAAGTATTACGGACCGCTGGACGGCCACGACATTTCGACGCTAATTCACACGCTACAAACGGCCAAACGCCAGGACCGCCCTGTTTTGTTGCATGTGTTGACCACCAAGGGCAAGGGTTTCGAGCCCGCCATGCAGCGGCAGAAAAAGTTTCACGGCTTGGGCCCCTACGATCCGGAAACCGGTGAGACGCAACCGAGCGGAACTCCCACCTATTCCGAAGTTTTCGCGGACACGCTGATCAAACTTGCGGCAAAGAACGACAAGATCGTCGCGATCACTGCTGCGATGCCCAATGGAACTGGACTGGATCGTTTCCAAGCTAAGCATCCGGATAAATATTTCGACGTCGGCATCGCGGAAGAACATGCGGTTATCTTCGCAGCAGGTCTGGCAACGAAGGGATACAAGCCTGTTGTGGCAATCTATTCCACGTTCTTGCAGCGCGCCTTCGATCCGATCGTGCATGACGTTTGCCTGCAAAATCTTCCGGTAGTTTTTTGCATGGATCGCGGCAGCCTCTCTGGTGATGATGGGCCAACGCATCACGGCTTATTTGATATCAGCTATTTACGGGGCATTCCGAATATTGTCCACATGGTTCCCAAGGATGAAGACGAACTTGCCGATATGGTGCACACCGCAGTGTTGCATAGTGGGCCTGCGGCGATTCGCTATCCGCGCGGAGTCGGTGACAGCAAGCCTTGTAAGCTTTTTCCAGAGAAAATTTTGATTGGTAAAGCCGAGATTTTGCAGAACTCCGATACTGATACGGTCGCTTTGTTTGCGCTTGGCTCTATGGTGTCCATGGCAGAGCAGATTGCTGCGCGGTTGAAAGGGGAGGGAATTTCCGCCGCGGTAATTAATGCGCGTTTCACCAAGCCGCTCGATAGGGAGACGTTGGAATTTTTTGCGCGCAATGTCGATGTAATCCTCACTCTGGAAGATCATGTGTTGATGGGTGGATTCGGAAGTGCAGTGCTGGAAGCCCTAAGCGACAAGGGAATTCGCACGCCTGTCGAACGCATCGGCTGGCCAGATCATTTTATCGAACATGGCAAGCCGGAACAGCTTCGCCACAAATACGGCCTTACCGTTGAAGCCGCACTTGGAAAATTGCGTCCGCACCTGCGCTCCGCAGCCGCCGTTGCCCGCCAGGCTCAAAAATTGTTTACCCGCTGATAGGGGTGCACAGTTCTCTCGGAGCAGAATTTCTTCTGGATTGAACTCGTTGATCCAAGAGAATTGGCGGCAATAAATATTGTTGCCGGGGAATTGTACAAATGTGTTTTGGGAGGTCTTATAGAACTTAACGCGAGGAAAAAACTAAAATAGTCCGGGGATTTTCAGTCCGGCCATTCCGGGCAAGCTACCGGCCAGGCTCTTCATCTGGTTCGCCAGTTCTTCATCGACGCGCCGGCCCGCTTCATTCACGGCCGCTCGGACTAAATCCTGCAACATTTCTTGATCCTTACTTGCGAACACATCTTTCTCGATACGCACGTCCACTACCTGTTTTTGGCCGTTCATCTTCACGGTGACCATCCCACCGCCTGCCGATGCTTCCACCGCAACCGAATTTACCTGTTGCTGCAGATCTTCCTGCACCTGCCGCAACCGCGAGAGCATTTGTTGGAGTGCGTTCACTTCCATATTCATGTTAGCCCCACCTTTCAGTGTGACCCTTTCGTTTCTCTTTCACTTGCTCTTCTTGCCGCCGCACTTCGGAAATTTTTCCACCGAAGCGTTGCAGCATCGACTTCACCATTGGATCTTTCTCAAACTTCGCCCGTAAATCCTCGGTGCTCGTTGCGACGCGCGATGAATTTGCACCGCTCGCCGCACTTGAATCGAGTCTAGCACATACGCGAACCGCGCGCCCTAGTACCTTGCTTGCAGCGTTACGTATCTTCTCCAAAGTTTCGCGCACTTCAATTAAACCAGCAAATGCACTCTTGTCGGATGGAAAACAGATTCGCAATTCCATGCCTTCCAGTTCCCATCTTGAAGCGTACTCGAGAAATTCTCCAATAAATTTCTGCTGCGCCTGAATCGCGGTCTTGATTTCGGTTACTTCTTCGATGCGCAATCCTTCAGCTGCGACTTCTTTTTTTGATTCGGTTGCTGGTACCGATGAGCGAACGGCGGGAGCGGGACCGGTGCTCAGCGCAGGCGCTACTGCTGCTGCCGATCCGCCAGTATTACTTCCAGTCGAGAACGCACTTGGTGGAGCCACGGATGCAGGTTTTTGCTGTGCCGCAAGCGCCGCCGCTTCCGAGATGTAGGCGCTGGACTTTAGCCCGGCCATCTTTGTTTCCTGAATGCTGTTTGGAAAAGTCGCGGCCGCATTCGAGGCTGCCAGCGAAGCTGGCCCGGATGCAGAAGCCGACCGCGAAGAGAACGAACCAGATGTTACGGGAATTTTCGCCCCGGAACCCGAACCAGTTCCACTTGTTCCGCCGCGCGTCTCCGCCAACAATTCTTCCAGCGGAGCCAATCGCGCAGCATTCACCAGCCGGAGCAACCCCATTTCGAGATGTACACGCGGATCAGGCTTGCGTCGCAAATCGTCGTCGGTATTCAACAAAATTTGAAAATATCGCGTCAAATCTTCTTCGCTGAACAGTGCCGCAGCCTTTGCCAAGCCTGGCCGTTGATCGGGAGTAGCGGCGATTAAATCTGAATCTGCACCACAAACGCGCGCGATCAGCAAATTCCGCATGTGGCGAATCGCTTCACGGCAGAAGTGTTGGAGATTTCGGCCTTCCTTTTGAAAGCGGTGCACCAAGCCCAGGGCGCGATCGGCCGAATGCTCCACGATGGCTTCCACCAGTTCCTGGAGGGCGTCTTCCGGCACCACTCCCAACAATTCGCGTACCGCGTTATCGGTTATGTCGTCGCCGCAATAGGCCCGCGCCTGTTCCAGCAGCGACAGGGCATCGCGCATGCTGCCTTCCGCCATGCGCGCGATCACGGAAAGCGCTCCGTCCTCAATTTTCAGATTTTCCTTTTCGGCGATGTACTTCAGACGGTCGGTAATCTCATTAAAGGTAAGCGCTCGGAAATGGAAATGTTGCGAACGCGAGCGGATAGTGTCGACCAGGTTTTCCGGCTCAGTGGTGGCCATGACGAAAATCACGCGGTCGGGCGGCTCTTCTAACGTCTTCAGAAGCGCGTTCGAGGCTTCACCGGTCAGCATGTGGGCTTCGTCAAGGATGACGACTTTTGTGCGGGCGGCTGCTGGCGCATAGCGCACCATTTCCCGCAATTCGCGAATCTGGTCGATGCCGCGATTGGAGGCTGCATCAATTTCAATTACGTCCAGCGAAGAGCCCGCGGCAATTTCTTTGCAGGCATCGCATTCACCGCAAGGTTCCGGGGTCGGGCCTTTCACGCAGTTCAATGCTTTAGCGAGAATTCTGGCTGCGGTGGTTTTGCCCACGCCTCGGGCGCCAGAAAAAATATACGAGTGGGCCACGCGATTATTCTTGATCGCGTTCGACAGCGTGTCCGTTACATGTTGTTGTCCGACGAGATCCGAAAAAGTTTGCGGGCGCCATTTACGGGCGATAACTTGGTAAGCCATAGATGTCTTGCATTTTCGGCGCGTGGACGAGAAAAGTCAAAAGATGATTGAGGCGAGACGGGTCGTTTTTCAGCAAGCGAAAGATTTATGAACACGCATTGCGTACGTAATAGAAGAAGGTTAGCTGGGCTAAAGCCCAGCACCTACATGAAGAGAAAAGAAAATCGAACGGTGAGCAAAGCTTTATGCGAGAAAGGGTTACTTAAAATTGATAACCGATCATTCTGAAAAGAGGAACTTCGGAGTCTCCGCGGCACACTTGGCTTACCCGGTACCGTTGCTCCCTTCCGGGCCTGGCGGGGTTCGCGGGACCTCGTTGCACAGAGCCCGAAGTTCCACGTCTCAGCAGTGGTCACACTTCCCGACTGCCTAAAGAATGTTAGCACAGCCGCGAAAAGTTATCAGTTCTCAGTTTTGAGTCCTAAGTTAAGAATTGGAAGTATGGATACAATACTGTCCGGAGGCACCGTGCCGAAATCTCGCAGAGAATTTCTCGCCCAGTCATCTCTCACTTTGTTAGCTGCAACTATTGCTCCGAAAGTCGAAGCGCAAAATCCCACAGAACAAGTTCCGGGTGAACCGTCGGCTTTTGGTACAGCCCCACCGGTTGGCCCTGCCGTTTCTCCTGAAACTTTTGCGCAAGCGGAAATGCTCGTACGCGTTGAGCTGACTACAGCGGAGCGCGGGCAGGCCGGGCGCACCTGGGCCAGCGACATGGCGCCGCTTTACGAGCGGCGCACTGGGCCACGCAAAATCGAATTGCCATCCACGCTCGCGCCTTACTCTCGGTGGGATCCTGTTCTTCCCGGAGAATCCGCGGGCCCGCAAATCAATCGATTCATTCACGGGAAAAATGATCCCGGTCCTTTGCCCACAAAGGATGAGGACATTGCCTTCGCCCCGCTGACTCATCTTGCTAGTTGGATTCAATCGCGGCAATTGACTTCGGAGCGGCTCACGCACATTTACCTTGATCGTCTACAACGATTCGATCCCAAACTGCGGTGCGTGATCACACTCACATCAGAACACGCGCTAGCACAAGCGAAACAAGCCGATGCCGAAATCGCCGCTGGAAAATACCGCGGCCCGCTTCATGGCATTCCGTGGGGTGCCAAAGATCTTCTCGATACCGCAAATATTCCAACGACTTATGGCGCCGAGCCGTTCCGCAATCGCGTTCCATCGCAAGACGCTACTGTCGTGCATCGCCTGAACGAAGCGGGCGCGGTTCTGGTTGCTAAATTAAGCCTCGGCGCGCTGGCATTGAATGACATTTGGTTCGGTGGGCAAACCATGAATCCCTGGCTACTCGAAGAAGGTTCGTCAGGTTCAAGCGCGGGTCCCGGCGCGGCCACCGCAGCGGGCTTAGTGGGGTTCGCGATTGGTAGCGAAACCGGTGGAAGCATCGTCAGCCCGAGCATGCGTTGCGGCGTTACTGGCTTGCGGCCAACGTTTGGGCGCGTGCCTCGCACCGGTGCGATGACGCTTTGCTGGTCGCTCGACAAACTCGGTCCCATGACGCGCTCTGTAGAAGATGCAATCACGGTTGTCCACGCGATCAGCGGACCCGACAATGTCGACATTTCCTGCGTGCCGAGCAAACTCGATTTTGACGCTGCCGCATCAATCAGCGGACTGCGTGTGGGTTATTTCCCCGATTGGATGAAGCAGAATCCTGCTACGGACGTGGATCGCGCCGCGTTGAAAGCGGTGAGCACTATCGGCCTGACTCCTGTGGAATTGATCCTCCCTGATTGGCCGTACGACTCGCTGAATTTAATCCTCTTTGCGGAGGGTGCAGCCGCATTTGAAGAGTTGACGCTTACCCATGGCGTCGATCAACTGAAAATTCAAACCCACGACGCGTGGCCAAATCTGTTTAGACAGGCCCGGTTTCTGTCCGCCGTCGATTTTGTGCAAGCCGATCGGCTTCGCCGCAAAGTTGCCGAAGAAATGGCACGTATCTTTTCGCAAGTTGATTTGTTGCTGGTGCCTTCTTTGCGCGATGAAATGCTTACCATCACAAATTTCACCGGGCATCCTTCGCTGACTCTGCGAGCAGGTTTTGTGGAAGTTTCTCAGGCCCGCACAGACTGGGCACCTGATCCTAGCCGGCCACTTCCCAAATTCTCGCCGCCGCGCCGAGTTCCGCATGGCGTCACGTTGATTGGGCGGTTGTTTGACGAAGGCACGATTGCGCGGGTGGGGATGGCCCTGGAACGGGAGTTCAACGTGGCGAGCCAGCGACCGCCTGGATTTTAGTTGGAGCGCGGCAGACCGAGAACCCCAAGAGGGCAGCATAAAGCCGCCACTACGGTAAAGGAGATAATATGTCGCCCACTAAGGGGAATATGGGATGTAACCCTTTTCGCACGCTCGCGGAATTTTTCTTGTTTAAGAATTTTTTCATCCGGTAGGCTGGTACCAGGTTGGAGTTCCTCCCCAACCTGCCTCGTTCTGCTCGCAGCAGCTTTGAGGTCCGCGCGCCAGCGCAGCGCCCGCATTGCGGGCTCCCACGTTACGGGGAAGACTAAGCCTGCACGCCTCGTGCAGTTGGAGGATGTACATGAAAGTATTTTTGTCGCTGGTATTAATTGTTGCGCTGTTCTGCACCTTGACCCCGCCCATTTATGCAGAACCGCATCAGGTTATGCAAGGCACCCAGATTCGCCTGACGTTATTGAATGGCGTGAGCAGCGCAGTTGCGCGTGAAGGGGATCCTATCGTTGCCGTGGTCGGCCAGCCCGTTTTCTTCGGCAATCAGTTGCTGATTCCCGCCGGAACCCGGGTGAATGGAGTTATCGGCACCATCCAGAAGGCCAAAAACTTTTCACTCTTCCGCGGTCAGGCGTACATGAATGTTTCTTTCAAAACCATGGAAATCGACAGCCGCCTGATTCCTGTGCAGATGAGCATCATTGGTTTGGCACAACCCAGCGTTGGCGATGAAACCAAGAACCGCAAAGACATCAAGATCACCGAAGGCGAAGTCTTGCAGGAAAAGCATGACTACAAGGGTGACGCAATCGGAATGGCGATTGGCGGGGGAGGCGGCTCGATGATTGGGCTTATCTTCAGCAACGCGTTGCGCGGCTTCGGTATCGGGATGGCCGGTGGGGCAATCTATGTTGTCTCTCGCAAGGGCAAAGAATTGGAAATGCCGGCGCAAACGGGCATGTTAGTGCGCCTGGATAATGCGGTCACCGTTCCATCTTTCTCTGCGAACAGCAATGGCCCGAACAACGCCAGCTATATTCCGAACACACCGAATCAGTAAAGAATCAACGCAGAGACCATAGAGGTCCGCAAACGGAACAGCGCAAAGGAGGAAGGGGCGCCAAGAGTCCTTCAGGGGGAACTCTCAGCGCCCGAGGGGGTTCTGGGCGGGCAATTCTGGGGTACTTCTTCTTGGGATAAAGAACGGCCCGAAAACGATGCCAGTGTGCAAGTTCAACAAGCTGGAAAGTCTCGCGAGCCTTAAACAACTGCCTGCTTAAGTGCAGTCGTGTGGCCAACCTGAAATCTGTGCAAACACTTGGTTTAGCGATCCTAAGCAATCCCATTCCTGCATCAGAGCGCGAAGCCTGCCCCAAACCGAAACACGGGTCTGTGGAAATCCTCACAATTTCTTCCAGCTCAAAGCGTCGTTTTCCCCGCATCCCTACTGGTTATTTCTACTATCGCTTTTTTGCATTCTTACTATTTGTTTTTCCCCAAATCCAAAATTCTCTTTCTCATTGACGCTCTGAATCTTCGCGAGTTAACGTACTCGAATAGGTCACCTCCCGTGGCCGTTGCGAGATGAAACACTTTATTTCATCGCTCCATTCCAAGGAGATACATGTCGACTGAACTTCGTAATTTTCTAGCTCTTACGTATGACGAACTCGAAAATCTAAATCTGGAAGCAAAAGAACAACGCAAGAGCCGCACACTTATCCACAAAGTCCAAGAACAGCGCCTCAAATACCTCACCGACGAGAAGCGAATTAAAGCCGTCACCGTGCTCTTCAGCGATCTTGAGGGCCGGTTGCACATGCTGGATTACGACAAGAAATTCTTGATTAAGAGCTGGGACAATCTGACCTTCGACGGTTCTTCCATTCGCGGATTTACCGCGCAACGGGAAAGCGATCTGCGTCTGGCGATGGATTGGGGCTCGTTTTATTGGGCGCCTTCGGATATTTTTGGCAGCGGCAAGGTTCTCGTTTTCGGTGAAGTGATTGACAAGGATGGCTCGCCTTACACTGCGGACATTCGAGGAGTTCTCAAAGGTTTCGCGGACGAGCTTTACAAGAAAGAGAAGTACACACTCAACGCCGCGAACGAAATTGAGGGCTTCCTTTTTGAGGGAACAGATGCGGAACGCCGTTACAACGAGACTGGAAAGTTTGAGTACGTAAACACCGGCGGCTACTACCATTCACTTCCCGGCGATCCGTTGCGCACGTTTATCGACACGACTGCTGAAGTGCAGCGCGCCATGGGATTCCAGAACGAAAAGGATCACCCGGAAGTTGCGCCTTCACAATTTGAAATTAACTACAGCTACGGTGAAGTGGTTGCCGCCGCGGACCAGATCCAACTTTACAAATTAATCTGCCGCCAGGTTGCCAATAAACTCGGCTTCACGGCCTCGTTCCTGCCCAAGCCGGTTGTCGGTGTGAACGGTAGCGGCATGCATACCAACGTTTCGATCAGCAAGGATGGCAAGAATCTTTTCTGGGATCCGAAGGGGGAAGAGAAGCTCAGCAAAATGGGCTGGTCGTTCGTCGATAAAATTCTCACTCACGGCAACGATATCTGCCTGCTGCTGAATCCCAGTGTTAACGCGTATCGCCGCCTTGACCCGCACTTTGAAGCGCCCAACCAGCTCAAGGCTTCGGCTGTCGATCGTGGCTCCATGATCCGCATCCCCATCGGCAATGAAAAGAGCATGCGTGTCGAGGTTCGCTCCGTCGCGCCCGACGCCAATCCATATCTAGTGTTGCACTCCATCTTCAAGACTGGCCTCGATGGCGACACTTCCAAAATCAAGAACCTTCGCCAGGCCGAGCGCTATCTTCCTGACAATATCTATACCGCTCTGGAGAATTTCCAGAAGGCTGATTGGACCACCAAGCTTCTGGGTGCCGACGTCAAGGCACGCTACGCCGATCTCAAACAAGCCTCCGCTGATCGCTGCGCTCGCGCTTTGGGCACCTTCGTCAAACCCGCGGAAGTCCAATACCACCACGAGGTTTACAACCAGTTCCTCTGGAACCGTTTCTAGTTTCTGCGTGGCACAGGCTTCGGCCGTGGCAATGGCGGACCGCCTCAGAAGGCGGTCCCTACAGGACATTTCAATCTAACACATCAGAAATTGAACTTGTGTTAGCCCAAGTTCCGCAGTTTGAAGAATAAATACCTGTGTTTTCAACACGGGCATGCCCGAGTCTTCACTACATTTGGGTTATTTCCTGCGAGTTGGGGAGATGTAGATTCAGATGTTGCAACAGTATCGCTTGGTGCTCGGTCGGTCCACTGATGCAGCGCTTGCGGATGATTACTCCGTTGCGCGTTGGTAACACGACGTCAACCAGGGTGATGTCTGCCAACTCCTGGAATACTTTTCTTGGTTCGTTGCCCAACCCAGCGCGTTGGCAAAGTTGCGCCAGCGTCTTCCACAACACAAAGGCCAGAAAGCACACCAGGATGTGCGCCTCAACCCGCTGTTGTTTCTGGTGCCAGATCGGTCGCAGTTGCAAATCCGTTTTCTGGATGCGGAACGCGGCCTCGGCCTCGGTCAGTTGCATGTAGGCACGCCAGAGTTCTTCTGGGCTCCAGTCCGTCACGTTGCTGCGCAACACATAACAACCTTCACTGAGTCGTGCCCACTCCCGCCAGCGATCGATTCTTTTCCACTGACACTTCGCAAAGCCGTCTGTATCGGGATTAATCTTGACCTCAAACGCTCCCGCTGCTCGAGAGTTCTTGCCCAGCAATCGCCCCACCCGCTGCCCCACAGCGGCCGGCAGTTGTTTGCGCTTTGCGCAGCTGGCCACGATCTTTTCCAGTCCCTCCTCGATACGTTTCTCAAAGCGCTCATGCATGGCCTGCTCTTTCTCTTTCCTCTGCGCACTCCGGCACAGAAGAAATACTTCTTCCCCAACAGGGGCCGGACACAACCGCACCTCCAGACCTTCCCGCACTTGATTCCAGTCTTTGGCACGCAGTTCTCCCTCGAACCGTTTCAGCATGCTCTTCGGTGTCCCCACGATGTACCGTCGCTTGGCTTCCTTCAAAAACCGCACGTTCTCTTCGCTCACCATGCCGCGATCCAGAACCCAGATACGGTTTGCTTTCCCGTACAGTCGTTCGATCCGCTCCACGATTTCTTCCAGCGTGGTTCCGTCGTTGCGGTTCCCGGTGAACAACTGGTAGCCCAAGGGCATTCCTTCGTGGCTTACCACCAAAGCAATGTTCACCTGCTTGCAGTCGGGGCGGTGATCGCGCGAATAACCTCGCTGCGCCAGTTCGTTCCGCTTGGCCTCGCCTTCGAAGTACGTACTGGTGACGTCGTACAACAACAGGTCGTAGTCCAGATCGAATAGTTCTCCCAGGCGATTCTTCAGATGTTTTTCCAGCTCTTCCTTATGCGGCAGGAGTCGATCCAGAGAGCGGTAGAGTCGGTCTTCATTTACCTTGTTAGCTGGCACGCCTAGCAAATCGCTTAACGCACTGGCTTCATAGAAACGCTCCGCGATCTGCAGTTCACTGGAGGGATCACAGAGCCGTGCCAGAATCAGAATCTGCGCCATCACCGGCCAGGGAATCTCTTCTCGTCCAGTAGGCAGCGTCTGCTCCAGAAAATCGACCAGTCCCACTTGCCGGCACAACTCGAGCCCGATCCAAGGACCGCCAAAGGCGCGCTTCCGTTCGATAGCGATCCGCTTCAGATCGACTTCCACCCACTGCGGCTCTATGTCCTGGAATAATCCGCGCTGAGCAATCGCGGCAGCACCTGCCGCTTGTTGGTGAATGCCCAGACGCCCGGCCGCATCCATTTCACCGAGGTAGGCCACCACGCGCTGCCGTGGGCCTCGCGACGAACGATAACTCTCGACCAGTGCCCAGTAGCCATGGCGCTTGCCATCCTTGTTGCGATAGCAGCGACGCAAGTACATGCATCGATCCTACGCATGGCTACTCCACTTTCAAGAGGGTTGGTCTTCACTACAAAGACTTTTTCGCAGGACACGCAATAGTTCCTGAGGACTCGTACTGAGGATAGGAAGGTTAAGAAATCTCTTGATTCGAATTACTCCGAAAATGTGCTCAAAAAATATTCAAACCATCTCAGGCTGCGGAAGGTGGGTTAGCCTCTCCACTCACCCGGAAAGGTTATTGTGTCCAATCCCAACGCCACGCCCTCGGCATCCTGGATTATTGGCAGCGATCGCACATGTAGCATCGTGGTCGCCCAGCCTTCCGTCTCTGCCAAGCACTGCAGGCTTCTGCTGTTCGGCAATGGCTTCATCCTTGAGGATCTCGGCTCGACCAATGGCACGTACGTCAACAGCTACCGGCTGCAACCCAATGCCCCAGTCCACGTTTCGCATACCGACACCGTAACGCTGGGCCAAACCGTTCCTACGCCGCGTCTACCTAACCGTAGATTATTAAGGCGCTACTTTGGCGTTATGGGCGGCATGTTGGCCTTCTGTCTTTCCGCAGTGCTGCTGGTTCTGCGTCGTCGCGACATTCAGTAGCTTGTGGTGTTTTATTTTCGAGCTTCAGTAACGGCTTCCACTCGCTACTGCTTCGGCCATTTCATTGGACTCTCTTACTGCGGCCGCGGCACCGTGCCGCAGATCGATGCGCGTACCGTAGCCGAAGGAGTCATTTAGTTCCCATTCCATTCTCACCACACGGGCTACGCACTGTACTTCCGAATTGGCACTGCCTGAAAGTTCCTTAGGCACGCGCAGTGTGAGTAGCAGTACGCTTCCCAGTAGCAACGGAGCTTTGGTTATAAAGAACACCCCTGTCCGGGAAATATTTGTTGTTTCACCTGTATATCCCTCGGGCTCCGAAATTGCTTCCATCTCGCGAAAACGGATGGGTATTTTCATCGCGTACCGCGGAGAGCATCGACAGTCTGAATTGTTCATTGTCATTTCTCCAGCGCGACGGAGAGGCCGACGCGGTTCACCACAGATTTGAAGGGGGAGCGTTAGTATAGACAGATACAATGAGAGGTCAACTAAAGAATTCCTCATATGGTACTGCTCCAAAATGAAACCTCGCCCTATTTGTAGACCGATGTTGAAATACTGCGATTTCGTTTCGCCCGCCGAGGACCTCAAAGCGTCGCATTTTTTAAGCTAAAATGATTTGGGGAATCGCCCATGAATCTCACGCAAAAGTCTCGACGCTCTTTTCTCAAACTAGCTGGAGCAGTTGCTGGCGGCGGGTTACTGGATCCGGTTTTCACGTCCGCACTTTCTCCGACCTCTAACATGATCGCAATTCCCGGCGATCAGCCCGCAGACTACACGCTGCGCATCGCGGCGGCCCCGATCGAGATTGCTCCCAAGCACATTCTGTCCAGCGTTACTTACAATGGCCAGTTTCCCGGCCCTTTGCTGCGATTCAAAGAGGGCCAGCAAACCACCGTCGACGTCTACAACGATACGGATACGCCGGAACAATTGCACTGGCACGGACAGTTTGTCTCTGATGATATCGATGGCGCCGCCGAAGAAGGAACGCCATATATTCCGGCTCACGGCATGCGCCGGCTCACATTTACGCCTCGCCCTGCGGGTTTCCGGTTCTATCACACTCATAATCGGGGCGGCGCAGATCTACATGCAGGCCAATACAGCGGCCAGGTTGGTCCCGTGTACATCGAAGCAAAGCACGAGCCCGGGAATTACGATCGCGAAGTTTTTCTGGTGCTCAAGGAATTTGAGCCGTCGCTCAGCCGTGGCGGCGACATGACAATGGATTTTCTTGCGCCGGCCACGCGAGACAAACAACTGGAGAGCACCGGCGAATCCGCGATGAAAGCGTCACTTGCCAAAGGAATGCCGCACGGATATGAGGTTGGATATCAATATTTCACGATCAATGGGCGGATGCTTGGTCACGGCGAGCCTGTTCGGGTGAAATCCGGCGAGCGCGTTTTGTGCCACGTGCTTAATGGCAGCGCCACTGAAATTCGTAGTCTTGCGCTGCCCGGGCATACTTTTAAAGTGGTTGCGCTCGACGGCAACCCCGTTCCCACGCCCGTCGAAGTTCCAGTTCTTTGGATTGGCACTGCGGAACGAGTCTCTGCCATCGTGGAAATGAAAAATCCAGGTGTGTGGGTGCTTGGGGATTTAGCCGATGATGATCGCTCTCACGGAATGGGCATGGTCGTCGAATACGGGGGCCACGCTGGCAAGCCACAATGGGTGAAGCCGAAGCCGTTTCACTGGAACTACATTCGGTTTGCTGAGCATAGTGCTGCCGAAACCAAATTCGACGAACAGTTCGAGCTCACATTTGCCAAGAATAATGCGGCTGATCATGGGTTCAATTTGTGGACGATTAACGGCGTAGCCTTTTCCATGGACATGCCCACGCCGATTTTTCATCTACACCAGGGGCGCCGTTACCGCCTTCGCATGCGCAACGCAAGCGATGATATTCATCCCATTCATCTGCACCGCCACAGTTTTGAATTGATTAGCATCGCTGGTAAGTCCACGAAGGGAATACAAAAAGACGTCGTCATGGTTGGGGGATATCAGGAAGTTGTCGTCGATTTCACCGCAGACAATCCTGGCCTCACATTGTTTCATTGCCACCAGCAGTTGCACATGGATTTTGGTTTTATGGCGCTATTCGATTACATCTAGAAGCCATCAGGCCATCTCATAAATGGGTGGCGAGTCCTTGCGAACATTTCTTCAGGGGCTAAAGCCCACATTCTCTATCGCTTGTACGTCGGGGCTGAAGCCCCGACCTCCTAAAGAAACATATGGGATAAATTCTAACTAATAATCGCCATTACTTCTTTTTCCCTTGCACCAAGGGGATTTGTGAAGATAATTGCACATCCATCATCATGCTGATACGCCGGTCCAACTGAAAAAACGTTGCGGTCTTTTTCCCGGGGAGTACCTGACTGACCAGCGGAACATACTTCAACCGTAGTTCTTGCACCTTCTGGTCGACTTCCAGCCATCGCCGAATGTGAATCAACGCATCCTGATTTGACATGTCTCCCCACATCTGCGCATAGTTTTTCAGTAGCGCATACTTCTCATCGTTGATCTGCCTCAAATCATCGTGTAACGACGATAGAGAGGCCAGAATTTCTCGGCCTCCGCATCCGACAGCGGCAAATTCTCGCCGATTAATTGTTGTTTCTTGGCGCGCAAATCCTGGCGGAGCAAATCCAGGTCCTGCTCAGTCGTTCCCTGGCTCATTATTACTGACGATTGTGAGGAGGAGGATGACTCTTGCCCTGTGGTTTTCGCAAACGGTTTTGCCACCGCCAGTTCGCATACTCCACCTAACAACATTCCTGCCAACATTCCTGTCCACATATTGCTTTCAAGATCGTCCTCCTGGTTACCCACGCAGATAATTGGGGCCTTTTATTTTGGGGGTGGAGAGATGATGTTCTCTTGTTCGAGGGCTTTGGCGTAGATTTTTACCAGTTCTTTGATGGCTTTGGAAGCTGAGCCAACCTCAAAAGTATTTGTCACTCCGGTCCAGACCAGTTCGCCATTCGGCTGTGTGGTGGCGTACCAATTCACTTCCAGTTGCGCTTCTTTTTCCGTCTCCATGTAGCCGGGCGCATAGATAGTCGGATAGAGCGCATCGTAGTAGCCGTAGAAAGTACCGTAATAGGGAAAGGGAGTATAAACTTCGCCCGGAACATAGGTTGTTTTGGTGTCGTGCTTGGTGAGACGTGCGACCACGATGGCATCAATCTTTTGTTCGCGAATCAATTCGCGCAGATCGTTTTTGTCGATTGGAGTGGCATTAGGACGCGCAATGAATTCGTAACTAGGTGAAGCTGGCGCTCCAGGACGCGAAATCGCGGTGACCAGTTCGTCTTCAAATTCAGCGCGGTTGGCAGCGTTGCCGTTCAGAGCCAACACCAGAATATTTTTGAATTTCCCACCGGTATAGTTCGGGTTTTTCCAACTTAGCTCAAGTTTGGGCCCAGCGACAGCGAGTAGGGCAGCGCTAAGTAAGATCGCAATAAGTGACACGGTTTTTGTTCGCAACTTCATTTGTCCACCTCAGGAGGCTCGAATTCGTTACCGCGGAGTATGACGGGATGAGGCAGAACTGTAAACAGAGGTGTTCGGAGATTTGTGATCCAGGCAACGAGTGGGGATTTAGCCCAGATTGTGGGCTGATCTCACTCCGGCATTGTTAGGAAGGGAGAACTACAAATTCTTCAGATGGGCCAAACGAAATGGCGAACCAAGATTTTCGCGCAACTCGATCCAGTGTTCTTCCGGAATCGACATAAAGACATCCACAATTTTCGTGTCGAATTGAGTTCCCGCACAACGCTTGATTTCCTGGCGCGCGTGAGACATGGGCAGCGCTTTTCTATATGGCCGGTCGCTGATCATCGCATCTAGAGCGTCTGCGATTGAAAATATGCGGGCCCCGAGGGGGATCTGTTCGCCACGCAATCCCCGAGGATATCCGCTGCCATCGTAAAACTCCTGGTGGGCGAGAACGATTTCCGCTGCATCGCGCAAAAAGGGAATTCGTGTCAGCATCTGGTAGCCAATGTCGCAGTGGGTGCGCATGATCTGCTTCTCATCGTTATCCAGTGGTCCCGGTTTCCGCAGGATCGAGTCAGGAATTGCCATTTTGCCGATGTCGTGCAAGAACGCCGCTCTGGCCAGCACCGCTAAATAATCCAGCGGCACCGGCACTGCTTTGGCGATGGATATCGTGAATGCCGTAACACGCTGGCAATGTCCTTCGGTCTCCGCGTCCTTCAAGTCCAGAGCGCTGCCGAGCGCTTCCAGGGTGTCATCGTAGGATTGTTCCAGGTTCGCCAGCGCCTGGTGATACTGCAGGGTGCGCGCATCCACAAGTTGCTCAAGATTTTGTTGATAGTTCTTGTTATCCCTGACGACCTGGCGCCAATCCAGGGCCCGTTTCACGCCATGAAACAATTGGTCTTTTTCGAAGGGCTTTAGGATGTAATCGTAGGCGCCGCGGCGAATCGCTTCCAACGCCGTAGAGATGTCATGGATCGCGGTAACCATAATGACGGGAATATCCGCATCATACTGGCGCAACCAATCCAGTAACTTGATGCCATCCATTTCTGGCATGATCATGTCGCTGAGTACTAAATCCGGGGTTTGCTTTTTGACGCACTCCTGTGCAGCACGTCCGTTGCTCACGGAGGTGCACTGGTAGCCACGGGATTCCAGCATGGTTGACACAACTTCTCGGATGGCTTCTTCGTCATCCACTACCAGTATGTTTCCCAGGTCCACGGTGGTGTTCTCCCAAGCACTATTATAGAGGAGGTCACACCTACATTTGTGGGCGCTTGCCTAGTCAGAAAATAGCGTGTTAGCGTCATCTGAAGACGGGGGCGTCCATACCTTCTATCCAGAAGGTACCCTCATTTCTCCAATTCATGCTCGAGTTTATACCGGGAGGGACGGCCGTGGTTCCGAATCAAGGCCTACAAGGCATCGCGTTCTTTGAAGCCACTGCGTGCCTGACCCTGCTCGTTTTGTTTGCCCATCTTCAGAAAGATAATGCCGCGGCTTTTTACAAGTTATGGCTGCTTGGCTGGGTTTCGCTCACCATATCTTCGTTCAGTGAACTGGCTCTTTTTTTCGGCCAGCACTCGATTCTCCGCATGGCCGTCGATGGGGCCAGCATGGCGGCAGTCGTCCTTTTCCTGGCTTCCATTGTTCAATTCACGGAGGGTCCCAGCCGGTTGTACTGGCCCACGGTATGGCTCTCTGGCTTGTTGGGATTGGTAGCTTCTTATTACGAGGCCAAAGCCGCGACCTGGATAGAAACGCGGTGGGAAACGGCCATCCTTCAGAGCGCCATTTGCCTTGCATCCGGCTGTTTGCTCTGGCGTTTCACGCGTCGCAATTCCGGTCATGGCGCCAAACTTCTCGCTGGATCGCTTATCCTTCTTGGCCTCAACAATCTGGATCGTCCGATCTGGACGCATCAGGAAGTGCACTTATTTCGATTTGCCTTCGATCACTTTCTGAATGCGAGTCTGGGTATTGGAATGATCGTTCTGCTGCTGGAGAATGCGCGCGTTCGCACGGAAGAGATCAGCGAGAAAATGCGGCAGTTCACGATGCTGACTGCCAGCAGCAGCCAGTCTGTCTCGATTAATGAGTTGCTCCAGAAAGTTCTGACGCAGATTACCGGTAGCTTGGGCGCCATCCACGGCATCATTCGCTTGCTCGAAGGAAAAGGCGATACCGCAGAATTTGTCGTTCGTGCGTCCGTAGGTTTCACTGAAAATTATCTAAAACAGGATTTACTGGCCGGGCTTTGGACCTCGGCTCTGCCACCTGAGGGTTACCGCATTTCTCTGTTTGAAAATGAGAAAGATACAAAAATTCGTCGCAGCATGGCAGAGGCGGGGGTCAACCAACTGATTACCATCCCGCTTCGTGGCCAGGAAAGTGCAGTGGGTATTCTGAAAATTGGCGCGCCCCCGGGAAAGAGATTCCACGAAGACGAAATCGCCTATCTGGTGAACGTTGCAAAATTCCTGGGCACCATGGTCGAAAACGCCAGCCTGTTTGATCAGATCAAAACAGTGCAGCAGCAATGGGCCTATACCTTTGATTCTATCGGCGATCCCATTTTTGTTCACGATCTGCAGGGTCGTATCGTGAAGGGCAATCTCCGTTTGTCCAACCTGCTCGGGCGCGAAAATCCCTCGATGATTGGCCGCTCCGTGCACGACATATTCAGTTCCCGCGACGTTCCTTTCACTCGCTGTCCTTATTGTGAAGGCATATCTGGAGAAGGAGATTCCCCCGATCCCTGGCTGCATGGATACTTCTTGGCTTCTACTTCCACGTTCAGCGATCCTGCTGGTCAAAAACTCGGCACCATCCACGTTTTGAAAGACATTACCGAACGCAAGCGCGCGGAAGAGAAATATTCTGCTCTGGTTGCCAGCGTGCAAGAAGGTGTCTTCATCGCCACGATGCACGGACGATTCCTGGATTTTAACGAAGCTCTAATGCGAATGACCGGCTATGAGAGCCGAGAAGAGCTGATGCAGATCGATATTCCTCAAGCGCTATACGTCAACCCAATGGAGCGCGAGCGGTTGAAAAAACTTCTTCACGAACATGGGTCCGTGAACGATTTCGAGTACGAAATACGGCGCAAGGATGGCGATATTCGGATGGTGAGCGAGTCGTCCACGGCCGTGCGCGACGCCGCTGGTAACGTCACGGCGTATCAGGGTTTTCTTTTGGACGTAACGGAACGCCGTCATGCCGAGCAGGAAATTCGCCGTCGCAACCGCGAGCTTGTGGTTCTGAATTCCCTGGCTGAATCCCTGGTGTCCAGCCTCGACTTGCAGGATTCGATTCACCGAACTTTGCGACAGATTCTTGAACTGTTCAATCTAGATGCCGCTTCACTTTACCTGTTCGAGCGGGATGGCGTAACGCTGAAACGCGTCTCTTCCATCGGTCATCGCTCCGAAATAGGTCGCAATTTTCCAGCTTTGACCGTCCCCAAGGAACTACTTCAACAAATCCGCTCCGTTCGAGCCACTTTTCTCTCCGCGCAGGGTCTTCCACTGCCCGCTATAGTCCGCGAAGTGCAGATGAAAGAGGGGATCGAGTCGGCTTATATCGTCATCCTGTGGTCAAAGGATAGGATCATTGGCGGTCTGGTGGTGGCCACTCGCGCGGTTCGGGAATTTTCGAGCGCGGATATCAGCCTGATGATCGCGGTCGCGGGGCAAATCGCGAATGCCGTCGAACGCACTACTTTGTACGAGGAAACCCGGCAAGCCTACGATAACCTGCGTCGCACCCAGGAACAGTTGTTGCACAGTGAAAAACTGGCTGCTGTGGGCCAACTCATTTCAGGCGTTGCTCATGAATTGAACAATCCACTTACCGCGATTCTTGGGTATAGCCAGCTTCTTACTTCCAGTGGTCAGGTAGGTCCTCAGGCTCTCGGTTATACCGAAAAACTTTACAAGCAGGCTCAGCGGACCCATCGAATCGTTCAAAATCTTCTCAGCTTTGCGCGCCAGCACAAGCCCGAACGCATACCAGTGCAATTGAACACGGCCATCGAAGATACTTTGGCCTTGCGCGATTACGATTTGCGGATGAGCAAAATTCGCCTGCACCTGGAACTTGCTCCAGACCTGCCAGAAGTACCGGCTGACCCCCATCAGTTCCAACAGGTGTTTTTGAATTTGATCAATAACGCTGTCGACGCCATCCTTGAAAAAAGTGAAGAGGGCGATCTGTGGGTCCGCACCGGCGTTGAAGAAAATGCCGTCTTCGTGGAATTCACAGACAGCGGTTCGGGAGTGATCGATCCTTCCCGCGTATTCGACCCCTTCTACACCACGAAGCCTGTGGGCAAGGGAACTGGTTTGGGCCTAAGCATTTGCTACGGGATCGTGACCGAACATGGAGGCACAATTCTGGTCAAGAATTCTCCGCCACGCGGGGCTACCTTTCGAATTGAATTACCGGTAACAAAAGATATGAACGTGGTGGACGACAAATTACCGGGATTGACCGCGCCGCTCATCTAAGGCCGGCGAAAGTTCTGAAGCCGATAAAACGCTCTCGCTGATTTGCGAGGTCGCCTGCTCCAGGCGGTAGGAAATTTGACTTGCCATCTCGGAAATCCGGGTGAAATTTGCCCACGGCGCAAAGCCTGCCCGCAATCTCAACTGCAAGAGAAAGCAATTCCAAGTGAAAATGGTGCTAAGCCGCAGACGCTCCCATTCCTCAACCGCAACCACATCCGGCGCCATGGCGGCCAGCATCCGGGATGCTTCCCAGAGAGTTCTGTATTCTTCCTGCAATAAGGTCAAAAATCTCAGCGCAATGCCTTGGCGCTCTGCGTTGAGGCGATGGACAAGCTCCGAATGGCCTCGCTCCCTCAGAAACTCCGTGTCCTTGCTTTGTAACGATTGCAAAATTTGCGGCAGACGTTGATAGTGGCGCTGTCCGGACAGTGTTTCGAATACCTCATCTATCGACCCAAACCTGATTTTGGGCGGCTGGACCGCCCAGAATAGCAAGCCCATCAGGCATAACGCGATGGCAATAAAGAGAAGAAGAATAAGGTTCATGGTCACTCACCCCCTGTGCGCAGCACTTGGACCAACTGCCTATTTAATTCCTTTAAGCGAAGATTTAGTTCCGGGGAAATCGCTCCATATATGCCTGCCAGAATCGATTCCTGGCCGTAAACGGGAGAGGGATATTCTGAATAAACTCGCACCGCCTTTATCCAAATGATTAAACTCGCCAAAAAGGTGAGGACGTCCAGGAATCCCCAGAAGCCAAGGTAAGTGTTCAGGAATGTCTCGAAAATCGAATCGTTGATGACAAAAAAACAGGAATAAAGGCAAAACCCTATGGCCAAGGCGCGGTCTAATGGATGCACTGGCAGAAGATAATATTTTGCAAATAGCAAGAGCGCTACAATGGACGAAGCAATTGTTAATTCCAGGCCTCGGTCCAGATTCAAGGCTAGAAAAGCAAATTTCTTCTCTGCAACCAGTAGAGAATAGATCAGCGCGCACAGACCGATTCCACTGATCAATCGCGCTGCCAATGACCAGATTCCCTTGTAAGAAGAGAGAATTCGCTTTGCCATTTCAAATACCGCGCCGAATCTCAAGCAAATCACAACTGCTTGGCTTCCCCAAATGACCAGCACTGCCACATCACTGGTATAGCCCCATACCGTGTAGATCCACGCGGCCAGCCCACTTTGCAATATGATTGACGCTAGGTAGGCGACAAAAATTGGATGAGTCGATTGCAGTTTTCGCTTTAGAAGATAAATGAGTAGGACGGCCTCAGCTAAGGTTGTGCTGAGCCAAAAAACATTCCGGAGTAACAATAATCCGGTCATTTCACTTAGACTAACATCACATAACTGGAAAGTAAATAGCACAAAGGATTCCAGCCTGCTTTTGGCAGAAAGCAGGTTGGAGTTTTCTCATTTCAAACCGGAGACTTCTAAGCTGCGAGTTTCTTCTTCGGAGGTGGCATGGGGATACCGTCGGCTACGATAGTGCTATTGTTTGCCGCGAATGACCTCTTTTTCGGGGGCGGCATGGGAATCCCGTCGACCACGGGATTGTTGGCCCGATATCCCTTCTTAGGCGGCGGCATCGGTATGCCATCAAATACCTGGGTCGCGCTCTCCACCCAGGAATTGCCTTGGATTGATTGACCTTCACAGAGCCCGCCAATAGGATTAGGCTCATTGAGAGCGTAATGGCTGAAACTAGAATTTTGGTTTGCATTGAATCCTCCTGGCACACACAATGCACTCGAATAGGATCTACGGCTCAGTAAGCGTTAAAAAGTTCTGCTGCCGGAACAGGAGAAAATTTTAAAAAAAAGGCTATGCTTCTTCAACTACAAATTCATCGTCAGATTTATTCGAATCTGACGGCCTACTATCTCGAACCGCTGGGTGGAATTTTTGAAAGGCTTGCGTATCTTGCCGGCCTGCGCGATCCCTCAACCGGCGCCTACCATCACGAACGGCTTAGCCCAGTCTACGGGGAACAACCAGTTCATGAGGCTCTGGAAAAATCGCATGAGGAACTTTTTGAGCGGTTACTAGAAACCCCGTTGGCTCAGCAAGAAAATGATTTACGGGCTTTTCTGCAGTCCCGTCCATCAGACAGTGAAGTTCAACTGAAATTTTTTGAAAATACGATTCAATCGTGGATTCCGGCGCAAGCCCCTACCTACCTCAAAGACTTGTTCTGTTCGAATCTCCAGGCTCTGCGCGAACTGTTGCAGGATGACAAGCCCACGGCTCGTTCAAATACGTAACTACGCCAATAACTTTGCCCACCAACTCAGCTTCTTCAGGCGTTCGCCACGATTCCGGGGCACAGCGAGAGAGTGCGTGTGGCTGCATGATCAGTTGCGACTTAATTTTCTGAAACCATCCGCATCGATGCCCACCTCTTAATTCCACGAAGTACATGGGTCGCTCCGGCCTTGGGCAATTCGCTCAAGAGTTCCGTCTCTTCAGAGTTTGATACTTGATCTTGACCTGTAAGGGACACACCATCTTGAAATGTTTGTTGAAAGGGTGCTTCGTACCATCCGCTGATCTCTGAAACGCTCAAATGATAGATCACCGAAACTGAATAGAGTTTATAGAGATTCGGCACAACATTATGATTTTCAATGTCGGCTAACCGTCTGATGTGCAAGATAACGTCTGGCCGTCCTCGTTTGGCAACGATTTCCACGTAGCCCTTTCCACCTCGCGATAAGTAAGGCCCAACTTTTCTCTCGCCTGACGCAATCGTAGGCCCGCAGGATGCATTACTTTCTCCTCATCACTTAGCTACCACACGCACGCTATACCAAAGTAGTGGAAAATTATCTGGGCCCGTTGCATGCCTTTTCGAACAGGTTTTTCTTGCGACACTGCCCCCGATTCGCTCTTGTTTCCTCTCTCTCCTCATGAAATTCTCTGTCTTGGCAGGCATTTTTCTCTTTGGAGGGCGAGTGTCGCTAGAAAGCTACTTGGTGCGTCACGTGATGAGTCGCCCGCCGATTACTGCTGAGCCCTCTACTTTGTTGCTTGACGCCGCCCTTACTCTTCGCGCTAGCGCCATACGCCACCTGCTTGTCGTGGAAAATGGTCAATTGGTTGGCCTTTTAACCGATCGCGATATTCAGCGCTGTGCTCCCTCGCGCCTTATTCCCATTACCGAGGACGGCTACAACGATGTTTTCGCCGGCACAACTGTCGCCCGCATCATGACTCGTGAACCACTCTCCGTTGAGCCTGATATGGCTCTCGCTGCCGCGATCGCGCTGATGCAGCAATCACGCTATGGCTGTCTTCCGGTTGTCGAACGCGGCACGCTGGTTGGCATCCTGACGCGCAGCGACCTGGTCGATACTCTTCACCGTCTTTTGTCGGGGCAAGACGTCATTCGCAATGCCGAAGGCACATAATGTGGGAGCAACAAAAGTGCAACCACACTAAATCTGGTACTCTGGTTTTGTATGTTTTCGCGATTCCAATTCCTACGTAACTGTATTCGCAAGCTCATTTTTGCTTCTCTGCCGGTTCTTTTTGCTTCGCAGCTTTGTGCGCAGACTTCTGTTTCTCCCTCGTCGCCTCCTGCCGCCAAAAACAACGCGGAATTCTTGGCCGCCGCCGATGAAGTGCTCCAGCAGATGAGCGAAATCACCGGCTGGAAGTTGAAATCGCCACTAAAGAAATCGATCCGCTCGCGTGAAGAGATTCATTCTTACGTTCTTCGTCAAATGGACGATGAAAAAGACGCCAAGGAGCGCTACGCCTCCACCCGCAGCGCGGAAGCATTCGGACTGATTCCAAAGGGATTCAACCTGGAAGGTTTTCTGGTCGATCTACTTACCGAGCAAGTCGCCGGGCTCTACGACCCCAAAGCGCACGAATTTTATATTGCTGATTGGATCGAACCGGATGAACAGCGCATGGTCATGTCCCACGAACTGACCCACGCCCTGGAAGATCAACAGTTTCAGATCGAGGATTGGGTGAAAGCCGCGCGACCCAATGACGACGCAGAGATGGCGCGTGAATCGGTCCTTGAAGGCAGCGCTATGGCCGCGATGTTGGATTACATGCTGCAGGAAAAGGGGCTGAAGCTCCTTGACCTACCGGACATCGATCCTTCTGTGTTCGTAGGCGACTTGAGTGCGACTCCCTTGCTGAAGAAGGCCCCGCCTTTCATCAAAGATTCTCTGATGTTTCCTTATTTTAGTGGCCTGACATTTTCCATGATGGTTTTGAAGTCTGACGGCTGGCGTGGTTTCTCTTCTGTTTTTGCCAGACCGCCCGCCAGCACACAGCAAATCATGCATCCGGAACTCTATCGGTCCAATACGGTGCCCAAGCCGTTGAAACTGGGCCTGCCCGGCAATTTTGTGGACGCAAATTGGACTCTGCTGGAACAAAATTCCATGGGGGAATTCGGCTGGAAGGAAGTGTTGAAGCAATTTCTAGGTGAAGATCGAGCGAAGCAGCTCTCTGCCTCTTGGGATGGTGATCTCTACGCCACTTTCGAGCAGAAAGATACCAAGAAAACTTTATTGGTAACCCACATTCGACTTGCAAATGAGGAAACCGCCGCGCGCTTTTTGGGTCAATATTCCGAAGCCCTCGAGAAGAAGCATGCCGAGCGCAGCAATCTTTTGCGTCAACCTAATTTCTTTTCGTTTAACACCCCGGACGGGCCAGTATTTCTGCGCTGCTCCGTAAACGAATGCGTGACCTTGGAAGGTGGCGACCGCACCTTATTTCCTAAGTGGATGAAATCGTTGGGCTGGTCATCTTCTCCCGTGGAACGCGAGAAGCCCTCTACCACGAATATCACGACGACCACATCTATCAATGCTTCTGTGGCAGAACAGCCGGGATTCTAACCCGGCTTGAATCTGGGTCCCGGTTTCAGTGCGATCTTCGCAGCGCCAACAGGGTGAGATCGTCGGTCCGTTCCACTCCCGAGGAAAAGCTGGCAATTTCGCTGAGGCAGGCCGACAGCATGTTCTCCAGTTCCCGGGCGCTGTGCCGTGCCATTAGTGACTCCGCCCGGCGTATTCCAAACTCATCTCCCGCGGAATTAAAGATCTCGGTTAGTCCGTCGGTATACAGAAACAAACTGTCTCCTGGGGCAACCGCCAGCGTGCAAACGGGGAAGTTGGACGCGCCAAACATGCCCAACGGCACTCCGGTAGCTTCCCGCGAAGCCACCCCAGACGGAGAAATATGGAGCAACGGCAAGTGTCCCGCGCTGACGTATTCCACCTTTCCATCCAGCATTACCCGGCCGACGACGAGGGTGGCATATTGTCCCGCCATGGTGCTCTCGCAAAACAAGCGGTTGGCGTGTTCAACCAATTTTTGCAGAGGCCAATTCTGTCCGGCGAGAGTCCGAAACGTTGCGTGGAGATGGCTCATTAGCATTGAGGCAGCCACGCCTTTGCCCGCCACGTCTCCGAGCAGAAACAAAAAGCCATCGTCGGTTTCGATCAAGTCGCAATAATCTCCGCTCACCAACCCAGCCGGCTGGTAGTGATATCGTGCCTGCCAGCCGGCGACAGCCCAGTCTGAGCGTGGTAAGAGAGCGCGCTGAATTTTTGCCGCCAGCGTCAGGTCATTCTCCAGAGCGCGCTGCTCAGCTTGCGACAGGTGGTCAATGCAGAAGCGCAGCAAAGGATTACACAAGAGGCGGTCGGCTTCGATCGTGTCATGGCACTCTTCACAGATGCCAAAGGTGCCGTGATGCAGACGAGCCAGGGCTTCATCCACACTAGAAAGTAATTGGCGCAAGGAAGCGTCCGCCGCGTTCGCGCGAGTTGCGCTCAACAAATGCTGGCGGCGCTGTTCGAGTTCGGTTTGAAAATACGAATGTTCTGCGGTAGCCATGGTTTCCTCGCTTATAGCTTGTCGCTTTGTTCCAAGAGAATCCATCCGATTTGCACCTCCAAACTCGTGAGCTTTCTGAAGGGGGGAGGGAAGTTAACGGCTGCTTTACCGCTCGGGAGAGCCGGTTGCCCTCGTGGAATCCGGCAGAGGTAGCCGCCCCGCCGACTTCCGTAGATTCATTCGATTCCGCAAACGCTCCAACCGTCGCCTAAACTTTTGCTCCCACTGCTCCATCCGGCCAGCCGCAAACGGCTCACGGCAAAGCCATTTAGCTTGCCCGGCTTTGGCCAATCCCAAATTCGCGTATTCCAAGGCCTGCGCGCAATCCTTTCCGCGTCGTTCGTAGTACATCGCCAACTGTTCGCAAGCGGCTATGCCATCTCTTGGATTGCACGCCAACTCTTTCCATAACGATACCGCCGCTGCCCAATCTCCACGGTTTTTGGACATCATTGCCAGTTCTGTCGTCGCTTGCCGGCGGAACGTCGACGTCAAGCCCGCATCCAACGCTCTTGTGCAGAGAGAATGGGCGCGATGTTTCTCTCCGCGACGGTTCATGAATCGCGAGAGTCCGAACAGATCTAACGGACTCGTTCCCGTCAGATTGTTTTCCCGCTCATCGAGCAGCCCATCAATTTTTCCATAGAGCGCCGCGAGCCCGCGCAAATCCATGGCATTGTGTTTCGCCACGCCTGTCAACGGATCGGGCCGGCCTCCCCGCAAATAGTCGAAGTAAAATTGGGGGATCTGTGAAGAGGCGATATCGTCCTCGCGATGCCAGCCGAGTCGGTCTGGATTGAGCACATGCCGCTCCAATTCCACCAGTCGCACGGAATTCAACCGCAGCTTCCACAAGGCTCGCGCCGGATGCAGCAGATCCAGGTGCGCGGCCAGCTTCGGCACGGCAATCTTTCGCGTCATAGTGAAGCGGCTTTGCAACAACGGCCAATCGAACGTTTTTCCGTTGAAGGTAATCAGAACCGGGCGCTCCGCAATTCGCAATGAAAGCTCGTAAAGCAGCGAAATCTCTTCGCTGAAATCGCGCAAGAAGAGTTGCTCAACCTGTAATCCACCGGCGTCCCACCACGCCAACCCAACCAGGAACGCGTAGGTGCCCGTCCCGCCTGACAATCCTGTCGTTTCCGTATCCAGGAACAGCCATTTCTCTGGATTTTCCAACGCTGCCCGCGTCCGCAACGCCGCACTTTCATCTCGATAATGGGGAAACAATCGGCCGGCCGAATGCGCCGCTTTGGAAGCCGCGGGGCCGGTCACTCGAGAAAGTAGATCGAGCGCTGATTCCGATGGTTGGCAAAATTCTGGCGTGGAATACCAATTCCGTATCGCTAAATGTTCGCCAAAATCGTTGCGCGCCACGCCGGCGCCAAGCAGCCGTCCTACTAGATCAGTATCATCGGTTGGGCGCAAAGTTGTGTCACGAGGCGCAACTTTGCACGCAGGCTTCAGCGCCGCCAATCTCGCAAACTTATCCAACGGGGTGCTTATAGCCACGTGCTCATCTCACTGAGGCCCACACGAAAGACCCAAAAAGGCGGCGTAAAGCCGCCCCTACTATGCCAATATTCTCATTCATATTCACGTTCATCCGCACAACCGATCCAAAATTGCCAGCGCTGCTTCTTTCGCCTTTGGCGCCAAATCTCCCGCGGGCCCGACGCAGGAAGGGCATCCCGCCTCGCATGGGCACGCTTGAATCAATTCGCGCGTCTTCTCTACCAACAACTCATGCGCCCGAAACAACGGCTCTGAAAATCCAATCCCACCAGGGTATGCGTCGAACAAATACAAGTTTGGCTCAAAAAATTCTTTGGCATTTGCTCCGATTGCCTCTTCCATTCGCATCGGTGTTAGTTCTTCGGTTTCGGCGCCTGGGGCTGGCGGGCGCTCACCAATGGCCGTACCTAAATCGCGGCCATCGCACATCAACAGAAAGGTCGCGACCGACTCCAAGGCATACAACAATCCAAACATTCCGGATTGCCGCTCGCTGATGGAGTAGGGAAGTGATTCCAGCAGCGCCCTTTCCAACGTAATCCAGTAGGACGTCGTATGCATTTCGTTCTCGGGCATTTCCAATTGGCCCGCACCAATATTTTCATTGGTAAGAAATTTAATCTTTTTGAAGCCCACAACCTGCGAACGCACTAAAACATCTCCGTGAGAACGCCAGTGGCGCAGACTTGTCCTGAACATCGAAGGGCACTCTTGTCCGTATTCTTGGGATACTCTTTCCGGCCCTCGCCTCTCCGTATTCGCGATTTCCAAAACTCGCACCTGCGTGTATCGGATCGCGTCCGTGTAATAATCCACGTCCACCTGCTTGACGTAAGCCTTGCGTTCCTTAAAATCCAGATGCTCGACGTGGTATTGCTGCCCGCCATGGATATAAATCGCCTTTTCGTGCACGGTCGTCAGCGCGCTGACGAAATCCACTTCGCCAATGACCAGAGGTTTTCCGGTAATATCAATAATGATGAAATTGTCGCTCGTTACCGATCGCAGACTGATCGTGTCCGCCGGGTAGGACTCGTGGGTCCAATGATAATTCTCTCCGGCAAGATGCAAATATCCGGCTTCCGCCAAGCGGGCGCACAAATCGCGAACATCCACTTCACCGAACTGCTCCGTAGGTCCGATCGGCAATTCAAATGCCGCGCATTTTAAATGGTTAATCAGCACTTCGAAATTGTCCGGCTGAATAAATGCATGCTCCGGCGTATTTCCAAAAAAATAATCCGGGTGCCGCACAATAAATTGATCCAACGGCGCAGAGGAAGCCACCAGCACCGCGCACGAACTCCCACTCCGTCGACCGGCCCGGCCGGCGCGCTGCCAAGTCGCCGCGATCGTTCCCGGGTAGCCCGCCATCACCACGGCGTCCAGCGATCCTACGTCGATACCCAATTCCATCGCCGAAGTGGTAACGACGCCACGAATTTTCCCATCGCGCAATCCCCGCTCGATCTCTCGCCGCTCTGTGGGCAAATATCCCCCGCGGTAGCCGCGTATCGTTTCCGGTTTCCCTGGGATTTGTGGATTGGCTTGCTGCAGGTACGTCAACATCAGCTCGGTGTGCAGCCGTGAATTCGCGAACACCATCGTTTGCAGATCGTGCTTCAGAAATTCCTGGGCCACGCGCGAACTTTCGTTGATGTAGCTCCGGCGAATGCCCAAGGCGCGATTGACTACCGGCGGGTTGTAGAACACGAATGTTTTCTCCGCTGCAGGAGCTCCATTCGCCACCAGCACTTCTACGTCATTTTCGATCAGCTTGGATGCCAACTCGCCGGGATTGGCAATGGTGGCCGAGCAACAGATGAATTGCGGGGTGCTGCCGTAGAATTTTGCAATCCGCTGCAAACGGCGCAGCACATTGCACAAATGGCTGCCGAAAACTCCCCGGTAAGTGTGGAGTTCATCCAGCACGATGTATTTCAAATTCTCAAAAAGCCTGGTCCATCGCGTGTGGTGCGGCAGGATACCGGTATGCAGCATGTCGGGATTCGTCAAAACGATGTGGCTCTTCTCGCGAATTGCTTTTCGCGCATCGCTGGGCGTATCGCCGTCGTACGTAAAAACACCCAGGCGGTTCTCCAGCCGCTGATTCAAATCATGCAACTCTGCCAACTGGTCCTGCGCCAGCGCTTTGGTAGGGAAGAGGTACAACGCACGCGTGTCGCCGTCGCCAAGGATTGCGTCTAGCACTGGCAAGTTGTAGCACAGCGTTTTTCCTGAAGCCGTGGGGGTGACAATCACCACATTTTTCCCGGCATGCACTGCTTCTGCCGCGGCGGCCTGATGCGAATAAAGTTGGCGGATTCCTTTGCGGGTATAGGCGGCTTGCAAATCTTTGTGGATCCACTCCGGAAATGCGGCCCACTGGGCTTCCCTCGCTGGGTAATGCCGCACCGCCGTCAACATCTCTCCGGCATGATCTCGAGCCGCAAAGCCATCGAGCACCTGATTGACCCTTGCCAGGGTGGATGAGCGGCGCTCCTGGTCCAGAGGGGCGGGTTTGGCAAAGCGCACCGCGAGAGATTCAGCCATAATGAGAGTCTCCAGTCATTCGCCTTTTGTTCGCTCAGACTAGCACGGCGTCACTGCTCAAACAACTCCCTTTTTTTCTGCCGTGTTATGATTTTCTTTCGGACACAGTTCGCATCCCCAGTGATAAACAAATCGCTTTTCCTATCGCAAGCAAATTGGCTCAAGGTTCTGTGCATCATCATAATTGCCGGTATTCTCGTCGCCACTCTCTGGCCATTTAACTTTTTCTCTCGGAGTGTTGTCAGTTGGCTGCCAAATGCAAATGGCATTCGATTCGGCCAGGATGGCGTTGTGGTTAGTGAAACGTCCTTAATGAATGCGGAAACATACCTTTCCACGTCCTGGAGTTTGGAAATGATTCTGCGCCCTGAAACCGTCGAAGGCGCCCATACAATTTTGAGCTTTTATGTTCGCGACAATCCACTTCCGTTTAAGGTGAGGCAATACGACGACGGGCTGTTGGTGTCCCACAACCCTCGTGGTGTTGCGACCAAAGCCAGAACAAAGTTCGATTTCGATCACGCTTTCCAGGAAGGGAAAATTGCGTTTCTGACCCTAACTTCTGGACCAAACGGCACTATCGTTTACCTCAATGGCAAACAGGCTCAGGCATTTCCAAAATTCACGATTTCGCAAAATGATTTAGCGGGGCAGATTGTTATGGGCACTTCGCCATCAGATTATGATCCGTGGCCAGGGGAGGTGCGTGGTCTGGCAATCTACTCGAAGGAGCTAACGGCGACGGAAGTTGTTCGCCACTTTATCAATTGGACCGATCAAAGCGCCTCAGCCGTTTCCGATTTGAATGGTGCCATTGCATTGTATTCGTTCGACGAACGGGCCGGGAATGCAATTCATAGCTCGATAGCTTCTGGGCCGGTTCTGGAGATCCCAAGAAGGTTCAGCATTCCTCACAAAGCGTTTCTAAGACCACCGTGGAAAGATTTTGAAATAAGCTGGGATTACGCAGATGATGTTCTACGAAATATCGCCGGGTTCGTTCCATTGGGATTTCTACTCTGCGCCTATTGGAGTATGACTCGGCCTCCACAAAGAGCACTTCTCTATACAATTATTGCCGGCGGACTGCTGAGTTTTACGATTGAAGTTCTGCAATTCTTCATTCCCCAGCGCAACTCTGGCATCACCGATATAATCACAAACACTCTCGGCGCAGCTTTGGGCGCGGGAGTCGCAATATCAGCTATCGGCCGGATGATCTTCGGCACAAGAAAGCCCGTAAGCAAATAAGCTTGCCGGGGTCAGCGGTTTAGGTTTTTCTTTCCCACGGTGGCGGGATTTTCACGTAGGCCATCCCCGCGGAGGTGGCTGCTTGAATGCCCATCTCGGTGTCTTCAAATACCAAGCAGGATTTTGGCTCCACGCTAAGCTTCGCGGCTGCCAACAGAAATGCTTCCGGGTCGGGCTTACTTTTCATGTATTCTCCCGCACAAACCAGGGCTTCAAATCGATCGAGCAGGTTCAGTGTATTCAGCGAGGCGATAACAGCTTCTCTTGTGCTCCCAGAAACAACTGCAAACGGAACTTTGCCGTAATGGCTTTCTATGCATTGCAAAACTTCCGGGACGGCTTTCAATTGCGGCACTACTTCCAAATAATATTCTTCCTTGCGCCGCGACACTTCTTCGACCGGCATTTGCAACCCTTGCATCTCATTCAACTTTTCTATGATTTCGACGATGGGCATGCCTCCCCATTCATAGAAGAGACGTTCGCTCAATTCGCAGTTCCATTCAGAAAGTGCTTTGCTCCATGCTGTGTAATGGAGCGGCATGGAATCCACGATTGTGCCGTCGCAATCGAACAAAAATGCATCAAAGGTTCCATCAGGTAGTTTTAGTTTCATGTGTAAATAGATGTTGCCGACATTCCAGGCGATTACCTTTTATTCCAATGCGTCGTACTTTTTTTGAAAGAATGCGCTTTTTTACGGCAATACTTTCAGCATCGTTACGGAATGTGGAGCCACTTTCGCTTTGTAGCCACCATCGAAGGAGCCCAAGTTTTTGTGCTCCCACAAATCGCGTATCTTCGCGGAAAGATGTCCAGGATAGGCCAATTGCTCCCATGTCACGCTCACCTCAGCATCGGAAGTGCCGCGGTTAAATAAAATTACCGCTCGTCCACCGTCTTTCAATGGCCGCCCCCAAACTTCCAGATCACCTTGCTTGCTGATTCGCCGGCCTTCTCTTCCTAGCGGATCCTGATCAATCGCGATCACTTCCTTGTTCTCCAAAATTTCTTTGGTATCGACAGACATCGACCGCACATCATTGCCCGCAATCAACGGTGCGGCCAGCATCGCCCAGAAGCTGAAATGCGCGCGGTATTCCGGCGTGGTCATTCCACCATTCCCGACTTCCAGCATATCGGGATCGTTCCAGTGCCCTGGGCCAGCAAATGATTCCAATCCAACCTGCTCGTCGACAATCGCCAACATTCCGTTTTCGCAACAATTTCCATCCGGCCACTTTTTCTTGCCTTCCCATCTGTCGCTGATATCGCCCGTAGTTCGCCACAAATTCCCGATTCCTTTGCCCCACAGCCATGGTTTCGCGGTTCCCCATTCGCACATGCTGAACACGATTGGCCGGCCGGTGGACAGCAAAGCGTTGCTCATCGTTGTGTAAGCTTCTTCCGCGTTGCGCGTGCCGGTGTTGCACCAATCGTACTTCAGATAGTCCACACCCCACTTTGCATACTGCATTGCGTCTTGATACTCGTGTCCCTGGCTTGCCGGCCGTCCCGCGCAGGTTTTTGTTCCCGCATCCGAATAAATTCCAAACTTCAATCCCTTTGAATGAATATAATCCGCCAAGCCTTTGATCCCGGAAGGGAAGTGTTGCGGATCGGCCACGATGTTGCCGTCCTCATCGCGTTTTACCTGCCAACAATCGTCAATAACAACATACTGGTAGCCCGCGTCTTTCATACCATTGGTGGCGATCGCATCGGCGACCGTTTTAATCAAATCCTCACTCACATTGCAGGCGAATTTATTCCAGCTGTTCCATCCCATCGGCGGAGTCTGCGCCAGAGAATCTCTTTGCACCTGAGCCCGCGCCATGGATGGAATCATCATCAGCGCAATCAAAATAATCGCCACTCGATTCATCGAAGGCCTCTGCTTTGGACCGTTTTTTCCAGAATATGCAACGCTAGCGCCTGGCTTGCCTGTGTCCAGGACAACGGCGTGTGCGCGTTCGCAACATAGCGCCCCTGTTTCAGGAAGTAAAGCTCAGGACATTGTCCCTCCGCCGTGATCTGACGCAGTGAGCGATTGAAATAATGAATCTGCTTCTTATAACTTTCTTCGTCCGAGGGGTCTGCCAAAACGCGCTCGCCAAAAATGATGGAGAGCAGTGGATCGAATATGCACCATTGCGCCTCGCAATTCTGCTGCAGAAACGCATCGCGGAACTCCATGCGATCGCTGAAATCCGCGCTCATCTGTCCCGGAGCAAACCACTCGTCATAATCCTGGCAAAAATAAGAGTCGTTTACGTACCGCTTGATACCGACGTCGCCTTTGAGCCGTGCCTGCACTAAATTTAGAATTGCATCCTGCATCGGGCGAGAGTGCACCACTTTAAACGGATGGATCAAAAATAGCAGTGCGGAATCGACCATTCGATCCGGCGCCGACTCGAATGGAAGCGTTGCATCCAGCCTGGTTCGCCCCTGTTCAATCGATTTCTTAAGCTTATCGATGGCGGCATTGGAAAGTGATCTTCTGTCCTTGGCTCTTTTTTCTCTCGCTATTTCCGCGAACGTGAGCATCTCTTCCAATCCTGCCACCACCGCTCCAACGCTGGAATTATTTATTTTTCTTTCTTCTTCCCAAGCCCCACTATCTTTATCCTGCCAATATTCGATGGCCTCAAAATATTCGGGAAACAATGTGTAAATTGCCCAATCCTCGGGCGTTATTGGCAGATCGCCTGAATTTGCCAACGCAAACCGGAACCACAGCGCCTGACCCAAGGCATCATTCTGTGCGTGCGGCCATTTTTCCGGCAACTCACATAAATTTTGTGCCGTAAATCGAATATGCGGGCGCCGGTTAGTGTCCTCTTTGTGGACTCGTATTGGATCATCGATGATTTCCCGGAATCGCGGCTTCTGTTTCTCAAAAAACTTTGTCAGACCATTGATGCAGGAAATTGCCGGAGGGAGAATTCTTCTCTCACGAAACGAGTTCGCCACCATAATATTGTCGCGAACCCACACGTTCTGATAACCGGTGACCGCATCCGGCAATTGACTGCTGCTGGCCGGAAAAAGTCCGTGCGCTACCGGACGAATGTCATACGAACCATTCGCTGCCAGTTGCTCCTTGATCTCCGCGATCTTTTCCAGCGTGTACCGCTCGACAATCAAATGCGTAAATAGGCCCGTTTCAGGCATAGAATCCGCTTTCCATCCGTATCGATCCATGGATATTGACCAAGCCAAGAATCTTATCATCGCAGTGAAGCTTTCAAGCGCGAACACTCCGATGTTTCATTGCCGTTACAAATTCTCATAGTGGCTGCGTGATGTGCTCAACTGGAAAATGGCGGGAACAAAACAATTCTTCGCGGTGTCCTATCCAATGTCATAGTTCCGGCGTATCTTCGTGGCAGGGCTTGCTACACGGGCCCATATTTTTTGCGCAATTCGTCGCCTCGAGGAGCGCTTGTTCGATGATGACGGAGGACCCCGGGTCGCGCGGCAAAGAACGACGCCGAGCGCCGCGCTACAACTATCAAGCTGGCTTGGAAATCGAATGGGGTTCCGCCCGCCTGAATGGCCGCACGCGTGACATCAGCGCGGGTGGAATGTACATCGAATCGGAGGATGTGCTCTGGGTTGGCGCCGGATTTCGCGCCCGTCTGGCAACCGAACGCGCCTTATGGCTGGATTGTTCCGTGAAGCGGGTTGAACCGGGAAGAGGAATGGGCGTAACCATCACCGTTCCGGAGGATCAGAGCCAAAAACATTTTGCGGATTTGCTTGCTAAACTCTCAGCCACTCGATAAACCAGCCTTATACTATTTTCATGACCAGATGTCTTGACTGCGGTTCCGAGCGGACCGCTGACCAATGCTCCGTCTGTGGCCTGACTTCTGCTGCTGCTGAACTTGTTTTTCGCCGCCGCTTGCTGCGTCAAATGGCGGTCTTTCTCGTCGGCTCGTTACTGTTTCCTTATCTCAGCCAGATCTATCCGCCCCTCGATATCGATGCGATGCTGGTTTTCTTTGGAGTGGTTTTTTTCGCGGCATTGGCTTTGGCGATTCTTTTGGATCGACGAGCACGCGAACGCAGAGATATAGAGATAGCGAGGCATCTTTTCACCGGATTGCTCCCGATACCCTTTATATTTTCGATCGCTCTTTTTCTGAATGGTCGACTGGATTCGCCCAACAACCTCAAATATCATCCCAGCACTGTCGATAGCCGCTATCAAATGAAAGGTATCGTTCGTGGCACGCGCCGAATATTCGTTTACTCCTGGCGCGAAGGCCATCGTTACGAGCGGCTCGCCGTAGATCCCGATGATTTCGATCGCTTTCGCGAGGGCGACACGATTGTTGTTGCCGTAGAGCCAGGCGCGCTGGGCATTCCGTGGTACTACGGCGTCTACCGTCAATAACCTGATTTATGTACCGCTGGCGACGGCTTCGGAAATTCTAATAAATCGGTTTGCCCGTTGGCCCCATCGGAATTTGTAGTTCCAGCATGTGGCCTTTTTTCCCCAATCTAAACTGGATGCGATCTACCAACCCCACGTTGCGCTCTTTAAACTCCGGCGTATCGATCGGTTTGTCGGGCACATCGGACAAGGACCACTCCACCGAATCTCCGTGCACGGTGATGACGCGTGGATCGATGTCGTAGACCTCTTCCCCGTCCACGTCCACGAACAAAAAACGCTTCCACAGGCGCACCAACAGCAACCCTTTTTTTTCGCCGTGATAAATGTTCCAGGAATTTGGGGCCTGTTCGTTGAACTTTACAATCCCAAACTCAATCGAGTGCCACGTGGATTTCTTGCCGCTTCCCGGCTTCGTTTGCGCGAGAGACCGCAGTGTAACTACGGCGATGAGAACAATTGCCGCTGCGGCCGCGGCCATCAGTCTACGGTTCACTTCGTAGATCCGCCGCCGACAGTTATCATTTCGAGTGCCTTGGATGCATTTCAAAAGTGTACGACAGGTCCGCGTGCAGGAGTAGGCCACGGCTGAAATGCGAATTTAGCCCCTTCGCGACTTTTTCGTTCCAGTTCAAGTCAGTCGAGGATAGCTCTAGGTCAAGCTCAGCGCGCCCTCGATGGCGCCTACCAGATCCTCGTATTCAAATGTTGCATCATGCCGCTCGCCATTAATAAAGAAGGTGGGCGTTCCATTGACGCCGCTGCGCACGCCGCCCGTGAAATCACTCTTCACCTTGGCCGCGAACGCTCTTTTCTCCAGCGATTCGCGCAATGCTTCCGGCTGCAACCCCAACTCCGTTGCCAATTTCAAGTACAGCGCACCGCCTAATTTTTGCTGGTTCTCAAATAACAAATCATGCATTTCCCAAAATTTGTTCTTGGTGCCTGCAAATTCCGAGGTTTCCGCGGCGGACTCCGCGTGCGGATGCATCTCAGAAAGCGGAAAGTTGCGGAAAACGAATCGCAGCCTTTTCCCAAAGTGCTTTTGCACTCGTTTCACAATTGGGTAAGCGTGCCCGCAATGAGGGCACTCATAATCGCCGTATTCCACCAAAGTGCAGAGAGCATTCGCATCTCCCTGGATGTAGTCGTGCTCGCCAACCGGTATTCTCAAGGTCATGGCGCTCTCCTTCTCTCGGCTTACTTCTGCAATTTTTCCAACGCTTCCAAAATTCCGTCTGCGCCGGGATTTACGGCCACCGGCGAACAGTAACTCCAGGCAATCACGCCGTTCTTGTCGATCACAAATAACGCCCGCTCGCAAACTCCATCTTCCTGGCGATACGCCCGGTAGCTTTTCGCTACTTCACCTTTGGGCTCAAAATCCGCCAACAACGGGAAGTGCAAACGGCGATCCTTCGCAAATGCTTCGTGGCACCACACACCGTCAACGGACACGCCCAGCAGCTCCGCGCCGAACTTATGGAATTCAGACAGAATTTCGTTGTACAAAGACATCTGGTCACCGCACACCGGGCTCCAGTCCGCTGGGTAAAACGCCAGAACCACGGGCTTTCCGCGCAACTCGCTCAATTTCAGTTTTTGATCTGGGGTGACGTGCAGATTGAAGTCCGGCGCCTGGGTTCCTGCACCCAAAATATTATTCATTCGCTCCTCACTGGGTTGATTTTCAAGACTTAGATACACACAAAAGGCATAAGGGTATAAAAGGCTCTTGGATTTTCGTTCGGTTTAGTAGCTTGCGATATCGGGGCTATTGTGTAGGCCTACGTATCGTGGGGACTGCCCTCTGCAGCGGTCCGCAAGGAGATGCTTGAAGATCTAATAATTAGAGGCTGGTAGTAGACTGCTGAATTATCCCGGCAGCTGTGTTTCTTGGCTTGCTACTACCGTCCATCCGCGAGGGTTCCTGATATACACATTAACCACCCTCGATTGCCGCCAGATGTTCGCCCCGTTAAGCGTCCCACGCGCGCTCCACAAACACGTCACCACTGCTGTGCTCTGGAAAATTCGTACATGCACATCGCTGGCTATAAACGAGATATATTTCACACTTGAGGTTTGCACCCCCGCTATCAACGACGCCCTATCCTGCACACTGCCGGATGCCGAAGTCCCGACAAAATCGTCGCTATACACGCGATTAAAAAAGCTTCCGTTGTGCAATTGCATCGCCCGCGCGGTTTCCTTCTGCAGCACCTCCAGTTCCTGCCGCTGAATTTCGGCATCTGCCGCCATTAACTTCAGTCTTTGCGCGACAGGTAGATCGGCATATGGCCCTTCCATACACGACTGGGCGAATGCCAGCAGGTTTACTGCAAAAAACAAAATCCCGAGGTAAGTCACACTTCGCCATTTCATTCAGCACCTCTTTGCTCGAATTGTGTTCGCTTCCAATCCGTTGAACTAACATAGCCCAATGGACCGCCTGAAATAGATGCTGGTGGTGTATCTGCTAACCCAACTCAATTGCTCATTTTCATTTTGCTGCTCCGGCTATACTGGTTCGGATGAATTCCAACGGGTACTTGCTCAAAAGAATTCTTGGAACGTTCGGCCGTGTCTTCCCACGCTGCAGCATGATTTCCCAGGCCATTGCGTTCAATGTGTTCCTCGCATTTTTCCCCACGCTTCTGTTTGCGGTTGGTTTTGCCTCGGGTTCGCTCGGGACCAAGGTTGCCACGCTGGATGCCATCAAAGATTTCGTCAGCTTCCTGCCACCGGGAAGTCAGAGCATCGTTGGTGATTTTCTCACTCGTCGCGGTCCCGACATCTGGAAGTTCGCCATTCTAGGCTGGGCCGGCACACTCCTCGTTGGCTCTCAAGTTATGAAATTGCTTATGGAAGGCATTCATCTTATTTACGGAGATGAAGAGCGCATCGGGTTTATCCACCGTCAGCTCAGAGGTCTGCTCTTACTCCTCATCACCATTGCACCCATTCTTGTCGCCGGCATTCTCGGGGTATTTGGTAGAGAACTTCGCACCTGGCTCACCAAAGAACTTGGCAGGAACATGCCGGTGCATTTTCTTTGGCTGGTCTTTTTCCCGATCATCGCGATGACCCTTGCCATGCTCGCGCTCACGGTCATCTATTGGGTCGCCAGGCCAAAGGAAGAAAGCTTGCGCCATGTTTTGCCCGGTGCTGCGGCTGCAACTCTTTTGTGGTGGATCGTCAACGCATTGTTTGGGTTTTACATTCGCCGTGTTCCCTACAGCCTTGTCTACGGTGGACTTGCTGCCGTCATAGGCTTGCTCATCTGGATGCAGATTTCCGCCGTTGTTGTTTTTCTCGGCGCGGCCTGGAACGCCGAACTCGCCGGCGAGCGCCGAAGACAGAGAAGGGCATAGCCCAATCAAAATCAATTTATTTTAAGTTGGACTTCCAAGTAGGCGGCTTCCGTTGCCCCACCTTTGCCGCTCAGAGGGCATCTAAATTTTTGAACGTATGCAGAATTTCACTCGTCGGCAGCTATTGAAACTTGGCGCGGCAACTGCCGTCGCCGAATTGGCCTCATTAAGCCTGCACGGTTGCGGTGGTGGCGGCAACGCCGGTGCGATTGTTACTCCAACACCGACACCTGCTACTTGCTCCACCTTAAGCGATATCGAACACGTGGTGATTCTCATTCAGGAGAACCGCTCCTTCGATCACTATTTTGGAACCTATCGCGGCGTGCGTGGATTCTCCGATCAGAGCATGGCATTCCAACAGCGCGATCCTGCGAATACAACAAATTCACCTATCGGCACACTCTTGCCATTTCATCTCGACACCTCGGCAACAAATGCCGCCTGCACCCACGACATTAGCCACGATTGGGTTCCCCAGCACCAGAGTTGGGACAACGGCGCCATGGATGGTTTTGTGACCTCGCGTATTCCCATCAATGCCAACGACGCGGTCTTAAGCATGGGTTACTACACCCGCGCTGACATTCCGTATTACTACGCTCTGGCCGATGCCTTCACGATCTGCGACAATTTTTTCTGCTCGGTGATGGGCCCGACTGACCCCAACCGTCTTTACACAATGACGGCTTCGCTCGACCCGGCTGGAACCAATGGCGGACCGATTTTGCAAACCTTGGTCGCGAATCGTTCATCTCTGTATGGCCGCCTGACCTACACCACGATGCCGGAACAGCTTCAGGCCCGAGGAATTTCCTGGAAGATTTACTCTTCGCCCGATGAAAACATCGCCGGCGGAATTGTTTCGGACAACGTTCTCCCTTACTTTAAAAACTTTCAGGATCCGTCCTCCGTGCTTTATCAGAACGCCTTCGGACCACAGTTCCCGGTAGACTTCTTGGCCGATGTGGCCTCTGGAAATCTGCCTCAAGTCGCTTGGCTAATAGGATCGGTTCTGACCTCCGACCACCCACCGTCGCCATTGGTCTTCGGCGAGAATATTGTTTCGCTCATTGTCACAGCGCTGACCGCGAATACTGCACTGTGGGCGAAGACTCTTCTCATTATTACTTACGATGAAAATGGCGGATTCTTCGATCACGTTGCACCGGTGACCCCGCCACCCGGCACGTCAGGTGAATATGTCACTGCGGCTGCGGTTCCGGACCCGAGCGTAATCGGCAATCCCCCAATCACTGGCCCAATCGGATCGGGCTTTCGTGTTCCTACATTGCTCATTTCGCCGTTCAGTCGAGGCGGGTTTGTATCCTCTGATCTGTTCGACCACACTTCTATCTTGCGATTTCTAGAGGCTCGTTTCGGCGCGGAAGTGCCGAATTTGAGTGCTTGGCGGCGTGCAACTGTTGGAGACTTAACCAGTGCGCTGAATTTCAAAAAGCCTGACCAATCGGTTCCCAATCTTCCATCCACGCTTCCGGCCGTTCAGCAGGTGATCCAGCAATGCATAGCAAATCTTGCGGGAACGACGCCATACCCAGTTCCAACAACCCAGACCCTTCCTACGCAAGAGTCCGGGTCTCCAGTTCGTCCCAGCAGTGTCTGCTAGCTACAAACTACAGCAAGCTATCCTGTCACCCCTTTTCCCTTGTTTGCCCAAAAGGCGTATAGTCATGAAATCCTGGTGTCTGAGGGTATTGCCAACGCCAGCGACAGTTCCGAATCGTAGATTTCAGCAAAGTCCGGCGAAGTGATGAATTTAAACCGTTCCCACCGACCAAGCGCTCGCGTCAGGCTAGCCCTGCTCCTTTCCCTGTTCGTGCTCTTCGCAGGGGTCTCCACCGTTCGTTCGCAATCTCCAACTACCTCGCCAGCGAATCCCACTCCTCCGGCCCCAGCTGCAGAGAATCAATTGACAGCCCCCACGTCACCTAGCTCGCCTCAGAATCCCGCCGACAGCTCAGCCTCCGCCGTTGCCAAGACAGCTACTGGCGCCGACTCCAAGACCGAATTAGCGATCCAGGATTCCGGTACCACGTTTCGCCTGCGCGTAAATCTTGTCCAGGTACATGTGACCGTTCGCGATCCCAGCGGGAAACCCGTCAATAATCTCCGCAAGGAAGATTTTCTTCTTTACGATCAAGGCAAGCTGCAGACCATTAGTACTTTTGCAATTGAAACCCGCGAAACGCGCCGCGCCAAAGCCGAGGCTGCCGCCAAGACTCAAGTTGATGAAGTGGAGCCAGGCAAGCCCGCCTCCTCCGTCATTCCCGACCGTTTCGTGGCCTTAGTGTTTGACGACACTCATTTTGAAATGGCGGACATAGCCAACGTTCGCGTGGAAGTTGGTAAGTTTCTCGATACGGTGGCGCCAACCGATCGTGTCGCCATTTTTTCCACTTCTGGCGAACTCACCCACGGTTTTACCAGCGACAAGGAACAGCTGAAGAAAACTCTTCTCGGTCTTATTCCGCGCGCAAAATTCCAGGGCTCCACCATAGATTGCCCCGATGTCACTTTTTATGAAGCTGACCAAATTCTGAACTATAGCAACACGCAGGTTTTCAACGTGGATGTTCAGGACACCATCCAGTGCGCTTTTGGCGGTGACCAAACCCAGATTGCTTCTGCCCGGAGCATGGTCCAATCCGCTTCGCAACGAATGCTCGTACAGGGTGAAACTGAAAATCAATATGCCTACACCTTTATGCAGGATGTTATTCGGCGTTTGGGGGGAATGCCCGGTGAGCGTGTGCTGGTTTATGTTTCTCCAGGGTTCGTGACTACTCTAGCCCAGCACATCGATCTATCGACTGTTGTAGATCTGGCGAATCGCTCTAACGTTGTCATCAACGCCCTGGATGGCCGTGGCCTTTACACTCCAGACCTGATGGGTGATATTTCCAAACCGGTCAATACCAACAATTATCAAACGGCTGGCCTTAAGGCTTCTTATCGCATCGACGCGCAAAACGAGCAGGCCTTCGTCCTCGGCGATCTTGCCTACGGTACCGGCGGCACATTTTTTCACAACTCCAACGATCTCGCTGGTGGACTGCAGATCATCGGTGCTGCTCCGGAAGTCTCCTATGTCCTGGGTTTCTCCCCTCTGTCGCAAAAAATGGATGGCCAGTTTCACACCTTGAAAGTTGTTCTTACCGAAAAACGAAAATTTACGATTCAAGCTCGTCGCGGCTACATGGCGCCAAAAAAATTCAAAGACGCCAACGAGCAAGCAAAAGAAGAAATCCAGGATGCGGTTTTATCGAAAGACGAAATTCTGGATTTTCCATTGCAGATTCAGACCCAATATTTCAAAGCGGATGATACTTCTGTTCGCCTGAGTGTCGTCTCGCACCTGGAAATTAAGGGCGTTCACTTCCGCAAGGCGGATGGCCGCAACTGGGATAACTTAACGCTCGCCACCGTTATCTTCGACGACAACGGCAACTATGTCATGGGCCAGGAGAAACTTGTCACCATGAAGCTGCTCGATACTACTTACGAAAAGCTGTCGCGTTCCGGCATCGTGGTGAAGTCCACATTCGACGTTAAGCCCGGCAGATATATGATTCGTCAGGTAGTCCGAGATTCCGAAGGGTCGCAAATGGCGGCTCGCAATGGTGCAGTAGATATACCGAATTGAGGAGGCTCCATGCGCTCTCATCATCACTTCAGGTTGATTCGAAACTTTTCCCTCGGATTCCTTTTCTTGATTGGCTCCTTCGTTCAGCCTACTGCCCAAGGGCAAGATGCGCCTAAGCCTCCAACCGCCAGCGGTGAGCAGTCTGCATCGAATCCGCCCGTTCCTGTTATCAAAACGGAATCGCGGATCGTTCTGGTCGATGCCGTCGTCACCGACAAGAAGGGCAATTACATTCACGATCTTACCCAGCAGGATTTCAAGGTTTACGAAGACAATAAGGAGCAAGCCATAACCAGTTTCTCTTTTGGTTCTGACGCTGCCATTCAGGCCAAAGGCGGACAGAAGCGCTATCTCATTCTCTTCTTTGACAATTCTTCCATGGCCATGCCGGACCAGATTCAGGCCCGCAGCGCCGCTTCCAAATTTATCGAGCAGAATGCCTCCGACGATCGCATGATGGCCATCGCCGAGTTCGGCGGCAGCCTGCAGATTAAACAGAACTTCACCGCGAAAGCTGATTTGCTCAAGGCTGCCATCGGCGGAGCGCAAACTCCTCACCTGGAAACCAACGGTCCTAGCACAACGAGCTTAGTGGCATCCAATACTCCGATGGTGGGGGCCCTGGGCTCTTCCAGCCTAAGCAGCGCAGAAGCCGATCTGGGCGCGCGTTCCTTGTTCCTTTCCATTCGCAGCCTGGCCAAGAGTCTTCGCTCCGTTCCGGGCCGCAAGATTATGATTCTTTTTTCCGCGGGATTTCCGCTGGACGCCGAGCGCATGTCTGAACTTACCGCGACGATTGACGCCTGCAACAAAGCCAACCTGGCTGTCTACACTCTCGATGTTCGCGGTCTGACCACCAACACTCCCATTGGCAGCATTGCAGCACCCTCTGGCACTTCACTGGCTTCAACGCAAGTCGCGACTCCCCAATCGCAGAGCCATCAAAATCGCCCCAAGCTTTTGCTGGCCAGCTACTCTCTGGCCTCTGCTGATCCACAGAAGCCTGGCGGAGGGGGTGCGCCCGGTGGCGGTGGCGGTGGCGGCAAACCCGGTGGTGGTGGAGCTCCTCCAGGAGCTCCCGCAGGAGGAACTGGCGGCGGGAAAGGTACGGGAGGCGGCACCGGCACGGGAACCGGATCTGGCGGAGGCAAAGGGACCGGTACGGGCACGGGCACAGCAGGTGGCGGATCAACCAACAATTCCTATAATAATTACAATAATTTCTACAATAATCCCGCAACTCAACCGCGCACCATCGTTCCGCAATTTCCACCTTCAGCCGATATCAATCAGCAACTCCTTCGCGCCCTTGCGGATGGCACCGGCGGCTTCGCTATTTACAACACTAACGATCTTCTCGGTGGATTGAATCGCATCGGAAAAGAACAGAACGAATACTACATTTTGGGCTACGTGCCGCCGTCGTCGAATGAAGGCGCGTGCCACACCTTGAAAGTGAAACTGAACCATGGCGGAGTCGAAGTCCGTTCGCGCAGCGGTTATTGCAACGCCCGCCCCGCCGACCCACTGGAAGGGAAGCCACTGGAAAAGCAGATGGAGATTCAGGCCAGTGGCACGCAAGCAGGCACCATTCAAGGTGCCATGCAGATTCCTTATTTCTACAGCGAAGCAAACGTGGCACGCGTCAATTTGGCCATGGATGTTCCCAGCGACGCGTTGAACTTCAACAAAGACAAAGGGAAATATCACTCCAACGTGAATGTCCTCGGCATTGCCTATAAACCCGACGGCACGGTTGGTGCTCGTTTCAGCGATACTCTCGACCTCAATCTTGAGAAGGACGAGTGGAAAGAGTTCACCAAGCAGCCTTATCACTACGAAAACCAATTTGATGCCGCTCCCGGTAGTTACAAACTCACGGTTGTCTTCAGCGCGGGAGGCGAGCATTTCGGCAAGTTTGAAACGCCCATGCAAATTGCTCCCTACGATGGGAAAAAGCTGACTCTCGGTGGCATCGTATTATCAACGCAGCTTCAGCGGCTCGATCAGATTTCCACCCAAGTCGACGCCACTCTGGTGGAAGATCGGACACCCTTGATTGTCAAAGGGATGCAAATCACTCCAGCTGCAAAATACCAATTCAAGAAAACAGACAGTATCGTTCTCTACTCAGAATTGTACGAGCCATTGCTGAAGACCGAAAATCCTCCTAGAGTTGCTTCCGGTTATCGCATTTTCGACAAAACGACGAACAAAGAAGTTTTCTTCACTGGAGCTGTTCCGCTCGATGAATTCATTCAAAAGGGAAACGCTGTCATACCCTTTGCGTTGAAACTCAATGTCAGCGAGCTGCCTCCGGGCAATTACCGTGTGGTTTTGCTTGCCGTCGACGGAGCAAACAACCAGGCGCCACAAAAAGACGCCGAATTCGCCATCTCCAACTAGAATTCCACCCGTAGGGGCGGCTTTATGCCGCCCTTCTGTGTTTCTTGCCTAGCCTGACGCGGACCTTCGAGACACTTTAACAGGAGGAAACGCCCCTTAGCGCACCCGCAACTTTCCCAACCCTCCAGGGTTATTCTTAACCATGCACCCGAAGCACAGTACTCCTGCCATTGCTGCATTGAAGTGCAGAATAATCGTGCGCCGCGACCTGCGGCTTTTGCCTCTGTTTCGGACTTTTCTCGCCCTCTCTTTGGCTTTCTCCCTTTTCTCCGCGCAATGGGATTTGCCTGCATTCGCTACTCCAGTCCCAGCTGCCGACAAAAAGCCCAAAGGAGATCCTGCACTCAAAGGCCTTCCCATCACTGAGCTTTCGGCCGATGAAGCTGTCTTACATGCGCTGAATCGCCTCGCTTACGGGCCCCGTCCTGGCGACCTCGATCGCGTCAAACAGATGGGCTTGTCGAAATGGATCGATCAACAACTCAATCCCAAATCGATTGACGACTCCGCTGTAGAAGCTCGACTACGCGAGTATCCAACCCTTGGCATGAGCAATGCTCAGTTGATGGCTCAATACCCGAATCCCCAACAAGCCGCAAAACAAGCAGGACTCAGCCCTGAAGAATTGAAGGCTCAGCAGAGTGCCCAGAGGCAGGCCGATGCCGGCGTCGCATCCATGTTGAATGACATGCAGGATCAGGAGAAGTTGGCACAGCTAAGCGGCGATACCCCGCAGGGCGCAATGAAAGCAACTTCCGATGCGCCTTCGCCCATGAAACAGAATTCCCCCACGCCTGGCGCCGGCCGCAAAGGTTCACTAAGCGTTGATCCGAATGCCGTTCCGCAAGCAATTTCCGATGACAGTAAGAGACCTCAGCGCGTGGTGGAAGAATTAGCCATGGCCAAAGTGACGCGCGCCATTTATAGCGATCGCCAACTGCAGCAGGTAATGGACGATTTCTGGTTCAATCACTTCAATGTTTTTGCAGGTAAAGGCGAGGTAAAGTGGTATCTCAGTTCCTACGAACGCGATGTCATCCAGCCGAACGCGTTGGGCAAATTCAAAGATCTGGTCAATGCCACTGCAAAAAGTCCCGCGATGCTTTTCTATCTCGACAATTATTTGAGCGCTGATCCAAAATCTGCTCAGCGTCAGGCGCAACAGCGCGCGATGCGTCAAGCACAGCGTCGCAATTATGGTTGGGGACCGCCGCCTGCGCCGCCGAAGCCCCAAAATGCCAAGAAACAAGAGCGCGGCCTAAACGAAAATTACGGCAGGGAATTGATGGAATTGCACACCCTGAGCGTGGACGGCGGGTACACCCAAAAAGATGTTACGGAAGTTGCTCGCTGCTTCACTGGCTGGACCATTGAAAAGCCCCGCGAACTGGCTAGCTTTAAATTTGATGAGAAACTACATGACCCTGATCTCAAAGTCGTCCTCGGTAAGAAAATTCACGCTGGCGGCATGAAAGACGGGGAACAGGTCATCGAGCTGCTCTCGAAAAATCCCAATACCGCAAAATTTATTTCTACCAAACTCGCGCGCCGCTTTGTCTCAGACGATCCCCCGACGGCTCTCGTTGCCCGTATGAGCAAGACTTTTCTGAAGAGCGATGGCGACATCCGCGAGGTCATGCGCACCATGATTTATTCGCCGGAATTCTGGTCGCGCGAAGCCTACCGCGCCAAAGTGAAAACGCCCTTCGAACTTGTCGTTACTTCTACGCGTGCTCTCGGCACTGATGTTGATACCCCTATGCCGCTCGTTCAGTGGGTCAACCGGATTGGCGAACCTCTTTATCAATGCCAGCCGCCTACCGGATATTCCGATAAAGCGGAAACTTGGGTGAACACCGGCGCGCTCCTGAATCGCCTGAATTTTTCGCTTGCTCTTGCGGGTAATAAAGTTCGCGGCTCTCGCAGTGACGTGACCGCCTTCCTGGGCAGCGACTCCAGCTCCGATCCAAGGGCAGCTCTTGACCGTGCCGTAGCTCTGCTTCTAGGTGGCCAAATCGCGCCCACCACGATCGAAACTCTGGAAAAACAAATCGCGAACCCTCAAGTCGTGCAAGCCAAACTGGATGACCCCGTGAAGCAAGTCGATCTTGGTGTTGTAACCGGTCTAGTCTTAGGCGCACCCGAATTTCAGAGAAGGTGAAACATCATGAGTAACTCTTGTTGCGAAGGCGTTCGGCCAACTAAATTTTCCCGCCGTTATTTTATGAAGCAAGGCGGCATTGCACTCGTTGGTCTCAGCACCGTCCCAGCCTTTTTGCAGCGAGCTATCGCGTCCACGCCTACTGCGAGCAAGAAGCAACTTGTCGTTCTGTTTCAACGCGGCGCAGCCGACGGACTTAATATCGTCGTACCCTTTGCGGAACCAAATTACTATCGCCTGCGTCCTTCGATTGCGATTCCTCAGCCAAAACGCGGTGGAACGGACGTAACTCTGGACCTCGATGGTTTCTTTGGGCTGCACCCCGGCCTTGCCCCGCTCGTTCCGTTTTTCCAAAAAAATCAATTGGCCATCGTTCACGCGGCGGGCTCACCTGATCCCACCCGCTCTCACTTTGACGCTCAGGATTACATGGAGTCCGGCACTCCGGGCGTGAAAGCTACCGAAGATGGTTGGCTTGACCGCGCCATCGGCACCATTCCTGAAGAAAATGCTTCGCCATTCCGCGCTGTGGCCATAGGCCCGAATCTTCCTCGCATGTTGTGGGGCAGCACTGGCGCCATCGCTCTTCCGGATCTAAGACAATTCAAAGTGCAGCCGCAATCCGCCGCGATGAACAATGTTGTGCAAGGTGGATTCGAAGCCATGTACGCGCAATCTGTCGATTCTGCGCTTCATGGAACCGGCACGGAAACTTTTGAAGCCATCGACATGCTCCGCAAAATCGACATCGCCAAATTTCCTCCCGAAAACGGCGCGGATTATCCGAAGAGCCCGCTTGGCCAGAAAATGCAGCAAATTAGCGTCATGCTGAAAGCCAATATCGGCGTCGAAGTTTTGTTCGTGGATTGCGGCGGATGGGACAATCACGTCAACGAAGGCGGGGCGCAGGGCCAACTCTCGAATTTGCTCAAAGACCTCGCGCAATCGCTGGCTGCGTTCCACCAGGATCTCGGCGCCCGCATGAATGACGTCGTCGTCCTAACCATGAGCGAATTCGGACGCACGGCAAAAGAAAACGGCAATCGCGGCACGGACCACGGCCACGCCAACTGTATGTTCGTGATGGGCGGCGATGTAAAAGGTGGCCGCGTCTATGGCAAATGGCCCGGTCTTGACGACCATCAACTCAACGAAGGCCGCGACCTCGCCCTCACCACCGATTTTCGCGCCGTAGTCAGCGAAATTCTGACCAAGCACATGGGCGTAAAAGACCTGGCGCCAGTCTTTCCGCGCTTCGCCACCAACACTCACGCCTTCCCAGGTTTGGTCCGTTCTTAAAGGGTGACCCACTCGCCGTCTTTGCGTGTGGGTTCTTGGCATCGAACTGAAAACTTACAACTGAAAACTGGCCGCTAACTCACTGCACCAACTCCCGAATCCAAATATTCCGAAACCGCACCGGCCTCCCATGATCTTGCAATCCCACCGGCCCCTTATCCGGCCCCGCCTTGTAAGGCGGCCGCTGTCCATGCGCGGTCGGCCCAGTCAACTCCACGTTATCCTGCACCAACACCCCGTTGTGAAACACCGTCACTCGCGCAGGCCGCAACAATTTTCCAGCGCTATCAAATCGCGGCCCGTGAAACACAATCGTGTACGTTTGCCACTGTCCTGGTGGCCGGGAAGCGTTCACCAACGGCGGATATTGCCCGTAAACTGCCGCCGCTTGCCCATCCGCATATGTTTTGTTCTCGTAAGAATCCAGCACCTGAATTTCATACTGATTCATCAGGAACACGCCACTGTTCCCGCGTTCCTGGCTTTCCCCAACTGCTGGAGTCGGTTCCGCAAATTCCACATGCAACTGGCAATCGCCAAATGCCTGTTTCGTCTGGATGCTTCCGGTCTTCGCGACCACTTCCACATATCCGTTTTCGACTTTCCATTTCGCCGGACTCTTATCCCCATTCTCCCACTTCGACAGATCCTTCCCATCGAACAGCACCACCGCGTCGGAAGGCGGCTTGCCCGGTGCCTCTTGCGTGCTGGGCGTTCCCGGATCCACTACCGGCGGTAACGGCCGGCTGAGATCGTGAATCTTCCAGGGCATCGGTGCCTGCGCAAATCCTGCCATCGGCATCAATACTGCCGCAACCAATCCCATCCAAATCCGAAAATTAATTTTCATAACATTCCTCGCATGAAACCTTCGTGAATTCTACCAGCATATGGAGTGCGGGAGTCCAACTCCCGCTTTTGAGATTTACAAATGTTCTGAAACTGTAAAAGCGGCAGCCGGGCTGCCGCACTCCAAAATAAAAGGGGCGGCAATTAATTCGCCGCCCCTAACCACCCCAGATCATATTCAGTGTTGTTCAGTTCGCGGCGGCTCCACGAATCCGCATTCCGTAGAACGACCGGTACACGAACACGACAGACACCACGAAGAACGCCGCCGACAGCGCATGTGTCAATCCGCTGCCCTGTGTAGCCGTCAATTGCACGGCCAACTCCACCGCTAGCAGGCCGAACAGTGTCGTGAATTTGATGACCGGGTTCAGCGCCACCGAGGAAGTGTCCTTGAACGGATCGCCCACCGTGTCGCCAATGACCGTGGCGTCATGCAGAGGCGTCCCTTTCTGCTTCATCTCCACTTCCACAATTTTCTTCGCGTTATCCCAAGCGCCGCCCGCATTGGCCATGAAGATCGCCTGATACAAACCGAAAATGGCGATCGAGAACAAATAGCCGATGAAAAAGAACGGTTCCAGGAACGCAAACGCCAGTGTGGCGAAGAACACCGCGATGAAGATGTTCAACATGCCTTTTTGCGCATACTTCGTGCAGATTTCAACCACTTTCTTGCTGTCTGTAACGCTGGCCTTGGTTACGCCTTCCAGCTTGATGTTCGCCTTGATGAACTCCACCGCTCGATACGCGCCGGTCGTGACCGCCTGTGTCGACGCACCGGTAAACCAGTAAATCATCGCACCGCCAGTGATCAGTCCGAGCACGAACGGCGCATGCAGCAGCGAGAGTTTATTCACGTCCACGCTCAGCCCGTGCGTCAGTCCCATGATGATGGAGAAGATCATCGTGGTTGCGCCAACCACTGCCGTGCCGATCAAAACCGGTTTGGCTGTGGCCTTAAATGTATTTCCCGCGCCATCGTTCGCTTCCAACATTTCCTTGGCGCGTTCGAAGTTCGCATCAATGTTGTAATCCTTTTTCAATTCGCTCTTGATGTTCGGTATCTGTTCAATCAACGAAAGCTCAAATACCGATTGCGAATTATCGGTTACCGGTCCGTAAGAATCGACGGCGATGGTCACCGGGCCCATGCCCAGGAATCCAAATGCTACCAAACCAAACGCGAACACTGCCGGAGCCAACATCATTGCACCCAGCCCCAGATTGCTGATCAGGAAACCGATCGACATCAGCAACACCATCGCCAGTCCGATGTAGTAGGCCGAAAAATTGCCAGCCACAAAGCCCGACAAAATTCCTAGCGACGCTCCGCCTTCCTCCGCGGAGGTGACGACTTCCTTCACGTGGCGCGATTCCGTCGAAGTGAAAACCTTCACCAATTCCGGAATCAACGCACCCGCTAATGTCCCACAGGAAATAATTGTCGCCAGTTTCCACCACAACGAAGTATCTCCATTCAAAGAGGGCACGATTACCGATGACACGAGATAGGTCAGCGCAATCGACACGAACGATGTGATCCACACCAGCGAAGTCAGCGGAGTCTCATAATTCATCTTGTCCGCATTTCCAAATCTTGCCTTGGCAATAATGCCGTTGATGAAATACGCGCCGGCGCTGGCAATCAGCATCACGATGCGCATGATGAAGATCCAAACCAGCAATTGCACTTGCACCGTGCTCGCCGCCGTCGTGGCTTGTGCCAGCGCATCCGGTGACGCCGTGGCCATGGTTACTCCCGCGGCCAGGAAGTGGACCGGGCTGATCGCCAGCAAAATAAATGTGATCAACGCAACGCCCGTCACACCATATGTTTCAAATCCATCCGCGCTTGGCCCCACGGAGTCGCCCGCATTGTCTCCCGTGCAATCCGCGATCACGCCCGGGTTCCGCGCGTCGTCTTCCTTGATCTTGAACACGATCTTCATCAAGTCGGATCCGATGTCCGCAATCTTTGTAAAGATGCCGCCGGCGATTCTTAATGCCGCCGCACCCAAGGATTCACCAATCGCAAATCCGATGAAGCATGGCCCCGCATAATCCCCCGGGATAAACAACAAAATGAACAGCATCATCAGCAATTCCACGCTGATCAACATCATTCCGATGCTCATACCCGCTTCCAGCGGTGTGTGGTAACAGGGGTAGGGTTTGCCGCGCAAACTGGCAAACGCCGTCCGGGAATTCGCAAAGGTATTCACGCGAATCCCAAACCAGGCCACGCCAAAACTGCCGCCAATGCCGACGAGGCTGAATATCAGGATAATCGCCACGCGTATCGCTTCGAACTTCAGCAGCACGCCAAAATACAGCACGATGATAATGGCGATGAAAATCTCCAGCAGCAGCAGGAATTTGCCCTGCGTAACCAGGTAAGTTTTGCAGGTCTCGTAAATCAGCTCGGAAATTTCCAGCATCGAGCTGTGTACTTCCATATTCTTCAAGCGCATGAAAATCGTCATCCCAAAGATCAATCCGAATACGCAAATGACGATTCCGTACAGCAGTAAGGTGTGTCCGTTAATTCCGAGGAAGGAAACTGAGGATAAATCCGGCAACTTCAAATTGGCTTCGCCGCCTACTTCTTCCGGCACGCGGGCCAACGTTCCACTCGCCACCGCCAGCGCTGCCAGCAAACTCAATCCCACCTTCTTTGACATTCGACCGCACGCTTGTGCGGCCACACCTAAGATACGCATGGATCCTCCTGAGCAAACTTGTCCGATTTGGGGAACGGAGCTTTCAACCATCTACCGCTGGTCGAGATCCCTGGAATTCTAGTCGTTCACACTCTTACTCGATTTCTACCTCTAGAACAAGCACACCTGTCACGCCCCAACGTAAGGCGAAACACCGCGAATTGCCATTTCCCGTTCTGGGAAGGATTTAGCAATTGCCAGGACTGAATTTTCCCCTTAAGGCATCCCTCAGACCCCTTGCGGGTCAGAAGCACCCCACTCACGATGCCAAAGCGACAGGCAGCAAGAAACGTTGTCTTATATCATTTCGCTTATACCCTGGTCAAACTTTTAGTATGGCGTCTTCGACATCTCATCCGGATGTAATCGCATTTTGTCGGTAGAATGTCACTGGCAATTGGTAGATTTGCGTTTTGCAGATTGTAAGGAGATAACTCAGTGAATCGAAGGATCACTTCTTGTTGTATCCTCACCGGCCTCTTTCTTGCCGGCGCTTTTTCGATCTGTCCTCAATTGACTTTTGCTCAAGCTCCAGCAGCAACTCCTGCCGCTACGACTCCCGCACCACAAGCAAAGTCGCCTGAACAGGCCGCATACGATCAGTTGACGCCCTACCAGAGGTCTTTGCTGGAGCGCACCTTTAACGATTGGCCTTACTTGGCAAAATATCGTGATGCCGATAAAGCACTGCCTGCCCCGGCGACAGGCGAAACGCGCGTGGTTTTCATGGGCGATTCCATCACTGAAGGCTGGGGACAGCCAGGAGTTCCCGCGCCTCCCGATCGCGCCGAATTTTTCCCCGGCAAGCCCTACGTAAATCGTGGAATCTCTGGCCAGACCACTCCGCAAATGCTGGTACGTTTTCGTCAGGATGTCATCAATCTGAAACCGAAAGTAGTTGTTGTGCTTGCAGGTATAAATGACATTGCAGAGAACACTGGCAAGACAACTTTGGAAGCCATCGAGGACAACTTCGCTTCCATGAGCGAAATCGCCCGGGTCAACGGTATTCGCGTTGTCTTGTGCTCTGTATTACCGGCCAGCAATTTTCCTTGGCATCCCGCTTTGGAGCCTGCTCCTAAGGTGCGGGCTCTAAACGCTTGGCTTAAGGACTATGCCGCGAAAAACAATTTCGTTTACGTCGACTACTACACGCCAATGGCTAACGCCGAAGGTGGCCTTAAAGCCGAGTTGAGTCCCGACGGCGTTCATCCCAACAAAACGGGCTACGAAATCATGGCTCCACTAGCCGAAGCAGGCATCGCCCAGGCATTGAAAAGCCCGCTTCCCTAACTCAATCGGTAGGTTTCTCGCCCAACGACTAGCAGGAAATTGCACTTGTCGAACTTAGTTTCTAACTTATTGCTTGCTCTGGCTCAACTTTTTCTCAAGCCCTTCCACCCGGCCACTCTGGAATTCCGGCTCTATCGTTTTTGCCATCACCAGAGCTTTCTCATAATGCGAACGCGCCTCTTCCTGATGCCCCATCGCGGCACATATATCTCCGAGCATCGCATTCGTTTTCACCCAGTCTGGCGCTAGCGCGTGCGCTTGTTCAGCCTCCACAAGAGCCTCTTGCAGTTGTTTACGCGCAAAAAATGCCTGGGCCTTCTGAAAGTGTCCAAGCGATGCTGCAAGTGGAATATCGAAATGGCCTTCGTATACGAACACGCCGTAATCAATTACTGCTTTCGGAGTGAGCGACTTAAATTGTTCATAAGGATTCAGCGACCCAGGGCCAAATTCGTATCCGGAGAGATTGCCGGCGCTGATCAAAAACGTACCATCGATCGATGGCGGTGCGTCCGCCGGTTCGCGTATCCATAGTGAATCCGCGGTCGGTAACTGTGTGCACGGAATTCCGTAATAACTCGTGTCGATTACACCCTCGCCGAAATATACAAACCAACAATTTTTTATGCCGTGCTCATCCAGATATTTTTTTGTAGCTTTCAGTTGCTGTGCCCAGTCGGCATTTGAATCGGTCAGGTACTTGTGAGTCTGTGAAGGACCGCCCCAGAGTTCGTTGGCATACGCGAGGTACGCGGGAAATGCCCGTGTGGTTGAAACGGCCTGAAAAATGAGCAGTGCACCGATCGGGATCGCCCATCGCCGGTCTGCCTTTATGTATTGCCAGGCGGCGCCACCGGCCAGCACCGTCAGAAACGCGTAAATCGGCAAAATATGTCGCACCCCAATATTCATGCCCGCGGCCATCGCAACGAACAAATAGAATGCCGGGGGAATGGTTAGGAAAAGAATCTCTCGCCGGCCTTTTAATCTACTGCGGACAATTGCCCACAGTGAGAGCAAAAACAGCAATAGAAATGTCAGGCTGGATTTAATGGCAAACGCAGCAGGGAAGTAGAACCAGACGCCGTGCGGATAGATCTTTCCGAATAGAAAACTCGTGTAAGCGTAAGACATGTAGCGAACGTCGGCCAAGCCGAATAGATAAGATTCGGGCAGGAGGTGCAACCGGCCCACGGTGGAAAGCAGCCAAACGTCAGACCGGCTCTGCAGTTGATTCACAAATTCCGCAAACGGGGGATTCAGTTGTAGCGGTGCTGGCCGGGCGGCGTAACGAAATCCGTAGAACGCCCATAGAATCGCAATGGCGATTACGCTTGCGAGCACGAATGTGCCAGCAAATCGTCGCGCGCGTTGGCCGCGAGTTTCTTCAGCCTGTTGCCCGCTGGACTGCGTCTCGCGGAAAATCTCGGTGATGCAGAGGATCAATAGGATCGGAAAAAGCAGAATCGCCGTGTGCTTGGATGCAAGCGCCAATCCACCGCATAACCCTACCAGAACGCAGCGACCCAGGCTTGGTGACTTTGCGTAACGGTAAAATGCATACACCGTCGCAAACAAGAAACACGAGAGTGCCGCGTCCGTGGCCACCACTGCTCCATGAGCCATCAGGTTGGGATCGAATACAAGAAGGGCCAGCGAAATGAATCCTGCTCCAGTTCCAAACATTTCCTTCGCCACCCAAAATACCAGCATCGCCAGGAGAAGGGTAAAAATCGCCGCCGCCATTCGTGCACGGAACAGCATCGTATCGGCATCATTTTTGAACAGAAAATCTTTGCCGCCGAGAAAGCCTTGAAATTTGAAGTTGCGATCCTCCATCGCAGGCAATTTCAAATCCATCGAAAGCAGCGGCAAAGTCGCAACAAGCTTCACCAAGGGTGGATGTTCCGGATTCAGCCCAAAGTCGCGAGTCTTCCAGGACATATACCCGGAATAAATATGGTTGTCTTCATCCCAGGTAATCGAATTTCGATTCGCGGAAAGCCCCAATTGCAGACACAAGGCTAGCAACAGCACGGCGACTCCCGCGATAATTCCAACACCCGGAAAAGCGAAATTTCGATTTTGCACGATTTCCTCGATCAGGAGCGATTGCCCCAATCTTATCGCAAACACACCCAAACGCGGCTTTCATGACCAATGAGGAAAGGGGGGACTTCAACGGCGTTCCAAAACTCGACGGCGTCTATCCCAACAAAGTCCAGCTCCAAGATTGTGGCTCGGCTTGCCGAAAACTTGAAAAGCCGCTACCTTAACCACCACATCGCCGCGCGAATATCCGTTGATACTATCGCCAAGGTGAATCCATGCGCCCGCATAAATTAGCGATGTGGTTTATTTGTCTCAGTATTGTTTTCTTTTGCGCGGCAAGTGCAAAGGAAGCTCCGCTGCAAGTGATCGACTGGCCCACCTCAGGAACCGCAGTCGTTCGCTTCAGTTTTGGGAAATTCAAGGAAATCAGCTCTGCAGGCAAGCAACATGTTTACACGACCGATATCACAGCTGAAAATCTTTGGAATAAGAAAATCTCCCGGGCAGAATTCACGCTCTATGTTTTTGACAAGGCTAAAGTCGCATTGGCGAGGGCTGGATCTCCATCGATGATGTGAGTCCCGCTGGAGTGGTTAAGTTTCAGACCACCATAACCGCTTCTGGCACCATCAACTCAATGGAACTTATTGCGCAGACACTTCCACCGGAACTGCAGCCCGCTCTTCCTCCCAAAGCGATTTCTATCACTGTGAATTCCGTGCCGCAGGGAGCAGAAGTCAAAATGGATGGCGTTCCTGTCGGAACGTCGCCAAAAATCGTTCAAATTCTGCCCGGAAAGCACACACTGGTTTTCAGCGAAGAGGGTTTCAATCCCGGCACTTTCCCCTTGGAGATTACTCCCAACGACGTTTCCGGAGGCAGCGTTAGCTTCGAACTTGGCGTCTCCGCTCACGATACTCTCGAACTGCGCGACGGCTCCGTCCTGAACGGTGACGTGCAATCTATGTCTGCCACTGAAGTTTTTATACGCGTTGGTGGATCGATTCAGAACGTCAATCGCAATCAAGTCCGGCGCATTGTCTTAACCCAACGTGATACGTCCCAATAAATTGCGCCGGTGAGTCTGGATTCGCCCAAGCCTTCCCTCACTGAAAATGTACCCAACCGAATAACCAAAGATCATACAAAATGCTTGGAACCGATCTCAGTTTGGATTCATCGAGGCAATCCAAATCGCTGAACATGGCCGCCATAGGCATACAACAGGTCATTAGACTATTTCGTGCCTGATTTTCTAATTCACCTCAAAGTGAAAAACGTCCACCACTATATTCGTCTTGTGGTTTAAGAGGACGATGTGTCCACCGATCAGAACATTAACGCAGTCCGGTGGCGGAGGAGGCAGTCGCCGTTCTAGTTCTATGGGACAGGGCTGCACGCGTTTTTGGAGCCCCGGAGGGAGCGCACCCCGCCGTACAAGCTGTTTCTCCAATCCTGGAGGTAGTTGATCCTTTTTGGCTAGCCCAGGCGGCAGATGTCTCTCATTTTGCGAGTACCAGTCTCGGGCCGCTTCATCATAGTGATGCTGATAATAGTGTTCGGACTGTTCGTCGTCGTCACCATGCTTTTCGTGCCCTTTGCCGTGCCCATTTCCTTGTCCAAAAGTCATCGCGGGATTTGCGCTGATCAAGCAAATACCCAATGCCGCGACAGTTATCCAATTCGCGAACTTCATACGTTCCTCCATCAAGGCTGGTGTACTCAGCCTAGCCAGCAGTAACGGTCGCTACAATGCATGAGATTTTCCTGGTGCTGTATTGGCGACTTGGTCGATGGTACAGGCCTGTGGACCAACAATCGTGTTCTCTCCGCGAGAGAGTTGATGTGCCACGTTAGTCGCAAATCAGGAGCAGTCAGAAAAATCGATACGTGCGACGTTTGTAGTCACGCCCGCAGAAACTTTAAGAGGCTGGTTGTTTAAATCTCTTGATGTGGTCTGTTCTGGAGGCGCGCAATCCGGAACGCCTCCGCTCAATGGTTGCGCAGCATTCGCGTCAACCGTGAACAGAACATCTCCCGTTGTGGGCGCGGAATAGGTGACACCCGAGGAAGTGAAAACGCCAACGTTGGGATTGCTTGCCGGAACAACCAAAGTGTATGGCGAACAGTTCGCGTTGGTGGGAGCTCCGGAGGGACAGTTCGCGTTGGAGGAGATAGAGACGAGTCCGCTTGAAGTGACAACAGAACTGGTCGCGGTGGCTGAGATCGTTTGCAGAGGGATATTGAGTTGGCGCGTTGACGTCATTGTCGCACCAAAGGACACCGATTGCAGTGCGGCAAGGCTCACATCCACCGTGGCGCCTCCGGAAGCCGTACTGGCTGTGACAAACCCCTGAAGAATGGCGGGAGAGGTTGCGCCGGTTTCCGCAATAAGCGGAATAGTGTTGAGATTCGTGCCGTTGGGCACATTCAGAACGGCCGTAGCGTTATAGGGAAGATTGTTAGGACCGACGGCTACGACAACAATGTCAAACGTTCCGGAGGGGAGTGGGCAGAAGCGGAAATTCCCGCTGGCATCCGCGCTGGCTTCCATAACGATTCGGTCGATCCCTGTGCTGTCTGGTTCTTCGATGCTTACGAGCACAGTCCCAAGAACGGGAGTCTTGGTGATGGAATCAACCACCTGGCCTCCGATGCCGGAGTTGTTGGGGCTAATTTGGCCCGCCGTGAGCGTCGGCTTTAGGCGAAATTGGCCATTTCCCTCCTGAACAATGGAAGCGCAAGCGTTGAAATCAATATTGATATCGACGCTCTGCCCAGCAGCAACCTGGATAGGCCCGCCGACAATTTGTCCCGGCGGAATCTTTAAACCGGTATTGTCCTGGCTACTCAGCGCCAGCTCATGGATGGAACCATCATTCAGAACGGCGCAATTGAAACCGTTACCCGCGCAAGCATTGGTGGAGGGAGTTCCTGACCCGGAAGCGGAATTGGAGACCAGCAACAGACGAATCTGCTGGTAACTTCCCACTGGAAGGCTTGCGGAGCCGAGTTGTGCCAACACGCAGTTGGTTTGTACATCGGAGAATAGATCAATCTGCATTGGTTGATCGGCTAGTTGCGGCGCCAGTTCTTGCCAGCCGGAACTGTTGTCTGTCGCACTGGGATCAATGTGGGCCTGCACAGATCGCACCGTAATGTAGACGTGCATAAAATCGCCGTTAGGGTGCTTGCAACTTGGAGGATCACTGATGGAAACCATCACCGTGCCTGTCGCCGTCCCCGCCATCTGGGAGGAAGAACTGCCACTGCCACAACCTATGACAAGACCAACAATCACCAGTAGTCCCAGGATGCAGGACACCACGGCCTTTTCTCTCATATGGAAAACGCAAAAGCCTTTCATATGAACCTCCTCGAGGGGAAAACGGGACAAAATTTTCCTTATTGTATGAACCCTGGATTGAACTTACCTCTAAACGTCCGAAAGTGGCGGAATGCCTCCAGCGCTCCATTAGCGATTAGTCAGAAATATGACACACCCATAACGAAGGAGGTGGCAAATCAGGTGCCAAATCGTTTTTTTCCTAACTTCATGACTCAACGACAGTTAATCTTTCTTCGAACATTCAAGACAAGGAAGGAAATGCAGAGCCCATAATTTTTGACGTACTAATAGAACTAAGAGATAAGTTACTTATTGCCATGATTATCTTGCTGCCGAGGGGATTTCGCATTATGAGTCCCGAACTGATCCCCAATGCTAACTCTCTACTGGATGGTCGCCTCACCTGTTATCCGGGGGAAACAAAGCGATTTCCAAGCAAGGACGCAAACATAATCCAACTGTGATTGCATAAGAATCGAAAGCCCGTTTCTTATGACTTATTGCTTACCGAAAATGTACCCAACCGAATAACCAGTGATAAGATGAATGCCTAGAACCGCTTCCGTCTAGATTCATCCAGGCGAATAGGAAAATGACCACTGAATTGACCCAAACTTTTGCAGAACCAGGCGCAGACTCTGTCCTCCGCTATGATTGGACCAAAGACGAAGTCGCAAAAATTTATCATTCCCCGCTTCCCGAGCTCATTTTCCGCGCCGCCAGCGTCCATCGCTTTTTCCACGCGCCGGATCGCGTGCAGACTTGCCAACTCATCTCCATCAAAACGGGTGGCTGCCCTGAAGATTGCGCGTATTGCCCGCAAAGCGCCCACTATGACGCCGACGTGGAGCGCCAAGGGTTGCTCGATCCCGCGCACGTGATTGCCACTGCTCGCGAAGCGGCTTCCCGTGGCATCACCCGCATGTGCATGGGCGCTGCCTGGCGCGAAGCTCCGCACGGTTCGCAATTCGATCAAGTCCTCGATATGGTTCGTGGCATCTCCAACCTTGGCATGGAAGTTTGCTGCACGCTCGGTATGCTCACCGACGATCAAGCTGTCCGCCTTAAAGAAGCCGGCCTCACCGCCTACAATCACAATCTCGACACTTCGCCTGAATTTTATGGCTCTATCATCACCACACGCGTTTACGACGAGCGTCTCCGCACCATTGCTTCTGTCCGCAAGGCGGGCATCACCGTTTGTTGTGGCGGCATTCTCGGCATGGGCGAAAAGGATTCCGACCGCATCGGCCTGCTTCACCAACTCGCCACCTTGTCGCAGCATCCAGAGAGTGTGCCCATCAACATGCTCGTGCGCGTCGAAGGCACTCCGCTCGCTTCTATGCCGCCTCTCAATCCGTTGGAAATGGTTCGCGCCATCGCCACCGCCCGCATCCTGATGCCTGCATCTCGCGTTCGCCTGGCCGCTGGTCGCAAGCAACTTTCTCCCGAAGCTGTTACTCTCTGTTTTCTCGCCGGTGCCAATTCCATTTTTGTCGGTGAAAAGCTGCTCACTACGCCCAACCCTGGTCCTGATGAAGACGATCTCCTTCTGCAAACTCTGGGCATGAAATCCTTGGAGCCGCATGCTGTCTGACGTTCTCTCCACCTGGAAAGCGGGGCTGAAGAAAGGTCTGCGTGCGCTTGAACTGCGCAATCAGTACCGCACCCTTGCCGAAATCCACGGAATAAATTTTTGTTCGAACGATTACATGGGCCTTTCGGGCCACCCCGCTTTGCATGAAGCTGTCTCGGAGGCTGTCCATCACGCCAAACGAATCGGCGGCACTGGTTCTCGACTTCTCTCTGGGCAAACCGAAGATTGGCACGAACTGGAAGATCATTTCGCTTCCTTCGCGGGCACGGAATCTGCTCTATTCTTCACCACCGGCTACGCCGCGAATATGGGGCTGCTCTCCGCTCTTGTCACCAAAGACGACGTGATCTTTTCCGATGCGCTGAATCACGCCAGCCTCATCGACGGCATGCGTCTATCCGGCGCACGCAAAGTTATCTATCCTCATCTGGATCTGCACGTTTTGGAAGATGCCCTTCGCCAGGAAGCCGGCGCTCCTTGGCGCAAAGTCATCGTTACCGAAAGCGTCTTCAGCATGGATGGCGATATAGCTCCCATCGGCACGATCGCTGCCCTCGCCGAAAAATATGGCGCAGCACTCATCGTTGATGAAGCACATGCCACCGCCGTACATGGTCCCGGTGGCCGCGGCGTCGCGGCTCAGGCCAACATTGTTCCGCAATTACTGGCCGTCATTCACACTTGTGGCAAAGCCCTCGGCTGTGCTGGAGCTTTCGTCTGCGGCCCTGCCGTCCTGAAAGAACATCTGATCAATCACGCTCGCACCTTCATCTTCAGCACTGCGCTGCCTCCTTACTTTGCCAAACAAATTGAAGCCGCGCTTACTCTTTCCTTCACCATGGATCTCGAACGTCAGTACCTGCTCAAAAATTCCATCCACTTCATTCAGAATTTACGCTCGCATGGCTTCGATACCGCCGCCAGCGCCAGCCAGATCGTTCCGATCATCCTCGGAAAAAACGATGACACGCTCGACGCCGCGGAACATCTCCAACGCGATGGTTTCTCCGTGCGCGCCATTCGTCCTCCGACTGTTCCAGAGGGCACTTCCAGGCTTCGTCTTTCTCTTACCACCCTGATCGATCAGCAGGAACTGGATCGTTTGGTGAATTCACTGTGCGCCTGGCGCGCTCGGCAACGAAATTCACTGGCTTCCAAACGCGTATGAGACGCCACTTCTTCATTACTGGCACGGATACAGGGGTCGGCAAAACCACTCTTGCGGCTTTGCTTTGTGCCGCTCTCGATGCCGTCTACTGGAAGCCCATTCAAACCGGCACGCTGGAAGGTTCTGATCGCGTCACGGTCATGCGACTCGCGGGCATTGGCACTGATCGCACTCTCGATGAGGTTTACAAATTTGTTCCACCCGTTTCGCCCGATCTGGCCGCGCGCTGGGCTGGCGTTGAGATTGATCTCAATCGCATCACTGCGCCTACTAGTTTGATCAACGATTGGCTCATCGTGGAAGGTGCTGGCGGCGTCCTCGTTCCCATTAATTCGAAACAATTCATGCTGGACATGATGGTGAAATTCAAGCTGCCTGTAATTCTCGCTGCCCGCAGCGGCCTCGGCACCATCAACCACACCTTGCTGACACTTGCCGCTCTTCATGCGGCAGAATTACCTGTTCATGGCGTTGTCCTCATTGGCGATCAGAATCGCGAAAATCGAGACACCATTGAAAAATTCGGGCATGTCCGCGTCATCGGAGAAATTCCCAAGCTCCCGAATCTTCATCGCACTGCTCTGATGCAGGTATTCCTCAATCATTTCGATCGTTCTGCTTTCTCGCAATGAGCTCTCTCTTGCGCATCTGGCATCCCTTTACCAACGAACTTCTCGATCCTCCGCCGATTCGCGTCACTCACGCCGAAGGCGTTTTTCTTCACACTGCAGACGGCCGAAAAATTATCGATGCCATCTCTTCCTGGTGGGTCAATTTGCATGGCCACGCTAATCCGCGTATCAGTTCGGCGATCGCGATCCAGGGCCGCAAACTGGAGCATGTTATCCTCGCCGGATTCACTCATGATGCTGCGGAAGAGCTTGCTGAGCGCCTCCACAAGTGGGTCCATACGGATTTAACCCACATGTTTTTTTCCGACGATGGTTCCACCGCCGTCGAGGTTGCCCTTAAACTTTCCGCCCAATATTTTCAGAATTTAGCGCGCCCGGAAAAGCGCGAAATCGTCGCGCTTGCTCACGGCTATCATGGAGATACCGCGGGCGCGATGTCCGTCAGCGACGAATCGCCCTTTACCAAACCGTTCGATTCCATGCGCTATCCCGTTCATCGGGTTCATTCGGCGTACTGCTATCGCTGCCCCGTAGGTTTGAAGCGTGAATCCTGCCACATCGAATGTGGCAATCAACTGGAAGATTTGCTGAAGCAGCGCGGCGACCAGATCGCCGCCGTCATTGTCGAACCATTACTGCAAGGTGCAGGCGGGATGATCGTCCACCCAGTGGAATTTCTGCAGAAAATTCGCACCCTTTGCACGCGGTATGACGTTTTGCTCATCGCCGACGAGGTCCTCACAGGTTTCGGCCGTACCGGCAAAATGTTTGCCTGCGACCTCGCCAATATTGCTCCGGATCTGATGTGCGTCTCGAAGGGAATCACCGGTGGATTCATGACCATGGGTGTGACTTTTTGCACCGACCGCGTGGCCTCAGCATTCCGCAGTGAAAATCGGCTTCACACGTTCTATCACGGCCATTCCTACACTGGTAACGCCCTCGCCTGCGCCGCCGCCAACGCCAATCTGCAAATTTTTGATGACGAGCCGGTCTTCGAAAACATTACCGCCATCGCCAAAATTCACGCAATGCGCCTCGCTCCTCTTCGCGAGCTACCTCAAGTCGGCGACACTCGCCAGATTGGTTCCATCGGCGCATTGGAGCTTCGTGCTGACGATCCCGGCTATCTCTCTTTGTTACGTCCCAAACTCTACAATTTCTTTCTCGAACGCGGCGTTCTCTTGCGCCCGCTCGGCAACGTCGTCTACGTTCTTCCGCCCTACGTAATCGCTCCAGAAGAGCTCCACCTCGTCTACGACGTAATCGTAGACGCCATCGAAACCCTTCTCTAATGTATTTTCATTCCTAAGCCCAACTTGTCATCCCTCGCCTCGTCCGCCTTTTGTTAAACTACTTCCTACTTCACGGAGGTTTTTTCTTTGCCACAAGGTCCGTCCGGTTGGAAGCAAAAGATTGTCTCTTTCGCCGGTGTCCTCGGCGCTCCCGGCTTGTTCCTTATTTCTTTCCTCGATTCCTCCGTCCTCAGCTTTCCCGTCATCAACGACCTGCTCTTGATCGAGCTGTCCATCCAACACCCTCATCGTATGCCGCTCTACGCATTAATGGCTTCAGCAGGGTCAGTCCTCGGTTGCGTTCTCCTTTATTTCATCGCGCGAAAGGGCGGGGAAGCCTTCTTTCAACAAAAAGCCGGCAAACGCGCCGCTGCGATCCGCCGTTGGGTAGAGACCAACGGTTTCGGCGGCATGCTAGTCGCTGCACTTCTCCCGCCGCCAACTCCGTTCAAAGTTTTTGTGTTTGCCGCCGGTGTCTTCGAAGTCCCGCTCTGGAGTTTTACTTCCGCCATTATTCTCGCCCGCCTTATTCGCTACTTTGGCGTGGGCTACTTAGCTACCCGTTATGGCAACGACGCTTTGCCCTATCTTGCTCAACACAAACTCCCGGTCACCATCTTCATCGTAGCTTTCATCGCAGTCAGCTACCTTCTCTCTCGCCTCATCCTCCGCCACAAACCCCAATCCTAATCCAGTGTCTCTCAGGTCCACTTGTCTTTCTCTGCGAATCTCTGCGCCTCCGTGTCTCTGCGTTGTCTTTTTCTTTCTCTAGCGTTCCCGCAAATCTTTCACCCACTTCAACTCTTCCTCCAGCACCTGTGGCAGCGCATTTAAATAAACTTTCACTTCCACTCGCCGCTGACTTTCCATTTCCGCAATATCGCGCATCGAACGAATTCCCACTTCATATCCTTCTTGGGTTTTCTCCACTGTCGCCTTCGGAAATCGTTCCACTCGCAAAAATTCCCGCGCTGCCGCCGTCCGCTGTGCCATCTCCAACGCCGCCGATGGTTCTGGCTTGTGCTGGCAATTCGCTGCGCCTGCATCAAATTGCGCGCTCGGTCCCGTTTTCACTTCCACCTGACACATCAAAGATTGTGTCTCCGCCACTCCATGCCATGTAAATATGGAAAGCGAATCCGCAAACGCTCCTACTACCCGCGGAGATTCTCCTTTGTACGCATGCGCATCTATTTCTGCCAACGCATCCGCATGAAAAATATCTCGCGCTCCCACGTAAATCAAAATCAGCGCAAGCGCTACAATCGCTCCATTACGCCCGCGTGGATTCTTATCTTTAGCCCCGATCTCTGAACTTACCATCCGGAAAATCTCCGGCATCGCTATTCCCAGAATTAGCAAAACTAAAATCCACGGGTCCACTCCTGGCAGGAAGTCGGCAGCAAACCGTGTGCCGCGAATCGGCCACAGCAGCGGCACTCCATCTGACTGCCACAAATCCATTGTCACGTGCGCAATTGCAGCCAGCGCCATCGCCACAACGATCCATACAATTGGTGTAGTTTTTCTTGCGCCGAGCCAAATCGCGATCAATCCGCCGACCGCAACCGCGCACAACGTTCCCACTAAAGAATGCGTGTAAGTCCGGTGCCATTCCAAATACGCGCGCGGTCCCCAAAATGTACTAATCGCGTCCACATCCGCCAGCGTCCCAGCCACAACCATGCCAACGGCAACAGTCCATCCTTTGCGTGGGAAAAATCCCCGCGCCAGCGCAAACGATGTCAGCCCGTGCGTAACAATATTCATTCGTAGTTTGTTCTCGGAACTCAACCAGCCGTAGGGGCGGCTTTACGCCGCCCTCCTGGGTCGGCAGTTCTAGCGGGCGCCTTCACTCGAATGAGAGTGAACTGTGTGTGCGTAATCCTACTTCAATTGCAAAAATGGCGTTATGGCACAAAATTGTCAACCTGAGCGGAGCGACCCGACGCCTTTTCCTCGCGCCATTTTTTGGCGCGTCGGGTCGCGCAGTCGAAGGATCCCTCCACGATTTAAGCCCAAGCCGGCCAAATCAAATTGCGCTTAGGCCCCGCGCGAATTCTCCTCATCCTTCGGCACTAACAATTTCAACGCCTTTGGCACAATCGTAAACTCCACCGGCAACCTCACAAACGGCTCCCCGTCCAATTGCGCGTAAACCGGCTTCTCATCGAGCGGCTCACACACCAGCGTGTCGGCCTTCCAGAAGTGCACGCCTTCCTCTTTGCGCAGGTTTCCCATCCACAACGTCGGCAAATAGCTCAGATACTTCAACCCACTCTGCGTTTCCAGGGTCATCACTTCAAATTCATCCGCGAACAAGTCCGCCTGGTCCGTGATCTTGAACGGTCCGCCGTAATTCTTTGTCCGCCCCACCACCGCCAGCGATCCTTCCACTTGCCGTTCTCCGGCCCGCACTCGAAATCGCGGAAACGTATATCGCAAAACTTCGCGCGCACCTTGCCACCAATACGCCAGAATTCCCACTCGCGCTTTCAAACTCAAATCCACCGAATACACAATCATTCCATCGGGACCTGCGCCCGCCACGCTCAAGAAATATCGCTTCTTTTCCGGTTGCTCCACGGGAGTCGCCAACCCCAGCGCAATCTCCCGCACTTCGCCGCCCGCCATCCTCTTTGCAGCTCGCAAAATATCCCAGGGCAAATTCAATTCCTTCGCCAAGATATTCGCCGTGCCGCCCGGCAGCAAAGCCATCGGCACGCGATGCCCGTTTCGTGAGTTAGCCAATCCATTCACCACTTCGTTCAAGGTGCCGTCGCCGCCGCACGCGATCACCAATTGGCGCCCCTCGCGTGTAGCTTGTTGCGCGATCTCCGTGGCGTGCCCTGGCCCGGTGGTTTCCTGCAAATCCGCTTCAATGCCGTTCGAAGAAAGCACGCGTCGTGCCTCATCCAGCAAACGCCGCCGCGCGTTTCCTCCGCTACCCGCATTCGGGTTGTGAATCAACAAAGCATTTTGGAACAAGGTCCGTAATCCTCCCAATCCTCAGCGCGAGTCAACCATTCTATCTAAAATAGATGCTCTTCCCCTCTTTACTTGTGCAGTCAAGTAGTAGGAACTGCCTTCCGAGGCGGTCCGCCAAGTTAGCCTTATCTGCCGCCCCAAATTCGCCACTGTATTTTTTTGTGACAAACACTGCCGAGCGTTCCACATCTATCTTTGTAATCGGATGAAAATAAACGAAGATCTTGCATTCGAAAACATCTCAAGTCGCACAGGGTCTATGCGTACCCAGATTCGAATAAGGGTCTAATCAAGAAAGCATATTGCGAAACGAATACTGTCGGCGAGCCGACATTCCGACATTCGCCGACATTCTCTTCTGCCTATATAATTGCCTTCCGTCAGGTCGCGGCGAATAGTTTTAACATTCAGGGGTTTTAACCCCTGAGGTACTTTAATTCAGAGGCGTGCATGTCGAAACCGGCTCCTCCATCCATAAAGAAAGAAATTGCCGATCTTCGCGAGAAAATCGCTCACCACGAATATCTCTATTACGTCGTGGACGATCCCGAAATTTCCGACGCCGCTTTCGACCGCCTTTTAAACCGCCTGAAAGAGTTGGAAGCCGTTCATCCGGAGTTAATCACGCCTGATTCGCCTACGATTCGCGTAGGCGGTACACCGCGAGCTGGATTTCAGACCGTTGCTCATGCGCGGCCCATGCTCAGCCTCGACAACGCCTTTTCCTACGAGCAATTGCAAAATTGGGATCGTCGCGTTCGCGAAGGCAGCGGCCGACAAAATATCGAATACATTACCGAGCACAAATTCGACGGTCTCAGCATCTCCTTGCAATATGAAGATGGCGTCCTCGTTCGCGGCGTCACTCGCGGTGACGGCACCACCGGTGAAGAAGTTACTCCCAACGTAAAAACGATTCGCTCCATCCCTCTTCGTGTTGACGCAGCAGGTCTGAAAAAAGCCAAACTTCCGCAAACTTTTGAAGTGCGCGGCGAAGTCATGATGACCCGCAAATCGTTTGAGGCCTTGAATCGCCAGCAGGAACAATCCGGCGGAAAGTTATTCATCAATCCCCGCAACGCTGCCGCAGGAGCCGTTCGCGTCCTTGATCCTTCCATCACCGCGCGGCGCAGACTGGATTTCTTCGCCTATTACCTGTTCGTCGATGGCAAGGTTCCGTTCCCCAAGCACTCCGATTCGTTGCTGGCCCTGAAGCAGATGAAGTTTCGCGCTTCCGACGATTGGAAATTGTGCCAAGGAATCGACGAAGTCACCGCCTATTGTGAATCGTGGGACTCCAAGCGCGAAAAGCTGCCCTACGACATCGATGGAGTGGTCATCAAAGTAAATTCCATCGGCTTGCAAAACGAATTGGGCTTCACTTCCAAAGCTCCTCGTTGGGCCATCGCCTACAAATATCCTGCGCGCCAGGAAACCACGGTTGTGAACGACATTATCGTGCAAGTGGGCCGCACCGGGACCCTAACGCCGGTGGCTGTGCTGGAGCCTGTACAGGTTGGCGGAGTGACCGTTAGCCGCTCCACCCTTCACAACATGGATGAAATCGATCGCCTGGGGCTGCACATCAACGACACTGTCCTGATCGAGCGCGCTGGCGAAGTCATTCCGCACATTCTGAAAGTGGTGAAGGAAGGGAAGCCGCGCAAAGAATTCCGCATGCCGAAGGAATGCCCCGAATGCGGCAGCGCCATTCACAAAGGGGAAGGCGAAGTTGCCTATCGCTGTGTCAATGCCGCGTGTCCCGCGAAGCGCAAAGAGTCTTTGCTGCATTATGCCGGCCGCCACGCCATGAATATCGACGGCCTGGGCGATAAAATCGTCGATCAACTAGTGGACAAGGGGTTGGTGAAAGACGTCGCCGATCTCTACTCGCTCAAACTCGACGAAATGGCCAATCTTGACCGCATGGCCGAAAAATCAGCGCAGAATCTCCTCGACGAAATTGAGGCTAGTAAGAAAAATCCGCTGGCCCGTCTTATTTACGCGCTCGGCATCCAATTCGTTGGTGAGCGCACCGGACAACTCCTTGCCGAACATTTTTCCTCCATCGAAGATTTAGCTGCCTCAAAGGCCGAGGAACTGGAAAACGTTCCTGAAGTTGGCCCCAAAGTTTCCACTAGCATTACCGATTTCTTTTCCGAATCCGCCAACCGCGCCATCCTGAAAAAACTCTACAAAGCGGGTGTACACCCCACAGCGCAAAAACGCGAACTGAAAAGCCAGAAACTTGCCGGAAAAAGCTTTGTCTTTACGGGCGGTCTGGCTAGTCGCAGTCGCGAAGAGGCCGGTGAATTAGTTCAGCAGCACGGCGGCAAAGTCTCCACTTCGGTCAGCAAAAAAACCGACTATGTCGTCGTTGGCATCGATCCCGGCTCCAAAGCCGATAAAGCCAAGGAACTGGGTGTAACCACTCTCACCGAATCAGAATTCGAGAAACTCCTCAAATGAACGAGCAGTAGCACAGACTTCAGTCTGTGTTCGAGCCTCTTTCACAATGTGACGACAATCATGCGGTATCATTAAATCTCGAGGAGATTTCCGATTCCCGTTCTGTCCAACCGGTTCCGTGCCCTCAACCACCGCAACTTTCAGCTCTTCGTCATTGGCCAACTAATTTCGTTGATCGGCACGTGGATGCAAACCACGGCGCAGCAATGGCTTGTCTATCGATTGACGGGATCGGTTGCCATGCTCGGCATCTTCGGATTTGCCAATCAGGTGCCGATGCTGTTTCTTGCCTGGATGGGTGGATATGTTGGCGACCGCTACAATCGGCATCGCGGCGTGATTGTCACGCAAGCCTTTTCGATGATTCTGGCGTTCTTGCTGGCCGGGCTGACGCTCACGCATCTCATTCAAGAATGGCATCTCATCGTCATCGCGTTCCTGGTGGGAATCGTGAATGCGTTTGACGTTCCGATTCGCCAGGCATTTTTCGTGCAGATGGTCGGAAAAGATGATCTGCCAAATGCCATCGCGCTCAATTCTTCCATTTTTAATGGCGCGCGTGTCGTTGGCCCGGCTATCGCAGGTTTCGCCATTATGAGGGTTGGAGAAGGCTGGTGCTTTTTTCTGAATGGCGTCAGTTTTATCGCCGTGTTGATTGCATTGTTGATGATGCGCATTCAGCACGTAGAGAAAAAGCCCTCCCAAGAATCGCCCTTGCACAGTTTTATACAGGGCTTCCGTTTTGCCATGTCCGATATCCCCATTCGCTCCGCTTTGCTGCTCTTGTGCGTGCTCAGCATGTTTGGATTGCAATACTCCGTGTTCCTGCCGATTTATGCCAGTGACATTCTGCATGGTGGCGCAAGAGTTCTTGGTTTGTTGATGAGTGCGGCGGGAGTTGGTGCGGTTCTGGGCGCTTTGCAATTTGCAGCGCGCACGGAATACAAGGGACTGGCGCGCTGGATTGCCGTCACCTGCACGACTTGCTCGATCGGCTTGATTATTTTTTCGCAGGCTACATCTTTCTGGCTTTGCGCCACCGTTTTATTCATTGTTGGCTTTGCCGCCACATCACAAATGGCTGCAACCAACACCATCATTCAGGAACGCGTGCCGGATGAAATGCGCAGCCGGCTCATGGCCGTTTACGCCACCATGTTTATGGGCGTGCAACCAATCGGCGCTTTGCTCGCTGGAGGGATTGCCAAGCGCGTTGGCGCTCCGGACGCGCTGCTTTTGTTTGGAGGGTTGGTTCTTGGAGGGTGCATTGCGTTCATCGCGCTGGTTGCGGTGAAGATGCATAATTCCAGTTCTACTCCGGCGATCATTACACAGCCACCCATCGAATAATTTGACCCGTACGGCGTGGGTCACCCTTGTGGTTGGATTAAGGAAGACCTCACCCCTGATAAGGGTGAGGCACAGATTAGAACTCGATGGCGCGCTGGTCGTGGAGTAAGGCCAAGTAGCCGAGGAGGTCGTCGGTGACGCGCTGAGGTTCGGCTTTGGGGTAAAGTTTGTGCAAGGTCTCGGCAATTTGTTGCACGGTGTGTTGGCCGTCGCAGCGCTGGACAATTTCCAGGCTTGGGCCGATTAGTTTAATTTCACGGCTTGGCGCCAGCAACAGGCGATCGCGCTGCGATTTTTCGTTGAGGCGCACTCCTGCGGCTAGTTTGGGTACAGCGGATAATTCAGGCTTCATGATTGTTCCTTCACGTCATAAATCGAATTGCATGCCATCGTAGGCGATTTCAAATCCCGCATCTAGCACCGCGCGATGCTCCGCGCTTTCTTCGTCGAGAATAGGATTGGTGTTGTTGATGTTGATCAGGACCGCGCGGCCTTTTGCATCGCGCGGGTACTGCTCCAGCAAGCCATCCGGTCCCGATAGCGGAAGATGTCCCGTGGCACGCGCGCTTTTTTCACCGCGGCCTGCTTGAATCAACTCATTGTCTGACCAGAACGTGCCGTCGATCAGGACAAGATCAGAGTTCGCCGCTGTTTTTGTCCAAAACGAAGTGCCTGCGAGTGAAGGCGCGATAAAAATTTTCTTTCCATCCTGTTCCAGCACGAGGCCTACAGACGCCTCCTCTGGCGCGGCGTTGCGTTGAAAATCCTCGCTTGCGAAATCCGGATAGGCGCCGCCGAGTGGTACCGAAGTGTAATAAAAAGTCGCCGGGTCTCCGGGATTTTCTGAAAGATGGCAGCCAATGCGTCCGCGCGACGAAAGCATCTGCCACTGCACGGGCGGCGTGGCGCGATCCAGCACCTTGAAAATCCGATTTTCATTCTTGATCAAGCGCTGCACCGCGGGCGTGGCGAATACGAAGAAATTCTGGAATTCGCGAAGGTGCAGCAAACCCGTCACCGAGTCAACTTCAGCCGAAAGCAAGAACACGCCAGCGATTGGTGAATGCCCCGGACTGCCCGGTGTCGGAGCCAGTTCCGCAGTGGCTACAATTTGTGTACGGAGATCGGGCGACGCACCTACTAGAAACCAAATGCCGGGCAAGGGATTGAACACAACTTGCGTCTGGGTTCGTGCGCGGCCATGAAATGTTCCTTCGCGCATACCCGCGCAATTGGGGCACGCACAATTCCATTGCGGAAAGCCGCCGCTTGCACCCGAACCCAAAATTTTGATCTGCATGAACGATGTCTCCGTGTAAAGACGTCAGCGGGGCGGGAAGCAGCTCGACGTTTCAATTTTCTTTATTGTCATACTTGATTGCCCTGAGCATCGAAGGCGATCAATTCCAAGGGTCTAACGCTACAACCATTCAAGAATTCTGGACCAATCGAAAATACCACACGCCATTCCTAAAAGGTAATCTGGACCAGTAAGGAGCGACAGGGCCTAGCGATACGTTCCGAGTAGCCGACGCTTTGTCGAATCGTATAAATTGATGACAAGAAATCCTCTAAAGCGTCGTAACTGTGGCAGCCTCAGGGCTGAGGCATTTCGTTGGGGAGCAGTAGGAAAAAATATTGGGCCATGTAGAGAACCTAGGATTTGCTCCGACTACACTTTGAAAACGCAGCAACCCAGTGCCACAGTTGGAGTTCGACCGGGTATTTCTTGATTTTAAGGGGCACGCCTGAATGACGCCCCGAAGGTGGAAACTTCCTATGAAACACTCCTCGTCGTCAAAACATACCGTTAAGCAGCCCAACTTGCAGGTGCGCACCTATCTTGCCGCGCTACCAGCTGGTACGCGCAGCCACCTTCAAAAGCTGCGCGAGGCCATCCGCGCGGCAGCTCCCGGCGCTGTCGAGAGTTTCGGGTACGGAATGCCCGCTTTCGCACTCGCTGGAAAACCCTTTGTTTGGTACGCTGCTTGGAAAAATCACAGCAGCTTCTACCCGCTCAGCAAGGTGACCGCGCGCGCTTTTGCCGCCGAACTCGAACAATACGAAGTCTCTGGAAGAGGGACCATTCGGTTTCGACTAGACCAGCCGCTACCAACCGCCCTTGTGAAGCGTCTCGTCAAGGCACGTATCGCCGAGTTGCGAAGGAAGCAACCGAGCGCACACGCAAAAAAATCTTGATGGATGTAGAGAACCCCCGATTTGATCCGACTACATTGGTGCCTGGGCTGCCGTAATCGGCCAACCTGCTCACGTTACGCCCACAGTTGCGGAGGTCACCGGAGCACTGCCAAGGACGTTCCTCGACTGGGCAAACCGACAATGCTGCAGAGTTTCGGGCGTCATCATATCCACCTGGCGCAAAGACCTACCTGTAGACATTTTGGGAAACTGAAGTTACAGCCTGTGGTGTCGCGTTCTAGCTATTTTCGGATTGAATAAAATCAACAAATTATGCACAGATTTCACGAAAAGGCCTTGACAAGTCTCAGAATGAGCCTAAGATGTGGCAGAAAGTGGAAAAAAGTGGTTAGCAGTAGAGTGAAGTAGGGCGGCTTAGAGGGCAGTGGTGGACTGGGGCAAACAGTACCTCCAACAGACTGGGTCAGATGAAACTGCGGGGAAATTGTCCGGCGAAGGTGGACGAGAAGGGCAGATTGAAGATACCCGCCGTGTTTCTGGACGCTTTGAAGGAGTACGGGAACCAGTTTTATATCACCAGCACGACCGGTGAGACGGCGAGGATCTACCCGATGAAGGTTTGGGGCGAGATCGAAGACCGGCTGGCGAGCATGCCGAGCACGAATCCGGCAAAGCGCAAGTTTCTGATGCGGACAAGCTATTACGGGCAGGTGGTGGAAATCGACAGTCAGGGAAGAGTCTTGATGCCTGCGGTGTTGCGGGAATCGGCACAAACCAAGGGCGATGTCGATGTTTTGGGCGCTCTGGACCATCTCGAGGTAATGAATCATACGCGGGTTCTGGATCAGTTGAAGAGCGAGCCGTACACGGACGAGGATGATCGGGCACTGGAAGCCTGGCGGCCATAAAAGTTTGGGGTAGTTGTTACTCGAAGCTGCAGTTGGGTACTGTACTCCCGGGGCAAACGGGCAATCAGTTCGGTTTAGGGCAGGCGAATAAAATTGGTTGCACCACACACGCCGGTGCTGTTGCAAGAGGTGTTGGAATGGCTGGATATAAAGCCGGGCGGAATCTACGTAGACGCAACAACGGGCGCAGCGGGGCATTCAGCGGCCATAGCAGAAAGAATGTTGTCGCTGGCAAGTCTGGGGCAGCCATCCGGACGATTGATCAGCCTGGACCGGGACGCACAGGCGCTGCAGATCGCATGGAAGCGCATGCAAAAGTTTGGGAGTTTGGTGACTTTGGTCCACTCTCCGTTCTCGAAGATTGCGGAGGCCGTACAAGAGTTGGGGATAGCGACGGTGGACGGGGTCTTGGCCGACTTGGGAGTTTCGAGCATGCAGCTTGATCAGCCGGAGCGGGGATTTTCGTTCCGAGAAGCTGGTCCGTTGGATATGAGAATGAGCAGCGGGGAAGCGCAAGAGGACACGCTGACGGCAGACGAGATTGTGAATCAGTGGTCGGAGAAAGAGATAGCCGACCTGCTCTACAGGGAAGCGGAAGAGCATGATTCCAGAAGGATCGCCAGGGCGATCATGAACGCGCGGCCGATAAGAAACACGGCCCACCTGGCAACGGTTGTGGCAGGCGCTCGGAAGCAATGGGGAAGGCAGAGACTGCATCCCGCAACAAAAACGTTTCTGGCGCTGCGGATAGCGGTGAATCGAGAGATGGAGGAACTCGGGCAGTTTCTTTTCCGGACCCCTGCCACAGTAAATTCAGGCGGCCGCATAGTGGTGCTGACCTACCACTCGCGGGAAGACCGCCCCGTAAAGCAAGCGTTCCAACAAGCGCAAAGAGAGGGAATGCTGAAGGTGCTCACGAAGCACGTAATTGTACCCGGCCCACAAGAGCAGGAAGCGAACCGGAGATCGCGAAGCGCGAAACTCCGGTGCGCGGAGAAGGTGTGAGATGGGAAGAACGAAAAAAGCGGTGATGATGGAATTTCGCACCGTAAAAAAGATTGATAACTCGCGAATCGTGCGGCACGTGGAGCCGGTAAAGCTGCGGAATTACTACAAGACGGCGGTGCTGGGAGCGATTGTTGCCGTGTGCTGCATGCTGTACGCGTACCAGCATTTCCGCTGCATTGATTTGAGCTTTCAGTTGGAAGATCTGAAAGCCAAGCAGCAGACTGCGCAAGGTTATAACGGGGAATTGAAGCTGGACATTGCCACTCTGCGGGATCCTCGCCGCATCGACGTGATTGCGCGGCACCAGTTGGGGCTGACGCAAACGGCGCCAGGACAAATACGGGAATATACGAGTTTGGATGGAGCGCAAGAGGCGCGATATGTGGCGGCTACCCGCGTACCCTAGGCTCGTTACTCCCACGGGCGCACGGTGATTCCTACGATCTTTGTAAAACGAAAACCAACACGCCCGAATGAGAGTAGTTGCAACGCGCCATGAAGCAGAACAAAGTCCAGCTTCGCCTACTGATTCTTGCCGGTTTAGCCCTCCTGTGGATGAGCGGAGTTTTTGGCCGCTTAGCTTACCTGCAACTGGTTCGACATAGCGAATACATGGCGCGCGCCATGCGGCAACAACGGCGGGTGCTGGAAATCACACCAAAACGCGGGGCAATTTACGATCGGAACATGCATCCGTTGGCGATGAGCGTCCCGGTGCAATCCGCGTTTGCAGTGCCCACCGAAGTGAAGGACGTGGACATGGCGACGCGATTGCTTTCCGGCGTGCTGGGAATGCAGCAGGATGTGATTCGCGAAAAATTGGAATCGGGCGCGACGTTCGTTTGGATACAGCGGAAATTGCCGGCGGAAAAAGTGCAGGCGATAGCCGCGTTGAACCTGAAGGGGATTTATTTTCAGGAAGAAAATCAACGTTATTACCCGAAGCGCGACATGGCTTCACACGTTTTGGGATTTGTGGACGTGGACGACAGAGGGCTCGGTGGAATCGAGCACGAATACGACGCGCTGATTCGCAGCAAGGGCGAAAAGATTGTGGTGATGGCGGACGCGCGAAAGCGCTGGTTCGATGGTGGGGAAGCGCAATCGGACCGCGGCGTGAATGTCGTTCTGACGATCGATGAAAAAATTCAGTACATCGCAGAGAGGGAGCTGGCTGCGGCGATTGAGAAGACTCGTGCGCCTGCCGGAACCGTGATTGTGCAGGATCCGAACTCGGGAGCAATTCTGGCACTGGCGAACTGGCCGAAATTTAATCCCAATGCACCGCTGGAGGTGCCTGCCGACGCGCGCACCAACCGGGCAATCAGCAATATTTATGAGCCGGGATCAACTTTCAAATTGGTTACGCTGGCGGCGGCCTTCGATCAAAATCTAATTCGTGCGGAAGAAGTGTTTGATTGTGAAAACGGTGCGGTGCGAGTTGCCGGACACCTGATCCACGATCATAAGAAGTACGGGATGTTGACCGTCGCAGACATTCTAGCGAATTCGAGCGATGTGGGCGCAATTAAAATTGCTTTGCAGTTGGGATCGCCGAAATTTTACGACTACATTCATGCGTTTGGGTTTGGCAATCCGACAGGCGTGGATCTTCCCGGGGAAAGCAGGGGACTGGTCTACAGTCTGAAGCATTGGGGATCCTTTTCGATCGCGTCGGTTTCGATGGGCCAGGAAGTCGGCGTAACGCCGCTGCAGATGATCAACGCAGTCTCAACAATAGCGAACGGCGGATTGTATTACAAGCCGCACGTGGTGCAAGAAATGCGGCGCGGGGATCAGGTTTTGCCGCTGGACGGGCCGTCGGCACCAGAAGATCCGCGGCGAGTGATTAAGCCGGAGGCCGCAGCGACCATGCGGCAATTGATGGAAGGAGTGATTTTGCACGGGACCGGGAAATCGGCGCGCCTGGATGGGTGGACGGCGGCAGGAAAAACGGGAACGGCACAGAAAATCGATCCGTTAACGAAACGCTATTCGCGATCCAATGTAATCGCTTCGTTTACGGGATTTGCGCCGATCAACAATCCAGCGGTGACGATCTTGGTTTCGATCGATTCGCCCGCGGGATACCCGCACGATGGGGCGACGGTATCAGCGCCGGTGTTCAAGCGAATTGCGGAGCAGGTTTTGCCGTATCTGGATGTGCCGCGAGACGTGCCGCTCAGTCCCCAGTTGATTCAAACTTCTTATCATCCCGCCACGGACACACAGGATTCTTCGCAGGATGATTTAGCGACAGTGGATTTCAGCGCGCAGATGGGAACTGTGGAGGATGAAACTTCATCATTGGTCGAAGCGGCAAAAGCAAAAGCACAAATGCAGAGTTTGCCAGAGGTGATGGTAGCAGCGGATGAAGGCGGCGGAATTGCAGTGCCGGATTTTACGGGAAAGACGATGCGCGAAGTGACCGAATCGTGTTTGCGGCTGGGGTTGGATCCGGTGTTGGTTGGCAGCAGCCTTGCATCTCAACAAACACCAGTGGCCGGATCGAAAGTGCGGCGCGGGTCGAAGATTATTGTGGAATTTGGAGTGGCTGCCGGGAAGCCGGGCAAGAAGAAGTAAGGAAAAGGTTTAAGAAGCCGATGACGACAGGATTGAGTGCGACGGAAGAAACAGAAAAGAAGGCCAGCGCGGTGTGCGATGATGAGCGGGGACAGACTGTGGCTCAAGGGAAACAGCCGGTGAAGATGCCGGTCCGCGCGGTGTTGGAAGATGTGGAAGCGCTGTCGGCGCTGCCGCCGGAAGATCTGCGGATCAGTCAGGTGACGAACGACTCGCGCAAGGTTGAGCCAGGCGCGTTGTTCGTAGCGATTCATGGAAATGCTACCGATGGAAATTTGTACACCAAGGATGCTGCTACGCGTGGGGCCGCGGTCATCTTAAGTGCGGACCCGAAGCCTGCAGATTGGGCGGCGAAGGCAGCTTGGGTACAGGTGGTGGAACCGCGAAAGGCCCTGGCGATTGCCGGTGCAAATTTTTTTGGGCGGCCGGCGAATGCGTTGAAGCTGGTTGGCGTTACCGGGACAAATGGGAAAACGACGACGAGTTCGCTGATCGATTCGATCGTAAAAGCTTCGGGTGCGAAGACTGGACTGTTCGGAACGATTGCGTATCAGACGCCACTGCGCGATTATCCCGCACCGAACACTACGCCGGAATCGGTGGACTTGCAGGCATTTTTCGCCGAAGTGCGCGATGCACACGGAACGCACGCGGTGCTGGAAGCGAGTTCACATGCGCTGGCAATGGATCGTCTGTGGGGATGCCATTTTGCGGCGGCGGTATTCACGAACTTGACGCGCGACCACATCGATTATCACAAGACGTTTGACAATTATTTTGCAGCGAAACGGCATTTGTTTGAAGGCACGGGCGCGGGCGCGCCGGATGTTGCCGTGGTGAATACCGACGGCGAGTGGGGCAAGAAGTTAACAGGGCTGGCAAAGAAAACTTTGACGTATGGCCTGACGAATGGAACGGATCTGGCGGCCAAGAAATTTATTTTGAGCTTCAACGGATTGAATTTTGCGGCGCAAACGCCCAACGGGAAAATCCAGGTGGAATCTCCCCTGGTGGGGCGAATCAATGTCTACAACATTCTTGCGGCAATTGGCGCGGGAATTGGGTTGGGCTTCTCCAATGAAATTATTGAGGCGGGGATTCGCAATTTGGAGGCAGTGGCTGGGAGATTTCAGCGCATTGACCAGGGGCAGCCATTTCTGGTGGTCGTGGATTACGCGCACACCGACGACGCACTGGAAAATTTGATTCGCACGGCGCGCGAATTGAACACCAAGGGCCGCATTGTCACCATGTTTGGTTGTGGCGGATCTCGCGATCGCACTAAGCGGCCGATCATGGGAGAAACCTCCGGGCGGTTGAGCGATCTGACCATTTTGACCAGTGACAATCCGAGGGCGGAAGATCCGCTGAAGATTATCAGCGACATCGTGGTGGGCATGCAGAGATCCCAGGGAAAATACCTGATCGAAGCTGATCGCGCGAAGGCGATCAAGCTGGCGATCGATGAAGCAAAAGCCGGGGATATTGTGCTGCTCGCTGGAAAAGGGCACGAGGATTATCAAATCTTTGCAGACCGCACAATTCATTTTGATGATCGCGAAGTGGCGCAAAAGGCGCTAATCGATCTGGGTTACACGGAGCCGCAAGTTCAGGCGCCATTGCAAACGCAAAAGCGAAACGGTAGCGGCCCAGGGTTTGGCACGTAGCGCGCTCGTCGCCTGTGTGTTGGGACGAGGGCCTGCGGGCTGAAGAAGCGACTCGCGAATAAGGAGGAGCCCTCAACCGGTGAGAACGAACCTGGAAGTGCCGTATGGCCGGGCGGAACGTCGTCCGGAACGAACCTTGGGAAAGACCAGCGTACTGAGGAAATTATGCGGTGGACGGTTAAACAGGTGGTTGACGCGGTGGCGGGAAAGCAGGGGGGAGGAGTCGACGCCCTGGCCCGGGTGGCCGGCGTGTCGATTGATTCTCGCACGCTACGTCGCGGAGAGTTGTTCATCGCCATACATGGTCCGCGCAACGACGGACACGACTACGTGGCCGCAGTATTGGAGGCGGGGGCCGTGGCGGCAGTGGTCGCGGAACCTGTGGTATCGCGCTATCCCGGATGGATGCAGGACCGCTGCATCACCGTTCCCGACACGCTCGAAGCACTTCACAACCTGGCAAGAGCGGTCCGCAAGGATTGGGGGAAGAAAATTTGCGGGATCACCGGGTCTGTCGGCAAAACCACAACGAAAGAGATCCTGGCGGCATTGCTGGGCACGAAGCTGCGGGTCCTGAAGAGCGAAGGAAATTTCAATAACGAATATGGATTGCCGCTGACGCTGTTTCGCCTGGAAGAGACGGACGATGTTGCAGTGCTCGAGATGGGCATGTCGTTTCCGGGCGAACTGCGGCGGCTGGCGGCGATTGCTGCGCCGGACGTGGTAATTGAACTGCGCATTGCGCCGGCACACTTACTAAATTTTTCCTCGGTAGACGAGATCGCGATGGCCAAGCGGGAGTTGGTGGAAGGCCTTCGAGGGCCACAGTCGGTTGCAATTTTGAACGCGGATGATCCGCGGGTGGCGGCGATGGCGGAAGCTGCGCCGGGCCGGGTGATTTTCTATGGCATTGAGAAGCCAGCGGAGTTCACCGCGGAGGAGATTGAAGATCGCGGCGCGCTGGGTTCCTCGTTCACCTTGGTGCATCGCGGGAAACGTTCGCGGATTGAGATGTCGCTGCCGGGGCGGCACGTGGTGTTGAATGCGCTGGCGGCGATTGCGGCGGCCAGTTTGTGGAATGTGGGAGTGGCGGAAGCGCAGAGCGTGCTTCCGAACATGCGCACGCCATCGATGCGCGGAGAGTTGATTCGGTTCACCAATGGATTTGCGCTCATCAATGATTCATACAATTCCAGTCCCGCCGCGCTGCAGGCGATGATTGGGTTGCTAGCGGCTACACCGGGATTCAAGCGAAGGATTTTGGCGGCCGGGGAGATGCGCGAGCTGGGGCCGAGTTCCTCGCAATTACATCACGATGGCGGAGCGTTTGCCGCGAAAACCGGGAAAATTGATTACGTGATTGGAGTTCAGGGAGACGCGGCGCAGATTGTGGGAGGCGCGGTGGCTACTGGCTTGTCACGCACGCACGCAAAGTTTTTTGCTACACCGGAGGAAGCGGCTGAATTTCTGGCGGGGTTCGTGCAACAGGATGATTTGTTGCTGGTAAAGGGATCACGCAGCGTGAAAATGGAAAAAATTGTGGAAGTGCTGCTCGGCCGGTTTGCGCCAGACGATACGCGGCCGAACGCGGGGGTAGAACACTAGATGCTCTACTACCTGCTATACCATGTGCTGCAAAAATACTTCAGCCCGCTGAATGTGTTTCGCTACATCACGGTCCGCACGGTGTACGCGAGCCTGACGGCAATGTTTTTGGCGCTGGTGTTTGGGCCGTGGCTGATTCGCAAACTGCGCGAATTGCAGATTGGGCAATATATTCGCGAAGAAGGGCCGCAAGCGCATCAGAAGAAAGCGGGCACGCCAACGATGGGTGGCGTGCTGATTGTGCTTTCTACGGCTGTACCAACTTTATTGTGGGCGGACCTTGCCAATCCGTTTATTCTGCTTTCCCTTTTTGCGTTGCTAGGATTTTCCGCGATTGGATTTGTGGATGATTACGCGAAGGTGGCGAAGCGGCGAAATCTTGGGTTGACGGGAAAACGGAAACTTACGTTGCAGATTGTGGTGAGCTGCGTGGTGGGAATATCGCTGCTGGTGCTTTCGACCTCGAGCGCCTATTCAACGCAATTGATCGTGCCATTTTTCAAACGGTTTCATCCGGATCTGGTGATTCACTCGTTGGTGGATTCGCCGCACCTGTGGCCGTTGGCATTCGTTCCATTTTTGGTGTTCATCGCGGTGGTGATTACGGGCAGCTCGAACGCGGTGAATTTGACGGATGGGCTGGACGGATTGGCGATTGGCTGCACGGTGATTGCGGCCGGTGCGCTGACGGTGCTTACTTACGTCAGCAGCAATTTTCGTTGGGCGAATTACCTGGAGATTCAGTACATCCCGCGGGTCGGAGAGCTGACGGTGTTTTGCGGCGCGTTGGTGGGCGCTTCGTTGGGATTTCTTTGGTACAACGCGCATCCGGCGGAAATTTTTATGGGCGATGTGGGGTCGTTGGGGCTTGGCGGTGCGCTTGGCACGATTGCGGTGATCATCAAGCAGGAAGTGCTGCTGGTTTTTGTTGGGGGAATTTTCGTGGTGGAAGCGTTGTCGGTGATTCTGCAGGTGGGCTCGTTTAAACTGCGCGGCAAGCGGATATTTCGTATGGCGCCGATTCACCACCATTTTGAGTTGTTGGGTTGGAGCGAAAGCAAAGTGATCGTGCGATTTTGGATTGCGGCGCTGGTGTTTGCGTTATTTGCGTTGACGACTTTGAAACTGCGGTAAACGGAGAATTGTTTTTAGGTAGTTGGGAACACAAGCTGAAGCCTGTGCTACTTGGAGTTGGTTGGGACTGAAGTGAAAAGGTTATGCCTGGGTCTATCGAGTTGCGGAAAAAGAGGGTGCTGGTCGTAGGACTGGCGCGCACGGGCGTGGCTACAGCTCTGTTTTGCGCTGTGCATAACGCGATTGTTACGGCGACGGAAACGCGTGGAGAAGCGGAACTGGGGGAGATCCCGGCAAAACTGCGGGAGGCTGGTGTGACGTTGGAGCTCGGCGGACACACAGAAAAAACTTATTTAGCGCAGGATTTGATCATTCCCAGTCCAGGTGTTCCAGCGGACGATCCGTTCCTGGTGACCGCGCTCGCGAAGGGCATTACGGTGTGGAGCGAGATTGAACTTGCGTATCGGTTTCTGGAAGGGAAGCTGATCGGAATTACCGGATCGAACGGCAAAACGACTACCACGACATTGGTGCACCACATTTTGAAAAGCGCTGGGATGCAAACCTATTTGGCGGGTAACGTGGGCACGCCACTGATTTCTCTGGTCGAGCAAATGACGGCAGGCACGGTCGCGGTAGTGGAATTGAGCAGCTTTCAATTGGAGTTGATCAAGACATTTCGGCCGGATATCGGCGTGTTCCTGAATTTAACACCGGATCATTTGGATCGGCACAAGACGCTGAAGGCATATGGAGCGGCCAAGGCTCGGTTGTTTGAAAATCAGACGGAGCTGGATGCCGCGGTATTGAATTTGGATGATCAGCCGTCGCGGCACTACTTGCCCAAAAAGCCACAAGTCTTCTGGTTCAGCCGGAAGCAAGGTGTGGCGCAAGGAGCTTGCCTGCGCGGTGAAGATATTTTCATTATTCGCGGCCGCGAAGAGGAATTTGTGATGAAGCAGAGTGAGATACCTTTGCCGGGCGCGCACAACGTGGAAAATGTTTTAGCCGCGATCACGGCAGCGCGGTTGGCGGGCGTCGACGCGAAATCCATTGGTGACGCAGTGCGCAGTTTTCAAGGTGTGGAGCATCGCCTGGAGTTTGTGAGCGAGATTCGAGGGGTGCGCTATTTCAATGATTCGAAGGCCACCAATGTCGATGCGACGTTGAAGGCTTTGGATGCGTTCCCCGGGCGCATTCTGATTATTTTGGGCGGCAAGGATAAAGGAAGCGATTACACCGTGCTGCAGGACTCGTTACGGCAGAAAGCCATTCTTGCGCTGTTGATTGGTGCAGCTTCCGACAAGATCGAATCGCAAATTGCTGGCAGCGTGGCAATCGAACGCGCAGGGACTTTACAGCGCGCGGTGGACGTTGCATCGCAGACTGCGAAAGGCGGCGATATCGTGTTGCTTGCGCCGGCTTGCGCCAGCTTCGATCAATTTCAGAATTACGAGCATCGCGGACATGTCTTTAAGGAATTGGTGAGGAAACTAGGGTGAGGTGGAAGGGCGGCCCTTCGTGGCTTAGGATAAACGTAAAAGCTGCTCCTACGGAGAAAAGCAGATCCCTTACCCGCAAACGACGCAGGTTCGGGATGACAAATACGGGAAAAGAAGAAGCAGATTCCTCAGCCCGTTCAAAAAGCGAACGGGTTAAGGAATGACAAATAGGGGATAAGAAGAGAGCTCGCAAAAAGACACGGGTTTGGGATGACAACCTTGCTGGGATTTGTTTTAAGTTTTTGAATTGCGGTTCGAAGAGGGGTGAACACTTGAGGAGACGTTCCGAGACCGACCGCTGGTTATTTGGGGTAACTATAGTGCTTTGCCTGATGGGCGCGGTCATGATTTTCAGCGCCTCAGCGGTTACCGCTGAAAATCTTTATGGCCACTCCGCTTATTTTGTGGCGCGGCAAATTGCGTGGTTGCTGATCGGCTTGCTGGGAATGTTCGGATTGATGAAGCTTGATTATCATCGCTTGCGCGAGCCGGCTGTGGTGTATACGGTGCTCTGTTTAGTCGTACTTATGCTGGTGGGAACATTTTTTCTGGATAAATCGCATGCCACGCATCGCTGGATCCGTCTTGGCCCACTTGGAATTCAGCCCTCTGAACTTGCCAAGCTGGCGGTGATTTTGTATCTGGCGTGGTTTCTAGATTTGCGGCGCCGCAACGAAATCAGTCTGGAGTTCAGCAAACAGGATTTGCTGCAAACGATTGTTCCGGCCGTGGCTCCGATCCTGGTTTGCGTCGCGCTGATTTTGGCCCAGCCTGATCTTGGTACATCCGTGGATATTGTGTTGATCATGACCGCGATACTTTTTGTTGCAGGACTTTCCTGGAAGTGGCTGGCCGTTGGCGCTGTCACCCTGCTGCCAATTTTGTTTTTCGCAATCACTCACGTTTCCTACCGCATGGCCCGGCTAATGGCTTTTCTCCATCCAGACAGCGATCCGCAAGGCGCGGGCTTCCAGTTGCTGCAATCGCTGATCGCGGTGGGCTCCGGCGGCTTTACCGGCGTCGGCCTGATGGAGAGTAAGCAGAAGCTGTTTTATTTGCCGGAGGCACACACCGATTTTATCTACGCGGTGATCTCCGAGGAACTTGGATTTATTGGCGCATCGATTGTCATTTCTCTTTTTGCGGTGTTTGCATGGCGGGGATTGCGCGCGGCGTTTAACGCTCCCGACGGATTCGGAAGGCTGCTCGCGTTGGGAGTTACCGCGATGGTGGTTTTCCAGGCGCTGATCAATTTTGCCGTGGTGTTGGGAATGATGCCGACAAAAGGAATTCCGCTGCCGTTCGTGAGCTATGGCGGATCGAGCTTGCTGGTGATGCTCCTGGCAACCGGCGTGCTCCTGAATGTTTCCCAACAAGCCGTTCCCGGCGCGGGTTTGCGAGACTGAACGATGAAATTACTGATTGCCGGTGGAGGGACGGGCGGGCATGTTTTCCCGGCGCTGGCAATTGCGAAAGAGTGGATGTCGCGAGGAGCAGATCGAGACGTGGTGCTAGTTGGAACACAACGCGGAATTGAGATGAAGCTGGTGCCACAAGCGAAGCTGCCGCTAGAGACTCTACGCGTGGCGGGTCTGAAAGGAAAGGGCGGAACAACGCTGTTGAAGAATTTGGGCATGCTGGGCAGTGGACTGTCGGACGCGTTCGGTGTTTTAAAACGGCACAGACCTGTCGTGGCGTTTGGCGTGGGTGGCTACGCCGCGGGACCGATGCTGCTGGCGACGTGGCTCAAGGGAATTCCCAATGTGATTTTCGAGCCCAATGCGGAACCCGGCTTCACGAATAAGATACTAGCAAGATTTGCCAAGCGCATTGCGACGGGCTATGAAATAGCCGCGAAGGCATGGGGAGAAAAGGCATTGCTGACGGGTTGTCCCGTACGCGAGGAATTTTTTACCATTCAGCCGCATCCACCGCAAAAGCCATTACGCTTGTTGATTACCGGCGGAAGCCAAGGCGCGCTACCAATCAATCGCGCTTTCATTAACGCCATGAGTTTGCTAGCCAAACGAAAAAATGAGCTGCAGATCGTGCATCAGACCGGTGAGCGCGATTATACTATTGTGAAAGCTGCTTACGATCAGCACGAGTTTCGCGCCGAAGTTGTGCCGTTTCTTGGCAACATGGCCGAGCGGTTCGATTGGGCCGACTTGATGGTGTGCCGAGCCGGCGCGATCACCGCGGCAGAAGTCGCGGCAGCAGGGCGGGCGGCAATTTTTATTCCCTTCGGACGCGCGACCGATAGCCATCAACTGCGCAATGCGCAGGAGATGGTAAATGCCAACGCGGGGAGATTGATTACTGAAGGCGAACTCAGCTCGGACCGTTTGACGAAAGAGATTTTTTCCCTCCTCGACCAGCCGCAGGAGATCGAAACGCTCTCTAGGAATGCGCGAACGCTTGCGTATCCAGACGCGGCCAAGACAATTGTAGATTTGATAGAAAGCGCCGCAGACATTGGCTCGCTAACGGGCGATCCGATTCTAGCGGGAGGGGACTGAAGGGCATGATGGTAACGTTTCGCAATTTTCAGCGGATCCATATGGTGGGAATCGGCGGCATCGGCATGAGCGGAATCGCTGAAGTGCTGCTGACGCTGGGCTATTCGGTGTCCGGGTCGGATACCAAGCCGTCCACGATTACAGAGCGGCTGCAGGATTTGGGCGCTAAGGTGTTTGAGGGACACAAAGCGGAAAACGTAGAGGGCGCGCACGTTGTGGTGATTTCCTCGGCGGTGAAAGCGGCCAATCCGGAAGTTGTTGAAGCGCACAAACAGAAGATTCCAGTCATTCCGCGCGCAGAGATGCTGGCCGAATTGATGCGGCTAAAATACGGGATTGCGGTTGCGGGAGCGCATGGCAAGACCACAACCACTTCGATGGTGGCGTCGATTCTGGCGGCGGCTCATCTCGATCCAACGTTCGTGATCGGTGGCAAAGTGAACCAGGCGGGAACCACGGCGCGGGTGGGCCGGGGAGATTATTTTGTGGTGGAAGCCGACGAAAGCGATCGTAGCTTCCTGATGTTCGCGCCGGTGGTTGCAGTGGTGACCACCATCGATCGGGAGCATTTGGATCAATATTCTTCCCTGGAAGATATTCAGAGCGCGTTTCTGCAATTCGTGAACAGCGTTCCGTTTTATGGCTCGGCTATTCTGTGCGTCGACGAACCCAATGTGCAGGCCATCATTCCGAATGTAAAACGTCCGATTCTAACATATGGCACTTCTGCGCAAGCCGACCTGGTCATCAGCGACATTGAGATGGTCGGGCTGGGCAGCGAATTCCGCTTCACCTACAAAGGCGAAGACCTTGGCAAGTTTCAATTGCCGCATCCTCCGGGAATCCACAATGTGCGCAATGCAGCGGCCGCGGCTGCCGTGGCTCTGTATCTGAATGTGCCTACCGATTTGATCAAGGAAGGGTTGGCCAAGTTCGGCGGCGTGGGGCGGCGCTTCGATATCAAGGGAGTGGTGAACGATATCGTGGTGATTGATGATTACGGGCACCATCCGGCGGAAATTCGCGCGACTTTGGAAGCCGCGCGCGGTTGCAAGTTCAATCGTTTGCTGGTGCTGTTCCAGCCGCATCGCTATTCGCGCACGCAGCATCTTTGGGATGATTTTTCGCGGGCGTTCAATCAGGCCGACATTCTGGTGCTGACTGATATTTATGCGGCCAACGAAGCGCCGATTCCGGGAATTACGAGTGAGGTATTGACAAAGAGCATCAGCGATGCCGGGCACAAGAACGTGCATTATTTCCGCTCCATGCAGGATGGCATTGAATTCTTGCTGAAAGAAGCGAAACCGGCGGATGCGATTCTGACGATAGGGGCGGGAAACGTTAGCCGCGCGAGCAACGAATTGATGGTGCTGCTGGGTACGGAGTATCGAGTGGAGCATGGCGTACGGAATGCGGATTGAGGATCGCAAAGTCGTCACGGCGTTGGAGGAACTTGGCAACGAGGTCCTGCGTGGAACGTCGCTTGCAGAGGTGACATACCTCGGAATTGGCGGGACGACCGACCTCATCCGGGTCCACCGGCACGACTCGATTCCGGAATTATTGAATTTGCTGGATCAGCACAAGATTCGGCACAAGTTTCTGGGTGGTGGTTCAAATTTGCTGGTGATCGATGGAGAATTGCCATTCGTAGTACTGCAACTGGCCAAGCCGGAGCAGGAAGTAGTGATTGAAGGCAACGTCGCAAGCGTGGACACCGCCGCAGACTTGGGGCGCACGGTAACATTCTGCGCGAAAAATGATTTGGGAGGCATGGAAGGGCTCATAGGCGTACCGGGAACGGTCGGCGGAGCGCTGCGCATGAATGCAGGAGCCTATGGCACGCAGATTGGGTCTTACGTCCGGGAAGTAAAAGTCTACCGAGCGGCCGAACGGCGGATAGAAATCCTCAGGGGCGAACAAATTTCGTTTGAATACCGGCACACTTCTTTTGCGCCCGATGATATGATGCTGTCAGTGAAGCTCGAACTACCCTCCAAGCCGTTCAAAGAAATTTTACAAGGCATTCGTATCTGTAACGAAAAGCGGCGAGCCAGCCAACCGTTGGGGCAGAAAAGTGCCGGCTGCATCTTCAAGAACCCTCCGGGCGCATCGGCGGGCCGGATGATCGATGAATTGGGGCTGAAAGGGTTTTCAGTGGGCGATGCGAAAGTCAGCGATCGCCACGCCAATTTTTTCGTTAACGTAGGGCAAGCGTCTGCCACGGACATGCTGACGTTGATAGCGGATGTTCGAGAACGGGTGCGAGGCGCCTACGGGGTAACTCTCGAAAATGAGGTGGTCGTTTGGAACGCCTGAAACCCATCCAGCGTAATTCAGCGGCAGCGGCGGCTGCTGCGGACCAGGAATCGTACCGGCCAGAGTTAATCGCGGACGAGGAGCCGAAATTCCTGCGGCGGCAGAAGCCGGTAGAGATTCGCCGCAAGAAAATTGGTGGGAAGAGCTGGTCGTTTTACCGCAAGGTGTTTTTCTGGACTGTGACCGGGGGAGTCGTTTTGACAGCGGTTGTTATGGGTACACGGTTCGCGCTGCACTCGCCGCAGATGCTGCTCATTAAGCCGGACCAGATCGATGTGACCGGGAATCACATTGTGGCCAGGGAAGAGATTCAGAAGCTGTTCATACACGACCGGAACCGCAGCCTGCTGCAAATTCCTCTGGACACGCGGCGCTCGCAAGTTCAGGAAGTTTCTTGGGTGGAAGAGGCCAGCATCCAGCGGATTCTGCCGAATCGTCTGCGTGTGGAAATTACCGAGCGCACCCCTATCGCGTTTTTCCGAAACGGCGCCGAACTCACGCTAATTGACGCGCACGGAGTGCTGCTGGACCGGCCTGAAGGCGAAGACTTCCATTTTCCGATCGTGACCGGTCTCTCAGAAAACATGCCGCGCGAAGAACGCGGATCGCGGATGAAGACGTATCAGGAATTCATGAAGGCGATCGAGCTGGTGCGGCCCGGATCGGCTGATCGTGTCAGCGAACTGGATTTGAGCAATCCGCGAGATCTGCGCGTGGTGATCACCGGATTGGCCAGTGGAAACGATGCGCAAGCGGTGACCGTGCATTTTGGCCTCAACGACTTCACGAATAAGTACCGCATGCTGGTAGAGAATTTTGCACAGTGGCAGGCAAATGCCGGCCGGGTGCAATCGATCGATTTGCAGTACGCACGTCAGGTGGTGGTAAACCCCGATACCAGTGCGCCTGCGTCTAAACCATCAAAACGGAAATAGCAGGAGACGGCTTTGGTCAAGAAAGATAAATACCTCGTCGGGCTGGACATCGGCAGTACCAAGACCTGCGTGTTGCTGGCCGAAATTGAAAATGACCAGGTCAAATTCCTTGCGCTGGGTGCGGCGGAATCGAAGGGCCTGCGCAAAGGGTTAATCGTGAATCTGGATTCCACGGTCAGCTCGATTCGGCGTGCCGTGGAAGAAGCCGAAGGCGTTGCGAACGTGCCGGTGGAATCGGCGATTATCGGTGTGGCCGGCGGGCACGTGCGCGGAGTGAACAGCCGTGGCGGAGTGCCGCTGGGGCCGCGTCCGCGGGACATCGAGCGCGATGATTTGCGGCGCACGATTGACGCGGCGCGCAATGTAACCTTGCCGGAAGATCGCGAAGTTCTGCACGTTTTGCCGCACGAATTTATTGTTGATGCGCAGGATGGCATCCGCGATCCGCTGGGCATGGTGGGCCAGCGATTGGAAGCAAACGTCCACATTGTGACTTCGTCGATTTCGGCGACGCAGAATCTGGTGACGGCCGCGAACAAGGCAGGCATCCTGATCAACGATACGGTTCTGGAACCGCTGGCTTCGGCGGAAGCTTGCTTGACGCAGGATGAGCGTGATCTGGGCTGCTGTCTGCTTGATATCGGCGGGGGAACCACGGAACTGATTGTGTATGGCGGTGGAGTGGTGCGGCATACCAGCGCGGTGGCCATCGGTGGCGATCATTTCACCAACGACCTGGCTGTCGGTCTTCGCACTCCAATTCCGGAAGCAGAAAAAATCAAGCGGCAACACGGTTGTGCTGCAGCGCATCTACTCCGTGAAGATGGTGCCATTCAGATTGCTACTGTCGGCGACCGCCCTCCTCGCACAATTTTTTCACGCAATTTGACGGACATCATCGAGCCACGCACACAGGAATTACTCACGCTGATCTCCGAGGATTTGCGACGCGCCGGTCTCAACAAACAAATACCGGCGGGATTTATTCTTTGTGGAGGCGGAGCGCGATTGAACGGCTTGATCGAAATGACCGAAGAATGCTTCCAGTTGCCGGTGCGTGTTGCGGAGCCACGAGGAATTCTCGACCTGCCGGAGCAAGTCGCTCAGCCGGAGTATGCTACGGTGATCGGACTGGTTTTGTATGACGCAAAAACACGGAGGGCGGGGCCGCAACGATCCGGGGGGTTCGTTTCGAAACTGAAATCGATGTTTGCGGGGGCTTAGCCCAGGTCAAAGGAGTGGCGGAAGGGGTTTTCCACAGGGGCAAAAAACTCTGTGTAGAATCGCGCTAAACCGAGTTTTATAAAGGATTTTCACCAGCCGGACAGGGGGACAAGAATGACACCGAAAGATGCAGGGATCCGGATGAGCTTCAGCGAAGAGCTGCAGCCGGCAAAGATTAAGGTGATTGGTGTGGGCGGTGGCGGCTGCAATGCCGTCAACCGGATGATCCGCGCCAAAGTGGAAGGCGTGGAATTCATCACCGCGAACACGGACCTTCAAGCGCTGAAGTTGTCGCAAGCCCCTGTGAAATTACAGCTCGGTGGAAAACTGACGAAGGGATTGGGCGCGGGCGCGAATCCGGAGATTGGGCGCAAAGCAGCGCTGGAAGATACTGACAAAATCATTGAAGCGCTGGAAGGCGCGGACATGATTTTTATCACCACCGGGTTAGGCGGCGGAACCGGCAGCGGTGCTGCGCCGGTGGTGGCGTCGCTGGCTAGCGAATTGGGCGCTCTGTCTGTAGCGGTGGTGACGAAGCCATTCGCGTTTGAAGGCAAACGCCGCATGCTGCAAGCCGAACAGGCGTTGCAGGAACTGATCGGCGTAGTGGATACCGTCATCGTAATTCCTAATGAACGATTGATGGAAACAGTAGAGCGCGGAACAAGTTTCTTCGACGCGTTCCGCATTGCTGACGACATTCTGCGCCAAGCGGTGCAGGGAATTTCCGACATCATCACCGTGCCGGGCATTATCAACCGCGACTTTGCCGACGTGAAAGCGATCATGCACGGGCAAGGCTACGCGGTGATGGGCACGGCGGTGGCTACCGGAACGAACCGCGCCATTGACGCGGCGAATCGCGCGATTTCCAGTCCGTTGCTGGAAGATAATTCGATTGAAGGCGCGCAGGGAATATTGATCAACATTTGCGGAAGTTCTTCGCTGACGCTGCACGAAGTGCATGAGGCTTCCAGCGTCATTCAGAAAGCCGCGCATGAAAATGCCAACATTATTTTTGGCGCGGTGATGGACGACGCGATGAAGGATGCCGTCAAAATTACCGTGATTGCCGCGGGATTCAAGGATGCAGGCAAAGGCGCCGCACAAGTGAAGACTAGGCCTGCATTTTTGCCGGCGACGTGGAAGGCTGGGAAGGAAATTCCAGTGCAAGTGCAGCAGGAATTGCCACAACCGCCGCCAAGCGTCGTGCACCATGTGCAAGGGCAATTGCCTGTGGCGCCACCGCCACCGGTTCGCGAAGTGCAGCAGGAATCGCCTAAGGATGATCTGGACGTACCAACATTTATGCGGCGACAGGCTCAGAAGGCCTGAACGTTTTTTACAATCGAAGAGACTTCGCCGGGGCACGATGCAAGTGCCCCGGGTTTTTTTCGCAACGGACACATATGAGAGCGCGGGCCGGGCTTCCATACTTCAAAGATTATTCTGTTTCTCTCAAGTGAAAGGCCAATTCGCGGACTTGTTGCTCGAATTGGGAGGAATCTGCTGTTCCGTAGGGCAACACCGTGCCTAAGCCAGAATGAAATTCATGCGCTCCGCTGATTCGGCGAACGCTCTGGAGATTATCCGGATGAATTCCGCCGCCGGGCATGATAATGATACGCTGCCTAGCCGAATGGATCAGGGACTGTAACGTATTCATCCCTTGCATAACGTCAGGCGCGCCACCCGAGGTGAGAATCCTCTTCGTTCCGGTAAGGATGACACTTTCCATGGCGGCCAACAGATGAGGGCATTCGTCGAAGGCGCGATGAAATGTTGAGTCCAGAGGATGGGCGAATGCGATCAGCTCCTTCGTTGCGCGAACATCGACGGTAGCGTCGAGGCATAGAACTCCCAACACGATTCCGTTCATACCTGCTTTGCGCGCCTGCACGATGGAATCTCTCATCTGGGCAATTTCCTCGACGCGGTACACAAAATCTCCGGAGCGCGGACGAATGATTGCGTGGATGGGAATTTTCACAGCGGCTCGCACTTGTCGCATGAATTCGGCGCTTGGGGTCAGCCCGCCGTTGCGAAGATCAGCACAAAGTTCAATGCGATCTGCACCTGCGTGTTCCGCAGCCCGAGCCGCCGCAAGTGATTCAACAGCGATTTCCAGGATCGGTCTGATAGTCATGGTGAAAGAAACCGAAGCCTATCAAGCGGGACGATTGCGGCGAAAGAATCGGAAAAACAGGAAGACGACGATGAAGGCGAGCAGCGCGCCTGTGGAGTCGAGCAGCGAGTCCCATGGGGAAGCCGTGCGCGAAGCTACAAATGATTGATGGATTTCGTCCAGCGCGGAATAGGCGGTGGCGATGAACCACGCGCCAAAGGCCCAAGTCCAATACCACCCTTTGCGATCTCCACGCATGCCCCGAAAAAGCAGCAAGTAGAAAACGAAATACTCAGTAAGGTGAGCCGATTTGCGGGTGATGTAGTGAATAACATCAAACTGATCCTCGGTGAGATTCGGAAATAACCATTGAAAGATCGGCCGCAGAATCCATCCGGTATGCGTCGCTGAAAAAGTATCGGTGGAGGCGAAGAAGATGACCACGCTCCAGAGAATGGCCGGCCACCAGGCGCGCAGCCACCCTGGGATCATCGATGTTGGCGGGACGCGGGCACGCAGCTCTTCAAGCGGTGGAGCGGGCCGGGGGTTGCGCCATGGTTCAGAGCTGGACAAATGTGTTACTCCTTCGAAAGACAATTATGCTTTTAATCGGCGAGTCAAAAATGAATCAATAATGAATTTATCTTGATCGCCGCATTCGTAAGACCAATTTATTCCATGCGGTAGTTCGGAGCTTCCTTCGTGATGACCACATCATGCACGTGGCTCTCACGCAAGCCAGCGGCGGTGATGCGAAGGAAGCGCGATATCTCCGAAAGTTCTTTTACAGTGCGCGCGCCAACGTAGCCCATGCCACTTTTCAGTCCGCCAACGAGTTGGTCGGTCAGTCCGCCAAGAGGACCCTTGTAAGCAACGCGACCCTCTACGCCTTCCGGCACGGACTTCCCGCTTTCGCTCATATCTTGAACCACGGAGTAACGGTCGGAGCCGGATGTCATTGCTCCCATCGAACCCATGCCTCGGTAGGATTTAAACGTGCGCCCTTGATAGAGAATCGTTTCGCCGGGAGATTCTTCCGTTCCGGCAAACAGGCTGCCGATCATTACGCAGGAAGCCCCCGCGGCGATGGCTTTGGTAATGTCGCCGGAATACTTGATTCCACCGTCGGCGATAATGGGAACTCCGGTGCCTTTGGCCGCCTTGGCCGCATCCATGACCGCGGTGAGTTGCGGAACGCCGGCGCCAGTGACCACGCGGGTCGTGCAGATAGAACCTGGGCCGATGCCGACCTTCAGTCCATCAATTCCGAGAGAAATTAATTCGCGAGCGCCGTCTTCCGTGGCGACGTTACCAGCGATGAGTTGGATATCCGGCAATCTGTGGCGAATCGCCTTGATCGCTTCCATGACGCGTTCAGTGTGACCGTGAGCGGTGTCGATAGCGAGAACGTCGGCCTTGGCCTTGGCCATTTCTACGGCGCGTTCCAGAAAGTCGCCGGTGGCGCCGACGGCTGCGCCAACACACAGGCGGCCGTGATCGTCTTTGGAAGCCCTCGGATATTCAAGTTTTTTCTGGATATCTTTTACGGTAATGAGGCCTTTGAGGTTGAAGTCCACATCCACAACGAGGAGCTTTTCAATGCGATGCTTCTGGAGAATTTTTTCGGCTTCTTCAAGAGTGGTGCCCACGGGAACGGTGACCAAATTATCTTTGGTCATGACCTGGCCGACCAGTTGGGTATGATTTTTTTCAAAACGCAAGTCGCGGTTGGTGAGAATGCCCGTGAGGCGCGTGCCACGAGTTACCGGAAGGCCAGAGATCCGGTACTTGTTCATGATTTCCAGCGCCTGGCGAATGGTGATGTCCGGTGAAATGGTAACGGGGTCGACGATCATGCCGGATTCCGAGCGTTTCACGCGATCGATCTCTTCACCCTGGCGATCGATGGCAAGATTGCGATGAACGATGCCGATGCCGCCTTGCCGGGCGATGGCAATCGCCAAACGCGATTCGGTCACGGTGTCCATGGCCGCGGAAGCCAGTGGAATGTTGATACGGAGTTTGCGCGTGAATTGCGTGGAAGTGTCGACGTCGGTCGGGAGAATCGAAGATTTGCCCGGCACAAGCAGCACGTCGTCAAATGTCAGACCTTCAGGAATCGGACCATCAATCATGGATGCCTCGCGAAAGGAAATGTGGGGCCGTGGAGCGTAGGCCTGCCTGGGGCCGGAAACAGCGCGGCCCAGCGGGTGGCCGCTGGGCTGCAGGATGAGTTCAGTAAGTCGAGAAATTGCATCACGGTGTAATCTTTAATTTTAGGGGTTAAGGCGGAGACGGGTCAAGTTAGCTTCAGATTCGGCATTATCTTAATTTGAATTTTCCAGTAACAATATAAATAGAGATTCTACGCATATGGACATACGAAGGTTAGTGCCACCTGACGGCGCGCTATATCGGGAGATTCGGCTGGAGGCGCTGCGGAGCGAGCCCGAGGCGTTCGGCAGCGCGTTTGAAGCGGAAAGCGCGCAACCGGTGAACTGGCACGCGGAGCGGTTGGGCAACTCGAATATGTTTGGCGCTTTCGATGGCGATGAACTTGTGGGAATCGCTGGACTGCTGACCACGGACCGAAAGAAAGAAGCTCACAAGGGCCTCTTGGTGGCTATGTACGTTCGCCCTAGTTCCAGGAGAGCTGGAGTTGGTAGTCAATTGGTCGAGGCCATCATTGAATTTGCACATGGGAAAGTCGAGCTGATCCAACTAGCAGTGGTGAGTGAAAACAAACAGGCGATTCGCTTATATGCGCGGCATGGGTTCGTGGAATATGGTCTGGAAAAGAAGGCTCTGAAGCAGGATGGTCGTTACTACGACGAGGTTCATATGGCCAAGGATTTGGGGGCGGCTTGAGGCTGGTTGGTTTTAAGTGCTGGATTGGGAAGCAACAAAAATGTTTCGTTGACTGACCGAGAAGGACTATTCGCTGCTCATTACTACCAACCAGAACAAAAGAGTTCCCGCGGCGGAAGCAAGCGCATACCAGCGAAGAGGTCCACGCCTCCATAGGCCGCCGATTGCGAAAATAATACCTAGCAGTGAGAGAAGAGAGCCACACGCATATATACGCATGAGCGTCGGATCGTAAAATGGGAAACTACGAATTAGTAGAGCGTAAAGCGCGGTAGAAAGGCCCAGTAAGGCAGACGCACTCGCTAAGGAAAACCCGACCATCGAAAATTTGAGAACGAGCCCAGGTGTTCTCTTGTCTTTCGACCAGCGGAACCATCCTGAGATCAGTAGAATTGGTAAAACAACATAGATTGCAAGCCCGATAGCCAAAAACAAAATAGTCATGACATAAAGTCGAAAAGCCTTTGAAGTACACTACTCCTGAATCTTGTCGGTCGCGACGAAACGTTAAGTTGGTGAAATGAGCGAAGAACTCAAAAAATTTGAACCGCCCGCGTGGTTGAAGAACGGGCATTTGCAGACGATCGCTGGGACATTCATGCGGCGAACGTTTGCGTTGGCACATCCTGAAGAGCGGTTGTTTCGGGTGGATGCGGAATCGCAAATCAAAGGGGCTTGCAATTGGCAGCCAGGGAAACGGCGCGATGTGCCGGTAATTGTGACGGTGCACGGGCTGGAAGGTTCGTGCGATTCAAATTATGTGCGGGGTATCGCGGATAAAGCCTGTATGCGGGGATTTCACGCGATTCGGCTGAACCAGCGGAATTGCGGCGGCACCGAACGGCTGACCCCGACGCTGTACAACAGTGGCATGAGTTCTGACTATCGAGCGGTGCTGCTGGAATTGATCGCGGAAGGCTTTGAGAAGATATTTTTTTCCGGCTACTCGATGGGCGGGAATCTGGCTACGAAGATGGCGGGTGAGTGGGGCGCCTCCGCTCCCAAAGAATTGTGGGGTGTCGCGGTCGTTTGCCCGGCAATGGATTTGTCGGCTTGCGCGGATGCGCTGGAGAGAGCGGAAAATTATTTCTATCAACGCCATTTTGTGAAGGGATTGTTGGAACGATACCGGCGGAAGGCCGAGTTATTTCCAGAACGCTATTCGAAAAATGGCTTTGGGCCGATTCGAACGGTGCGCGAATTTGATGATGCGATTACCGGACCGCAGTTTGGATATAAAGACGCGGAGGAGTATTACCACGCGGCCGGAGCGAAGCGGGTCATCGACCAGGTGAGGGTCCCACTCTTGCTGATCACCGCGAAAGACGATCCTTTTGTACCGTACGAATCGTTTTTGCGCGCGAAAGTGACAGAGAATCCGCGCGTGCAGTTCGTCGCGCCAGACAGTGGCGGGCACTGCGGCTTCATTTCGAAATGGGCGGGCAAGGAACGGCACTGGGCCGAAGAACGAATCGTTGAATTCGCAGATCGCATCAACAATTCAAACTAGCCGAGGGGCTTCTCCAGTGAGACTTGGAATCCAGCTGTTAGCAGCTTGGCGGGGCCATCCGCAGTGATCACCATATCGTCTTCGCAGCGCAAACCGAATTCACCGGGGATGTAGATTCCTGGCTCGTTGGAAAACGTCATGCCCGGCATAAGAACTGTCTTGCTCCCGCGCACCAGATAAGGATGCTCGTGCCCGTCTAGTCCGATGCCGTGACCGAGGCGATGGGTGAAATATTTGTAATCGGGGCCATAGCCAAAGTTGGTGATGACAGCGCGCGCCGCGTCGTCCACTGACCCGCTCAATTTTCCAGCACGAGCCGCATCCAGTGCCGCGTCCTGCGTTTTGCGTAAAATTTCATAGACTTGTTGCACTTTGGCGGATGGCTTGCCAAAAACTCCCGTGCGCGTGACGTCGGATTGATAGCCTTGCACGGTGCATCCGCCATCGATCAGAACGACATCGCCTTCCTTCAATTTTTTCGGGATTTTGGAGCCATGAGGTTGCGCCGCAGAAGCTCCCAACAAGACCAACGCTTCGCCGCGCACTTCCATCTTTGCAAAACCGGTGTTGATCAAGTTTCCGATATCTTCCTGCGACATGCCCTCTTTCAACGAACCAAAGACTTCGCGGAAGACATCGAAGGTGGCTTCGCAAGCCAGGCGCATAAGAGCCAGTTCGTGTTCAGACTTAATCGCTCGGCAGCCGATGGTCACCGGGTCGGCAGAGACAAACGTGCACCCGAAAGCCGTGGCGCGCAGATGATCGTAAAAAGTGAAGGGAAGCGCTTCCTCAATACCAATGCGTCCGGTGGTGATTTTGCGGTCAGCGAATGCCGAGGCGATCAGTTGTGTCGGGCTTTCATCCTCTTGCCACACGCGAACTTCGACCGGGTAACGAAGGGATTCGCGCATTCGTGATTCTTCGAAGGCCGGAGAAATCAAGATAGGCTGGCCGCTGCGTGGCAATACCAGGCACAGCAGGCGCTCGCTTAGCCACCAACGAATCCCCGTGAAGTAATAGAGTGAAGTGCCAGGGCCAAGAACGATGGCGCCGAATTGTGGATCGAGCTGGCCCATCAACTCTTGCGCGTGGCGGGCTCGCGCTTGAAATTCTTCGGCGGTGATCGGATGCACGCGATCGCCCAGCGGCTTCAGCGAAGCAAACGCGGGAGTATCAGGGCTGATCGAAGAGAACGGCGTCACCGAGGCCGTAAGTGCCAGCGCGGAAGTAGAGTTCAGAAATTTACGGCGTGTAAGTGCGGAATCGTTAAGGGCCATGGCCAAGAAGGATGCGGTGCAAAGCGAGCAGAGTCAAGGGGAGCCAGTGGATTCGGACGAGCGCGGCAGTGGGGGTGCCCTACTTGCGACTATCATTCCGCGCGGATGGCGAGGATTTCTTTCCCTTGAACTTTCAGCTCTACTCCGAACGGCGGACGGATATCGCTGCCTTGCACGATGGCTCCACGAATCCAGACATTACCAGGCATATTGGCCATCTTCAGCGGATCGTAGAGCGTATGGCTGCAAGGATTGCCGACCAGCGGATGATTCGTTTTGCGATATTCGTATTCGTTCTGCAATTTCTCAAGATCGGTAATGTACTCAAGCTGGCACGAACCATAGGGAGCTTTTCGCGAAAAAGCCCAGTATCCGGATGCTTGCGAAGCAGAGCCGCCCGGCAGGCGAACGATGATGGCGGGATTATTTTCACCGGTCAATTTGTCCTTGATAAAGAAGTTCGCCGCTGACCAGGGTTTGGCAAAGTCGGATATCAAACCGATTCCAGGGTTTAGCTCCGTGGCGCGCGGAAACGAGGCGGTAGGATCCGGCGCGGGAGCGGGAATATCAATTTGAGGGGCTTGATCCAGGCGAACCGGCTCAACCGGCTTGTTATGGGCGAACCAACGAACCGCGACAAGGATGATCAGGCCGAGCACTAGAAAGCCAATGATGAGGGGAAGCAGAGGATTGCGGCGGCGCCGGCGGGCATAAGCGTCATTCACGCCGGGGATTTGCGGCATTTCAGCTTTAAAATGGGCGGAGTTGGGCAGTTCCGTCATTGGTTTAAAATTGCGAGTCCAGGGTCCCGTGAATTCAGGAGGGAAATGAAAGCGCGGGAGATGCAACTCCTCAGATGCATTGTACTCAAGCTGTGGGCTTGGGAGCAATGAACCGCAGTTATGTGCCGGATAAGTTACTTGTATTGGTCAGAAGGTGACAATGCGGTGCATCGTGCTTGTTTCCAGAGGGAATGAGCCCTAGTGTTAGAAGAAGAACGGACTGAGGGACCTCCGCAAGACAATGAGCGGCGATACTCGATCTTCGGCGCGCGCTTTCGTACGCACCCTGAACATATTGTTGAAGTTTGCGCGGCTGTATGAATTTGGGCATGCGCGGACGATGGGTCAATTCGAAACCGCCTGGAAAGAACTGCGCAAAGCACTGGATGAAAGCGGTGAAACCGGTCTATTGCTGGGCGCTTCGGGAAATCAGATTCTGTTGGATGGAGTTCCACTTGGAGCAGCGGCAGGCGAACGAAGTTTTGCCCAACTGCTAACGTCTTCCGGTATTGCCAGCATCCACTTCTCCACGAATCTTCAACAAAGCCAATTTGCCCGGTTTGTTCGAGCTTTTCCCAGCGGCAACGCCAAACCCAGCTCACTTGCGGAGCAACTGAAATCCGCGCTGGCGGGCGAAGCTGGGATTCGCATCAACGAAATTCGATTTGTCGCCGAAGACGGCTCCGTGGCGGGATTGAAAGTTGCGGCGCAACTCACCGCAAAAGCTCTTGGCGCTTCCAGCGACAAGATGCGCGATATTTTTGAAGACCCTAATAAATTGCTGCAACTGATCCTGGCGTCGGAGAGCAATCGCGGAGGTGGCGGCGGCCCCGGTGGAGGCGGCGGTCCTGGATTTGGCGGAGGTGGGCCCGGCGGATCGGGAGGGTCGGGCGGCGGTGCTGGTTCCAGTTGGACAGGTGGAACCGGTGGTGGCGGAAGCTTGTGGGAAGCTGGCAAGTCTGCTGGCGGTGGTGGCGGAACTGGTACGGGCACAGGGTCAGGAACAGGCGGAGGGCCGGGGACGGGGTCCGGTGATGGTGGAACTGGCACGGGAACAGGCGGAGGGACGGGAGCCGGTGGCGGCGGTACGGGAGATGGCTCGGGCAGCGGGGGGCCGGGGCCGGGGACAGGTGCAGGTGCAGGTGGAAGTGGAAGTGGATCTGGTGGATCTGGCTGGGGCGGCGGAGGAACCGGGACAGGGCAAGGCGGTGGTACGGGAGCGGGCGGCGGTACGGGAGCGGGCGGCGGTTCAGGTTCCGGGACGGCAGGCGAACCCGGAAAGTGGATGACCGCTTCAGCTTTGCTGCGTGGTGGGGTGCTTGGTGGGGTGCCGGGAATTCCTGGGATGGGTCCTGTGGGCTCGGGACAAGGCGCCGGTGGGGCTTACGGAGTTGCGGAAGAAGAGGTCAAGTCCATGATCGGACTTTTCGCGCAACTCGGACGCTCTCGCAAGGATCCCGATAAAGCAATGGACGCGGCTACATTCCAATCGCGACTCTCTTCGTTGCCGGTGCGCGCTCAATACACTTTGCAGCAGGCGCTGGCAGGACTAGCTGCGCAGGCGACCACAGATAAACCCGACAAACCCATGTTGCTGAAGCTTGCGGAACATGTGGCGATTCGGTTTGCTCTGGATAGCTACGAGCGTGGCGAACTGCGCGTTAACGCGGTGAAACAGCTCCTGGACCGCATGAACGCGGAAATTGAAGCACTGCGAAAAATTTTGGGCACTCAGGAAGAAATGATGGCGAGCGCCGGAATTCAGGTGCAAGCGTATACCGAATTGCTGGACCAGGAGTTTTGGTCTCAAGTTCCTGAAGAAAACAAGAAAGAAGTGTTGACCTCCGATGAAGCCTGGTGCGTTCCGCCACGCAATGTGCGGGGATTTCTGGAAGAAATGTTGCGACGCGGCGAACTGAAAACGGTTAACGAGATTTTGCTGAAATATGCGGATTGCATCAAGTTGGAGGCTCCGGAAGCACGTCGTACCACCGCGATTGGGCTGTCGGATTTGGCGGAGTTTTATGGCAGTGGTGACGGAAGCGCGTTGATCGATGTAATCCAACGGCTGGGCGCGCAATTGGGAATAGAACGTGAACCGGATTTGCAGACTTTGATCGGCGCAGCGTTTGTCCGCATGAGCCAGGAAGCGGGCTCGAAGAGATTTTATCCGGCCATGCAACAAGCGTTGGCGTCCCTGGATGGCGTGGAAGCGTTGCGGCCAGGTTCCACCAGCAATTTGCGTCAGAGAATCGGCGCGGAGGAACGCCTGCCAGAATTTATCGAAGATGCCATGCGCACCGGCCAGGTCCCGGATGGAATGCTGGATATCTTGACGCTGATGCCCAAGGCTTCGTTGCAGTATGTCACACATCGATTTGCCAATTGCGGGTTCCGGGAAGACTGCGAACTTTTGGGCAGAATCGTGCAAGGTTTGGGCGATGAAGCAGTTAACCGGCTGGCAGAAACTCTGCAGGGTTCCCCGGCCTCGGAAGCTGCGGAAGTGATCGGACTGTTGAGCCAGTTATCAGTTCAATCGGTAGAGAGAGTGTTGCCACAAAGGCTAGCGCAGTGGCCTCGTTCTTCTCACGATCGGGCCGTCCGGCAATTATCTTCGGCTCCAGCAGAGCAGAGAGGGCAATTGTTGGTGGCTCTCTACGCTTCGCTCGACCCGTTGATTCAGCCGCTGGCTTTGGACGAGATGGGAATGAGTGGCCGCTTGGAATGCATACCGCTTCTTGTTGAGCTCGTTCGCGATGATTCCACCGCTGGATTTACCCGCATCAAAGCGATTGAGGCGATTGGTCGATTGAGGGCCAGCGCCGCTACCCCGATTCTGCAACAAATTTTGGAGGCCAAGCAGGTTTGGCGTTGGACTTACCACAGCGAATTGCGAATTGCCGCGGCCCAAGCGCTGCACAAAATTGAACCCGCCACAGCGCTGGAAAAAATTGCGACCAGCGGCTTAGACCGCAAAGATCTTGTCTTAGAGCCAATCGATCCGGAACCAAATGCTCCAGTGATTCGTCAACGCCGTTATGCCCGGCTAAAGCTTTCCAGACACATTGCGGCAGTGACCACGAATCTGCGAGAAGACTTGAAGCTCTCCATCCCCGAATTGAATTTGAGTGGTGGAATTGGATCTGCGAGCAGACACCTTGCTCCCGGTTCTCTCCTCACCATGAAATTTTCTCATGGAGTGCGAAATATTCGCGCCCAGGCAATTGTGCGTGGGGCGAGACCGCAAGCAATGGCTTTTGAATTTGTAGAAATGGAATTGGACGAACGCGCCAGATTGCGGAAATTGTTGTTGGAACTTGGGGGGTTGCCACAACAATCCAATGTGAACAGCCGTAGCCGTCGGCAGAGCCGCATTGCCATTTCGAAGTAATTTCATTTCTTCGACAAGCCTCAGCAGTTCTGAACTCTCTACCTGACCCTCCCTCTCGTTTGACCGGTCCGAAGAGCAGGTACAAATGCTGTACCGATGGCGGAATAGCGGCCCGGTCACATGGGACGACTGTACCATTGTGGCCACCGTGCAAGAGTCCTAGGGTACTAGTGTTGAGGTCCTAGTCCTTATCCATCTAAGGCTATCGACACTAAGCGGGTAAACGGGTTGATGAAAACCGATCCAAAGGCCACGGCGGCTCGGGCATTCGTTCGCAGTCTAAACATTCTGTTGAAGTTTGCCCGGCTCTATGGTTATGACCATGTTCGTACTGTGGAGCAACTAAACATCGCCTGGGACGAGTTACGCACCGCTATCCCGGAGGGCAGTGAAACGGGATTGCTGATGGGGGCCACCGGCTCGCAGCTCTTGCTCGATGGCGTTCCGCTGGAAGGGTCCCCAGCCGAGAAACAATTTGCGCAGCTATTATCGGCTGCCGGACTGGCCAGCGTTCAGTTCACGCCGGCAGTGACCGCGGAAGAAATCTCCAGGTTTATCCACGCATTTCCCCCCGGAAAAGCCAAGCCTTCCGAACTTGCCCAGCAACTGAAAAAAGCGATTGAGGGGGGACACGGGATTCGGGTGAACGAAGTTTGCTTCGTGGCCACTGATTCCCGGTTGAAAGACGCCAGTATGGCTGCGCAGATAGCAGCTGCCTCGCTGGGCGCTGAGCAGGACCAATTCCGGAAAATGCTGAATGATCCGCAAAAGCTGCTGGAGTTGATTGCGGCGGCGCAGGGTTCGCAGGGGGGGACGGGTGACGGCACAGGTTCGGGAGACGGGACAGGATCGAGCGACGAAGTAGTGTTGGGTGGTGGAGCTAGCGTTGGTGGCGGAACAGGATCGAGTGGGGCAGGAACTGGAACTCTGGTTGGCAACTCTGGGAGCGCCATCGGCGGCAGCGGTTTTGCAGGCACAGGTGCTGCGGGTGGCACCGGGACTGGAGTTGGCACCGGAACTGGCGGCGGGTACGAAGGTGCAATTTCTGTTGCCACGGGCGAGAGGGCAGGGGCAGGAGCGGGAGCCGGAGCCGGGGCTGGGAGCGGAACTGGAGCAGGAACAGGAACTGGAACGGAAATAGAAACAGGGGCCGGAGCCTGGCATGGAACCGGAGCCGGGCATGGAATAGGAAGAGGTATTCCCGGTGGCACGTTCTCGCGCGGCAGCACAGGTAAAAACCTCCATGTTGGTGAGCCCGACGACGAAGAGATTTACCGCATCCTGCGGGCGCTAACGACCTTTGGAAAGTTGGGCACGGGAGAAAATCCCGCGGGCGCAGCAGTAGAATTTCAGCAACAAATTACACAACTGCCAGCCAGTGCCCAAGAGACACTCCGGAATGCCCTGGCGGGAATAGCAGAGCAGGGGCGCCATGCAAAACTGGACAAGGACGTCCTGGTTCAGTTGGCAGAGCACCTCTCCATTCGCTTTGCCTTGGAGCGCTTTGAACGTGGCGAAGTAAAAGTAAATGCGGTCCGGCAGATGCTGGATCGCATGAATCAGGAAGTCGAAAGCCTGCGCAAGATTCTAGGACAGCACGAAGACAAGATGGCGGAAGCAGGGATTCTTGTTGAGTCGCATCGCGAGCTACTGGACCGGCAATTCTGGTCCACGGTCCCGGAAAATGCCAAACGCGAAGTTTTGCTGTCGGATGAAGCGTGGTGCATTCCGCCAAAGAACGTACAGTCCTACGTCTCCGATTTGATCGGGCAGGGAAATATCGCCGAAGCCATCAGCATTTTGCAGAATTACGCGAAATGCGCGGATAGCGAAGAACCTGACGCGCGGAAGCGGGCGGCAACCGGATTATCAGAGCTTGCGGAGCTGTACGCAAAGGCTGATCCGAAATTGCTGGCCGACGCGCTCCGCCATGTCGGTCTACGGCTTAGCGTGGAGCAGGACCAGGATTTGCAGTCGCTGGTCAGCGCTGCCTTTGTGCGGTTAAGCCAGGAAGCGGCTGCGCAGAGACAATTCTCTGCAATGGCGCAAGCACTGGATTTGCTTGCCGGAGTGGAATCGCAGAGGCCGGGAATTGCCAGAACCCTTCGCGCCAAGATGGGAATTGAAGAACGCGTGCCGGAGTTCGTGGAAGAAGCCCTTCGAGCTCGTGAGGTATCCGCCGGCCTTACCAGCGTGCTGCGGCAACTTCCCCAAATTGCGATGGAACAATTGGCGGCGCGTTTTAACCGCTGCCAGTTGCGTGACGATGTCGAAAATGTCGCCAGCCTGGCGCATGATTTGGGTGAAGAAGCGCTGCAATACTTGCGCAGCACGGTACGTGGCGGGCCCGTAGCCGATGCCGTCGAAATGATTGGATTGCTTGCCAGACTAGACCCTCAAGCCGCGGAAGTTTTCCTGCCTGGACGCGTGAACGATTTTCCTAGCACCGCGCAAGATCGCATTATTCGACAAATCGCCGCCAGCGGCGCGCCGGAGCGCTGCCGGATTTTCCTGGGACTTTTGGATCACGTCGATCCGATGGTTATGCCCTTGGTCGTGGATGAGATCGGAATGACCGGCGAACGGGAAGCCCTTGGGCGCTTGTTAACCATCGCGGATGGGGATTTACCGAACGACGCTGCGCCCTACCTACGCGTGAAAGCCATTGAAGCGCTGGGCCGCTTGGAAGCAACCGCATGTATCCCCACGCTTCGGCGGATCGTAGAAACACGCAAAGTGTTCGGCTGGCAATATCCCCAGGAATTGCGAATTGCCGCACTGCAAGTGCTGGAAAAGCTGCAACGGGAGTGGGTGCGAGAATTTTTGCCGAAGAGTGGAATTGAAACAGACGAAATGTCCCTTGCTCCGTTGGATCTCAGCACAGATTGCAAATTTGTTCGCCAGCGCCGGCACACCCGGGTTCGCTTGCAGAAGATTGTTCCGGCGGTCAGCACGAATTTGAAGCAGAACTGCAAATTGGAAATCAAGATGGCCAGTTTGTCGGGTGGGCTAGCCACCACGAATATGCACCTGGCACCTGGTACACAAGTGCAATTGAAAATGCAGCTGGGAATGCGAAATTTGCAGGCGACCGCGCTGATGCGCGACTACCGTGCCCAAGATATGTCCTTCGAATTTGTGGACATCAGCTTGGAAGAACGGAGCAGATTACGCAAATTACTTCTCGAACATATACATAAGGCTTGAGGCTATTCCTTGGCGAATGTTTGCAAAGTGGACTGTGTTTAATCCTCCGTACGTACCCAATCAGTAACTCTTCCCTAGTACCACACTTCGGTACCTTTGTTGCATTTACTGTTCTACTTTCGAGCCTTTAACCTCTAAGGACACGAAGTACCGAGTGGAAACCGCTTCCCGCTAAGGGCAGAGGCTTCGTGCAGGCAGGAGACCTGTGTCTGAGGGAACTCAACGGCGACTGGTGTTCCTTTTTTTAGTTGCCGCCATTCTATTGCCCAGAGCATTTGCCGAAGAGCAGCGCAATGACTTCCCGGATCACCCGCGATTTACAATTCAGCGTTTAGGAGAGGAATTTGGTCTCGAGGCCGTCACCGTCACGGCTATGGGGCAAGACGCACAAGGGTTTCTCTGGATTGCCACGCAAACTGGTTTGTACCGCTACGACGGTGCGCGGGCCATGAAAATGCCCGAAGTGGAAAGCATCACAGGCCACTATATCGTGGATATGTTGATTGCTCCTGACGGTTCGCCCTGGTTTGCCGGAAACCATGGGATCGCCCACTTCCGCAACGGACAGTTTGAACAACTTGCCATTCCCACGTCGGCCATGCCTTTGGCTACGGGCAACCAGTTGTTCGCTGTGGATTCGAAGGGCACTGTTTTCGTTCTGTTGTTCAAGCAAGGCGTATTGCGCATTGATCCAGCGAATCCTACCGCCACCAAACTCATTGAGACGGCTTCGGGTTTGCAAGAGAATCCGGCTGGAATCATTCGTGGCGCCGACGATACGATCTGGTTTACCTACAACGCTCATCTGGCCCACATCCTGGCCGGCACAACTACCATTGAAATCGATTCGCAGATGAACTTGCCCAAAGAGCGCATTGTGGCACTGCTGTTTGACGGCAAGCAGACGCTCTGGCTGCGAACTGCCAGTCGCTTAGCCAAACTGGATCCCCAGCTGCACAAGATGGCGTTTGAGGATGCGGTAATAGGATCGGCGAACGAAGAAGAAGGGAAACCATCTACCGATCAGCAGGGAAGATTGCTGGTTCCTTCTTCCATGGGATTATATTGGCAACAGGGCCGCCGCTGGGCAACGATTACGGACAAACAAGGAATTTCCAGTAACGATATTGAATGCGCTTTGGAAGACCGCGAGGGAACGTTGTGGGTTGCGGGCTCCGGAACGGGACTAGATCGTTTGCCCGGAGTGCATGAATGGGAAGCGTGGACCACCGCCGAAGGACTTCCCGACAACGCTACTTGGTCCACCTTACGCGATCGTTCTGGGCGTTTGTGGGTCAGCACTTCACGGGGCATCGGAGTCTGGAATGGAAAAGCGCGCCGTTGGGAAAAAATTCCGTCACTAGCACCTTACGCCAAACGGGAAATCCGGCAAATTCAACTCGCGGGTGATGGTGCGATCTGGGGACTGAGTGGGACTGGGACGATCGTGCGGATCGATCCGGCCAGATTTGAAACAAAGCTTCACCCTACGTATCACGGAAGAGCTTTTGTAACTATTGTCGCTGCGCCAGATGGGAGCATCTGGGCAACCACCCGCTCGCACATTGTGCGATTCAGTGCGAAGAATGGGTGGAGCGAGCCTGTGGAGAGTCCCTTCCCCGCCGACGGCTCAGGCGACGTGGAGTATCTGGCATTTTCGCCGAATGGAGTGCTTTGGGCCAGCGGGCCAGGCAAATTGCACCGCTACGACCGACGAAACTGGCGAACCTATACGACGCAAGATGGATTGCAGGGGCAGACCCTTACCAGCTTGGTGCCGCTTAGCGATTCGGAAGTGTGGATTGCCTATGACGACGTCGTGAGCATTTCGCATTTGCTACTGGACGCCACAGGGAATCCGCGCATGGAGAATCATAAATGGGATTTCTCTATTCTCGGTCACGATGCGAAAAACCGCATTTGGTTCAACGGAACCGATGGGATTCATATCCTTTCAGCTGATGGTTCAATGCTGAGAAAATCCCATGCCGACGGGCTGTTGTGGGATGACGTCAGTCCGTGGACAGGGATGCGTGAAGAGTCGGACGGGAGTTACATGATCGCCACTTCGCGCGGACTGGCGCGCTACCACCCTACTGAACTGACCCAGGCAGAAATCTTACCCCACGTATCATTCACCTCCGTGACGCTTGGCAGCGTCGAACGCCAATTGACGGATGTGCCGGAGGTGCAGGCTTCTGACGGAACATTGACGGTGCAGTTTACGCCGTTGATCCTAGACAATCCGGATCGGATTTCCTGCCGCTATCAATTGCAGGGCCTGGAAAAACGGCCGGCCGTCACGCAATTAAGAGAAGTGCACTACGGCGCGCTTCCTGCTGGAAACTATGAATTTTGGGTGCAGTGCCAAGCGGTGGATTCGAAGACACAGTCGGCTCGCGCGACGTTTCGTTTTCGCGTTCTGCCAAAGCTCTGGCAAACCTGGTGGGCGCAATTCCTTGGCGCATTAGCGGGCTTGATGGCCATCTGGTTGTTCGTCTCTTTGCGGACTAGGACGGAAAGCCGCAGGCGCCGCGAACTGGAACAAGCCGTCGCGCAGCGCAGCGCGGAGTTGCTGCAGAAGAACAGGGAACTGGAAGAAATCTCGCTGACCGATCCGCTGACCATGACGCGGAATCGCCGCTATTTCTACGAAACGATTTCGACCGACATTGCGCAGGCTTTGCGCTCGCACTTGAAGACGATAAATCCCGATGTTGCGGCAGGGCCGAAGCACGAACTGATTTTTATTCTTGTGGACATTGACCGCTTCAAACGCGTGAACGATGAATTTGGACACGCTGCGGGAGATCGCCTGTTGCAAGAAGTGGCCAAACGCATCGCCTCGGTGATGCGGCGTTCCGACGATTTAGTTCGGTGGGGCGGGGAAGAGTTTTTGCTGGTGTGCCGCACGACGGACCGGGACAACGCAGGCATGTTGTGTAATCGCGTGCTGGAAGCAATCCGCGAATTGCCTTTTGACGTTGGCAACGGAGTGCAGGTACACAAGACCTGCTCAATCGGATGGGCGCCGTTCCCGTGGCTGCTCGACGATGTAGGGCTGCTCTCAATCGACAACGTGATCGAGTTGGCCGACAAAGGTCTGTACCTGGCGAAACGCGAAGGGCGCAACCGCAGCTTCGGCATGGTGCCCGCCGCGAATCTGAGCGACCGCGAGGCGGAAATCACGATGGACAGATTGCGCGATTGTCCGCCAGAACTTGTGCAGATCGTGTAGCAGCAGGTAGTAAGCTACGCGGTGTCCACCAGTGGCGGATCGGCTATTCCTAGTCTGTGCTGTCTGTTGGCGATGGCGTATCCAACCAGTTACAATTAGATGTTTGCTTGGACCGGCGTGAATTGGTCTGCGTGAATATCTGTCTATAATTGCCAAGCGTCAGGAGACGGCGAACCGTCCATGGAAGTAGCCCAACTATTAGATCGCGTCGTTGCAGGCTTCATCGGAACGAAGCACGAGCGCGACATCAAAAAGCTCCAGCCAGCCGTAGCGGCCATCAATGCGCTGGAAAGCGAAATGCAATCGCTCACCGACGAGCAGCTCAAGGAACGCTTCTTGGCATTGCGCACGCAAGTTCAAGAAACGCTGAAGGACGCCGATCCCGCCGAAGATTCCTATAAAGAAGAATTGCGCCGCGCGCTGGATCCCGCGATTGTGCCTGCGTTTGCGATGGTGCGCGAAGCGGGGCGCCGCTATTTGAAGATGCGGCATTTCGATGTGCAGTTGATCGGTGGCATGGTTCTGCACGACGGAAAAATTTCTGAAATGAAAACGGGAGAAGGAAAAACTCTCGTTGCGACGCTTCCCGCAGCGCTGAATGCATTGGCGGGGCGAGGCGTACACCTCGTTACCGTAAACGATTATTTGGCTCGACGTGATGCGGAATGGATGAGCCCGCTGTACAAAGGGTTGGGCTTGAGCGTTGGCGTCATTGTGCATGACCTCGATGACGACCAGCGGCGAGCGGCCTATGGCGCGGATCTGACTTACGGCACGAACAACGAGTACGGTTTCGATTACCTGCGCGACAATATGAAGTTCGATCTGGCCAGTTGCGTTCAGCGCGGCCACCAGTTTGCCATCGTGGACGAAGTTGACTCCATCTTGATTGATGAAGCCCGCACCCCGCTGATTATTTCCGGGCCGTCCGAAGAATCCACCGACAAATATTTCAAGATCGACAAAATTATCCCCAAGCTGATTCAAGACATTGATTACACCCTGGACGAAAAGCACCGCACCGCGACGCTGACCGAAGAAGGTGTCAGCAAATGCGAGCGGTTGCTGAGCCTGGGCAATTTGTATGATCCTGCGCACATGGAAACGATTCACCACGTTTACCAGGGATTGCGCGCGCATACCCTCTACAAGCGCGACGTAGATTACGTGGTTAAAGACGGCGAAGTCATCATCGTCGATGAATTTACTGGGCGCCAGATGCCCGGCCGCCGCTGGTCCGATGGCTTGCATCAGGCCGTGGAAGCAAGAGAAGGCGTGAAGATCGAGCGGGAGAACCAGACGCTCGCCACGATCACTTTCCAGAATTATTTCCGCATGTACAAGAAATTGGCAGGCATGACCGGTACCGCGGAAACGGAAGCGGCGGAATTTGGCAAGATTTACAGCCTGGATGTGGTGGCGATCCCGACCAATCGGCCGCTGATTCGCAAAGAAAATCCCGACGTGGTTTACCGCACGGAAAAAGAGAAATTCGAAGCGGTGGTCAATGGAATTTTGCAGGAAGATAACACGCTGGCCCACGGCATTCGGCAATTGAACGAACGCGGACAACCCGTTCTGGTCGGCACCATTTCCATTGAGAAGTCTGAAACCATTGCCGACATTTTGAAGAGGTCGGGCATCCCCCACCAGGTGTTGAACGCCAAGCAGCACGAGCGGGAATCGCGCATCGTCGCCCAGGCCGGGCGCAAAGGCGCTGTGACGGTAGCGACCAATATGGCAGGCCGTGGCACCGACATCTTGCTGGGCGGCAACCCGGAAGCCATGACTCGCGATCATTTTCTGAAGAACAAGCTGGCGATTCCCTACGCAGCGGCCCCGGCCGTCATTTCCGCAGACAGTAAAAATGGGGCTGCACCGGAACCGACCGTGCAAATGGTGCTGTTCCAGCACGAGGGAAAAATTTTCCAGGTGCCCAAGGACCAGTGGGAGCCCGTTTACCAACAATTTGCCGACCAGTGCAAAGCGGAGCACGATGAAGTCGTTTCGCTGGGCGGACTACATATTTTGGGTACGGAACGACACGAAGCACGCCGCATCGATAATCAGTTGCGTGGCCGCGCTGGTCGTCAAGGCGATCCTGGCTCTTCGCGATTCTTCCTCTCGCTGGAAGACGATTTAATGCGCATTTTTGGTGGCGAACGCGTGAAGCAATTGATGTTCCGCCTGGGAATGACCGAAGGCGTCCCCATCGAGTCGCGCTTGATTTCCAGCCGCATCGAGAACGCGCAGAAATCCGTGGAAGCACAAAACTTCGATGCCCGCAAACACTTGCTGGAATACGACGATGTAATGAACAAGCAGCGCGAAACGATTTACGCGATTCGTCGCTCAGCGTTGGAAGGCAAAGACCAACGTGATTATGTGCTGGGAGTTGCGGAAGACGTCGCACGCGAACTTGTAGACCGTTATTGCCCGCGCGAACTTCATCCAGGTCAGTGGAATACCACGCCATTTCTTGCCGAAGTGAACAGCCAGTTTGGAATTGATGCCAAGGTCGCCGGCGCGGATCCCACGGCGCTGAATCACGATCAATTATCGGATGCGTTGGCCGAAGCGGTGCAGCATCGCTACGAGGAAAAAGAAAAACAGTTCAGCCCGGATCTGTTGCGCTGGTTGGAACGGCGCATCATTTTGGATGTTGTCGACACGCAGTGGAAAGACCACCTGCTCTCGCTCGATCACCTCAAGGAAGGCATCGGCCTTCGCGGCTACGGCCAGAAAGATCCGCTAGTCGAGTTCAAGAAGGAAGCGTTTATCCTGTTCGAAGATATGATGGCGCGCATCGATAACGAGACGGTGCGCTATTTGTATCACGTGCAAATTCAACAAGGCGAGCCACCGGCTGGGCAACAACAGCAGCAGGTGCAAGCAGAAGTGCAACGTCCACGCCAGAACGCGCAGGCCGCTGTTGCCAGCGCCGCAGCGCGAGCCGAAGAGCCGCAGGCCACGCCCGCGCGGCTGCCTGATTTTGCGCGCGCGATGGAGCGCCGCCAGGAACGCCAGCAGCGCGACTTGCAATATCAAACGGGCGCAGCACAAGCTGAAGCACCGAAACCCGTGAAGGCTGGAGCAAAGGTGGGACGCAACGATCCTTGTCCCTGCGGCTCCGGTAAAAAATATAAAAAATGCCACGGCGCAAACGCCTAATCTAAACGCCTACTTTAAAAGAGGGAAAATGCCACCAGGTCCGATGCAGCAAATGCCGGAACGCCAGCCGATTCCGGGAGTGAAGAATCTCGTCGCTGTTGCCAGCGGTAAAGGTGGAGTTGGAAAAACCACTGTCGCAGTGAACCTGGCGTTGGCGCTGGTGAAACTTGGCCACAAAGTTGGCTTACTGGACGCCGATGTGTATGGGCCGAATGTGCCGATTATGTTGGGTTCGACGGAAGAGCCCATGGCCACCGGAGCGCAGCGGATTATCCCAGTGCAGGCGCAGGGGCTAAAAATGATTTCCATGGGCTTGCTGAATCCGGGAGACAAGCCGGTGATTTGGCGCGGTCCGATGCTGCACAGCGTGATCACGCAATTTTTGCGCAGCGTGGATTGGGGCGAACTGGATTATTTGGTGATCGATCTTCCGCCTGGTACCGGTGACGTTCAGTTGACGCTGATCCAGACCGTCGCGGTATCGGGTGCGGTGGTGGTGACCACTCCGTCCATAGTCGCGCTCGCTGATGTGCGCAAGGCCATCGAAATGTTCCGCCAGGTGAATGTGGAAGTGCTTGGCGTGGTGGAAAATATGAGCACCTTTAGTTGCCCACACTGCGGAAAAGCCATCGATATTTTTGGACACGGCGAAGGCGCAAAGACCGCGATTGAATACGGCGTGCCAATGCTTGGCGAAATTGAGATTGATCCGCGTATTCGCCTGGGTGGAGACACCGGCAAGCCGGTCGCCGCGCAGGGCGAGTCTGCGCCCGCCGCGCAAAGTATATTCCGCATCGCCAAAGCGGTTACGGCACGGTTGCAAGCGGTCAGCGCAACGTCTGCCGGCCCCACCGTGCAAATCGACTAAGATAAGTTCCATGAAAGTTCTCACTTCTTGTCATCCCGAGCGGAGTGAGGGATCTGCTTTTTCTGTAGACTCAACTTCGCACGGAGCATTTACTCAATCCCATTCGGTTTCTCTTGTGAGGTCGTCATGAGTGATGGGCAAGCGGCCGATGCCACTGCTCAAAGTACGATCAGCGAATCCCGCGGGGGAGTTTGGGCACTCCTGGGCGGATTCGCTATTCTCACCTTCGTTCTGCACACGATTTTGTATCGCGGCTACGGATTTTTTCGCGACGAGCTTTATTTCATCGCCTGCAGCAAACATTTGGCATGGGGTTATGTCGATCAACCTCCCGGTGTTGCGGTGCTTGCCTGGCTAGGCCGTCACCTCTTTGGCGACAATCTTTTCGCGGTGCGATTTTTCCCAATCGTTTTTGTTTCGCTGCTGATTATTTTGGTGGGGCTGACGGCCCGTACCATGGGCGGTAGCAGATTCGCCATTACGCTGGCTTGTTTGTGTACTTTCGCGGTGCCGCAATATTTCGGCACGTGGCTCAACACCGACATGTTCATGACGCTTGGCTGGGCCGCTTGTGCATGGATTGCTGCGCGCATCTTTTCCGGTGAAAGCCCCAAATTGTGGCTCTGGTTCGGTGTATTTGCCGGGCTCGCTCTGCAAGGAAAGCACGCCATGCTGTTTTTTGGTTTGGCGTTTTTTGTGGGTCTAATTCTTACGAAGGAGCGCCGCCATCTTGCGGGCCCGTGGCTTTGGATGGGCGGGCTCATGGTCTTTCTAATTGCGCTTCCAAACATTATTTGGGAGATGCGGCATAACTGGGCAACGTACGAATTGCTTTCCAACATCGCCCACAGCAACAAGAACGTTGTGCTCGGGCCGCTGCAGTATCTGGCTTCCAACATCAGGTCATTCACGATTTTGCCGTCGATCATCGCCTTCACGGGGCTTGGCTGGCTTTTGTTTAGCGATCGCGGAAGACCATTTCGCGCCCTTGGTTGGTCGTGGATCGTTTCTTATCTGCTGATGATCCTTCTGAAAGGGAAGGATTATTATTTGACGCCAGTGTATTCCACTCTGTTCGCCGCTGGCAGTGTTGGAATTGCCTGGTGGATCGATGGCCTGCGCAATCCATTCTCAAAGAAAATTGCCAAACCACTGTTCCTTGCGTTGACGTTGCTTGGCTGCATGATTGGCTGGCCGTTTGCCATGCCCATGATGTCGGTGGAAAAGTTTATTGCTTACGAAGCGGCGCTAGGGATAAAACCATCCAAAACAGAGACCACCGAACTCGCGAAGCTCCCGCAGCAATATGCCGATCAATTCGGCTGGCAGGAAATGACCGCGCAGGTCGCGCGTGTATACAACTCCATTCCGGAAGCCGAGCGCAAAAATTGCGGTATTTTTATGCAGAATTATGGCGAAGCCGGAGCGATCGATTATTTTGGCCGAGTCTATGGTTTGCCACCGGCCATCAGTGGCCACCAGAATTATTTTTACTGGGGACCGGACGGCTTTACCGGCGCATGCCTGGTCGTTGTCGGCCAGACGCGCGAGCAATTGCGCCAGCAATACGAAACGGTGATCGAACAGGGCGAAACTTATCATCCCTACGCCATGCCTTTTGAAAATCATCGTGGAATCTGGATTGTTCACGCACCAAAATACGGCTCGCTGCAGGAAGCGTGGCCCAGTTTTAAAAAGTGGTTATAGAATATCCTCGGATCATTTCGGGAGCTGACGATAGTGGACGGCAATGTTCCTTCCAGCGCGGAACTGGCGCGTGATCGACGCTTAATTGGCGGCATTGGACTGCTCGTTTTTCTCGCGCACATGCTGGTCAGCGGACGCTATGGCTATTTCACTGACGAATTGTATTACCTCGCTTGCAGCCATCACCTAGCATGGGGCTATGTTGACCAACCGCCGCTCATCGCGTTCATCACTTGGTTGGAGAGAGTTACGCTCGGCGATTCGCTGTCCGCCTTACATTTTCTTCCCGCTGTTGCCGCGGGCCTTCGCGTAATCATCACGGGATACATTGCGCGCGAACTCGGCGCAAAACGGTTTGGCATCGCGCTCGCGTGTACCTGCGTCGCGGTTGCGCCACTCTATTTGGGACTCGATTCGTTGCTCACCATGAATGTGTTCGAATCGCTCTTCTGGATGGCTGCCGCGCTGATTGTGCTGAAAATACTCAATGGCGCGAGCCCCAAATTGTGGCTGGCATTCGGCGTGGTTTGCGGCATCGGCCTGCTCAATAAGCATTCGATGTTGTTCTTCGGTTTCGGCCTGGTCGCTGGCTTGCTCCTCACAAAGCAACGCAAGCAACTGGACCAACCATGGTTTTGGCTTGGGGGCCTGATTGCCCTCGCGATCTTCCTGCCCAATCTTATTTGGGAAATTCAGCGCCACTTTCCCATCATTGAAGTTCTGCAGAATGTGCAACGCAGCGGCCGCAATGCAAAGTTGAATTCGCTGATGTTCATGCTGGTTCAGGTATTCATCATGCATCCGCTTGCCGCGCCCGTTTGGATCGCGGGATTAGTGCTGCTGTTGCACGATCCGGAAGGAAAGGGTTGGCGCGTTCTCGGCATCACGTATCTTGTCCTCATGCTTTGCATGCTGCTGCTTCACGGGCGAATGTATTATACCGGGCCGGCCTACCCCATGTTGTTTGCCGCTGGTGGGCTGATCTTCGATGGATGGCTCTCTCGCCTGCAAAGCGGCCATTGGCTGAAGCCTGCTTACATCACATTGCTGGTCGTCACCGGGATTTTCTTGGCGCCGTTCGCTTATTTCCCGCTGCTCAGTGTCAACCAGTACATCGCCTATTCGCAACTCATGCATTTTCAGCCGATAAAAATTGAGAATCACCGGATGGGCCCGTTGCCGCAAATCTATGCCGACCAGTTCGGCTGGAAAGAAATGGCGCAAGTTGTATCCGATGCGTATCACGCGCTTCCGCCAGAAGAACAAAAGAGCTGCAGTATTTTTGGTCAGAATTACGGGCAGGCCGGCGCCATCGATTTTTTCGGCCCAAAGATGGGATTGCCCTCCGCAATTTCTGGTCACCAGAATTATTTCTATTGGGGACCGCATGGATACACTGGCGAATGCATGATCGTGATGGGCGACACGCCGGACCGGCTTGGCGAATTATTTGAGAGCGTGGAAAAAGTGGGCACCGTCGATCACCCGCTTTCCATGCCTTATCAACATTTTGACGTCTATCTTTGCCGCCGCCCGAAGTTCGGAACGCTGCAAGAAATCTGGCCGAAGCTCAAGCGTTGGGGTTGATTCCGAACATATCCCATGTAGGTGCCTGGCTTTAGCCAGGCTCGCCGGATCGAGAAGCTTCCGCAGCTTTTATTTTTTCCAGAAGACATGTGCGGCACAGGCAGTCGGTGGATTGCTTTTCGTTGTCGGTGGGTAAGGGTAAAGCGTGCGGCAATTCGGCGCACCAGCAACCCCCTTCAGGCTGGCAACTCATTGGAGCATTACACTGAGCGCAACGAGTCTGCATGACATCATTATGGCGCGAGGAGCGACCGCCGTCGAGCGCGGCAGATGTTTACGGCTCGCGCATGAACGAGAACCGAGCGTTCCTTGTCAGTAGTGTGAAACGAATGTTATCTTGAAAGGGCAGCGCCGCGCGTAATCCAGATGCGATTAAGCGTTATATCTTTTTCAATCAATCACTTACAGGGATTGACGAGCTCGTGAACCGGGTACCCGATATTCGACCTTATAAGGGGAAGTGGCCGCAAATTGCCGCTTCCGCCTACGTTGATCCTGCGTCGGTGATTATCGGCGACGTGGTGATTGGCGAAGATTCCAGCGTCTGGCCGATGTGCGTGGTGCGCGGCGATGTGAACCACATCCGCATCGGCAACCGCACCAACATTCAGGATGGTTGCATTCTGCACGTCATGAAAGATGAGTGGCCGCTGGTGCTGGAAGATGAAGTGACCGTGGGGCATTCGGTCACGCTGCATGGATGCACGATTGAGTCGCGCTGCTTGATCGGCATGGGCGCAATTATTCTGAATGGTGTACGCATCGGCAGCGGCAGCATCATCGCCGCGGGCACGCTGATTCCGGAACGCACCGTGATTCCCGCAGGCAGCCTGGTGATGGGCTCGCCTGGAAAAGTGAAACGCGCATTGACCGATGCTGATCGGGAATCGATCGCCGCTTATGCGGAACGCTACGCCGGTTATAGCAAGGTCTACCGTCAGGAAGCGAGGGAGCGCGGCGAGAGAATCGATTGGAGCGGGAATCGTGGCTAGAACTTATTTTGTATATGCTTTTCTTACATGTGCCTCTTTAGGGGGGCGGGGCTTCAGCCCCGACGTACAAGCGATAAGGAATGTGGGCTTTAGCCCCAGAAGAAAGCTCTGAAGGGACTAGGCGCCTATTTTGAGATGGCCGTAGTGACTTGTGTTTCGTGACCCGCGTTCCGTGCGAAACCCAATCCAAAATGTCATTCCGAGCGAAGCGAGGAATCTGCTTCTAGATTATGGCGAATAAATCCAAATTCCAGGCAATCAAGGGCACCCGCGATTTGCTTCCACCGGAAACCGAGTTGTGGAATCGCGTCGAGCAAACTGCGCGCGAAGTATTTGCCACCTACGGCTTCGGCGAGATTCGCCCACCTATTTTTGAGCCGACGGAATTGTTTGCGCGCGCAGTCGGGGGCGAGACTGACATCGTTTCCAAGGAAATGTACACGTTTTTTGATCCCTTTAATTTGGAGGAAGTTCTTACTGATTCCTTTATAAGAGTCTCCGAGGAAATTGGAAGTGACGAAGCTAAACATCTCATTGATAGTGATCGAAATAGATTCCTGGCGAAAATTACTGCAATGGGTTTCAAAAAAGGCGACCAAATCTCGCTTCGACCCGAGGCCACCGCTTCCGTGTGCCGCGCCTATATCGAGCACGGCATGCATGCGTTGCCACAGCCGGTAAAACTCTATTACACAGGGCCGATGTTCCGCCGCGAACGGCCGCAAAAAGGACGCTATCGGCAGTTCTACCAGATTGGTGCGGAGGTGCTCGAAGCGCTGCTACCCGGCCAGCAGGATTCGGCGAAGAGCACCGGAAAAGATGCTGCAGTCGACGCCGAAGTGATCGAAATGGTCATGGCGTTTTTCGCGAAGCTCGAACTTGCGGGCGTGCAACTGGAAATCAATTCCATCGGTTGCCGCGAATGCCGCCCCAAATACGTGGAAGCGTTGCGCAGCGAATTGCTAAAGGTGAAAGATAGGCTCGGCCCGGATAGCCAGCGCCGCATTGATACCAACCCGCTGCGCGTGCTTGACTCGAAGTTGGAATCCGAGCATGAGATTATTGCCATGCTGCCACGCATCGGCGACTATCTGTGCGAAACCTGCGCGAAGCAATATGCCGAGGTGAAGCGCCAGCTTGCCGTTCGCGAAGTTCGCTACAAAGAAAATTGGCGCTTGGTGCGCGGCCTCGACTACTACATGCGTACCACGTTCGAAATCACCGCGCGCGGTTTGGGCTCGCAGAATGCAGTCTGCGGCGGCGGGCGTTATGATGGGTTGGTTGAAATTCTTGGCGGCATGCCCACCAAGGGAATCGGCTTTGCCATCGGCGAAGATCGCCTGATTCTCTCGATGCAAGAAGCAGGGAAGGGCGGCGCGCCGACCGGCCGCGACGTTTACATTGCATGGATGGGCGAGAAGGCGCAAGACACCGGCATTCGCGCGGCACGCGCACTGCGGCAAGCTGGGTTTCGCGTGGAATTGCCGCCGGTCGAACAGAAATTTGGCAAAGCACTGGGCCAAGCCGACAAGATTGGTGCAAAATATGCCCTGATTCTTGGTGATGACGAAATCGCCAGTGGGCAGTGGACCTTGAAAACTTTAGCCGACGGCACGCAACAGAAATTGACCGAGCCGCAACTGCAAGGATTTTTGCGGAAGACAAAAGAATCGTCCTCCTAGGAGAATACGAAAAAGAATTGTCATCCTGAGCGCACCCGAATTGGGTGCGAGAAGGACCTCAACGAAAGAAGCGCCTCGATCTATTTTGGGTTTGAGATCCTTGGCTTCGCGCAGGATGACACCGACATTGTGGTTCTTTTTTAGTTGGTTATCGAAAGGGAGCTAGACCGTGCTGGATTTCTTGGGTAATTTGAAGCGCACACATTATTGCGGTGAACTGCGTGCCGCCGACGATGGCCGCGATGCCATTGTGATGGGGTGGGTTCACCGCCGCCGCGATCTCGGCAATCTGCTGTTTCTCGATATTCGCGACCGCTCCGGAATTGTGCAGGTCGTTTTCAACAAGGAGACGCACCCCGAAGCGCACGCCAAAGCCGAGCAGGCCCGCAGCGAATTCGTCGTCGTAGTAGAAGGCAAAGTCACCAAACGCCGACGCGCCAACTCCGATATCGGCACCGGCGAAGTCGAAATCGTCGCCGACAAACTGCACATTTTGAATAACGCCAAGACGCCTCCCTTCCCGGTCGAAGAAGAGATCAACGCGGCAGAAGAAACACGGTTGCGTTATCGCTACCTGGATTTGCGGCGCCCGAAGCCGCATCGCAACCTGGCGCTGCGCCACAAAATTCTTTTGGAAATTCGCAAGACCATGGATGAGATGGGTTTCATCGAAGTGGAAACGCCGATGTTGACGCGCTCTACTCCCGAAGGCGCGCGCGATTACCTGGTACCCAGCCGCGTCCATCATGGCCAGTTTTACGCGCTGCCGCAATCGCCGCAAATTTTTAAGCAAATTCTGATGATTGGCGGACTGGACCGCTATTTCCAGATCGTAAAATGTTTTCGTGACGAAGATTTGCGCGCCGACCGCCAGCCGGAATTCACGCAGCTCGACTTGGAAATGTCGTTCCCCCGCCAGGAAGATATTTTCAGCGTGATTGAAAACGTAATGGTACGCGGGTGCAAGGTGGCGGGAATTCAGGCGCAGGCTCCGTTTCCGCACATGCTGTATAAGGATGCGATTCGCAAGTACGGCAGCGATAAGCCCGACATGCGTTTCGGCATGGAACTCCACGAAGTCACCGAATGCTTTCCACCTGAAGCAAAGCAGAAGCTGCAGATCGAAGGAGCGGTTTTTGCGTTTGCAGCCCCTGGCGCGGCAACGTATTCCCGCAAGCAACTTGACGATTTAACAGAAAAGGCCAAATCTGTTGGTGCGCGTGGCGCGTACTTTGTAAAGCTCGCGCCTGAGGGAACTACATCCACTGTCGACAAATTGATCGGCGCAGAAAATGCGAAGAAATTGGCGGAACTGTGCGGCGCGAAGACTGGTGATTTGGTTGTAGCCGTTTCTGCCAAACAGGAAATCAAAGGCACGGAAGCAGCCGCGCTGGTTGCAGGGCAATTGCGTTTGCAACTTGGCGAAGCGCTTGGCCAAATCGATAGAACACAATGGAAGTTTCTGTGGCTCACCGGATTTCCGTTGTTTGAATGGAGCGAGTCTGACAAGACCTGGGTCAGCGCGCAGCACCCCTTCACCGGCATCGCGGACGAAGACATGGAAAAGCTGGAAACCGCGCCGTGGGAAGTGCGTTCCAAGGGCTACGACCTCGTGTTAAATGGCGTGGAACTCGGCTCCGGCAGCATTCGAATCCATCGTCAGGATATTCAAGAGCGGCTCTTCAAGGCCTTGGGCCTGAGCGAAGAAACCTTGCGCCGCCGTTTCGGATTTTTCCTTGATGCGCTCACCTACGGCACGCCGCCACATGGAGGAATTGCGCTCGGCTTGGATCGCGTGGTCATGCTCCTGACCCGCGAAAAATCTATCCGCGAAGTAATCGCTTTTGCAAAAACCACGGCCGCAGTAGATTTGATGGCCGAATCGCCTAGCGAAGTCGACAAAGAGCAGCTCGATCAGTTGGGGATCCAAATCAAGAACTCATGAGCCGGATACGCATATTGCCGGAAGGCGTCGCCAACAAAATTGCTGCTGGCGAAGTTGTCGAGCGTCCCGCATCTGTTGTCAAAGAGCTGCTCGAAAACGCGCTCGATGCCGGCGCCACTTCCATCCGCATTGAAACCGAAGTCGGTGGCAAGCGCATGATACGTGTGATCGATGATGGCCACGGAATGGCTCACGACGACGCGCTGTTGGCCTTTGAGCGCCACGCCACCAGCAAATTGCGCAATGCCGATGATCTGCTTTCCATTTCCACGTTGGGATTTCGTGGCGAAGCTCTGCCCACCATCGCCGCTGTCTCTCGCCTGTTGCTGGAAACGCGCGATGCGGCAGAGGCCGAAGGCACGCGCGTAGAATTCGCGGGCGGAAAATTGGTCGGGGTGAAACCTGCTGGACTTCCCGCAGGCACCACGATCAGCGTTGCGGATCTTTTTTACTGCATTCCTGCTCGTCGCAAATTCCTGAAGTCGGATACCACCGAACTGGGCCACATCGCTTCGCTGGTCACACACTACGCGCTGGCCAATCCCAGCAAACAATTTATTCTCACCACGCCCACCCAGGAAATTATCAATTGCTCGCCGGTAGAAAAAGTGGCCGACCGCGTCTATCAGTTATTTGGCAAACAGGCTTTGGATGAATTGCTGGAAATCCCGGCGACTTCCGCGCCGTTTCGTGCGGCCATCACCGAGCCAGAAATGGAAGCAGGCGAGGAATCTTCCACCCTGACCGTTTCCGGATTCACTTCGCGCCCGGATATTCAGCGCCCCAATCGCAATGGCATCTACGTTTTCGTAAACAGGCGTCTGGTGCGTGACCGCTTGATTCTTCACGCAATTCACGAAGCCTATCGCAACATCCTGCCGCCAACGGTATTTCCCGCCGCGCTGCTTTTCCTGGAGATGCCGTACGATGAAGTCGATGTAAACGTACACCCCGCAAAAATCGAAGTGCGTTTTCGCCGCTCGCAGTTTGTGCACAATTTTACTCGCGACGCGATTCGCCAGGCGCTTATGAGCGTTCGCCCAATCGCCAGTTTTGCAACCGCTGCCACGTTCTCCGCCAATGCCCCAAATCCTGCGGCGCCTCCTGGATCTTTCGCGGGCGGATTCGGCGAAACCAATATCAATTCCGGCGTGCCGCGCGCGATCATTCCACAAATGGAAGAACTGGGAGTTGGTTCCGGTGTTGGCTCCGATTACGCATCCGGAGCAGGTTTCGATCTGACCAGCGCGCCACTGCAACCTGTTCCCCAACGCTTTACGTTTGAACCCGGAGCATCGTTTAACAATGGCGATGCGAGCGCCATGAGCGCTCAAATGAAAGCGACTCCCAACTGGGCAGAAAATCTGGCGAGAACGAATAGCGATACGCCAGCAACATTGCCGCGCCCCGACCAGATTGCCGATTTGAAGCCGCTCGGCCAGGTAAGTTCCAGCTTTATCGTGGCCGTGAACGGCGAAGGGCTTTGGCTCATCGATCAGCACGTTGCGCACGAGCGCGTGCTTTTCGAGCAGCATCTCGAAGCTCGCCGCGCTGGTAGAGTGGAATCGCAGCGTATGCTCATGCCGATGGTCATCGAACTTTCTCCCCGGCAGATCGTCACCTACGAAAAAATTGCGGAGGAACTGGCTGCAAACGGTTTTGAGGTGGAACCGATGGGCCCGAAAAGCGTTGCGATCCAAACCGTGCCTGCGGGAATCGCCGCAACCGATGCGGAAGGATTGCTGACCGAGATTCTGGATGGAATCGAGCGGGAAAACGCCGCCATATCCATTGATACGCTGCAATCCAAGATTGCCGCATCCACTGCGTGCCACGCTGCGATAAAGATCAATATGCCGCTAGAACAGACAAAAATGGAATGGCTGCTGAGCGCGCTGGCAAAAACAGATTGCCCGATGAGCTGCCCGCACGGCCGTCCGGTGGTCCTCCGTTATTCACTGAAAGAAATTGAACACGCTTTTCACCGAATTTAAACTAAGCTCTGCATAACACATCGGTAGAGAACATAAAGGCGAGGTCAACGTGAGCGATACGAAGAAAAATGCGGTGATATTTGGCTTGGCGAATAAGCGCAGCATTGCCTGGGCCATCGCGCAGAAAATGCATCAGGCCGGATGGCAACTGGCGATTTGCTATCAAAACGAGCGGCTCGAGCAGGAAGCCAAGGACCTCATCACAGAGTTGCCGGGCGCCGAAGGTTTTATGTGCGACGTCACTTCCGACGAGCAGGTCACAAAACTGTTTGAAAAACTGAAAGAGCGCTACGACGTGTTGCACGGATTGGTGCACAGTGTCGCCTATGCGCCAGCCGAGGAACTGAAAGGCGAATTTTTGAACACCACGCGTGAAGGATTTCGGATCGCACACGATATCAGCGTGTATTCGCTGATTGCCGTTGCGCGTGGAGCAGCACCCCTGATGACGGAAGGTGGAGGCATCGTCACGCTCACTTATTACGGCGCGGAAAAAGTTGTACCGAAATACAACGTCATGGGCGTTGCCAAAGCCGCGTTGGAGGCGACCGTTCGTTATCTCGCAAGTGATCTTGGCGCGAAAGCAATTCGCGTGAACGCAATTTCCGCCGGACCGATCAAGACTTTGGCGGCTCGCGGCATTTCGCAGCTGGGGGAAATGTTGAAAACACATGCCGAGCGGTCGCCGCTGAAGCGCAACGTCGATCCCGCCGAAGTGGGAAGCACCGCTGTGTTTTTGCTTTCTGAAGGTGGGTCCGGCATTACTGGTGAGACGGTCTACGTCGATTGCGGCTACAACATTATGGGCTTCTAGATATTTCTGAAGCTCGGAAGGATGGCGGCATAAAGCCGCCCCCTAAGCTGGCTTGGATTTCGTAGGTCGGTTCCATTATTGCGTTATTTGTGAAGACACAGACTGAAGCATGTGCTACGGGAATGGGCACAGAACTGACAATTGCGATTGATGGGCCGGCTGGCTCGGGGAAGAGCACGGTTGCGCGACGTGTCGCAGCCATGATGGGTTACGTATATCTCGACAGCGGCGCGATGTATCGAGCCGTGGCGCTGAAAGCTATCGAGAAGAAGATTCCGCTCAACGGCGAAGAGCAACTGGAGGCGCTCACCCGCGAGACGCATATTGAATTGAAATCGCCGACGCCCGAACAGGAATCGCAAGGCTTGAAGAATCGAGTTTTTCTTGACGGCACGGAAGTCACATACGAAATCCGCACTGCGGATGTGGCGCAAGCGGCGTCGCAACTCGCCACCATCGCTGGAGTGCGCAAGGTTTTGGTAGCCGAACAGAAGCGCGCCGGGCAAGGCGGTGGCGTGGTGATGGAAGGGCGCGACATCGGAACGGTGGTTTTTCCTTCGGCGGAGTTGAAGATTTTTTTGGAGGCGGCTCCGGCCGCTCGCGCGCAACGGCGTTGGCTGGAGCACCAGGAAAAAGGCGACCACGTCAGCGTAGAAGAAGTTTTGATTGAAGTGCGCGAACGCGACAAGCGAGACAGAGAACGTAAAGTGTCGCCCTTGGTACGCGCCGCGGATGCCGTTCTGATCGACAACACCGCGATGGGGATTGAAGAGACGGCTCGGCTCATCGTCATGCTGGCGCAGGAACGCAGGAATGAAATCGTTGTCTTGTCCGAGAGGCGAGACTTCGGCGAATGAATAATGCCGCCGCGCGGATATTGTTGATCCACTGAAGTTCCTTCCCGTTTGAAACTCTGGACGGTTCAGTCGGACAGCACGAGGAGTGCCAGCACGTTCCAGCTAAGTGCGTCGTATCCAAGTTGGACGAATAAAGTGACAAACGGCTCAAACCCGTGCGCGAGCCAATCCCAGTGAGGAACATATGAAACGAGTAGCTCAGTTTCTTGTTTATGCCGTCACCCTCAGTTTCTTTGCAACAAACTCAGTGGGTGCCGAGAAACAGTTGTTTTCGTTGACCATCGCTCCGCTAAGCGAAACGCTCAAAGCAGGGACGCAGCTCCGGCTGGAGGTCACAGTTACAAACAGGTCGGACCGCACTATTGGCTTTATACGATCTCCCGGCATGCTGCCCGAGGAGGGATTTTGATACGAAATTGAGGTCCGCGACAGCGGGGGAGAGACTGCTCCGCCTTCAGCCTACGTTCTCGAACTCAAGAACAAGAAAGCTGCGACATTCGAGAGCAGGGTTGCTCGCTGGCTTAAGCCTGGCGAATCCTTTTTGGAGATCGACGTTACGAGATTTTACGACTTAAGTCGGCCTGGCAAATACACCACAGCGGTCGCTCGAGAAATACCGCCGCCCAAAATCTTCCGTCGGGAAAGGCAAAATCCAACGTCGTCACTCTGACGGTACTCCCGTCATGGCGGCCATTTTTTGAGGCGACTTGAAGACTCTTCTCTTTATCACTGCTCTTTCAATGGCTGTCGCGCCTTTGTCAACCGAAAGGGCGTCTCACAACGCGTTGTTCCATTGGAATAACGCAGCTCTGCAAGGCGTACAAGACTCGAAGATGGGAGCACCTACGACGGAGCGGGTGCTTGCGATTGTGCACACGTGCATGTACGACGCTTGGGCGGCTTACAATGAACGAGCTGTGGGAGCACAACTGAATGGAGCGTTGAGGCGTCCTGCCGCGGAGCGCACGCTCCCGAACAAAGAACGCGCCATCAGTTATGCGGCTTATCGTGCGCTATCGGATGTGCTCCCCGTCGATACCGATTCGGTTTGCAAGCCGCTGATGAAAGAACTGGGGTACGATCCGGATGATCAGTCCACCGACATTGAGACGGCGACGGGAATCGGAAACGTGGCGTGCGCGGCGGTGCTGGAGTTTCGGCATCACGACAAGTCCAACCAACTCGGCGACATGGACTCAGTCGAAAACACCACAATAAAAGCGCGTGCTACCGGCCCGTACGCCGATTGGAGTAGCTACCGCCCAGTGAATCCTCCGGGTACAGTTCCTGCTCGATTTCCCCTTTCCAAACCCTTGAATCCCGATACTGGCAACCTCTAACCTGCACCGATTCGACGGGTAGTCTCGTTTTGCAAATGTTCGCCGGTGCGCAGTGGTGCTTCGTCACGCCCTTCGCTATGACCAAGGGTGAGGAGTTTCACTCCGCTGTGGAGCCCGGCCCGTTCCAATACGGCTCGCCGGAATATCAGCGGCAGGCCGAGGAACTCATCACACTTAGCGCCAGTTTGACTGGTGGTCTCAATAGGTCGACGCAACACTTTCCTGAAGTTTACTCGCCGGCGTCCGAAAACCCAAAGTTTGTCGTGGGCGTTGATTTAAGCGCAGTGCCACTTTGTTCAGATCCGACTGGGAATAGCCGGTTAGGTCTGCGTTCTTCGGGAAGTATTGTCGTAAGAGCCCGTTTGTGTTTTCGTTCGAGCCGCGTTGCCAAGGACTCTGCGGATCGCAAAAGTACACTTTCACATCCGTGGCCACCGTAAAGTCCTTGTGTTTGGCCATCTCCAGTCCGCGGTCCCAGGTCAGCGAGCGTCGCAGCGTCGCGGGAAGTTTACGAACGTGTTTACTCAATGCCCCCACAACCTGCGCCGTATCTCTGCTGGGTATCTTGATCAGCATGACAAAGCGCGAATGGCGTTCCACCAAGGTCGCGATGTGACTGTTCCCTGAGCCGCGCAGGAGATCGCCCTCCCAGTGACCCGGAATGGCACGGTCCTGCACCTCAGCGGGCCTTTCGCGGATCGAGATGGCCTCAGGGATTTGCCCGCGCCCGTCTTTGAAGATGTGAGAGTGCCGAGACCGGCGTATGCGACGCTTGGATCGCAAGTGCTCCAGCAGTTGTTTTTTTAGCGCTCCGCGGGCTTGAATGAACAAGCTTCGGTAAATAGTTTCGTGGGACACACGCATGCTCTCATCGTCGGGATACTGGGTTCTCAGCCAGCCGGAAATCTGCTTCGGCGACCAATCCAGCATCAGTTTACTCGCAACGATGTCGCGCAACTTCAGGTTGATGGAAAGAAGGCAACGCTTGGGCCGCAAGGCCGATTGCCAGGCTTCACCGTCCGCTTGACTGGCTCGATACGCCGGATGGCCGCCATGACGTGCGACCTCCCGGCTCACGGTCGATACTGCTCGCTCTAAAGATTTGGCAATCTCACGGAACGACGAACCGGAAGCCAGCCCCCGTGAGATCTCCTCGCGCTCACGCAGCGTGAGCGCGAGGAGCGCACGCCGCCGTACTACCGGAGCAATCCCACCATGACGCGCCACTACACCACGAATGGAGTTATGGTACTTGCCAAAAGCGCGCCCGATCTGATGCAGCGTCTGCCCCGCTTTCCAACGTCGCCACACGTCGCACTTCTGCTCTGCGGAAAGCCCAAACCGTCTCCCTAGTCTCATAAACACCACCTTTGAAAGCTGCTTTATACCAGATGGTGTTGCATCAACCGTTTGAACCGGCAC
>DASXIT010000093.1:0-3606 GCA_036497825.1 Candidatus Acidiferrum sp.
TTTGCCGCAGAACTACCTTGGTGCCAAGATGCCGCTGTAGTTCTTCCAGTGCCTCGCGAATATTTGGATCGAGCACGATTTCCGTTGGCGTTTTCGCGCCTCGCGCCAGGCGCGAAGCTAGCCGCTCGATCTGCCGCACTGTAAGGCCGCCTCGTGCAGCGCGCTGTGCGTAGCGCATGCGCAGTTGCGATTCCGGTACAGCCAGGAGTGCGCGTCCATGCCCCGCTGTCAGCTTCCCTTCTTCAATCCAATCCTGAATGTTTTCCTCTAGCTTCAAGAGCCGGATGGCATTCGCCACTGTAGTGCGGTCTTTGCCGGTGCGCTCCGCGACTGATTCTTGCGTCAAATGGAATTCGTGCATCAGGCGGTCAAACGCGCGGGCCTGTTCGATAGCATTCAGGTCTTCGCGCTGGATGTTCTCAACCAGCGTCATTTCCAGCGCCAACTCGTCGGGCACTTGCCGGACAATTGCCGACACCTTAGTCAGGCCGGCACGTTGCGACGCGCGCCAGCGTCGCTCCCCGGCGATCAGCTGGAACCGATTGCCGATTGGCCGCACTACAAGCGGCTGGATGATTCCGCTTGCGCGAATAGATCGAGCCAACTCATCGAGCGCCTCTTCTCGAAAACGTGTGCGAGGCTGATACGGACTTGGATCGATCAGGTCGATATCAATTTCTTGCGGACCAGACAACGAACGCCCGGGGCCCGACGCTGGCGATACCAACGCAGGAGCCGGCGCCGCTGCGGCACCTCCTGGCGTTATGCCTGTGGCTGGCGTCGGATTTCCGGGAGTGGCTTGGGCCTCAGGCTCCCGAATGAGCGCTCCGAGTCCCCGCCCCAACGCGTTTCTCGGCATTGGTTATAACCTCCTGGGCAAGCTGGGTGTAACCCTCAGCGCCCTTGCTGTGGATATCATAGAAAATAATAGGCTTACCGAAGCTTGGTGCTTCCGCCAGGCGCACGTTGCGCGGAATAATGCTCTGAAAAACCTGGCTGCCGAAGAAGCTGCGCAAGTCCGTTGAGACCTGTCTTGACAGCGTGGTGCGCTCGTCATACATCGTCAGGAGAATCCCTTCAATTTCCAGGCTGGGGTTGAGTGTTCTCCGGATGCGCATCAACGTGTCGAGCAATTCCGACACGCCTTCCAGCGCCAGGTATTCGCACTGGATCGGCACTAGAACCGCATCTGCGGCGACCAATGCGTTCAACGTCAGCAGGTCCAGGGCAGGCGGACAGTCCAGAATAATGAATCGGTATTTTTCACGCAGAGATTGCAGAAAGCCTTGTAACTTGTACTCACGGCTCTCGGCGTTCACCAGTTCGACTGCTGCTCCCGCAAGATTCTTGTCCGCCGGTATGACATCCAGGCCGTCAACTTGCGATCTTTGAACGATCCGTTCGAATGGCTCGTTCATAATCAATGCGTGATAGGCAGTTCGGCGGGAAGGGTCTTTCTGGAAGCCAATCGCAGCCGTGGCATTGGCCTGAGAGTAGCAATCAATGAGCAACGTGGGTTGTTCGGCGGCAGCGAGGCAAGCCGCTAAGTTAACGGCTGTAGTGGTCTTTCCAACCCCGCCCTTTTGATTGGCAACCGCGATGATCCGGGCCAAAATGTACTCCAAACGTGGTGAAAATAGCAGAGGCCAAGAACAGAAGCAAGGTGTTTCACGTGGAACATCGCGTTGACGGCGGGATTTCTGTTGAAAAACCTGCTGTTTCACGTGGAACGGTCGAAGCGTGGAGATTTTCCTTTGAAAATGAAATGTTCCACGTGGAACACACGCTAGGAGTTTTCCCGCGATTGCGACTCATCTCGATCGGCTGCCCTCGAGCCTTTGTTTGAAGCCGGCTAGCTCTTCCGTGTTTGAGGTGCAACGCGTTGTTTCAGAATTTTGCTGCAGAACGTTCCACGTGGAACACATATGGAACGGGAAATCTCCGCAATTCGCGATTATGTCAGAACTGTCGATCCGCCGACATTTCGATCTTTTTTCGCCCCCACCAGCAAATACCTCCGTAACGATTGCGGTATCGCGATCGGCTCTCGCCATTCCCATTGCGGTGATTTTCCTGCTACTTCGAGGTCGCGGCCGCCTATCCACAGGATTACGTTGCTCGCAGATACCCGATCAGAGGCCGCCCACTCCAAAAACGGCCCGAATTCCCCCACGGCGCGCGAACAGACATAATCGAGCGGCGCCAGGTCTTCTCCCAGGTCTTCATAGCGGTTAATCAGCACTCGAGCATTGCTAAGTTCCAGCTCTCGAACGACTTCCGCCAAAAACGTACCCTTCTTGATGTTCGCTTCCACTAGAAAAAGCTCGATTTCTGGCCGCAAGATCTTCATCGGAAGCCCCGGAAACCCCGGTCCGGAGCCGATGTCGGCGAGCCGACACTTTTCCACAGGAATTGCACCGACCGCGAACATAGACTCGCAAAAATGCCGATATAGTATCTCCAAAGGCTCGCGAATGGCGGTCAGGTTCAGCTGCTCATTCCAGCGCCTCAGAATCTTTATATATCGTTGAATACGAAGGATTTGCTCGTCATTCACTGTCACCTGGAACTCACCCAGGGCGTGACGGATGGTGGCTTCGGAAAGGGGCTTCTCGATGTCTGTTGGCATAGTAGTAATTATTATGTAACTGGCTGATTTTGAGCGGCTTGTTCCATGGTTGGTGCCGTTTTTAAGTATTTCGGTGCTGCAATTCCCGCCACAATGTCCACCGCCGTATGCCACATCATAACCGGCGCCAGACTACCATACGCAATTCGAGCGATGGCAAGTAGAACGCCCAACAGACCTGTTCCAAGAACTCCCGCGCGGCCTTGATAGGCATGTGCCAGGCCAAATAGCACCGAGGTAAGCAGCACCACGACCCAGAGCGGCAAGCCAGCGCGGGAAAGCGCGGCCATAGCGAACCCACGGTAGAGAAACTCCTCGCAAACCCCGGCAGTAACCGCCAACGCCAGATAGGGAAGTAGCTCCACCATCGACTGCGGCAGAATCCGGCTGGCGATCTTGCGCATGAGGTCGGGAGCCGCACCTTCCATCTTTCCCATGCGCCGCAGATTCAGCCACTGCAGTCCAGCGATGATTCCGGCGCCCAGCAAGCCAGCAACAAGGACTCTCGCACTCAGACGACCGGCAAGCCCGAGTTCAGCCGGGGTCAGTCCCCTCGCCAGCGCGCGCCAAGCGACCACGCCCAGCATAAGCCACTGAAACGCAATTGTTGCCGCGTACAGCGTGAGCTTTTCGGTCGTATCAATCGCCGGCCGCGCCAGGAGTTTACGCAGCCGCACATGGCCTCGCCACGGAACGGCCATTCCCAAAAACAAAAAGATCAACCAAAAGTCCCACGGCATGAGGCGATGAGAACATTTTCATGGTCGGTAACGCAAGCTGTCTCAATGGCCATATGTTCCACGCATGCCAAGCAAGAATCCCGCGGCATCGTTATAATCGAAGCGCAGTACAGCGAGGTGTGACTTGACCGACTCCGTGAAACTGACGGCCATGGTCAAGGCAGCTGGTTGAGCGGCGAAGCTGAGTCCCGGGACGCTGGACTCAATACTACGGCGCCTACCATTGCCGACTGATCC
>DASXIT010000094.1:0-31599 GCA_036497825.1 Candidatus Acidiferrum sp.
AATACGATCATCGGCCAGCGCGGCCGCTCTGCGACTCCGGAAGTGCGTGCCTGTTGCTGGATTTCTCTGATTTCCTGAACGCAATGCTACGTTGTTGCCGCCATCGCCTGGTGCATGCTCTCGTGATCCGAGCCCTCGACAAAGTAAGGCGTCCAGCCATAGCCGCGCAGAAGACTCTCGAGTTCCTCGTGGGTGATACGCGCCAGTAGGGTTGGATTGTTAATTTTGTAGCCGTTCAAATGGAGAATGGGCAGGACTGCACCATCCTGGATGGGACTCAGAAACTTATTGATGTGCCAGGAGGTGGCCAGCGGACCTGTTTCCGCTTCCCCGTCGCCTACCACGGCAGCGACAATCAACTCCGGATTATCAAAGGCGGCACCACAGGCATGAGAGAGCACGTAGCCAAGTTCGCCGCCTTCATGTATCGAACCCGGCGTTTCGGGCGTGCAATGACTTCCGATTCCGCCAGGGAAAGAGAACTGTCTGAAAAATTCGCGCAACCCCTCCTCATCTTCGCCCTTTTCGGGATAAACTTCGGAATACGATCCCTCCAGATAGATGGGCGCCAGAACGCCTGGGGCGCCGTGGCCATGGCCAGCAAGAAAGATCATGTCCAGATCATATTTCTTGATCTGCCGCGTCAGGTGAATGTAAGCGAATGCCAGACCTGGACTCGATCCCCAGTGACCCAGAAGGCGATTCTTGATGTGTTCAGGCTTCAGAGGTTCGCGAAGCAAAGGATTGTCCTGCAGGTAGATCATGCCAAGCATTAAATAGTTGCAGGCGCGCCAAAAGGCGTCGGTCTTTCGCAACTCCTCCGCATTCAAAGGCGCGCCGGACACCGTCGAGCGGGCTTTTCCAAATGCGCTCAGAGCCAGTGGGGCATGAGCTGTGGTAGCCATCGTTGGCCTCTCTTTCTGTCGAAGAATTCGGCCGCTGTTCTGTATTCTCTCCATTGAGACAGGTAAATCTTGCCTGGGGTTGGGTTACAGAACAGCAAGGAAAATTCCCAGCTTCGGAGATTTGAAAGTTCTCTGGGAACACTGCCATTCACCAATCGATTTCTAGATGGCAGTCGAGTTCAAAGCAACTAGGGATTCTCCTAGTAGTGGGCTGGGCTTCGTTTTTCTAAGATCACAAGCCTTCAATCGGATTTCCAGGGATCGGAGCACGGAGCTATCCATGCCAGTAGCGGACCCTGCTAAGTATTTTGGGATGCTTGATCTGGCGCGAAAGGGAAAGTTCGCCTATCCAGCCATCAACGTGACTTCACTCACTACGGCCAACGCGGTCCTGATAGGGTTGGCCGAGAGCAGGAGCGACGGAATCATTCAGGTGTCGACTGGCGGCGCATCGTTCGCCTCGGGCACTGCAGTGAAGGACATGGCGCTCGGTGCTATATCGATCGCTGAACATGTGCACCGCGTGGCCGACCGGTACCCGATCTGCGTCGCGCTCCATACAGACCACTGCCAGGCCGACAAACTGGACTCGTTTGTAATCCCCCTGGTAGAGGAGACCGAGCGGCGCAAAGCAGCGGGGAAGCCAAACCTCTTTAACGGTCACATGTTCGACGGCAGTGCATTGCCATTGAAGGAAAATCTCGATATTGCCGTGAAACTGATCGAACGGTTTCGGAAGAGCGATTTGATCCTCGAGATCGAGGCTGGAGTCGTGGGCGGGGAAGAGGACGGCATTAGTTGCGTTGACGTTGATCTCAAACGCCACGAAGCCAATGTTCGAGTTGGCACGAAAGAGGATGAGATCACCATGGAGGAGAGACTATGAAATTCCTACCAAAGAATTTGGCGGTGAAGGGATCCCATTGCAACAAATCAATCTTGTCGACTTGTGGCACTACCAGTCTGGAAAGAGCAAGCCAATGCCTGGGATGAGGTGTGCACTGGCTGTTTCGAATTCGTGTTGCATACGGCTCCGAAATGGAGAGTGTTGAGGCTATTTGAGAGGAAACTGTCACAACGGAATATGGCTGGTTCAATTTTGGCGAGGGCATGGCCGACCTCTTGCTGACAAATTGTGGACGACCATGGGCTTGTTGAAAACCAGATCGTTGTGAATCCCACTCCACTTGTGCGATATTCTGTGACCCACAACTCTCCTGTCAGGGTCGTCCCATTTTGTTTCCGGTGGCCACTTAGTAGGTGGCAAGTCTTAAGAAAGGACGTTGAGAGTTCGTGCCGCTGTCTCAAATTCCAACTGGCCCTGATCAAGGCGCCCTTCTACACAGTGGCCAGAATCCTCTGGTAGGTCGCCGTTATCGGTCCGCAGGTGCTTCAGATAATTCGGCCGCAGGGAAGCAATCAATTCGCGGCGGCTTTTGGACCGGAGAGGCTTACCGACATGAATCCTGCCGAGACGCTGGAGTACTTTTTCCGGTGCCACACCGGCAAACATCATCAGCGGCCAAGTGAAATTCGGGCCATTCAATTTGCGCAGACGGTGTAGCCACATAAACAAAGAGCCTACGCGCCAAGCTATCGGACCCCACCAACTGTATTGGCCAGGGCGTAAGTTGTGCTTCCAGCACTTCATCAAAAGCTGCCATTGCAGGGGACTTAGCTGGCGGGTGTGCGTCACGCCTGTTTGATGCTCCATACGCGTGTCGTGCAGCGGGGTGAATATCGAAGGGACTAGAAAAGCAAAAAGGCCACGGCGCTCCATCTCATATACGAGATCGAGCGTTTCCTGAGTGTCTTGATCGGTTTCACCTGGATTACCGACCATCAGCGTCATCATGGGGAACCAATTATTCCGATTGGCTACGCCCAACCCTTCGAGTACGATGCTGGGCCAATCGTCGATGGAAAACGGGACGCCCTTGCTGGGCATGATCTGCCGGGCCATGCGCACCGATCCTGTTTCAAGCCCGATCAATGGGACCAGCGCTCTTTTCTCAGGATGAGTGCTTAGCAGTGGCAGATGAATAGGACTTTTGGGAAGGAGAACTTCTGAAAGCTGACGAATCAGTTCAGGATCCACAACAAAAGGCGCCATCGTGCAGTGACTCAACAAATGATGCTCTACGCCCGGCGTATTGACGATGTCGGTGTACAGATCCACCAGGGCTTTGCGGTTGGGAAAGAAGAACGGAGTATCTGTGTGGACCTGGCCCCAGATGAACATGTCCTCGGTGGCCAGGGAGATGACCTTGTTCCCTTGTTGCACATTGGCCCGTACGGCTTCCATGATGCGCGCCTTGGGCATATCAATCTGCGGATTCAAATCTGGTACGCAGAACTGACATCTGCGGCCGCACCCGGTAGTCATCTCCACGACGCCGAAGGTAGTACGCTTGTCGGGGAAAAGGATATCGTCGCGGGAGATGGGGTGCACTAAATTGATTTCACGAGGCAGCGTTTCTCCCGCGATCGCCTTCTGGAACAGCGCTAGAGTGTCTGCGGATTCGCTGCGGCCTTCCGCAACGCAGTCAACACTCAGTTCCTCGAATTTGTTTGTTTGCGAGATCTGCCAGCCACCCGACCCGCCCACCACCACCTGAAAGTTCTTCCGATAGCGACTGGATTTGATCTTGTCAAACATTGCGCGTGAATAAATCGAATTGAGGGGCTCCTTCGAGGAACCGAAAATCGAGGTGTAAACGCCTGCAGCAAACGTGACGCCCAGAGGATTGTGCGTGGAAACGGCTACAACTCGCGTCTTGGGCCCGATAAATTTATCAAGATCGTCGGGGAAGCAGGTCACTATTTCGTCCACAGTGTATTCGCGTAGCAAAGACTTTTCCAGCACGCGCACTCCGGCCGGCATGTATCGTGCGGTACCGTCATTGTTGCGTTCCACCTCGCGCCACTTGGGATACTTCTCGTTCAGAACAAACTCGAGCCATTGGGGCAGGGATGCCAACGCCATTTGGATGAAATAGCCCGCGTGCTCAATCGTTTCCGTCAACGGCGCAGTGAGAACGATTAATGCGCCCCCGCCGGGGGGAGCGAAATTCTTTGAAGGCGCTGCGTGGTCTGCGGTTTGATTTCGATGTGGTTGTTCCGTCTCAGTAGCCGGTAGCATGAGAAACTATCCTCCCGGATTCGAGAGTAGGGTTGCGGACGATATGCGCTCAGATGGGCGGGATTATACACTAGGAGGTGTTTCGGAAGGGGTTCTTTGCGTATCAGACCTGAAATTAATGGCCCGGAGTTTGGATTTCGGAGTCCCCGAATCACGATGCTCGTAAGCGTCCGATTGTGAGAACCGTCTAGACGAAGTGTGAATAATTAAGGATGCAGCCCGATGTTATACTGCGAACTGTTACGGCAGAAGTCTGGAATAGAGATGCCTCCCGAAAACGAGGAAGTACATGTCACGTCGCAAATAACAATGTGAAATTCATGGTGTGAACCGCCCAATCCGGGCCCCCGGCACCACTCCAACGTACATTTAGAAAATCTCGCATGCATTTGGCTTATAGATGTTCGCTTCCAGAGTGAGAGTGATTCCGGTGCAGTGATTCGCAAGTCCTGCTTCCCGCCTAGAAACCGTTCATGAATCCTCGCTAGCCCACTCAGGGCAAAACATCAATCTCATACACTTGATTATCCATCCCTAAGCCATCTGTTGGGCGATCCCAATTTTCGGTCTTTTCATGTTTCATACGACCACTGGGAGGCCTGACTGTCGAAATGTGACCGGCGTCACAAGTGGGAGTGATTGATGTCACTGCAGCTATGTGCTGGGCACCCCAAAATAGCCACACTTTTGAACATAGAGTCGCTTCACAAATCACAGACTCACCCTTTTCCAGGGGAAGGGCTTAGGTCAACGAAATGAAGAGAAAAAGTCAGAAGTGGACTACTGTGTTCGCTGTGGTTGCTGTCAGCCTTATCACGCTTACTCTGTTCGTGATCGTTCCTAAAGGCAAGGCGATCCCAGCGTTCTCTAGGAAGTATCAAACTTCCTGCACGACCTGCCACAACATGTATCCCGAATTGAACGATTTTGGTGAAAAATTCAAGAAAAATGGCTTTAAGTTTCCGACGGATGACGAGACTTTCGTAAAGCAAGACCCCGTCATGTTGGGCTCGAAGGCACAAAAGGAGGCCTTTCCGGAAGCCGTCTACCCCGGCGAGATTCCCGGCACGATTCCAATTTCGTTCCGTTATGAAGGAAATTTCAACTTCAATTCGAACCAACCGCAACCTGTGCAGGCCACGGGTTATGTGCCACGGACGGATTTGTTTGTACCCAATACTTTTACAATCATAAGCGCCGGCAGCTTTGGCCCGAATTTGTCGTTCTGGATTGACGACGACATTTCCGCGGGCGGTTCAGGAGCAAACGGCGGTTTGGGTGATGCGTATCTTAAATACAATGATCTGGGCCGATTTCTTCATCTACCCAAGAATGCGGTGAATGTCCGCTTTGGACAGTTCGAACTAGACATCCCGTTTACGCAAGCGCGTACACCATACCTGTCGGGCTACGACGTTTTTGGCGAAGGGACACTCGCGCAATCATCGTGCTCGGGAACACCACAACCGGTGCCGTGCCAAACGGTAAACAATCCTTTCATTTTCGGGGCACCGCAGAGAGGAATCGAATTCGGTGGTTATCCGAATAATGGCAATTTTACGTGGAGCGTAGCTTATGTTGACGGAACCAATGCTGCCTACGGCGGAAACACCTCGCAAGTCACGCGCAACACAAAGGATGTATATCTAAGAACCTCTTACAAGTTTAATCTGGAGCGCGACCCCGAAAGCCGGAATGCAATCCAGGCGGCTGGCCCGACCGGCCCCCACGATCACACCTCGATCCGAGTCGGAGCTTTCTACTACTACGGAAAAAATCAGCAGAACTTTGGCGGCAGTCAATTCCCATTTCTGGGAACGATCAATGAGCCTTTCTATCGAGTCGGTGGCGACATCCGGTTCCGGTTTCGCAGCAAATTTGAAATATACGGAGTTGGCTTAGTAGGTCACGATAATAACCACTACGTAGACACTGCGGCGAACACCTTCACCAAGGCGCCGGCAGTTACCTTTACTGGCGGTTTCGTCGCAGCCAATTATTGGATCTTTCCTTGGCTGATCGGCACGATGCGCTATGACTTTGTCAATTCTCCTTCCGATTTCTTTAATGGGGTTTCCCGTTATCAAACTCGAAACGATGTCCGGCCTGGATTCCAGATTCTTGTGCGCGCAAACATCAAGATCGTTGGTGAGTATACGCGTGCCTGGCAACCGGCGGCCTATGGCCTCGACATCAGCGGGAACCCGCTGTACTACCGCCCGAATACGTTCGTGACTGGAATCGATTACGCGTTCTAAACGGTTCTTGAATAAGAGAGTTTGTTCAAAGAAAATCCAAAAAAGAGCAGGTGCAAAATGAAGTTACGTCTATCGGCAGGAAGGCTAGTCGCAATATTTGGTGCAACTGTACTCATGGCGAGCGCGAGCTTTGCTGGGGATATTAAGGGAAAGGTCAGCGTACAGGGAATAAAATCTGCTGAAAACATCGCGGTATACGTAGACTCTATTCCCGACAAGAAGTTCGATCCTCCGGCGACGAAACCGGTAATCGATCAAGCCAAGATGACCTTTAGCCCGCACGTGTCTGTTGTGCAAGTAGGAACGACTGTGGAATTTTTGAACAGCGACCCAGTTGGACACAATGTTTATTGGCCAAGCATCAGCGGAAACAAGAAATTGGCACACAACCTCGGCACTTGGCCGAAGGGCGAGAAGAAAGCGTTCCAGTTTAACGACCCGGGAGTAGTCTCTTTGCTCTGCAACGTCCATCCAGAAATGAACGGATACATCGTGGTGTCCCCAACTCCCTACTTTGCCGTGACCGACAAGAGCGGGAACTACGAAATCAAAAACGTACCGGCAGGAAAGTACACCTTGAAGACGTGGAGCGAAGACGGAAAAGTGACAACGCAGGCCGTGGAAGTGACAGCCAGCGGTGCGACAGCCGACCTCACCGTAAAGAAATAAATAGCGGGGCCTCCGGAGCTAACGGTGACGGCGCGAACAAAACTCGTCGATCTAGAATGGCTAGAATCGAACTTTCCTTGCATGCAGGCGTGTCCCGTGCACACGCAAGCCGGTCGTTATGTCTCGCTGATTGCCGAAGGAAATTACGAGGACGCCTACCGTTATGCCCGGATGCCCAATCCCTTTGCCTCAATATGCGGGCGCGTGTGTGGTCACCCATGCGAGTCGGCTTGCCGCCGCGGACAATTCGACCTGCCGATTTCTATCCGTGCTCTGAAACGTTTCGTGACGGAGCGGCACGGCCCGGAATCCAGAAACCCGATGGATGTGTTCTCCAATAGGTCCCGCCCAACCCGAACGGAGAAGGTTGCCGTAATCGGTTCTGGTCCGGCAGGCATGTCCGCGGCGCACGATTTGGCTTTGCTGGGTTATCCGGTAACGATCTTCGAAGCGGCAGCAGTTCCCGGCGGAATGATGCATCTGGGGATTCCGGAATACCGGCTCCCTCGCGACGTGTTGAATGCACAAATTCGAGAGATCCTCGATCTCGGCCCAGAACTGAAATTAAACATGCGGCTCGGCCGAGACTTCACGCTCGATGATTTGAAGCGGCAAGGCTACAGATCAGTCCTGATGGCATTTGGGTTGCATCGCAGCCGAGATCTGAATCTGCCCGGCAATGACCTGGATGGCGTGGTTAAAGGAATTGATTTCCTCCTAAACGTGAACCTTGGCTACCGATTCGAAGTAGGCAAGCAAGTAGTGGTCATAGGCGGTGGTAACGTAGCGATCGACGTGGCCCGGTCAGCCATGCGCGAGCAACAGAAAATGACCGAAGGCGGGCTGCCGAACGAACTAACGTCCAGCGAAATGGACGTGGCCATGAAGGAATTCATGGACGTTTCTCGAGCGGCACTGAGAATGGGCGCACGCGAAGTGCAACTGGTTTGTCTTGAGTCACGCGCGGAAATGCCAGCTTCGGAGGAAGAGATTCACGCTGGGCTGCTAGAGGGAATGAAGTTGCGGCCATCTCTTGGGCCGAAGCAGTTCGTTGGGGAGAAAGGCAAACTGACCGGGCTGGAAGTTACGAAGTGCCTATCCGTGTTTGACGAGAACAAGCGATTCAGTCCGAAGTTTGACCCTGGAACTGAATTTGTAATTCCCTGTGACACCGTAATTTTGGCAATCGGTCAATCCTCGGATGTTTCGTTCCTTAAACCAGAAGACGGAATTGCGACCACCCGGCAAGGTACCCTGAAAATTGATCCGGAAACACTGATGACCACAGCTCCGGGAGTTTTCGCTGCGGGTGATATCGCCTTTGGACCACGCCTAATTATCAACGCGGTTGCCGATGGGAAGAAAGCTGCTGTTGAAATTGACAGGTTCCTCCGCGGGCCAGAGTGGAAGCCCAAATCAAAATACGTGCAGATCACGGTGTTGGATCATCACGAAATGGCCGCGCATTATGATGAGTATTCACGGCTTAATGTGCCTGTGCTGCCCATCGACCGTCGCACCGGCGTGGCCGAGGTTGAAACCGGATACACGGAAGCAGAGGCTCGCACTGAGGCCAGCCGCTGCCTGAAATGCTGGATTAACACGATCTTCGAAGGGGATGAATCAAGTGGGACGGAATGCATTCTTTGTGGCGGGTGCGTGGATGTGTGTCCAGAGAACTGCTTATCTCTGGTGCCATTGAAAGATTTTGCGTTCACTGAAGAAGAAAAAGAACGCCTGGCCAAAGAAAAAGACTTGCGGCCCATCGATCTACAGCATGTCTTGCCTGAGGAACTCAACAAGATAAATGGCTCAGTGATGGTGAAGGACGAGACTGTCTGTATCCGCTGTGGCCTTTGTGCAGAGCGATGCCCAGCGCACACGATTTCTATGGAGTCCTTTGAAGTATTCGACGAAGAACAGGGTATAAGTGAACGAGAGGAGATCGTCCTAGGACCATGAGTGACACGAAATCATTGGATGTAGCCAATTCTGGCGCGCCAGGAACGGTGCAGGGTGTGTCGCGGCGCGATTTTCTTGGTGAAATTACGCTTGGTGCGTTGGGCATTGCCGGACTGGGTGCCGGTGCATTGACCTATCAATACTTTTCTCCGAACGTTTTGTTTGAGCCAGCCACAACATTTCGAGCTGGCAATCCGGACCTGTATCCCATGAATTCCGTGACGTTTTTGCAAGATCAACAGGTCTACGTCGTCCGGACTACAGACGGATTTTACGCCGTGTCTGCCGTGTGCACGCACCTGGGCTGCGTGACGCAGTGGAAAGCGGAAGCCAACATGATTGCCTGCCCCTGTCACGGGAGTAAGTTCACACCCGAAGGCAAGAAGCTGGAAGGCCCGGCGCCAAGGCCGCTTCCACACTATTCGATCACACTCACGGCAGACGGCGAATTGCTGGTGGATAAGTTGCAGACGATCAAGACCGATCAGGTCTTGAAGGCTTGAGGAAATTATGGCGACTTCCATAACTAACACTCTGCATGCTCTTCGCGAATCGCGAGTCTGGAAATCTATTTTCCGACGCGGACCCGCGTTGACGAACCGAACTCGCAGCATCGCGGTGTTCGGCAATCTGTTCCTTCACTGGCTTCCGGTCAAAGTAAGAGAAAAATCGCTGCGAGTACGGGCAGCTTACTATCTGGGATCGCTCTCCTTCTTACTGTTCTTGATGCTGGTAGTCACCGGTGTCCTACTGATGTTTTATTACCACCCCGCTGCACCGAAGGCCTACCACGACATGAAAGACTTGAGGTTCGTGGTATCGAACGGAGTATTCCTGCGCAATATGCACCGGATTGGCGCGCACCTGATGGTGTTGCTGGTGTTCTGGCACATGTTCCACGTGTTTTACCGTGGCGGCTACAAACCACCGCACGAATTTAACTGGGTCATTGGAGTAGTGTTGCTGATGCTAACTCTGTTTTTGAGTTACACGGGATATCTTTTGCCGTGGGACCAACTCGCCTTCTGGGCTGTAACTGTCGGAACCAACATTATTTCGGCGATGCCGATCATTGGCAGCAAAGTGCGATTCGTCGCATTAGGCGGAAATATAGTTGGAGAAAATGCTTTGCTGCGTTTCTACGTACTACACGTTGTGATTCTTCCCCTTCTTGCTTTCCTTTTTATCGGCATGCACTTCTGGCGGGTCCAGAAGGATGGTGGTCTAACTGTAAAGGCGAAGGACGACGATGGAACAAACTAAAATCCAATCCGGTTTCAGTTCGAACGCCAAGAATGAGCCGCGCCGCATCGTTTTCATTACACGAAATGTCTCAGCTAAGGTGACGGATGATCGCGGGCCACAGTTGATGACGTATCCGCATCTGTTGGTGCGGGAAGCGATCGTATTCGAAATGTTGATCATCGCGATGGTAGTCATCGCGCTTTTCTGGAATGCACCGCTGGAGCAGCTTGCTAATCCGCTTCTGACGCCAAATCCCGCGAAAGCGCCGTGGTATTTCCTAGGCCTGCAAGAACTGCTGCACTTCTTCCCGCCGTTTGTGGCGGGAATTCTGATTCCTACGCTCATTCTTTTGGCATTGGTAGTGATTCCCTATTTCAACGTGAATGTGGAAGCGAAGCCGATTTGGGCAGAGCAAGCTTCCAGGAAATTCGCAATTTCACTAATTGTGATAGCAGCATTGCTGGCCCTGCTGGCATTCGTGGACGCCTGGACGATTATTGTTCCGACGCTGATCGTAGCGACGCTTCTGATCGCCTCGTATTTTTCGAAAGCCACGAGTGGAGTGATGAGCGCGCTGCGCAACAAACCACTTTCGTGGTGGGTGATGACCTGGTTTCTCTCCACAGCAATTGCATTGACGGTTGTGGGGACATTTTTCCGCGGCCCGGGCTGGTCCTGGGTGTGGCCTTGGGGGACACATGCCGGCTGAGGACATGGGGAAATTATCGCACCGGGTGCGACTAGCGTTTGCCATCTCGACGGTGCTTTGCGTAGTTGTACTGGCGATATCGCCAGTTAAGGATTTTCGCGCGGAGTGGAAGCACTACAAGCGCGCCTTTGTTCGATTTGCGCAAGGGCGTCCCGATACAAAGAAATTGCTCGCCGACTACAACCCTAATATCGATCAAGCCTGGATTCCAGGAATGAATGTTGTGGATCGCTGCGGCACCTGCCATCAGGGCATGACCCAGCCGAGCTTGGCGGACGCCTCTGTTCCCCAACCCTTTCGTGCCCATCCGCCCATTCCCCACAATGTTCGCGACTGGGGCTGCACGATTTGCCATCGTGGCCAGGGTCCAGCCACAGAAGTTGCAGAAGCGCACGAAACCACGCTCGCGTGGGAGCAGCCAATCCTAGCGGCACATTTCCTGCAGGCCTCATGCGGAAGTTGCCATCAGGCTGATCTGAATGAAACGCCGCAACTGGCGCGCGGTCGTGAGCTATTGTCGCGGTTGAACTGCCAGGCGTGTCACCGGCTCTCGAATATTGACCGTTCCATGTTGGGGCCAGATCTTTCGAGTGTGGGTTACAAAGTTTCGCGGCAGTGGATTTATAAATGGCTGAAAGAGCCGCGCACGGTTCTGGATAAAGACGGCAACGTCACCGTAAATGGCTACGAGAATGGCGATGAATCGCGCATGCCGAAGTTCCGATTGAAAGAGGAAGAACTGGTAGCCCTTTCCGGCTATTTAAGCGCGCAAAAAGCCAAGAAGATCGAAGAATACAAAATTAGCCCGGTAGTGGTCGGAACCTGGAGCAAGAAGCCCGATATGGTTAGCCAATCGGAAGTGCGATTCCGGCAAATGATGTGCACCACTTGCCATCCACTGGCGGTGACGCGTGCGGGTGAAACAAAACTGATCGGCGGAAATGTTGGACCGGAACTTACTAAGGTGGGCAGCAAGGTAAACGAGCAGTGGCTGGTGTCGTGGCTACGCAACCCGCAGGGTTATTTGCCGCACAACAATATGCCTCGGTACGGATGGAGCGACGAGGACCTCTACAGAGTTTCTCAGTACGTCATGAACAAACTGACGGATTCTGATCTATTAACGGGGGTTCCGCAGCTTGGCGAGCCCACCGAAGACGAGCTGAAGAGTGGCAAGCGGCTTTTTCTGGAGAAGGGATGCGTGAGCTGCCATCATATTGGAGGTTTCTCACAACAGAAAGACTTTGGGCCGGACCTGACCGCACTGGGAGCGAAGAACGCTTCCGAAGTTGAGTTTGGAAAATCCACGATTCCGCATAACCTGCCTGCTTATATTCAGATGAAACTGCAAGATCCCGTGTCCGTGAATCCCGCGGCGCGCATGCCGCAATACAGTTGGAATCAAGCTGACCTGGATGCCGTGACGACGGCGCTGCTTAGCCAGACGGGACCGAAATCGACGAGCGCACTCCAGCATCTGGTAGTGCCAAAGAAAGATCCTAGTTTTCAAGCAATGGGCGATTTCGCGGAAGTGTACGAACGCTATAAATGTTATGCGTGTCACAGGTTTAACGGGGTCGGTGGAACACTGGCACCAGACCTTTCGTTTGAGGGAAGCCGGGCGCAGAAAAAATGGATCGCGGATTTTCTGAAGAATCCACAAACCATCCGGCCAACGTTGATTTTGCGTATGCCGCAATTCAATATGACGGACAAAGAGGCGGCGACCGTAGCGGAATATTTATCAATGGCGGTGCAAAAGCCCGGCGTCAATCCGGACAGCATTGACGCGCACAACTATACGGCCGCGTCCGTCACTTTGGGAAAGCAACTGTATGAAGTGAAATACCAATGCCAGTCTTGTCATACTATCGGTGGCAGCGGTGGTTATGTAGGGCCAAATCTGAACAACGCGGGAAACTGGCTAACGCCAGCGTGGATTGAGGCATGGCTGCGTAACCCGCAGGCTCTGCAGCCCGACACTATCGAACCGCGACGTAACTTCACCGATGACGAGATTCATGCTCTCACCGCGTATCTGATGACACTGCGCGCTGGAATCAAGCCGCAGACCACAGCTACCGCTGCCGTAACTAAGCCGACGGCACAGGGGGCGGGCCGATGAAATCGAAAATAATCATGACCGCGATGTTGCTGGTTAGCGTGCTCTGTGCACTGGTGCTCTCTGGATGTAAGAAAGCAGCGGCAGTGAAGCCGGACGATGCCTTTGGCGCGTACGACGCCGAAGCTGACTGGAACGACAGCACAAAACTCGTTAAGTTGGGTTATCAGGAATCACAAGGGAAACGCATCTTTTATCAATATTGTGTCTGGTGTCATGCCGACGCTTCGCCAGCCGGGCCTTCGAATCGCAGCAACCTTACCCCCCAACCACCCCTTTTGAATGATGGTGAGAAGCTGAATCAAGAAAGCGACGAGTTCATGCAGAACATCATCACGCTTGGCGGAAGCGCACTAGGAAAATCAGCGATGATGCCACCTTATGGAAAGACCCTGTCGCCAGCGGAGATCAAAGCCGTGATCGCATTTACCCGAGCGATTGCCCAACCCGCCTATCAACCGCCGGGACGACCTGGCTCTCAATACACCACGAAGTAGTCGATGCTAAGATTCAAGGATGAAATCGATGCGTCCATTTGTAGCGATCCGTGCGTTTTTTTGTTCCATCGCGATAATTGCCATCTTGCTGTTGAACACAATTGCTTCGGCACAAATCAGCCCTAACGAGATCCGTGACCCTGATCTGAAGGTGCTTGAAAAGCAATATTTTTCAGAGCTCAAGAGCCTGAATCAGAGCATTACGCACATGCATTTCCCATTTCCCTTCTATCTCAGCAAATACGTGGGATTAGAACCAGCGAAGCAGGTGGAGGCGGATTCTCGCGGGCTGGAATTTGTCAAGTTTCGCGATCGCATCGTGTTAAAAATCACCGGGAATTACAATGCCGCTTACGCTGCCAATAAATTTACGCGGAATGAGCGCGCGGCACGAACCTTTGAAGACGTGCTGCTGCCGATTTTGATCACCGTAACGCAATCGATTTCACCCGACATTGGATGCGATGCGATCGGTTTTGAGGTTTCCTATCATGCGCGCACAAATGACAAGAGCGCCGACTATGAAGGCAAGGAAATTTTGGTGGTGGTGATCGATCGGCAAAATGCATTCCGGTTGACGCAAGCGACAAATGACAAGGATCGCCAGGAAATCCTCAATGAGTCGCAAATTTATCTGGGTGGGAAGGAGTTTGGCCTGTCACTCCTAGATAAGGATCCATTTGTAGTGGAAGAGTTGCCGCGAACAAGACCCTCCAAAAAGGACGCTACCTCTTCCGCCAGTTCCTCGACGACGGTCAGCCGGCTTAGCCACAGCAATCCCAACTTGTTACCTGGCTCTTCGAATGGCTCGAGGGATCCATCAGGTGCAAGCTCAATTCCCGGAAAGGTGGACCTATCCAAAGCAAAGCCAGCGGCAACGGCGGAGGACGCGGATAAGCTTCAGACTCAATTCAAGCAGCAGTTAGAAGCGCTCTCCGCCCTTGGGCAATCCAAATTTCAGTTTGTGGATTACGATCCTCCCGCTTTCGTGGTCATCAGCAAGGAAATGGCCCTGCAAATGACCCTTCGAAATCCACTGCATTTTGATGCGGAGAAGGCATCCATTTATAAGCGTTCTGCGCAGACGTTCGACCTTTTCCTGGCTCCGAAATTGAAAGATATACTTGCTGCTGCTCCGGAAAATGCAAATTTCGACGTTTATGATTTCTCGGTCGTGAACCTCTTTGCCGCACTTCCAGGCGGGAAAGAGCGCTCAGAGGCAGTTGAGTTCATTATGCCAAAGGGGCTCACGCGTAAGTTCGTCGATTCCGATATTACAAATCAAGAGTTAATCGATCACAGCCAGGTACTTGTCAACGGCGTGCGCATCGCATTAAACCTCCAACTTGTCGAATAGTTACGCAACAAAACTCTAGCGAGTCGAGTCAACACGCAATCATCCGGGAATGGCTGTAAGCAAAGCAGCGGTTTACTGCAATGTCTTCACAGTCGCCGGGATCGATCGCGTGTACTGCCAGCGCTCCAGAGCGTGAATTGTAGCGACGGAAAGCTTTAAATCTTTTGGTAGTTAGAATTTGTAGTGGTCACGACAAGCTGTTTAGCCGTGGCATTCAGGATGGTCTGTTGTACGTAGTTGGTGCCATCCGGAAGGCTGGCCATTTGTACTTGCAAGGTCACCGCGTCTTTTTCTTCGCCCATGTAGGTATTGACGCTAACGGAAACAATCTTGTGCGCCGCAGTATCAAAGGTGAGTGTCATCTTATCGCCGGGTTGCGCGTAATTCGTGAAAATCAAATTCATCACCCCACCCTCGGGATTCAGTGAGACATTACCTGCTTGATACGCTGCCTGCATTTTTTGTGGTTCGGGCGGCACGTACTGGCTGAGTAGCGCTTTCACATCGCCCATATAGTCCTTCATCTCTTCCTTTTTCTTTTCGATGATTCTTTGCTTCATCCTGCCGCCGCTAGGTTGTTCTGGTGGCGGGCCGATGGGGGTCTTCTGAACTTGTCCATCAGGGCCATATTGGCAGAGGTTCGCGGATTGCGGCTTTGGATCTCCCTTTAACGTGAGCTGCATGGTTTCGGTCCACTGATACTGGTGCAGTGCCTGCTTATTGGCTGCAGCGATCTGCTTAACGGCCGCAAGCTTCTCCTGCAATTGGGTGTTTTGGGCAATCGCAGGTGCAATCATCCCAGTTGCTACCACACCGACAATCAGTAAACGCTTAGCCACACTCGTAAGTTTCCAATTCATCAGAACTCTCCTTGTCCGAATCGGTAAAAATAGAAATATTCTAGAGCTTAAACTTTAAGGCGTTGTCACCACGCGGTAGTACAGTCCATTCGCGCCGTATGATGGCTGGAACCACGTATTACCGCAGAGATAGTAGGTTGTTCCGTTCACTTCAGGTGTAACGCAGCCCGCAGGAAGGACGGCAGTCATCTGACCGATGGCGTACGTCATGTTGGCGGCTGCAGTCGCGTTGGCGGCCGCCGCGTTGGCATTGGCCGCGGCAGCGTTGGCGTTTGCAACGGCCGCGTTAGTTGCTACCGCGGTATTGGTCGCGCCCGCGTTGTAGCCTGCCGCGTATGCGTTATTCGCCGCTGCCGCGTTGTTGGACGATGCAACCGCAGTAGCGACAGTCGCGCCGACTACTGCCCCTCCGATGGCGGCACCGGCAACCGCCCACCCGCTGGCGCCACAGTTGTAGCAACCAGATCCGTAGACAGCGACTGTAGTCGGCGGATGATAGCCATAGTAAGAAGTTGTACCGACGGTACCGTAACCTTCATAGTGTGTGGCGCTGGCACCATAGGCATTGGTTGCGGTGGTCGTTCCTGAACCTTCCGCGTGATATGCCGACCCGCCGTAGGCATTGGAAGCCGAGGTTCCCTGCCCGGCGGTGTGCGTCGCGCTGCCACCATAGGCGTTGCTGGCAGTAGTCGTGCCCGAACCTTCCGCGTGATATGCCGACCCGCCGTAGCTGTTGGAAGCCGAGGTCCCCTGTCCTGCAGTGTGGGTTGCACTGCCGCCATACGCATTGGTGCGAGTGGTAGTGTTCCCAGAGTGGGTGGTGCTGCCGCCGCCGTAAGCATTCGCGTGCCCGTATGCTAGAGCAGTGCTGCAAGTGAACAGCGTCAAGAATAAAACGGAAAGCCCAATCATTATTTTTTTCATGATGTTTTCAATCTCCTTCTCACTATTGTGGTTGTGTCGGATTGGTTTTTGGCGGGGCCGGTGTTTTTGCTGGCGGCGTTTTTGGCGTTGGTCTTGCGCCCGGAGCTGGTTCCGGATTTGGATGAGCAAATTGCATGTGCTTCGCGGAAGAAGCTTTGGACGAGGTAAAAAAATCATCGGAAACAGACGCATCAAGTTTCCAGTCCGAGAGTATCAGATTGTGGCGTAGATGGTCAGGATCATCGAGATAAATCGCGTGAACGACTCGAGGCAATTTGTCGTCCGCACCGACCCAGATCTCCGCAAAAATGCCACCACCAGCGAATGCCACGATGTCGGTGGTAATCCCTGCAACGACATTCGATTGGCCGACATAGTAGGCGTGTTTCAACCCGGGAGCCATGTCGCCGTACGGATCAGCAACGATCAAGTCGGTAAATGGAAAGTAGATCGCTGCCAAGTGGAAAACCGCTTCCAGCGTCTTATCGATTGTGTCCGGAGCGTCAGCCACTGCGACAAGATTCTCCGTAGGCGCGTAGGCCATCACGACCTTGCCGTCGTAATAAAACTCCGAGGCAGGGCCATCGCCTTCCAGAACTACGCGCAGCTTGTTTGGCCGCTGTAAAACCGTATCGTACTTATTCGCGTAGATGAGCGGCACCCCCTGGCGGCTGAGACTTTCAAATGTCTCTATCGCCGTAAACGTAAGCGTGTGGGCCGACGCCAGTTTATTGCTGGTCGCTTTCAGAATTTCAATCGCCTTCGGCTCAAGTTCTAGTGGAGCAGGAGTTGCAGTTTTGGGTGGAGCCGTTTTCTTCTTTGCGGCTGGCGGTGGTGCCGTTTGCTTCGGGGTTGTCGATGGCGAGGTGTCCTGTGCAGCGACCGTGCCCACTGCACCAAAAATTGCCGACAGTACAATCAGTGCCAGCGAGCACATTCTATCGGAACGAATCATCGTACACCTCGGACTAGCCTTGGATTTTAAGAGCCACCCGGAAATCGTCATGGAATCATTCCGCATTCAAACATCTTATTGGCGATTGGCGCGGCAACCTTGTTGATGAAAGCTGCGCGCATTTGAGGATCGCTTTTCAGAAAGGTAATCGCCTTTACTTCTTCTGGCGTTGGCGGAGCTTTTTCGCTCTTTTTGATCCACAACTGTTCGCAAGTGGACCCCTGATATTTCGCGATGATCTTGTCGGCAACCTTGTCCATAATTGGAAATTGCTGCGCAGGCTGAGGCTTGGCAATGCTAGAGCGAACGACTAAGAAAAAGACAATCAAGAACGAAAATAGTCCGATCGAGATCATCCACGGATAGGAACGTTTCGTCATTCTTTCCTCCTAAGTTTGCATTCGTACTTAAACCTTGTCTTCAACAACTCTACTTTTGTGGTGGTGGAAAATTCTTCAGTAACTTGGCAACCGCTTTGTTTAACTTCTGCATGTCCTTCTGCTGATTTCCGCTGGGATTCAATGTCTGAGCCGCGGAACCGCGCCAGATTAATTGCTGCGACGTCGGATCATAGAAATCAACCGCAAGAGTGCCATTGGATATTGTGGAACTGGTGGCCGAACCCATGCCGCCCATCAGCCTTCCTCCGGTACCCCAGGCATTCCACTGCCGTTCCTGATCCACCGAACATTGATAGCCAACGTAGAGATCCGCTTTGTCGCCCGTAGCAGGAGTCAACCCTTTCGAGGTGAGCACATTATTCACGGCGTCCTTGATTTCCTGGCTGATGATTTGATTTGGGTGCACATTGGAAGGAATATCCACCCACTTAAACGTATGGTACTTAGAAAAATCAGTCCCAGGCATGAAGTTGTAGTGCACTTGTTGCGCGCACAAGTTGCTTCCTGCCAGGAGCAACATCCCGATACATAGTAGGAGCCGACCGACGCTAGCATTTCTTTTATATGCCATTTTCTTTCCCTTTCACGAAATTTGAACCAAGGTCCCCGTCCGACAAAAATCTACAGCTACTCCAGGCGCACTCCGAGTACGATTCCTCCTTCAAAATCAACTGCCCGGAGCAGCCGCTACCGAAATCTCTTTTCTGGCTCCGTTGCAGGCTTTCCTGCTGGCAACCTCGGATGCCCAACGAGCCCGATTAATGCTTCCGAGTGGCGTGCTGTCTGCTGTGGAATTCCCCGTCACATCGAAGTACGCGGATTCTTCCTCCTCGGCCCCGAGTTGTGATTTCGGCAATAAAGAAAGCTTTCCGATGGTGTAGAAGGGCGTTTCTGATTCCCTCCATTCGACGCTCGCGTTCTCGACCCAGAAGTCGGCGTCCAGTTCGTTTCCCCAATACGTCATCTTGTTGGGGTCGAGAAACTGCACTCCAAAATCGAAACTGCTCATCGCACTGTCTTCATTGACGTGCCGAATTAACTCGTCTTTTAGAGCCCTCGGGTTTTTCTTTTGCAAAGGCTTGGCCGGGTTAGCGGACGATGGGTTGGCCGAATGTTTTACAATTTCGAATGGTCCATGGCGAAACGGCACAGTACTCCAATACCGCAATTTTTGATAGGGCTCGATCTTCTGGTGTGTTTGTAGTCCGGCGAGCGCGAGAGTACGAATCACTCTCAACTTATCGTCGAAGGACAATGACCAGAGTCCCGCGGCGGGGTTCGAGGCGGTAAGTAACTTCATGGTCGCGAGAAATGCGCGAGCATCATTTATCGGCAGAGTGGTTGCGTTCTGCATGGAAAAATCCTGTCGGCTACCTCCGGGAAGATCGACAGAGAACGACAACGATCGCACGTCGGGCTTCATATCGGAATTCACACGCGAGTCTGAGTTGGCGAACCGAACGGTGGCTGGATATATGCCAGGTTTTGCAAAAATGCCGCGAGCCAAACGCGCAGTCAGAGTGGCGTCGCGACCAACGCCAACGTCGAGCACTTCGAACTGCGCTCGCACAGTCACACCCTTTGCGTGGGTTCCGCGGCCGAGCGGGCGATGATCTTTCTTTGCGGCGGTCTTTTGCATCATTAAGACCTTTTCCACGATCTGCTCGGCATATAATTTCTCTGCAGCAAGATTTCGCTCACTGTCAGTGATGGTTATGCCGAATCGCTTGGTCAGAAACAGCATAGGGCTTCCTTTGAGAGATTGCGCATTACACTGCTCCCAAATTGGCAATGAACTTGATTGCCGTGATGCTTGGTAAAAAACAGTACGCTGCACCCTTTGTCTTCACGAAAGTAGAAAATCCCGTAATTTTGATTGGTGGCGCGCCATTTGCCTGCGGAATTACGAAAATACTTTCCGCCGGATCCTGTGTGCCGATCATCGGATCTTTTGACTTAGGATTCAGCCGCACTGCACCTGCAAATTCGCTATCGTTGACCCAATGTCCTAGAACAAACTCATACTGATTCTCGATGCTGGAGTTGATGAAATAACCAAGCAGCCCGCGCTCGATTCCATCGTATGGCTTCGTCGGATCATAGGCCGGCCCATACGGCAAGCCGCGCCGAATCAATCGATGTGTATTGTTGCTTCCGCCCGGCTCACCCTGGCCGGTAATCGGTTGTCCCCGTGGATTAATCCGACGCATGTGTGCTCCAACGGGGCACCGCAATCCTTTTGGATCACCTGATCCATCAGCATTTACGTATTCATAATTGTTCATCTGGTCTGGAGCGATTCCGTCGGCAGGGCTATCCGTGTCGGGCGACAGCGCGAGGGGAACTCCATTGCGCCAGCGACCGCAACTTTTTGCTGCCAGTAGTTCCGGATCAATCTTGTCTTTGTTGGACTGTAGGAAATTCTCGAATCCAACAACGTCCGTCTCAATCTTTTTGAAGACGGCGAAGCTGCCGTTCAATCCAAGTTCTCGCGGCTCCGGCAGCAAATAATTCTCGGCGTCGTCCTGCAAAACAAATAACCACGGCTCGCAAGGCTGCTGGTGGTCGGGATGATACTTCTCCGGTCCACCGCGGATAGTGGTCATACTGATGCCGTCGGTATAGCCAAAATGAACTCTAGCCGTTGGGGTTGGCTGGCCGTTTTGGATTTCAATCAAGGCCATGCCATCTTGGCGCCAGATCTCTTTGAATCCGCCTCCGCTTTGAAACAGTTCGACCAAACGAGCAGTATAGGTCTGCATTGCCTCTGGACTAATTGCGTGTAGGGTGACGATCACATGATCGCCGCCTTTTCGAAACACCTCGATCCAGTTTTCTGGCGCGCTCGGTCCAGTATCGCCAACCAACTTCGCTCGTGCGGCTGCACCTTCCGTGAATGCGCCAAACGATTTAAACGAAATGTTCGGAACTCGCTCCTGAATCTCGAGGGCGACCATTCCTTGCCAGGTGATCGCAACGTTCAAGCAATAGTCAGGCTTACGACGAGGCGGTTCTGTTGGATTATCTCCTGGCCCTGGCTCAAACCCGACGTGCCAGTCTTCCGCAGTGGTTATTTGCGGGGTGTCTGATTCGTCCCCGCTAACAAGCCTTCCAAGAATCTTGCGCGCCGCGGCTGGGACGCCGACCGTCAGTAAGAAGTGGCGCACAATCGGCATGCGATAACCGCGCACGATAAATCCCTGAATATCGGCGAGGTTGAGCGTAGACCTCGTAGCGCCCGACTTGGCGTCGACAGTCTTCTCTTCCGCACGTCCAAAAACGCGACGCAGCAATCCTCCACTTTCCTTTGTGCTCGCCGTCTTCGTTGTATTGTCCTGACTCAATGCAATCTCCCGATCAGGCTGAAGCTGATTCCGCTTTGCGATCCGCAATCAACGCGTGAATATCCTGAACAGTTAGTCCTGGATATGCCGAATAAAATCCAATGGGAGTCCGGTTTGCTCCGTTCGCATAGTCGATAAATTCCTGAAGATACTTCCGGCACGGTGAAGGAGGCGGCGCGATGATAAATTTAAAAATGAGATCGAATGTCCCGCCGATATTTTTTGTGAAATCAGCGATGTATTTGTCGAAAGAACCGTCATACACGGTAAAGAAACCGATCTGATTGTTTTCAAGTGGCACAAATTGTGCAAAGTGCGGCGTGCCAACCTTTTGCAAATCCTTCTGTGTTCCGCGCGTTCGCGCGCGAAGGAGCAGTTGCACTTCGATGAAGGCGAGCTTTGACTTGATCGGCAAAATCACCAGGAAGGGACGCTGTTCACCTGCGCCAGTAACATCAGCGGCCGCGGCGAGCGACTTTATCTCCTGCGCGGTCACATCAGGGTAAGCTGTAAAAATATTTAAAGCATGGATAAGATGACCTGCGGTCCATTCAACGAATGCTTCCACGTTTGAAGCGACTGGAGACGCCGGAGGATCCTCGACATGCTGGAAGATCGCATCGAATACGGGCCCGGCTTGCTTGGCAAGCTCGGTCATAAGTTCGCCAAATTCACCGTCGAAGTCACCGAGAAATAGCAGTGTCTTGTCGCTCAAGACCGTAAACCGCGAGTAGTGGATCGGAATACGGGTTTACCTTTGCCAATCCCAATCAATGAGGTAAAAAATACCGCGACCAAGAACAGTGCCGCTAAGGAAGCTATGCCTTGGCCTATCCGTATCTTCCATTTGGACCACTGCCTGTATTGGCCGAGCCAGATCAGCAACAAGCCGATGACCAGCGCAATGAAGCCAATCCTTCTAAACAGCCGAGCATGGAACCACCAGTTGAAGCTCCTGCTCAGATACAGGCCGTATCCGCCGAAGCGGCCGCCGAGAGTCGCAATCATGCCTTCTGCGCCGCCATCAGGAATGGTCACGTCAGCTGTAATGACGTAGTCCCTGTCGAGAATGCTGGGAGCGTTGCCGTAGGGAATTCCTTCATTAAATCCCGTGTAAGTGAAATCAGTCCGCCCGGCCACCGCACTGGGTTTCGGAGCAAGCAAACGCACGAAGCCGGAGTTATCAAGAGGAAAGACGTTGTATTTTGCCGCTTCACTTAGGAACAACTTCTGCAGCTCAGCGAGCTTGTCGGGATTTTTGGCTGCCAGGTCGTTGTATTCGGAGTAATCGTCGGTGATGTTGTAGAGTTCCCATTTATAGCCGTTGGTGATGTCTGGCATCTTGCCAGTTCCAAGTTCCCAGGGAGGAGCAGGCGGAGTTGTGGCGGCGATCCAACCGTCATGGTAGATCGCACGATTCCCTACCATTTCGAAATATTGCGTCACGCGCTTGGACGGTGCATTGGCATTCGCTTTATCGAAGGTGTAATCCATGCTGATGCCTTCGATTGGCCTCTGCGCAATGCCATTCACCGTGGTGGGAGCTTGAATTCCGGCCGCCTCAAGGATGGTCGGCACAATGTCGATCATGTGATGAAATTGAGTCCGAATACCGCCCACGTCTTTTATGTGTCCGGGCCAAGAGATCGCAAGGCCTTGCCGCGTACCACCGAAATGCGAAGCAACCTGTTTTGTCCACTTGAAAGGCGTATCAAAAGCCCAAGCCCATCCCACGGCCATATGCGCGTAAGTAAATTGCGATCCCCAATCCTTGTAATGCAACAACTGCAGCGGCATCGGCACATCCATAATGCCGTTGTAGGCAGTCAACTGATTGAAAGTACCGGACAGCGTGCCTTCGGGACTGGTGCCGTTATCGCCATCAATGTAGATAATTAAAGTGTTGTCGAGCTTGCCCATATCCTCGACGGCCTGAATGACGCGGCCGATCTCATAGTCGGTGTACGCTGTGTAGCCGGCGTATACTTCCGCCTGCCGCGCATAGAGTTTCTTTTGTAATTCGTTAAGGGAGTCCCACTTCGGAATGGCATCCGGCCAGGGAGTGAGCTGAGTGTTCGCCGGAATCACCCCAAGCTGCTTCTGGTTGGCAAAGATCTCGTCCCGGAGCTCTTCGTAGCCCATGTCGAACTTGCCTTTGAACTTGTCGATCCATTCCTGTCTCGGCTGATGCGGGGAGTGACTGCCACCAGGAACGTAGTAAACGAAGAAGGGCTTGTCCGGCGCGGCCGCGTTCAAATCATTCATATAGCGAATAGCGTCGTCGGCGAGATCAGTAGTGAGGTTGTAATCCTTCTTGTCGACCCACGGGAAGACCTGCGTATGATCGCGGAAGAGGTACGGCTGCCACTGGTCGGTCTCGCCTCCTAGAAAGCCGTAAAAATACTGAAATCCCATCCCGGAAGGCCATTGTTCAAACGGCCCCGCGGTACTGCTGTATTGGAATCCAGGAGTGTTATGGTTTTTGCCAAACCACGAAGTGGCGTAGCCATTTTCCTTGAGGATTTCGCCGATCGTGGCGTTCTCTGGACCGATGACGGAATCATAGCCGGGATATCCCGTCGACAATTCGCCGATGACGCCAAAGCCCACCGAGTGGTGGTTCCGGCCGGTGATCAGCGCCGCCCGTGTCGGTGAACAGAGCGCCGTGGAGTGAAATTGTGTATAGCGTAAGCCCGCCTTGGCGATCCGATCCAGCGCCGGTGTCGGAATAACTCCACCAAAGGTGCCAGGCACGCCATAGCCCTGATCGTCCGTCATGATCAGCAGAACGTTGGGAGCACCCTTCGGCGGCACCACCCGCGGCGGCCACCATGGAGTCGAATCCTTGGCACTTTCCTTTATAACCCCGCCAAACTTCGGAGGAGGTGGAGGAATTTGTTTTCCATCGATGGTGGTTGTTGCGCTAGGCGAACCCGGTGTCCCCGGAACCTGCTGCGCGGCTGAGTTGGTCCCTCCGGCGGCACTGAAAAGTGTGGCAACTGTTGCCAGAGCGAGGCACATTTTCCCGTTCCACTTCATGAATTCTCCTGTTCTTCACCTGTCCAGATAAAACTCGTCTTCATACGAATTTCTTCCTGGATTGTGATCTGAACTAGCTAGAATCCGTCGGCCTCTCCAAACTGATTTCGGGCTTTCGGCGTAACCGCACGGGATCCCCCGCAGCAGCTTCTGACTTAGGAATGACACTAACTGGGTGGAGAAGTTCGGAGTATTGGCAAAAATGACAGTCCCAAACAGCAAGCATCAGAGCAGGTGAAGTGACGAGCTTTCGGCTGAAACTTCCAGGGGTATTCCGTGCTCTGTTCGAAAAACGCTTAAGGAGGGACCCCCAAGCCACTAGAAGATTTAAATCAAAATCAGAAGGTACCGATTCTCAGATTCTTATGCTCACCCGACAACAGCTTTGCGCGATCCCTACTGCAAGCGAGCAACACCAAATGCGAACACACGAGCGCACCTCTTTAGAAGAGATGCGCCGTGATCACGTTCGCCTTATTTCTGGTCTAATCGCCGCGGAACTACGCGAATGGATTTTCGTCTGCGCTGGGGCCGTAGATCGAGGGCACTGGAACGTCCAGCATTCGTAGATAGACCGAGAGTTGTCCTCGATGATGATAGTTATGATTCATGAGGATGGAACGAACGAATCCGATGCGCGGAATCGTCATCAAGACCTTTCCATTTCTCGTCAGGCTCCACATGGACATGAGACGAGCATCGTCCATCTTGTTCAGCGTGTCCTTGGCACTCGCCAGCCCCTTGGAAAAAGTGTCCCAAATTTCCTGGCAGCTCTTGGGCTCCGACTGCGAGAAATTCGGAGCTTCAAAGGCATCCTGCGCAGCTGCCGCGCTGACGTTGCCAGGAACAGAGGCAATGTGCAGAGCCAACTGTCCCAGGGAGTATGATTTTGGGTGTGGTCTCCAAGTGAGTTTGTTGTCTGGAACTCGTTCCAGAACGCGCTGCGTCGTTTGTGCTTCCTGATCAAGCTCCATCAAGAGAGGATCTACCATTCTCATAACTGCTCCTTTTCGTGTGCTCGAGATTTGGAGTTCCGATTCTTTCGACTATTGCGATCACCAGAGATTTAGCGCGAACGAGCGGCTTCGGCCCGCTTACGAGCCTCATCGTTGATATGCGTCCAGCCTTTCCCTACGCCTTCCCGATGATCGTCTTGAATCAGTCCCAGCGCGGTATGATGAAATTTGATCAACGTCCCACCATCCTCTTCACTGAGCCGGTACTGCACGTTGGAGACAGCCGGATAGGACATGAAGAGCGGCCCGGTGATTTCAAGGAGCGTTGGCCGCTTGATGGCTTGCACGTGTCCCCAGAAATGGCCATTTTCACCGCCAAGGTCGCGATACCAACGTCCACCGGGCCACAACTCGAGCTTTAGGGGCATCGGGGTTCCATCAGGGTGGGCATTATGCGGGCCCAACTGCTCAAGCAAGGCCTCGAAGGTTTTATCCAACGGCGCCTTCACATGGATTTCCTGCGTGATGGTTAACGTTAAATCTTCAATTCTTCTTTCCATTTTTGGTGCTGCTGTACTCATCTTTCCTCCTCAAACAAGAATTGGACATAAGCCAAAGTAAATTCGATTTGCGCGTAAATCAGGTCTGCCCTTCCGCTCGTTCCTTAACGCGATTCAATTGATGCTGCCAATAACGCTCGAATGTGCCAGTCCATTCGTGGAGAGACTTGATCGTCTCCGCATTGATTCGATAGAGCATCCGGCGACCGTCGCGGCGCACGTCCACGAGGCCAACGTCGAGTAATACCCGCAGATGCTTCGACACCGAGGGCTGCTCAATTCTGAGCGCGGCCACAATGTCCCCGACGGGGCGCTCCTGTAGGGCGAGAAAACTCAATATCGCGCGCCGCCGGGGTTCGGCAACTGCGTTGAAGGCATCAGAGGTTGTAGAAGCGCGAGCCATGGGCAGAGAATATATTCCTATATAAGAATATGCCAAGTGCCATTTTTTGCTGAGTGGGTGGTCGTGCTCCGCCGGATCAGTGAGAAATGAGGTTGCAGGAAGGGAGACACAAGCTCCACGGGAACTTCTTGATGGAGGGGCTGCGGCCTTATTGACCGCAGCCCGAGACGATAAGGGAAGATTAACGCTGATCCTGTTGTTGTCGTTCGGTTCGAACTACCAGCACATTACTCTATTTGTTCGAACGATAAATGACGCTTTGCGGGCCATCCATGATCTTAAAATCTGACGGAACCGAGAAGAGCGAGGAGTCAGGCTCTGCACGGACAATGTTCGTAAGTTTGAAGGTTTGCTCGCCCATTCGCGGGTCAGTTCGCTTGCTGTAGACGATAATCTTGAGGTCAGGCGATGTCCAGACTTCGGTAACAATGCTAATGGGCTTATCGTTGCCGATTTGACCCACGGGAACGGTCCGGGTGGTACGTACTCCATTCACAGAGAGACCCTCCATGGTCTCAGTTCCGAGGTCCTGCGTGCTTACCTGAGCCTCCTCATCGCCCATCACCTCTCTATGCATGACGAACCCCGCCTGAGGCGGTGGTGGCATCGCACCGTCGGCCACCGAAGCGCTCCCCATTTGTGTAACAAACATTCTTGTGGTGTCCGATCCGCCAGACGCCCTGAAGGACCCAACCGCTCCACCAGAGGGCATAGAGATTTTCTGGGCAGTCTTGTCGGTTAAATTCAATGTGTAGAACGTCTGAGCGACGGGATCCATGATAAACACCAAGTGTGGAGCATCTGCCGCAGACAAATTGCCTATGGCGGGCAAGGCAGTATCCTGGCGCGTCCTGCCCTGGGAATCGCGGGCGGTCGTTCCGGTGGTGTTCTGAGTGATGTGGGACCCGTCGGCGAGTGTTTGGATCGATTCGTTGGTAATCGTGGCGGAATAGGGCGCCCCTTGAATCGGTGTACCTACCATTCCTTTGCCGATTGCCCCCGCCGTCACCACGCCAGAGCCAACGCTCTGATACACCACGTTGGTCCTCATGGTTTTCTGCCCAAACGCGCAGGAGGACGTTGTTAAGATTAAGATCATTGCGTATTTCATGGTTGAGTTGCTCTCCTTTCAAATCCTACAAGTCGCGGCCGCAGTCGGATTTGTTGTGCCGAACCATCCGCAGCGATACTCAGATCCGCAGTGAAGTTGACCCCTTCGGGAATCGCGCCCGGCGGAAACATGGATTCCGCAGGAATGGCGATCTGGATAGCCGGCTCACTTGGCGGCCAGCTAGCAACTTGATTTTTCTCTGGCGGGGGCGACGGCGCATGCCGTTGACGAACTTTTCTGATCGGAACCGGAACGGGAGCCGTCTTGGGTCCGAGAACGCTGGCCGCTGGCGCTGTTTTCACAGAAGAAACAGGAGCCAGCGGTTCGACGCGCGGGCGCAGGAAAACTAGGAACGCAACAGCAGCGAGCGCGCCAACTGCGGCAATCGAAAGCACCGGCACCCAGCGTGGCATTCGGCGTTCCGCCTTGGATGCTACCACTGCATCAAGGTAGGCGTCGAATTTCCTGCTCACCTGCTGGTATGCGTGGAGCTGGCAGCGGCACTCGTTACAATCCTGAATGTGCCGTTGCACTTGAGCCATCTCGTCATCTGCAAGCTCGTGGTCGAGCCAGGCAATCAACTTCTCTGAAAGCTCACACATGGCATTTCTCCGCTAATTTCTTGATCGCGCGACTTACCGTCTCGCCCACCGTGGATGTTGAAATCCCCAAGATATTGCCGATTTCGCGATAGCGCAATCCTTGGGCGCGTAACAACAAGCACTCACGCTCGGATTCCGTCAGTTGACGGATGGCCTTTCCAAGTTGCCGGAACTTTTCCTTTTCAAGTACGACTTGCTCTGGCGTCGCTTGGTCCAGCACCATGTCAATCTCAACATCAAGTGGTTCGCCGAAACGACGACGGTAGCTACTCTGCCGGTTCCTGGCCCGATTATGCGCGACGCGAAAGACCCAACTGCGAATGTTCTCTTGCGAAGCGCCCGAGGCCAAATGTCGATGAAGACTGAGAAAGGCATCCTGAACCGTATCCTGAGCCTCATCGGTTGAGAGCCCAAGACAAACTAGATACTGAAGCAGGGGCTTGCGCAATTCGCGATACAGATCGGTAACCTCGCATGCGTCACTCGCAAGGCGCGAGAGCGGCAAGGCAATAGGTATGGAATCACCGCTCATAAGGTTCCGTGTATCGCGCCTCTATTTATATAACAAGTGAGGATAGTGTTTTTCCGGGCCGGGCGTGAAAAAGAATTGTTACAATCTGGAAGATTCCAGGCAGGAAGAAATCGCACTCGTGGGCCGCAAGAGGCCGGTCATTCACTGCGGCGGCGTATTACTGGAATTCAAGATTCGCTGCATGATCCCTTGCAATGTCTGAATTTGCGCGGGAACACGATTCACGCGGATCGTTCGACCGAGTTCCAGGCGTTGAGCAGTTTGAGCATTGTAGGCTGGCCAATCCAGAAGGCCGCGACTATTCGGGTTTTGGGTCTTAGCAAACTGCATCCAATACAAGCGAATGGCATTGCCAAGCGCTTCGTCATCCTGGCCGTGCTCCCAACCGTTCGGAAATGAATTACTCAAGAACGAGAGTTCCTCACCGTGGTATGCACCGAGGGGAGCGCGCTTGCCGGACTCTGCATAAGTAAAATAATACAAATATGCTTTCTGGCCAGTATTGGTGATCGATTGCGCCATGGAATAGGCACCGTAGGCAAATGTATCACTCTGAAGCTGCAAGTATCGGACGGCCACGTCGGCATCGGATGAGACGGGGTAGGCTTGAAATTCCAGATCGGCAAAGTTGCCGGTGTCCTGAAGTAAATACTTTTTATATTCTTCTATAGTCTTGGGACCGTGGCCAAAGACCGTCGCCTCGTCAGCGTTGCTGCCGATGAGGATCGGAATACGGAGTTCTCTGCCCTGCTCAAAAATCTTTGCGGGCTGTTCTGGAATTATCCAACCGTCCACGATCGCGTCAAAATGAACTTGTCGATCTTTGTTCCACGTTTTTAAAATCTCGTCGGCGGAAATACTGCGGAGCTTTTGCAAAGCGTTGGGACTATTTGGAACTCCCAAGTCGTTGGCCAGACGTTCTCCCACATCCTCTCCAGTGCCGGAGACCAGGTTGTAATGCCGTGGTGTGCGGATATCTTCGTTAAGTGTGCTCTGGCACTCTCCGCTCTCAAGAATCGCGGCTTGAAATAATCCCTGCGCCAGAGGGGAAGACATCAGCAGGCAAATATCGACTGCACCTGCCGACTGACCCATCACCGTCACGTGGGCCGAGTCACCTCCGAATTGTGCGATGTTGTTATGAATCCACTTCAGCGCCTGCAATTGATCAAGTAGACCGTAATTGCCAGAGGAGTGATGGTCAGACTCCGCAGTAAGCGCTGGATGTGCCAAAAATCCGAACGGACCCAGGCGATAGTTGGCACTGACGAGGACAACACCCAGCCGGGAAAGAGCTGGGCCAAGTGGGGTCATTTGGCTATAGCCGGCGGTGTTTGAACCACCGTGGAGGTAGAGAATGACAGGGCTTTTTGCATTAGCAGAGAACTGCGTGGTCCATACATTGAGGTAGAGACAGTCTTCGTTCCATGGAATCTGTGGGAGCCAGGATGCTGGAAGCTGAGGACAGGCTGCACCGAATTCAGTGGCCTTGCGTGCGCCGGTCCACGCACTCACCGGCTGCGGTGGCTTCCAGCGCAGAGGGCCGACCGGCGGGGCTGCGTACGGTATGCCGAGAAACGCAACTCCATCTTGTGCTTCCCCAAAATACGTTCCTTCCAGGACACCTCCGTCCACGGACACCGTTGGAGGTGGAGTGAGATGAACAACAGGTCGATTCAAACTCAAATGATCGGTGACCAACAGAGCTATGGCGATAATGAGCAAACGGAAAAAGACAAACATAGGCACCTTCCCGTCTTACTGAGGCTCTGAGTTAAGGTTTTTTGCGCGAATACTCGCCGCGAAATTCCACGGTCCAAGTGGCGCCGTTGTCCTTCGATTTCTCCCAGGTTTGTTGTACCTTGTCCGCGCCAATGCGAATCACCCTGATGCGATTAAGAACTGTCTTTCCGTCGGACCCTATGCTCGGCCCGAAAAACTCGGCGGTTCCTTTTTCAACTTTTCCTTCAAATACGTGAACGCGGCCCTGATTGTCCGCAAACAGGCCATGCCAGCTCTTATCGTCCGCACTGTAGGCGAACATGTTTTTGCCACTGTGCCCCTTCCCCCCGTCCCAGCTTTCGGTTAGCAGGCATTTATCAAGCGATAGGGAGACAGAACTGTTAGAGTTGCCCGGCATACCGGGGTATGTGACGCTCCAATTGCCGAGCCAGAAATCCAGTTCCCTGCTCTGCGGGCTCGCGGAACAGGGTGCGGAATCAACGGCAGCCAATGAGGATGTCGCAGCGAGGGAATGGCCCCCTCCCATAAGAACTACCAGGAGAATGATTCTTGGCCAGTGAGAATTCTGTCCAAATATTTTTCGTTTCATAAATGTACCCTCCGCGTCGTTGCTTATCTGTCACAACCTCTTGTTATATTTGCCTAGGAAAGTGCTGCTGGGCTCCGTGCGCAAAAGCGAAAAGCATCAGCACCTTTTTCCAGCGCCAAGACCTCGAACCCTGCAGCCTCGAGCCTCGCACCAAACGTGTCGGGATCAACCAGGACAAGGGTGTCGCCGATATGAATCACCTGCATAAATAAACTCTGCAGGCTGTCGCTGCCTATGAACACTCCACCCGGCTTTACGACTCGCTTAACTTCGCGGAGGAGCTTGTCTTGCAATTCCGGAGAAGGCACGTGATGGAGCATGGTGAAAGAAGCTGCAGCGGAGAATTGGTTGTCGGCAAAGGGCATTGCTGTAGCATCGCCCGTGACCACTTCCACGTTGGTGCCACGAAGGCGCGATCGCAATGACTCCGCCGACTTTGAATCAATTTCGATAGCTGTAATATGCGGCACCGAGCGCCGCAACAAATCCGTTGTGAGACCAGGGCCAGGTCCAAGCTCGAGAATGTCGTGCCCCAGATTGGCGTCGGAGAGGACCCACGGCACTCGCCGCTGGAGAGTTTCTCGCCAATAAGCGGAACGGCACAGCCAATGGTGCAAGCGGTTCATGACGTGGAGACCTCCATTCTGTTTTCGATTTCAGGCTGACTCAGAATGCCGCTTGCCGGGTTTACGTACTTTCGATATTGTGACAATG
>DASXIT010000095.1:0-25898 GCA_036497825.1 Candidatus Acidiferrum sp.
TGGTCAAGCAAGCCAGTCAGTAGCGAAGTTTCATCTTCTTTCAAGCGCACCATTTGCGTAACCGTGCGGCTCGAAATGATGGGGATGCCATTTATGCTGGTTCCCGTCAGCGATTTGATATCGAAATCAAGCTGCAGTGTCACTTCTTTATTCGCATGAAGTGTTGGCGTTGCTTTCACTTTCACGCCGATATCGATGTACTCTGAGCCGGGATAGGGAACTTGCGTATTGTTGTTCTGGCCGGCAATCAAACTTGTTGGACTGACGACCAGGGTGACTTCTCCCGCTGACCCGGAAAAATCATTTGTTACCACCACATCGGGGAATGAACTGTTCGTAAAACTTCCAGAAACGATTGCAATTGGATTCGTATTCACGGCCTGCTCAAGTGCCTGAATATATCCAGTTCCCAAATTCACAAATACTGTAACCGTTCCCACGGCCGAATTGGTTACCGCAATTCCGCTGGTGGATTGCTGCAGGAAATTTCCAATCGTTACGCCGCTTGGTGTTGTATCCGTCTTCAAAGGTGAATTCGCATCGAAAAGGAAAGTGCCATCTCCATTGCCATCCAACACTGTGACACTGTTATCGGCTTGATTTACGATTGCCAACCCGGGACCGGTGCTTCCCGTCAAGGTGCCGGAAGCGATAGCTACGGGAAGATTGCCGACCGCATATGGCGATTTGGTGAATTCCGAGAAGGTGCCGTTTCCGTTGCCAGCCAGAATAGTCACTTCTTTCGAGCCTTGTTCCACAATCGCCAGGTCGGAATAACCATCGCCATTGAAATCAGCCACCGTCATGGCGATTGGACCGGTCGCTCCTTTCGGCAACGGAAATGGGGATCCCGCGACTTGCGTGAAAGTGCCATCGCCGTTTCCGTTGAATACCGAAATCGTATCGTCTCCAAAATTTGTCACCACGAAGCCAATGTTGCTGTCACCGTTCTTGGTGTTGAAGGTGCCCGTGGCGATGGCGCTCGGCTGATTGCCTACCGCGATCGAATTTTTCAGCACGCCAAAAGTGCCATCTCCGTTCCCAATCAATACATCTACGGCATTGTTTACGGGATCAGTAACCAGGAGGCCGGGGAACGAATTATTTTTCGCATTGATATTTCCGGATGCTATGGCTGCCAAGACAGCCGGCGCAGATGTGCGCGCCTTTCCCAATGTAATTGGCGAACCAACCGCCGCGGCAAATTGGACAGCCGCGCCAACTCCCTGGTTCAGCAGAATCGAAACTGTATTATCGATTTGATTGACGACCGCAAGATCCAGCGCATCGGCGTTTCGGAAGTCTGCCGACACCAAGGCCACCGGCCCTTGTCCCACCCCAAATGTTTGCTCGCTGATTGTTGTACCTAAGCCCGTCGCTCCGGCACTTATGGAACTGGCGGCAGATCCGTTTGATCCAAGGCTGGCCGACAACAAAGAAAGAGTGACCGGATAGCGATCGCCGACAAAAAATGTGGCCGGCTTCCCGTCTTGCGCGCGCAACAGCACATCGCTGGAGTTGTGAACCAAAGACAAGCTTTGCGCAAAATCCGCCGTAGCGCTTGGCAACGTCAGCAGAAATGTCGATTTGCCTCCGCCAATTACCGCGAGAGGAGGAATCAAGGATGAAAGCGACGTAACAGCGCCTCCCGCCGCTGGCGAGCCAAAAATCGTAGCCAACAGTGTGAGCAGTTGAGTGATGCTTTGCGCCGATCTCAATTGGTTCACCAGGTTTGGCCCGGGATAAATCAGTCGAATGCTGGTAGAAGGCGTGATGCCAAGTTTCAATGCGTTGTTGCGATCCACATCGAGCAGTTGAATTTCTAGCAGCATTTCTCCGCGAGATTGCTCCATTTGGTGAATGATGGCGCCGGCAAGCTTCACCTTTTGCACCGTGTCCCGAATCGTCAAAGTACGCGTGGGCACAGATTGTTGAATATGCTGAGCGCCGGTTAATTCCCGCAGCGCGCGAACAAGTTCTGCTATTTCCGTGGAGTCGACCGAAGAGGGCAGCGTAAAAACCTCTTCAATTTCCATGTCATAGGCTTTTCGCTTGTCTTGGGTGTCCGAAGCGACGAAAATCAGTTTGGAATTCAGGGGCCGCCAGAATGTTCCCGTTTCCAGCGTCAGCACTTTCATCGCGGTATCGAAATCGACATTCTCTAACTTCAGCCGCACATTTCGCGCTGGCAGGTCCGGATCGAATGCCGCTTTTATTCCATAAGCAGCGGCTACTTGTTCGTACGCGTTGCGCAGGTCCGTTCGCAGATTGAAATTTTTTGTAGCTCTTTGCGGAAGCACTTGCGGTAATCCTTGCGCCGGTTGGTCCGCCGGTTCCTTCTCCTCATCATGCATTGACTGAATTTCCCTCAGGCGCTCCATCAGAACTGCATTGGAGGGATCGATCTGAATGGCCAACGCATAATTTCTAGCTGCACCGTCGATATCGCCCTGAATGGCCAGTCGTTCGCCGTCATCAATGTAGCTGCGAACCAAACGCGAGCGCAACGCCACACTCTTGCTCACGATTGTTACGTCAAAGGGTGCGTAACGCGCCGCTTCTTCATACGCTTCCAGTGCGCCGCCGTAATTTCCTGCGGCTTCCAGTTGCGCGCCGATCTCGGCCAATTTTTTTGCGCGTTTCGGGTCCGGATTAACCAGCGCTCGTTGTTCATCTCGAGTACTAGTGGGAGGGGCAGGATTCTGCGCGGCCACGGCATAACCAGCCAGCAGCCAGCACAACCCTAGGGTGACTATCGGACGCTTGAAAAGACGGGCCATCGTTGGTCGTAAAAGAGTTAGACGCAAGTCATCATTCTACCGTGAGGACCGCGTGATGGGTGAACTTGACGAGTGTGAGGGATGGATAGTAAGCTGGATTCGTTGTTGCAAATCATTTTCAACTAGAATTGCCGGAGTTCCCCTTGCTTTCTGCTTTCCTTATCGCCCTTCGTGAAGGCGTCGAAGCTGCCTTAGTTGTCGGCATCATTTTAGTTTATCTTTCCCGCACCGGCCGCGCCCATCTCTCCCGCTACGTGTGGGGTGGTGTTGCTGCTGCCACTGCGCTAAGTCTTGCTGTTGCAATTGCTTTGGAGCGCTTCAGCATTAGCGAAGACGGCTTTGAAGGGTTGTTACTTTTGGTGGCCGCCTTCTTCGTGGTCACGATGATTATCTGGATGAATCGTATCGCCCGCTCCCTGAAGAAAGAAATTGAAGCCAAACTGGAAACGTATGCCTCGCGCTCTGGTGCCGCTGCTGGGTGGGGAATTGCCCTGTTCGTCTTTCTGATGGTGGTTCGCGAAGGTGCCGAATTGGCGCTGATTCTGCGTGCTGTAGAAATGTCCACCGAGGGACTACAAACATGGGTCGGAACAACACTGGGAATCGCGGCCGCCGTAGCCGTCGGCGTTTTGTTCTTCAAAGGCACGCTGAAAATTCCGCTGCACCGTTTCTTTGCGGTGACTAGCGCGATCTTGATTCTGGTGGCGATTCAACTGGGCGTTACGGGTCTACATGAGCTGAGCGAAGCGCGTTGGTTACCATCAAGCAAAACAGAGATGGCGATTCTCGGGCCGATTGTCCGCAATGAGCTTTTTTTCTTTATTTTTGTTTTCGGTGCCGTGGCATTGATGATTCTTCGCGAATGGCAATCTGCATCCCATTCGAACCTGCAAAAAAGTGCAGGCAATGATGCGGAGCGCCGCTTGCTGGAAGCACAAAATCGCCGCCAACGAGCCTGGATGATCGCAGGCGCCGTAGCCAGTTTGACTGTGATTATGGTCCTGACCGCGGATTTCATTTATGCGCGGGCAAATTCCGCGCCGCCGCAAGCCAGAATGGTCGAGGCGACCAATAACCTCGTGCGCATTCCTGTCTCCGAAGTGCAGGATGGAAATTTGCACTTGTTCACGTTGAAGGATAACAGTCACGTCATCCGCTTCATGGTCATCAAGAAGCCCAATGGGTATGGCACCGCTTTAGACGCTTGTCTGATTTGCGGCGCGGAAGGCTACCGGCAGGAAGGCCAAAACGTCATTTGCCGCCACTGTGCCTCGGCGATTTATATCCCTTCCATCGGGCAAAAGGGTGGATGCAACCCGATCGGATTTAAATCTCAGGTCGATGGAAATGATGTGATCATTGATGTATCTGCGTTAACGAAAGCCGCGGAGGATATTCCGCAATAGGAGCGGTCGCTTTTTAGCCAGGAAAAATGTTCCTTCGACTCGTAGCTGATTCTTTCACACGACGCCCCAAACGCAAATTGCTGACCATGGCCGCATTGGCATTGGGAATGGCCCTGGCTACCGCGGCGCTCAGTGTGTCTTTGGATATCGGCGACCGGCTGGCTCAGGAATTTCGCAGCCTGGGCGCAAACTTACTCGTTACTCCTCTGGCCGATTCGTTGCCACTTGAAATTGGTGGCGTGGATTACCGTCCCGTGAATGCAGGCGCCTATCTTCCCGAAGCCGACCTTGGAAAACTGAAAACAATTTTCTGGCGGTTCAACATTGTTGCGTTTTCACCAATGCTCCAGGTCCCAGTATTTGCTTCCTCGGAAGTCGACAATTCTACTCAAGCTTCAAAGCCTGTAGAACTCATCGGAACGTGGATCAACCACGACGTGAAAATTCCCGATGGAACGATTTATACGACCGGTGTCGAAAAAACGAATCCATGGTGGCAGTTGAAAGAGGGTCGCTGGTTCAACGAATCATCCGGGGACAAGAGTTCTCCTAATTCAGGTAATGTCGAAGCAGTTGTCGGTGAAAAGTTTGCCCAACGCAACGGAATTAAAATCGGTAGCAATCTTGAAATCGTGAAAACTTTGCTATCCGCTGTGGAGTTTCCCGTAAAGATTGTCGGGATCGTGTCTACGGGTGGACCAGAAGATGACGCCATAATTGTGCCGCTTACCTTTGCGCAAAATATATCAAATGAGCCGGGTATGTACCGTCAATTGTACGTCAGCGCGCTGACCAAGCCGGAAGATGCTTTTGCGCGCCGCGATCCAAAGTCGATGACCCCAGTAGAATTCGACCGTTGGTACTGCACTCCGTACATTTCCTCAATTGCTCTGCAGATCAGTGAAGAACTGAAAGGCACCGATGTGCGCGTCATCCGTCGCGTGGCGGAAGGCGAAGGCAACGTGCTGACGCGCGTACGCACCCTGCTCTGGCTGGTCACATTTGCGGCTCTTTTGGCGGCGGCACTCGCTGTCGGCGCATCGGCGGCTGCTTCGGTCATCGAGCGCCGCACCGAAATTGGCTTGATGAAAGCTCTCGGCGCTGGATCGGGCTTGGTGGGTGTGTTGCTCGCCGCCGAACAATTGCTCTTGGCCATTGTTGGTGGCGGAATTGGCTACGCCGTGGGGATCTTGTTTGCCCGTGTTCTTGGCATGAAGATTTTTGGTTTTGCGCCTGAGCCGAAGCTGTTTGTTCTTCTCATTATTTTAGTCCTGGCGGCAATGATTACTCTTCTGGGCAGCGCATTACCTTTGCGCAAGGCCTCGCGCTATGAGCCGGCGCCAATCCTGCGGGGCGAATGATGGCAGACTCTCCTATGTTCTGGCGCATCGTTCGCAGGTTGATCACCGCGAATTACGGAAGACTGTTTGTAATTTTGCTCGCTTTGGGTGCTGGTGCCGCAGTCACCGCAGCTCTGCTGAATCTGCAAATCGACGCGAAGAAGAGACTAACCACCGAGTTTCGCGCGCTTGGTGCGAACGTGATTGTCGCGCCGAGGGCGGCCTCGGACACCGCCAACGCCCCCGCTCCCACAACTTTGTCGCAAAGCGTCTTTGCACAATTGCCCACGGAGAGTGAGGGCAAACGCATCCCCGCGGTTGCATTTCTCTACGTCATCGGAGAAGTGGCCAAGTCAGGCACGCTGCACATTGAACCTGCAGTGATTGCGGGTGCGGATGGGCAAGGGCTAACAGAGATCCGTCCCGGCCGGCGCACAGAAATCAATGCAGCACTCGAGAACGATCCCTCTTCCTGCGAAGTCGGTGCGAAAGCCGCCGCCCAATTCAAATTGCATCCGGGCGATTCTCTGCAACTCCGCAATCAGGGCAGGGAAGCCTCGTGCAAAATCTTCGCTATTATTGCGACAGGCGGCGCCGAAGACACTCAAATTTTCACAAAACTCGATACGGCGCAATCGCTCGCAAATCTTCCAACCCGCATCAGTCTGATTCAACTCAGCGTCACCGGCACTCCTGATTCGGTGAAGCGATTCATCGCCATACTTGGCGAGCGCCTGCCCAATGCGGATGTCCACGGCGTGAAACAATTCACCGAAGCCGAAGGGCGCATCTACACCCGCATCAGCGGTTTGCTTTCGGCAACCGTCCTGCTTGTCCTGTTGCTGACCTCACTTTGCGTAATGGCGGGCATGAGCAATGTCGCGATCGAACGCAAAAACGATGTAGGCTTGATGAAGGCCATTGGTGGTTCCGTGCGCCGAGTCGTTCGCCTGTTTCTGGCCGAAGCCATTTTGATGGGGATAGCAGGTGGGCTGATCGGTTCTGCCTTCGGCATCCTGGTTTCCATCTGGCTTGGAAAAGCAGTGTTTGGCGTGGCTGCGCAGCCGCGCTGGATTGTGTATCCTTTTTCTGTGGCTCTTACTGTCATCGTTTCCATCGCCAGCGCATTTCCGCTTCGCCGTTTAGCCAGCGTTCGCCCCGCAAGCGTGTTCCGAGGTGAAGCGTGACCGCGCAAGTCAAAATTGATTCGCTGGTGAAGGAGTACGGCTCGCTCCGCGCTCTCGATGGCATCAATCTCAATATTGAGGCGGGCGAATGGGTTGCCCTGATGGGCCCCTCCGGCTCCGGCAAGACTACACTGATCAATATTCTCGGTGGATTGGACACCCTCACCTCCGGCCACGTCATTGTCGATAACGTTGACCTGGCCGACCTCAAAGAAAACGATCTCGTCCGCTACCGCGCTGAAAAAATTGGCTTTGTATTCCAACAATTCCACCTGGTGCCGTATCTCAGCGCACTAGAAAACGTAATGCTGGCGCAATATTTTCACAGCGTCACTGATGAAGCCCAGGCAGCCGAGGTCTTGACTCGCGTAGGCTTGGGCAGCCGCCTCACACATCTTCCTTCGCAACTGTCCGGTGGAGAGCAGCAACGCGTAGCCATCGCACGGGCGCTAATCAACCAGCCGAAACTGATTTTGGCCGACGAGCCCACCGGCAACCTCGACGAGGCCAACGAAGAAATTGTGATTGCCTTGTTTCGCGAACTGCATAGCGCTGGTCACACGATTTTAATGGTCACGCACGACCCCGACATCGCTCAACAGGCCGACCGGCGCATCGAATTGGTGCATGGACATCTGGCAGTCGACCAGCGCATCTCCATGGATGATGGGATTCACTTCGATCATCTACTGGAGCAGATTTGGGTTTGCGGCGAGGAAGGTACTTTGGCTGAAGTGGAACGCATTCGTACTCCCGGCGGCGTAGATCCCGTTCGCACCCTCGCGCGCATGGAAGATTTACGATTGGTGCGAGTAGCGGACCACCAGGTGCTACTGACCGATCGCGGCAAAAATCGTGCGCGTGACGTCGTTCGCAGGCATCGCCTTGCTGAGCGCTTGTTCAAGGACACTTTTCGCATCGATGATCATGAAGCGCACAGTCAGGCGTGCAAATTCGAGCACATCATCAGCCCGGAGCTCGATCAGCGCATTTGCAGTTTCCTTGGTCATCCGACCACCTGCCCGCACGGCAATCCCATCCCCCCGGGCGATTGCTGTGGTTCGGAGAAGAAATCTAAATAACGGTTTCCCAGCCGCCTGAATTCTGTTCAGGAGGAATACTTTGCGCAAATCTTCTTGCTGGTTTTTGCTTCTTCTTCTGTTTTTGCTATTGATGCAACGCAATGCGTTTGCGCAGCAGAGTACGTCCGCCTCCCAAGCTGCTCCCGCTCCACAAATTCCTCCCCCCATCACGCTTGAAAAGGTCTACAAATCGTTCGTGGGGAATTGGACGGGAGAGTTGGAAGTTCGCGACCTCCTATCCGATCTACGCACCAAGTTACCGGCTTGGTTGGATGTAACCCTCTCGCCGGATGGCCGCGGCCAGCAATTTCATTTCATATACGATGACGGGTCAAATAAGGTGCTGGAAGAAGTATGGGCCGTAACGATCGATCCACAGATTTCCATGTTCACCGTATCCTCGGATCGCGAAAAGTCCAAGAACACTTATCTGATGACAGGTTTCGATAAATTTTCAGCCACCGGCTATGGAACTCTGCAAATGACGGGCCTAGCCACAGAGAATGACAAGAAAGTTGATGTGCGCATTACGATAAAGCTGGGGCGCAATTCCTATCGCTATCAGAAAGAGACTCGACAGGCAGGCGGCGATTTTCAATTTCGAAATGGCTATAATTTCATCCGCCGTGATCCTCCAGAGCCTGCTCACTAGTTACGCTTCAACCGATTTTTCAAAAAGCGTATAGACCTGTAAACTGTAGTTGAACTCTACCCATGCCACTACCCATTGATCCACGCAGAAAACCCACAGCCGTAAAAATCCACGTGAAAACGGGCGCTGGTGTGGACATTACCTGGGCCGATGGCCACGAGAGCCATTTTGATTTTCCTTTGCTTCGTGACAACTGTCCCTGCGCCACTTGCAACGATGAGCGCGGCAAAAAAGAAGTCGCCATTTCTTTCGGCACCGCACCTGCCTCCTCTGCCGTTCTTCCGATGTATAAGCCCAGGGCCCGGGCACAATCCGCCACTCAGGTAGGAAATTACGCAATCCAGCTTAGCTTCACCGATGGCCATTCCACGGGGATATACAGCTACGATTTCCTGAGGACACTCTGTCCTTGCGCGGAATGTGCGAAGGAATTTCGTTCTACTCCCGAATCAAATTCTGCTTCCAAATAAGTCTTAGGAATTGGAGCTGCAAGCCGATCTCGCTTTCAATTCGGAGACGAATTGGGTGCGGACGGGGTTGTGCCAGGTAGAGTTGCTTCCGGCACGCTGATCTGCTGGCCATAATCGACGGCGAACAGTCGAAAGTCCGTGAACGTATGACGTTGGTGGAAATGTTTTCCGTTCGAGTCCAAAACAATGTCAGCCTCGCGCGGAAGCCATAAAGTCATACTGCCTCGCTCGAACCAAACCGGGCCGTAATCAAGAACCTGATGTTCCTTCATCAAACGAACTTCCGGAATCGGCGCCACTAAATCACTTTCCAAATGAACGATCTGGTAGCTATGAGAATCAATCATCGCAGTACCCATCAACGGCACGGAGTACTCTCTTGTGGCAGTTTTTAGCAGGCACATGCGGGCGGGTTGATCTTTTTTTTGACGGAACTGGATAGGCCAGACTTGGCGATTGTGCCAGGTTAGCGAATCCCCGCAGGTCATGTCGAATTCTTTGCGGTGGTCGGAGTGAAAAACCATAGCCAGAGCAGGCATGCCCGTTGCTGCCATTTCATCTGGAAAACCGAAATTGCCCGGCATCCCATTCCGAAATTCCTCAATGGTCACTTCGCCGTGCTTCGTTTCCTTCACCAGAACTACATAATTAAATTTTCTTCGTTGGCTCTTTTTCGCTTTGCCGTCTTTATCAAGGCGCTCATGTATCAAGACTTCGGTCGCCGTGATCTGGTTTACATTCGAAACGAATTCATCCAGACGCTTCCCAGTGTGCGACAGAATGCTTTCCAGTGGGCAGGGCGACAGTTCCTCAGATAGCAGTTCTTTGCCCGCGTGCGGTAGCGCCCCGATCTCCTCCTCGTGCAATTGAGGAGCAACTTCGTTCGTTCCCAAGAATTGTCCTGTCAGCAGGAGCGGTACGAGTACGGATACCAGATAAAAAACAGGTGAACGCATGGGGCCTTCTTCTGTGCAGATACTACACTTCTTTTTCGATCCGCGCCTCCTTGGCTTACATTAAAGGTTTACATCAGATTTCGCCGGTCTCCTGCATTCCGCTTTCTTGCGAATTAATCAAATTTTCCTCAAACTAGACTTGAGTTCCAAAAGATGCGAGCATGATTTGAGCAGGTCCTTAGACCCATTGAATGAGTAGCTCCTCCAATAACCCTGCGGTTCAAGGCCGCCAAGGGAACGGAATCCCGCGTGTTCTGGTCGCTACTACTGCGCTCCTCAGTTTCATTTCGTTTTGGCGCGCTGCCGCGATCGTTCTTAACGATCTAGCCTCTTCCGCCTATTACGCTGGTGGTGAATCAGAAGCCTACATCGGCAAAGCCGCGCCTTGGTTCATCCTGGGCATCATGCTGTTCTCCTATTCCGTCCGCGCCATTTACGTAGAGAGTTGTAGCATGTTCGTGCGTGGCGGCGTATACCGCGTGGTCAAAGAGGCCATGGGCGGCACGCTTGCCAAGTTCAGCGTATCGGCCCTGATGTTTGATTACATCCTGACCGGGCCAATCAGCGGCGTTTCCGCGGGGCAATACATCGTTGGGCTCATCAACGAAACCGCCCAATACTTCCATCTTAACCTTCACATTTATCCCGGCGCCGGTGCCGCCTTCTTCGCCTGCCTCTGTACGATTTATTTCTGGTGGTACAACGTAAAGGGCGTCCACGAATCCAGCCAAAAAGCCATGCGCATCATGCAGATCACTACAGTGATGGTGGTGATCCTGATTGCCTGGTGTTTGTACACTGTTTGGTTGCGCCACCCCGCCTTGCCTCCCTTTCCTACTCCCCACAACCTGAAACTTGAACCCAACGCGATGGGCTGGCTCTATGGGGTTCGTTTCGCGCACTTTGCGGGCGTCATCGCTATCTTTGTCGGTCTCGGTCATTCCGTCCTGGCCATGAGCGGTGAAGAATCTCTCGCCCAGGTGTATCGCGAAATTGAGCATCCCAAGCTGCCTAACCTCAAGAAGACCGGCTTGGTCATTTTTATCTACAGCCTAGTATTCACCTCTCTGGTTTCCTTTTTTGCCGTAATGTTGATTCCCGACGTCGAGCGCCAGAACTATTTGGAAAACCTCATTGGCGGATTGGCCATGAATCTCTCTGGTCCGATCCAGATCCGGCTGATTTTTCATGCTTTCGTCGTCGTAGTTGGCACACTCATTCTGGCTGGAGCGGTGAACACCGCAATTGTCGGCTCCAACGGTGTACTCAATCGCGTATCGGAAGATGGAGTGCTTGCCAGTTGGTTTCGCCAGCCACATCGCAAATTCGGCACCTCCTACCGAATCATTAATATTATTGCGGCTTTGCAGATCATCACTATTTTAATCAGCCGTGGCGATGTCACCTTCCTTGCTAACCTGTATGCCTTCGGTGTGATCTGGAGCTTCGCCATGAAGGGCATGGCGGTTCTCGTGCTTCGCTACACGCATCCGGGCGATCGCGAATATCGCGTGCCTCTGAATTTCAGAATTTTTGGCGTAGAAATCCCTCTCGGCCTCGGCCTTATCACCGCTGTTCTCTTCGGCATCGCCGTCATCAATTTGTTCACCAAAAAAGAAGCAACAATTGCCGGCGTGACCTTCTCCATTTTCCTGTTTATCGTCTTTACGATTTCTGAAAAATATACGGCGCACAGGCGTGGATCGACGCAGCACGTAGAAATGGATCAGTTCCACCTGGCGATGGAAGGTGAACTGACTCCGGCAGCCGTTGGTGCACGCCCGGGAAATATTCTTGTGCCCGTCAGCAATATTCACGCCCTATATCATCTTGGCAATGTTCTGGATCGAGTGAAGCCGGGGCGCCGCGACGTCGTTGTTCTTCACGTTCGGCTTCTGCGCCGCTCCGCTTCTGGTGAATATGAACTGGACGCGGAGCAATTGTTTGGCAGCATCGAGCAACAGCTATTCTCACAAGCTCTCTCCGTTGCCGAAAAACGCGGCAAATCCATCCGCTTGGCTGTGGTCGCGGCGAACAATCTGTGGGACGGCATCCTGCGTGCCGCTGCCTCGCTGGAATCCAGCACCATCGTTCTGGGTCATTCGCCTAAAGAAACCACCGAAGAACAGGCCCGCGAAATTGGCGATGCCTGGGAAAAGCTCAACGATCCAAAGCCGCAGTTCAATTTGGAAATTCACCTTCCAAACGGTGACAAGGTCTATAAAGTTCTAGGGCCGCATGCCCCGAATTTAACTGGCAATGAAGTTAATCTTCTGCACCGACTGTGGCTGCGATTCAGCGAGTCCACCGGCGCTCTGGAATTACACCACCATGATGTCGTGCACTTTGCTCTCGAAGAAGTACAAAAAGAATTGGATGATGGACAGGAAGACGCCGTGGTTGCGCGCCTGAAAGCCCATCTCGAAGGCAATCAAACCAAAAAACCGAAGTAGGGGCACAGCAGGCCGTGCCCGTCTTGGGCTTGCCTCTCTCTTGGGGTTACCGTTCTTGGCGTTACTTCTCTTGGGGGTATTTCCGCCGCTCCCGCGTAGCAGCTCCGGTGAATCACCCGCCGGTAGTTATCCGTTGACTTACACCGCACTCGTGCAGTGGCCGCACTTCTTAGCCGCCACTGGAATCGCCATCGCACACTGCGGGCAATCTTTCGTCGGTGGTGGAGGTGGTGGCGGACTCGGCTTCGGCACCCAGCGATTTACCGCGCGAACCAGGATGAAGATCGCGAACGCCACAATCAGGAAATTAATAATCGTATTGATGAAGGTCCCGTAGTTCAACGTTGGAGCCGAGTGAGCTTTTGCTTCAACCAGCGTGTCGTAATGGGTGGTGCTCAAATTAATGAACAAGCTGGAGAAATCAACATGACCGATGATTCGCCCGAGTGGGGGCATGATCACGTCATCCACCAGTGACGACACGACCTTTCCGAACGCTGCCCCGATAATCACGCCGACCGCCAAGTCCAGGACGTTGCCACGCAACGCGAACTCTTTGAATTCCTTCAGCACGGCTGGTCTCCTCGTTAGTTTTCTGCGCGCATTCCTACTTGTTCGCGCGCAACCTGGGCGGGACCTTTTCTAGCAGCAGGATTATAGCCGAGATGGAACTACGATTGCCTAAAAATCATTAGTGAAGCGAAGAGCCCGCGCGTGATCAGGATGAAGCCCACTACGATGAGCAGCCTCGGCACCCATAGAAATGGCACCCGCGTCATCGCCAGCAAGATAATCCCCAGCAAGATCAGTGAAACACCGCGATTCCACTTTTCCCACAAAGCCCAACGTGTCACGGGCCTTGCAAATGCCAGCAATCCCCACGCAATTAACGCGACGCTGAGGACTAGCACTGCAACGCCGCGGCGGTCAAAATAAATCCGGCCGTTTGCTCCCAGCCACACCACCAGCGCTCCCAAAAGAATAAAAACAACTTCCATCAGCAATTGCGTCAGGCGTGCGGGAGAGAGCATAACGGTCGCGGTTTCGCCAGAGTATTTAAGAAACCCGTTCGATTTTTATTTTTTGCAATGTAATTGGCGTGCGTGGGCGGTCGCTGGAGTCGCGAGGTGCATTCGAAATCTTGTCCGCAACATCCTGGCCTTCCACAACTTCACCAAAAATCGTGTGCCGGTTATCTAACCAAGGCGTCGCCGCCACTGTAATAAAAAACTGGCTGCCGTTGGTGTTCGGCCCGGAATTGGCCATGGACAATTTCCCCGCCTTGGAATGCTTCAACGAAGGATGAAATTCATCGGCGAAGGAATAGCCAGGTCCGCCGCGCCCATCGCCGCGAGGGCATCCGCCCTGGATCATGAATTGAGGAATCACGCGGTGAAAACTGAGCCCATCATAGAAATTGCGCTTTTCTTTCTTCCCGGTAGCTTCGTTCGTGAATTCCTTGCTGCCTTCCGCAAGCCCAATAAAATTGGCGACGGTTTTTGGCGCTTCTTTTTCCAGCAAACGCACTACGATGTTTCCTTGCGATGTTTCAAAAATTGCGTATGTTCCTGCTTCGCGAGCCATGCAGATCTCCTTTATAGCTTATCCTTCGATGGTACACGACCCATCGACCCCCATGCTACTTATAGCCCCTGTAATGGCCCATCTTTTAGATCGGAATTTCGTAATTCTCGACTAGAAAAAATAATCGCGGATCAATTCCAACCCTTAGTCTTCCTCAATTCCGTAATGTGCGCCGTATGATGGTGGCCGTGCCACTCATACAGAAACAGCATCCAATCCAGCGTCCTCACTCCGTGATCCGGATGCCGAAAAGTCTTGCAGAAGTCTTCCGCTTTCAACGAACGCAATAACTGCACCCAACGCTCGTGCAGAGATTCCAGCAATTTCAATGAAACTTCTACCGGCGCATGAGCGGCGTCTTCCAAATTTGCCCACGCTCCCTCATCGTAGGGCTTGATGGTTGGCTCTGCCTCAGTCAGCGCAAGTCTCCAACGAATGTACGCATTCATGTGGCTGTCGGCCAAGTGATGAGCAACCTGGCGCACAGTCCAGCCGCCTTCGCGATAAGGGGTCGCCAATTGCGTGTCGTCCAAACCTTGAATCGCACCGCGGATTTGCGCAGGTGCCGCGGCAAGTTCCGCAATCGCCTTTTTTCGCATCTGGGCGGTAATGACTTTTGGTGGTGCATATTTTCCAATGGGGTAACGCGGATCCATGGTTGGGCCTCCTTGTTTGATCCAAATTACTTTAAACAAGTAGGTGTGAAACGTCTATCGAGCACCGCCACGAGTCTGTATCCAATTTGGCAGTTGGATGGTCACGACATTCGTAAATCAACTCGAAGGGCTTTATGGCTTTTCGTCATGCCAACGGTGCATCAGTTTCGCCGCGATGGCCAACAACAAGAACAATTCGGCGGCGTGATGAAATGTGTTGTAAGAGATGCCTGCCCCAGCGGCAGGGACTAGCGTAGGCCAGATGCCCACGGCGGCCAGCGCACGAAAAATAATGGTCATCAGCACACAGCCAATTCCCAGCCAATAGCTCACGACAGATATCCTCTTATCCATGACTCGCCTCCGCTTGTGCTTTCAGGAAAGGTGGTTCTTGGCTGAAAAGTACTCCCGCTTAGCAAGCGCGTCAAGCTGTTCGCATGCGCACCGCTCCTTTTTTTGACCGCTCATCCGCTCCAATATCTCTGCTGCACTGTTGTTCTTACAGGACGGTGCTACAATCTAACGTTCGCTCTGCCGTTGTAACCTTAGTCGCATTCAAGAATCAAATTCAGGAGCAATCTTTCATGCACAATGTCGTCATCATCGGAAGTGGCTGCGCAGGCCTGACTGCCGCGATCTACGCGGCACGAGCGAACTTAAAGCCCTTACTCTTAGACGGGCACGAACCAGGTGGCCAGCTCTCTCTGACAACTCACGTCGAGAATTTTCCGGGATTTCCAGAAGGAATTATGGGGCCCGAATTGATCGAGAACATGCGCAAACAAGCGCAAAAATTCGGCACTGAGTTCAAGGCAGGAATCGTCACGGAAGTGGATCTGTCAACGCGGCCATTCAAGATTATCGCAGGCAAAGACATCTATGAAACGCGCTCCTTGATCGTGGCCGCTGGCGCTTCAGCGCGGCTTCTCGGCTTGAAGGGCGAACGCGAACTTATCGGCCACGGACTTTCTACCTGCGCCACCTGCGACGGTTACTTCTTCCGTGGCAAACCCATCGCCGTAGTCGGTGGCGGCGACTCTGCTATGGAAGAGGCCAACTTTCTTTCGCGTTACGCCAGCACGGTCTACCTGATTCACAGGCGCGATGAATTTCGCGCCTCCAAGATCATGATTGATCGCGCCCGCGCAAATCCTAAAGTGGAGTTCGTCACTCCCTATGTCGTCGATCAAATCCTCGCTCCGGAAAAGTTAGTGACTGGCGTGCAGGTCAGGAACACAATTTCTGGCGAGACCAGAAATATCGATCTCGACGGCATCTTCGTGGCGATCGGCCACGATCCAAACTCCATCGTTTTCCGCGGCAAACTGGAAATGGACCAGAACGGCTACCTCATTCCTCGCCACGGAACCCTTACGGGCGTCCCCGGTGTTTTCATCGCGGGGGATGTTCAGGATCACCGTTACCGTCAGGCGGTCACGGCCGCGGGTTCTGGCTGCATGGCCGCGCTCGATGCGGAAAAGTTCCTGGAAGAGCACAAAGACTAGCCAACCGCTGGCTCTTACCTTTAACAAAGTGCATAATTAATTTGTCCATGCTTCGTTCGATTCTTCTAAAAGTTTCCAATAGCCCTGCATTCGCGAACTGGGTCACTTCCAACAACAGCACGCGGCGAATGGCAATGCGTTTCGTTGCCGGGGAAACGCTCAGTGATGCTGTCGAAGCGACTCGCGCTGTCAACAAGTTGGGAATGACCGCCACCCTTGATTTCCTTGGCGAAAATGTAAGCACCACTGCCGACGCGCAAAAGGCTCGCGACGCCTACCTGAACATTTATGATCGTATTGCACTTGAAAAGCTGAACGCCAACGTGTCTTGCAAGCTCACTCAGCTCGGCCTCGACTTGAGTGTGGAATTTTGCGAGGGCATGGTGCTGTCCATTGCCGAACGCGCACTCTCTTACAATAGTTTTCTGCGCATCGACATGGAAAGCTCCATCTATACGCAACGAACTGTCGAGTTGGTCAAGCGTGTCCGCACACAGTCACCGGCTGTCGGCGCGGTAATTCAATCCTACTTATACCGCAGCGAGCCGGACATTCAAGATCTTCTCTCCTATGGCTGCCGCATACGCCTTTGCAAGGGCGCCTATAAAGAACCGGCGGAAGTCGCTTTCCCCAGTAAAGCCGATGCTGACGCGAATTATGTGAAGCTGATGCGCCTGTTGGTTTCCAGTGGCTTCTATCACGGTGTTGCCACGCATGACCCGCGTATGATCGCGGAGACCATTCGCTGGGCCGCCGAAAAGAAAATCGCCAAGGAAGATTTTGAGTTCCAGATGCTTTATGGGGTCCGCACAGATTTGCAACGCCAATTGGTCAAAGACGGCTTCAACCTGCGAATCTACATTCCTTACGGCCGCGATTGGTTCCCGTATTTCATGCGTCGCCTGGCAGAGCGTCCTGCAAACCTATCCTTCTTTATGCGCAACTTTCTTCGCTCCTAAGCCGCCTACTACGCCGTGCAGTCCAGTCCAGACGAGATCCTCTATTCGCCCATCACTTCTCCCGGCTTCAGCGCGTGTATCTGTAACCCTTCAATGCCTTTGCACTCTTCGCGCAATCCTTCCGGTGTGCCTGTCAGTGCCGGAAACGTAGCGTAGTGCATGGGAATCACATGCTTCACCCCAAGCAATTTGATTGCATGCGCCGCTTCGCGCGGCCCCATTGTGTACACGTCCCCGATAGGCAGGCAGGCAATATCCGGCTTATATAATTCGCCAATCAATTTCATATCGCCAAACACCATCGTATCCCCCGCATGATAAACAATCACTCCTCCGGGGAGTCTCACAATATAACCGCCGGCTTCGCCACCATAAATCCGCGTTCCGTTATCATCAATCGAATTGGAGTGAAATGCGTTGGTCATCGTAATTTCGAAGTCCCCAACTTTTTGCGAGCCACCTTTATTTCCAGGCAAATTCTCCGCACCCGTCTTCTTCGTTTCCAGCCACAAATAAGTCTCGAATGTGCTCACAACTTTTGGCCTGAACTGCTTCGACAGCATCAGTAAATCGCCGAAGTGATCGGTGTGTCCGTGCGTCAGAAAAATCGCATCCAGCCGCTGCAGCTTTTTCTTGCCTTCGGGACACTTGGGATTTGTCGATATCCAGGGATCAATCAGCGCAAACTGGCCGCTCGGAGTCGTGAGGCCAAAAGTACTGTGGCCAAAGTACGTAATTTTATTTCCTTTTAGATCCAACATTCTCCACCTCGACCATTTGATTCAATTCCGGCCTTCCTGGCACCCCTACGGTTTCGACAAAAGCATTCGAATCGCCGCTTCATACTTTTCCCGGCTTCCCGCTCCCACAAAATTGCCAATTTGCGTGCCATCCTTCCCGTAAAAGATAGAAGCCGGGATCGAGCCGTTCCAACCGGGCATTACCGCTTGCACGAACGCATCTTCGCCGCCCTGCTTCTTCCGGTAGTTGGGGAAAATAGGCTTGTAGCGAGCCAGAAAGCGCCGCATCAAGATCAGGTCGCCGTCCTGGTCAAGGTCCACGCCCACGACTTTCAGCCCTTGTGGCGCGTATTGTTTTGCGAGTTCATTCAGCATCGGATATTCATCCCGGCACGGCTCGCACCACGTCGCCCAGAAGGTCACCAACAGTGGCTTGCCTTTATATTGTTGCACCAGTTTCGTATAACCCTGCGCATCGATCAGTTCCGGATCCTTTGGCGCCGCTGCTTGTCCAACTGCCAGTGTTACGGACACAATCGCCAGCACCGCCACGGCCGCAACTTGCCTTATCCTCATTCTCATTTGCATTCCTCTCTCTCCATTCTAGCTTTGACGCGGCTGGTTGAGAATCTTAGAGGTCCTGCGTAAAATGGTTAGAGAAGTGGTTGTCATTGCGGAGCCGTGGTAAGGTGTTTGCGCCCTCTGGCTTTGCCGCAGCCTTCGTTGGCGGCCCCTTAAAAGGAGATTTTGATGGCTTACGTGATTGCCGAACCCTGTATCAACACCAAAGACACTGCCTGTGTCGATGTATGTCCCGTGGACTGCATCCATCCACGCAAGGATGAGCCGCAATTTGCCAACGAGACTATGCTCTATATCAGTCCGGTCGAATGCATCGACTGCGGCGCTTGCGTCCCGGTTTGCCCCGTTACCGCCATTTTCGCCTTGGAAGACTTGCCGGAAAAGTGGCAGGCTTTTACTGCCAAGAATGCTGAATGGTACGAGAAGAAGTAGCTCGGCCGTAACTCGGAATGGAATTATCGAACTTGAGAAGCGCCCCGCATTACTCGGGGCGTTTCTCTTTTAACAGTAATCGCCTACTTATCTCGCACAGGCCTCTGGGCTGCCTTTTCTCCGCTAACCCCATCCAATCAGCTAACATCTTGATTCTTTTGGGAGATTGATTTGCCACTACATTTTGCCCGCTGTCTCGCCGTCCCAATATTGGTTTTTTGCTCTTTCCTGCCATTTGCTGTGGGCCAGACGTCTCCCACACAATCATCCTCGCCAAAATCTGCCGCATCTCCGGCCCCTGCCGCCACGCACATTCCCTCACTTGCCGGCACATACGCAGGCACTCTGCAGGCTGGTGAAGCGCAGCTCCATCTGGTTCTCCACCTCACCCAGAACCCCAATGGCTCACTTGTTGGCACACTAGACAGTCTCGATCAAGGTGTCTTCGACATTGCGGCCACTCACGTTGCTAAATCCGAATCCAAGCTGAATCTTGATGTAGCCTCGGTTGGCGCGCACTACGAAGGCGAGATTTCCGCCGACCACAAAACTATTGATGGCATTTGGACTCAGGGAAACGCCACACTTCCATTGGTCTTTCATCGACGCGCCGCCAATGCCTCCTCCGCCAAGGCGAAAGACGCGGTGTTCCCCGTTGAAGGTAATTGGCAAAGCGCGCTAGAGACCCACGGAATGCGTTTGCGTTTGCAGCTGCACATCTCTCACGATACGGAACGCGAACTCGTCGCCGCCCTCGATAGCCTCGACCAGGGAGTGAGTGGGCTTCCCGCTTCAAATGTCAGCCTGGAAGAAAATGATTTTTACTTGGAAATTCCCGCTGTGGCCGGAACGTTTGAAGGGAAGTTTGATCCGGCCAAGAACACTCTAATCGGCAAATGGTCGCAAGCCGGCGCTGAACAGGATTTGGAGTTCAAACGTTCCGACGAACCGCTTCCCCTATTACGCCCGCAAAACCCTTCTCCACCCTATCCCTATCGCGAAGAAACTGTTTCCTTCTCCAATGCCTCCGCTAACGTTCAACTTGCCGGCACGTTAACTTTGCCCAAAGGCACCGGACCTTTTCCTGCAGTCATTCTCATTGCCGGCTCTGGTCCTCACGATCGCGACGAAACTGTAGAGGGCCACAAACCATTTCTCGTTCTCGCCGATTTTCTAACGCGAAAGGGAATTGCCGTCCTTCGCTACGACAAACGCGGCATCGGCAATTCCACAGGCTCGGTGGATAATGCCACCACCCTGGATTTTGCCGCCGACACCCAAGCCGCAATTGCTTACCTGAAATCGCGAAACGACATTGACTCCAAAAAAATCGGCCTCATTGGCCACAGCGAGGGCGCGATGATTGCTCCCTACGTGGCGAATCATTCGCCGGATATAACTTGGGTTGTCCTGTTGGCCGCCCCTGCCACCAATGGCGAAGCAACTCTGATCAACCAATCGGCATTGATCGGCGAAGTCGGAGGCCTGTCCGGCCCTCAATTGTTAGCTAGCCTGACTTTCGATCGCGAGGCCTACGACGTAGTTCGTAAAGAAAAAGACCCAGCCGTGATCACCAAAAAAGTCCAACAACTGGTCAAGGATTCCGGATTGGATGCGGCCCTGCCCCCCGCCGCCCTCGAAACCCAACTTCGCATGCTTTCTTCTCCGTGGTTTCGGTTCTTTCTGGATTACGATCCACTACCCACCTTGCAAGCGCTAAAGACACCCACTCTTGCTCTTTACGGCCACAAGGACTTGCAAGTGCCTCCCAAATTTAATTTGGAACCAACCAAGAAGGCTTTGACCGACGCGGGCAACAAGGATTTCGATGTTCGCGAACTTCCCGAGCTGAACCACCTTTTTCAGCATGCCTACTCCGGCTCGCCCACCGAATACGCCGCTATTCAGGAGACATTCGCGCCCGACGCATTGCTAATGATCGTAGATTGGATTCTTCCCCGCGCAGGTCTCTCGAAGTAATTCGTGGGTGCCGCCCCGCCAGCCCTGCTCGCGCCCGATCCTCGAGGGGATGGATTCGAAGTGTCTGTAAGATTGCGGTTTTTGACTTTGGTTTTCACAGTTACCACATAACAAGAGTAAGTAAGTCGGCACCAATTTCTTGTTCTCACCCTTACTCGCGGTATCATGGTATGTGAGTCCCGCGCCTCCAGCCACGTCACCCTTTCACCTCATACTGATGGTTCATGCCCATCAGCCTTCTGGCAATTTCGAAGCTGTTTTTGAAAAGTCGTATCAGGATTCCTACAACCGTTTCCTCTCGCTACTCGAAAAGCATCCTGCAATCCGCATGGCCGTCCATTATTCCGGGCCACTTCTCTTATGGATTGAGAAAAATCATCCGGAATATTTCGACCGGTTGCGGACTCTCGTTGCTTCTGGTCAGGTTGAGCTCATTGGGGGCGGCTTTTACGAGCCAATCCTAATTGCTATCCCCCGGGTCGATCAAATCGAGCAGATCAAGCGCCTTGCGGACTACCTGGAGAAAAATTTCGGTCGGCGCCCCACCGGCGCATGGCTTGCCGAACGCGTCTGGGAACCTCAACTACCATCACCTCTTGTTGCCGCGGGTGTCACATACACTCTAATCGACGACCTTCCTTTTCTCGCTGCCGGATTTGAGCCCGACGAATTGTTTGGTCCCTATATCGCAGAAGATTGTGGCCAGTCCGTTTGGGTCTTTCCTGGTCTGAAGGAACTTCGCTATCTCATCCCATTCCGCAAAGCACACGAAACCATCGACTATTTGAAAAATGCGGCGCAACTCAATCCGGGTGGCGTTGCCTCCTTTGGCGACGACATGGAGAAATTTGGCGTTTGGCCTGGAACTCTCAAGCATTGCTATGAGGATGGCTGGCTCGAGGAATTTTTCTGCGCTCTGGAAGCAAATGCCTCATGGCTCAGAGTTTCGACGCCCAGTGAATACATCAGCTCCCACGTCCCTTTGGGCCGCGCGGATCTCCCCTCCGCCTCTTACATGGAAATGATGGAATGGGTGCTTCCTACCGCCAACCGGCAACGCTACTACGCGGTGAAAAGGGAATTCAGTTCACGGCCGGATGTGCTTTCCTTCATTCATGGTGGGCCCTGGCGCGGGTTTCTTCGCAAATATTCGGAAGCCAATCTCCTCCATAAAAAAATGCTGCGTGTCTCTGCTTGTGTGGCTTCCATTCCGCAACGGCGCTCTCAACCAGAACATTCTGCACAAGTGCAACAGGCTCGCGACTACCTTCTGCAAGCCCAAGGGAACGACGCGTATTGGCATGGCGTGTTTGGCGGCCTATACGCTCCCCATCTTCGTACCGAAGTGTGGCGAAATCTTGTCCGTGGAGAAACTCTAGCCGATCACCTGATCCCCGGTGCAATGCTGCCACGCGTCGAACTCTTGGATTACGATGCGGACGGCAGCCCCGAGGTGCTCTTCACCGCTCCCGAATACCAGGCGCTTCTGAAGCCTTCCGATGGTGCTACTCTCGCCGTTCTCGACTTTCGCACCACTTCCTCCACCATCATTAATTCCATCACTCGTCGACTGGAGTCTTACCACTCCAGGCTCCGCGAAGGTGCCAATTCTGCTGCCGGGCAAGGTGGCGCCGTTTCGATTCACGACCAGGTTTCCGTGAAAGAACAGAACCTCGAACGCTACCTTCGTTATGACAAATATTCGCGTCATTCCTTTCGCATTCTGCTCTTTGACCCTGCTCGAACCTTTGCGGATTACGATTCGCTGCAATTAAACGAAATCAGGCCTTTTGCGGCCGGCACCTTTAAACTGAATCATTCTTCGGCAACCGAAGCAAAATTAGTTATGGAGAACGAGCTCCCGGAATTTGCCGTCGATTCAGCCAACCCTCCTTCTCTGAAAATTGAGAAGCAGTTTTCCTTTGGTCCTACGCCCCAGGGTTGTGAGATCGGTTGCGACCTGATTCTTTCTTTTACGCAGACATTGTCCAGAAATTGCTGCGTCGGCCTCGAATCGATCGTCAACTTTCTAGCCCCTTCCGATGATGACCGTTTCTTCGAAACTGCTGATTTCCGCCACAACTTGCGCTTCGCCGGTGCCCTGCCGGGTCCGCTATTGCGAATGGAAGATGGCTGGCAACGTATTCGCTTGACCTTGCACGCTCCGAATACTGCGGAATACTGGATTGCCCCGATTGAAACAGTTTCCGAGTCCGAAACCGGATTTGAACGTGTCTATCAAGGCTCACAAATCCTGGCTCTCTGGCGACCCAATCTCACTTCCCAACGCTCATTCTCCTGTCGTCTCCTTTGCCGCTTGGAATCCTTCTAAATCGCCTTTTCACAAAAGAAGAGTTGCAGAGATACCCTGCCTCTGTTGATTTCCTCGCGAAGACCGTTCAATGAGGATTCGCGATTCTGCTAACTAGCGCCAGCGGCGCGACAGACATTGGCCCACGGCATCAGCCGTGGGAAAGCATATAAAGGAAGAACGAGCGCCGTAGGTGCGGCACTTCGCCCCACCAAGGTCTCGAATCTCCATCGCTTTTCAGGGATGCCAATGGAGCCAGATAATCTCTTGCCCTTTAAGATTGTTGCTGGCCGCCTTACTGCTGAATGCCCAGAAGTTCTTTGACCTTCGCCAGTCCGTCCTTGAATGTCGTCGCTTTGCTCATCGCATCCACAAAATTGCCATTTTTGTAAGCCGCCGTCGCATCCGTCCAACCCTGTTTCAATTGCTCGAATTGTACCTTGGCTGCTTCCATCTGCGTCTGATCAACACCCTTCGGCAATTTCCCACTCTTCACGTAAGCGTTCATTTTGGCTTGGATTTCGTTCATTGTTTTCGGCACCGACTGATTCAAGCTGTTCCAAGTATTGGCCCATTCTTCTTTCTTTGCTGATGCTGCAGACAACGCATCCTTCGCTTTCTGGGCGCCATCCTGCGCGCTTTTCAACGCGGCGCCATAATCGCCCTTTGCCATGTAATCTTTCGCCGCTTTCAGCGCTTCCTGTGCTGCTTTCGTTTGCTCCGGCACGTATTTTTCGGCCGTGTTTGTCGCTGCATTAATGGCAGTTTGTGCTGCATTCACCGCTGCTTCGGTTGCGTCTCGTTGAGCATTCCCGCAACCACCAACCAGCAACGCGATTCCCAGCGTACAGGTCAACACCACTGCCTGCCGATTCTTCATGCGATTGTCTTTCCTTTCTGATGCCCTCTACCGCGAGAAGATACTGTCATCGATTCTTTCCGCAAGGAACAAGGGCGAATACTTCGAAGAAGCAAGAAATTTGCCTTCCTGACTCACGAGAGGATACTCTGAGAACCGAATTGAGGAAAGCCAATTACACTGTGCGCGAAAAACTGATTCGCCTGCTATCTTCCGTAACGTTGATTTTTGTTTTTGCTCTGTGTTGCCGCCTCGCTTTTGTTATCCACGAAGGTAGCCTGATCCCCAAAAAAGTTTTGGCTACTGTTCCTTTTGAAAACGAAGCTGGAAATATCGCCCAGGCCCTCGCGCAAGGCCAAGGCTTTTGCTGCCTGTTTCGCCAGCCAACTGGGCCAACCGCGTGGCTGACCCCTGTTTACCCTGTGATCCTAGCCGGAATTTTTAAAATATTTGGCGTGTTTACCGCCAATTCTTTCTATGCAGCGGCAGCCCTGAACTGTATTTTTTCAGCATTGGCCTGCATCCCCATCTATTACGCAGGCAAACGTGTCGGAGGGATTTTCTGCGCGGCCATTGCTGCCTGGATCTGGGCACTGTTTCCGAGCGGCATCATCATGCCCTTCGAATGGATATGGGACACTTCCTTGTCCGCTCTATTCGCCGCAATTCTGCTTTGGGCTACATTCCAAGTGACAGACAAGTTTCGCTTGCGCGAAGCAATTGCTTACGGTCTGCTGTGGGGGTTCTCTCTATTAGTGAACCCGGCCCTTGGCGCAGTCCTGCCATTTTTCTTGACCTGGATTACCTACCGCCAATGGCGGCAGCGAACTCTAAATCCCAAATTACTGTTGGTAACCATCACCTTGGTAATTGCGGTCTGCCTGCCCTGGACCATTCGTAACGCCGTCCAGTTTCACCGCCTCATTCCTCTGCGTTCGAACTTTCCTTTCGAATTGTGGATGGGCAACAACGAAATTTACGACCTGCACTCTCGAGAGATCACTCGCATTACTCGGTATGAGCAGGTGCATCTGTACCAGCAACTGGGTGAGTCTGCCTTCCTGGCCGATAAAGGGCAGAAGGCCATGGCCTTCATTCGGGAACACCCAGGATTGTCTTTGCAATTAGCCGGTCAAAGAGTGATCGCCACATGGCTCGGCACCGATTCTCCCTGGAGAGATTTCTCCCGAGCTGATTCCTCTTTAGCGCGCTTCATCATCTTCTGGAATGCAGTCACAGTAATCGGCGCGCTCGGCGCCATGACCCGATTGTGGATTGTCCGCAACCCGTTTGCATTTCCCCTCTTAATTTTCCCAATTGTTTTTCCGCTGGTCTATTATATTACGCAAACTTCCTTACGGCTGCGCCACCCCTGCGATCCCATCCTGTCCATCTTGCTTGCCGTCGCCATCGCTTTGCCAGCACGCAAACTTTAGCGTCTGCATCTCTCTACCACACCTTGCAAACTTTCCCCTCTGGCTTGGTCATTGGCTGCCCTGTTTTGCATCCAAATACCTTCGTAAATTCCAGCATATTTACCACCACCCCGTTGATCCGATACTCCGGCGGCGAGTGCGGATCGGTCGTCGCATTCATTCGTTGCTGTTCCGGCCTTTCGTTCGCGCAAGCCCATTGCGCAAATCCCACAAAAAATCGCTGCTCAGGAGTCAGACCATCGATTGGCTGTAACTTGCTGTCTTTCGTGGCTCCTTGCCACGCGATATACGCCAGGATTTCCCCACCCAGGTCGGCCACGTCCTCGCCCAGCGTCAACTGGCTGTTGATCTTGATGTCGTCGATGACCACGTATTGGCCATATTGATCCGCAACGCATTTTGTTCGCGCATCAAATTTCTCGCGATCCTCTTTTGTCCACCAATTCCTCAAATTCCCGTTCGCGTCAAATTGGCTGCCCTCGTCGTCAAACCCGTGCGTCAGTTCATGTCCAATCGTCCCGCCAGTAT
>DASXIT010000096.1:0-7639 GCA_036497825.1 Candidatus Acidiferrum sp.
CAACATAGGAAAGGCGAAACCATTATGACGAGTATCACGGAGTCTATTGGCAGCGCACTGGGCTCGATTGCATCTCACGCCAGCGACGCTTCAGAAGCTCTATCACCAAGCCATCTCTCAAACGTGGTACAGCGCGAGGGAAAGAAACTCGTGCGCAAAAGCAAAACTCTTGCGAGAAGAATTCAAAAGAACACTTCGACAAGTCTGAAGCGCAACAAACTTGGGATGTCAACCCGACGAGCCTTACGGGGAACAGTTTCGAAGGCGAAACGGACGCGCCCAGTGACTTCCAAAAAGAAAGTTGCACGGCGGGGACGGAGAAGAAATAATAAGGTGCCGACTTATTGAGAGCGTTCTGCAAACGCTCGCGTTTCAGCAGATCGTGACTTCCTTCAGCCTTCGAATAAATTCGGATTCTTGAGCTAGGTTTTGCCATCGTCCTTGTAAGAGCCAAGCGCCCCACGAGAACAATGCAGGCGGTGATGGAAGAAATGGCGGGTTCAATTGCCGCTCGCAGACATCTTCTTGACCTGAGTTGCTTCAACAGTTGTTGTCCGATCTTGCGGAGTTTTTCATCGGCGGCTTCCTCTTCGGTGAGCGTCTGGCTCAGAAGAGAGACAACCTTCGTGTTGCCGAACTGATTGGCGAGACTAATGGCGGTGGCGTATCCGGCCAGGTTCGACCCGACTGCCAGCGGCGATGATGCCGCGATCCAAAACATTCTCGTTGCCTACCTCGTCAAGCGCCTCGGACCCTTCCTTAATTGCTCCCTCAATGTGTTGCCCGTTTTATTTCCACGTTTTCATGAGATCTATGATCGATAGCGCGTTGCAATTGCTATGAGGATTGCGAGAGTCTTCTCCAAGAGCCGGATGCCTGAAATAGGCCTGTCCGGTTCGACGAACGGGATGTGGAATGTTCGGATACAGGCACCGGCAACCGAAAGCGTCGGAAATAGATACGCCCACACCTAACCCACCGCGCCAAATCTCGACTCGACCAACTCGACTCCACACATCTCCGTGCGAAGCTTCACTCGAAAGAAGAAGTTTCCAAATGCGTTCAGGAATCATCTTTTGGCGATGATAATTTCTCAATACCACAGCAACAGCAAATAGATACACCGGCACCAGGTCGGCGCTACAGGAATGTTCGGATTGCTTGATATCTCGCTGACAAGGTATCAACGACGGGAGGAGTAATAAGATGAGCAGTTCTGCATTGGCCGTTGTTATCGTCGTTGCAGGCCCTGATCGTGGCAATCACTTTGATTGTCAGATCTCAGCGAAGCAAAAAATTGAAAGAACGTTTTGGCCCGGAATACAATCGGGCAGTTCAAAAGACTGGTAGCGCAGCGAAGGCCGAGGCGAAACTCGAAAAGCTAGCGAATCGAGTAGATCGTTTCAAGATCGTTCCTCTATCTATGGCAGCGCGTGCCGATTTTGTCGCTGCCTGGCATAGGGTACAGGGTCGATTTGTTGATGATCCCAAGGATGCGCTAACCGATGCGGATCAATTGATCCAAAAACTAATGAATGCTCGCGGCTATCCGGTGAGCGACTTCGATCAGCGAGCCGCGGATATTTCTGTTGATCACCCGCGCATCGTCGAACACTATCGAGCGGGACACGATATTTCATTGCGGCATTCGCGAGGGCGGGCAAGCACAGAAGATATGAGACAAGCGATGATCCACTACCGAACATTGTTTGCGGAATTGGTCGGCGAGCCAGCTATGAGCAGTGCACCAGCCACAGGAGCTGCTCGCGCATAGGTTTTTAATGCCAACGATATTTGGAAACAGGAGGAATCATGACGAACGAACTGAGAAAAGGCGACGGAATACTTAATGATCGGGGTGTATTTCATAATGAGGACGATGAGACTAGGAGTGCAAAAAATCTGTTGAGCGAATCTGAGCCCGAAGAAAAGCTCAGCACCGCGGACTTGGCTGGAGCGACTCAGAAAATCCAAGGGTTGCATGTGGAGGAGCGGAAACCGAACGGGTAATCGAAACGGAAATACCGTCCATGACAGGGGAAGCCAGCAGAGCTGCTCAGCACGCTGGTGCCGCCACCGGTGCTGCTCCTGCGAGAGAGCAAGAAACCGGCCCGCTTTTTTCGACCCGCGAAGCGAACGAACTGCATAGCCGCTGGGACACGGTACAAGTAGGTTTCGTCGACGAGCCGCGCCGAGCCGTCGAGCAGGCGGACAACTTGGTCGCCGGGACAATGAAGCGGCTCGCGGAGATATTTGCCGAGGAACGCAGCAAGCTGGAAGGGCAATGGGATCATGGCGAGAACGTGTCGACAGAGGATTTGAGACTGGCATTGCGCCGGTATCGATCGTTCTTCAGCCGTTTATTGTTGGTATAGGTCATCTAGATCGAAGAACCAGAGTCTTTCGATTGAATCCGGAGGAGGCGTCATGATAGACGATCAGGACGATTGGAAAGCGGCTGTTTATCGTATCTGGAATTAAGGTCGCTAATCCGTAATCATAAGGATTACTTCTTATGCTGACTCTTCGCGTATCTTTAACTAGACAGATTCCACAACCTCGGCCACTATAGCGGCATTGTGGCTATCGATAAGGGGGTAAGCACCGGACTGCTGGGATTATGTATGTCTTGGTCAGCTCCGCGGAGGGACGGGGACGGTAGCGCTGAGTAGACCGTCTAAAGTGATTCTAGTAAGTGCGATATTGGCACACTTAATTATCGCCTTCCCAGCAACTTCCTCAACTTCTCTTTCTTGGTTTGCTCTCCCGGACGCATTGTATCCTGCTTAACCCAACTCAATAGCTTCGGAACATCGACGACATGTCTGGTCGGCTCCTGATGGACTTCTACCTCGACCCGCCTGACCGTCTCGTCAGCATCGGATTCCCATCCTGCGTCCGCCAATCGATTCAATCCGCGAAGCACAGCCTCGTAGAGAGATTCCGCATAGACGACAACGCTGTGTTCCGTATCGTGGGAGTCCTTCAACCGCACAACGCATTTGCTAATCGACATGTGGTCTCGGAATGCTAGATTGGCGGAGGCAGGAGAATTGACTTTACTTCTTTTCCCACAAATTCCAAAACGCCTTGATTGTCTCTGGTGCATTCCCACTGTAGTGATTGTTGGCAAAGGCAAATAGCTTCAGAACTTTTTTGTTGCTTACCATTGCTTGAAGACATCAACCCAGTTCTTGAGGTCGCTTTGCCGGTCAACAACGGTCGTATCCCACACTTGCGTCACTTTTTCGATTCTCTTTCGGTCCCCGAGCCAACGGACATCCGTGAATCGCTTATCGAGCCACATCTTATTTCGAATCTCGACAACGATTCTGACGGTCGGTAGATCCTTTACGCGTTTCAAAAACAACCCAAGACGGCGCACAAATTCATCTGGCCCGTTGAACTCGTACTTGTCGAAATGTGGGAATTGCAGCAGCAGTGGCCCTAGCTTCTCATTTAGCAAGGACATCCGGTTTACGAATTCATCCATCTCCGGTTCACATTCCAGAAGAACTCTCTCGTGCGTTACGATCTGCGGAACTTTCGCGGCAAAGATGAAATCTGATGGAGTCTTCTTGTACCAACCTTTGACTGTCGATTCGCTCGGCGTGCCGTAGTAGGTGCTGTCAATTTCGACGGTTTTAAACCTTGTCCCGTAGTAGGTCAAAAAGTCGCGAGGGTTGGTTCCTGGCGGATAGAACGAGCCTTGCCAGCCGGCCGCGGAGAATGCCGAAGTGCCCAGTAGCAAGCCCGGTTCGGAATATCGGTGACCGACAAGGGGAGAATTTGCAACCGGACCAGGCTGCTCGATCTTGTCCATTTCAAACAACGTCGGGTTCCGAATTAAATCGATTTTGGGGTGCTTGCGCGTCACGGCGGGAGCGTAGCATCGACGCTGCATGGGTCGCAATATGGCTACGCCGACGTGCTGAAACGCAACGCGCGTCTTGCTACCGCCGTGCAACTAGAATCCGATGATAGCAGCCCATAGAAGGACCGCACAAACAAGGGCGATTTCAGCCTTTCCCACAACGCATTGGTGGCCAGGGACACGCCAAAGGCAAACAACGCCTTCCATCGGTTCGAATCTCTCCCCCTCAGCTCTAGCATCATTTGTAGACCCGGACGCATAGGCGACCCATGCTGGGCCGTGTGCTCTTCTTTAATGTACACCCCCTGCCCGCTCTCGTTTCTAGACATCCGCGCCCTGAGGTTTAGTTTGTTCTCTTGAGGCAAGCTCTTTAACAAAATCACCACGGCAGATTTGCCCCGGTGCTGCATTGGATAAGCCCGTAGGAGAGTTTGCGTTCTCGTCGCGAAGTTCGTGTTTAGATGATAGAAAGCACAACTATGCAAAATTCCCGAACAATCGCGTGGCTGGTGGGTGCCTGGATCGCTTTTCTAGGATTCTATGCCCTGGTGTCCCATCACTTGGGGCAGGGTGCTGCCTTGAATAACTTCGGGAATATCGTTCAGTGCTTCGTTCCGCTACTTGCAAACGCCGGTTTGTTGCTGAATGCCGGCACACCCCACTGGCGACGCAACGTTTTTTGGATGTTGCTGGCCCTCAGTTGTTCCATGTGGATGATTGGGCAATTCCAGTGGACCTATTTTGAAGTGTATCTCCACAAAGAAGTGCCGGGTTTGTTTGCCGGGGACATCATCTTTTTCCTGCGTGGGATTCCCCTGATCGCCGCGCTCGGTCTCCGGCCCTATTTGCAGCGAGGCGAAATGCGCGCTGGTCTCGGCTACATGGATTTTGCACTGCTTCTGACCTGGTGGACTTTTCTTTACGTTTATAGCGTGCTGCCCTGGATGTACGCGGAACCTGTGCTGGCCAATTACGACTACAACTTCAACCTCTTGGCAAACGTCCAGTTCAGTATAGTTCTGTTTGGCTTTGGATTTTTCTGGTATCGCACCAAAGGAGCCTGGCGCGTTGTTTGTGCCCACCTGTTTGGAGCGTCGGCGCTTTACACGGTCACAGCGCTAGTAGTGAATCTGGCCGTCGAGAAAAATAAATACTACACCGGAAGTTTGTACGATCTGCCTTTGATCACGGTGTTCTTCTGGTACGCGATGGCCGGCGTGATTGCCTATCAGAAACGCAAAGAACTGGATCTGCCCATGGATGGTGTCACGGCGGAAATTGAACAAACCGCCGGAGACAGTGTATGGGCAACACGCTTTGCTATGGCCGCCGTCTTATCACTCCCGCTTTTTGCGTTGTACGCGTTGCGCGTGGAACATGATTCACAAGCCGTGCGGGATTTTCGCCTGACGGTGACCCTGGTCGCGGCATTGCCGTTGTCGGTCCTGGTTTTCTTTCGGACTCATTTGGCAGATGCCGACCGTGCCCGTCTGCTGGCACAATCAGAGTCTTCGGTGATCAACCTGCAGCGACTGCAGGCGCAAATGGTCCAATCGGAAAAATTGGTATCCCTTGGACAACTGGCGGCCGGAGCAGCGCACGAGATCAACAACCCTCTGACGGCAATTCTTGGCTACTCCGATTTGTTGGCCGACGATCCGGCATTGCCGGAACGAACCAGAGCAACTGCCGCCAAGATTCGCGAACAAGCGCGGCGCACAAAAAGTCTGGTACAGAATCTGCTGAGTTTCGCGCGGCAAGTCCCCGCCGAACGAACCTTGCTGGACATTAACACGGTAGTATCAAACGCCGTGCAGCTTCGCGCCTTAGATTTGCCGAGTGGGGATACTCGCATCGAGCAGCAACTGGAATCCGTTTTGCCTGGAGTTCGCGGCGACAGCAATCAGTTGATGCAGGTTTTCTTCAATATTATTCATAACGCGGTTTACGCCATGACTTCTAATGGCGGTGGTGTACTTACGATTCGTACGCTGCGGGACCGCGGCAACGTCATCGTCCTGTTCTCCGATACGGGGCCAGGCATAAAGGAACCGCACCGCGTATTTGATCCCTTCTACACCACCAAGCCTGTTGGAAAAGGCACTGGGCTGGGGCTCAGCATTTGCTACGGTATCGTGAGGGAACACGGCGGCAATATTCTTTGCTACAACGGTCAAACGGGCGGCGCGGTGTTTCGCGTCGAGTTACCGGCCGTCATGGCCGCTTTGCCAACGCGGGATCAAAGTTCCGGCGCCGGTTCTATGCCATCTCTTTCCACCAAACAATCCTGAGCGTTGACGATATAAACGGGCTGAAATTTGCTCAGCGGGGATACGTACTTACTCATGGTAGAGTTTTTCACGCAGGCATATTCAAAAGGCAAAAAATGGGCGAAATTGCAATTGCGACGGAAAGGCTGACTCGGAAGTTTGGTGGGCTGACAGCGGTCGACAATATCGACTTACAGGTTACCGCTGGACAATTTTTCGGATTCCTCGGACCAAATGGCGCCGGAAAATCCACCACGATCAAAATGCTGACTGGATTGCTGGCGCCCACCTCTGGGCGAATGCAATTACTCGGCATTGACTTTTCCTCTGATCCCATTGCCGTAAAACGGCAGATCGGTGTGGTGCCTGAAGGCATGGGATTGTTTGAACGGCTGACCGGCATCGAGTATCTGCGTTTTGTAGGCCGCATGTATGGACTCGATAAACCCACGACAGAAAAACGTGCCGACGAATTGCTGGAGTTTATGCAGCTGGCTGACCGGGAGAAAACTTTAATCGCGGACTACTCGCATGGCATGCAGAAAAAATTGGCTTTGGCTGCAGCGGTGATTCATGGCCCGCGAATCCTATTTCTGGATGAACCGTTTGAGGGAGTAGATGCCTTGGCTGCCGGTGCACTGAAAGCGCTGCTGGGAAGAATGACCGAACGTGGTGTAACCATCTTCTTGACCTCACATGTGCTGGAGATTGTGGAGCGGCTTTGCAGCCATGTGGCGATCATTCACAAGGGGCAACTGGTTGCCCAGGGTTCACTCGAAGAATTGCGCTCTGGCGTACCAGGCGTCGAAGGCGAAAAGAAAACGTTGGAAGAAATATTTTTGTCCATCGTGGGAAAAAGCGGCGGAGAACAATCTAGCCTTGAGGAACTGACTTGGCTGACCTAGCTCCACTTCCCGGAATCGTCGAACAGCTGAAACTGGTAGCCGGCCTTCGCTGGGGCTTGCTGAAGAACAGCATGCGGCAAAAGAACAGCCGATGGGATTTGATTGGCATGATCGCGGCCGCAGTAGCCAGCGGGTTATTGGTCATCGGTTTATGCGTAGCATTTTATATCGGAACTTATTTTTTCCTGACGACCGGGCGGACCAGCTGGATGGCGTTGCTATTCTGGGCGCTTTTTTTCTGGTGGCAGGTATTTCCGATTTTCGTGGTTGGATTTGGTGCCAATTTCGAATTTACGAATCTATTGCGTTTCCCGTTGAGCCTGAAGGTTTTTTATTTACTTGGATTGGGATACGGGTTTGCCGATTTCGCAGCCATCTCTTCCATCTGCTGGATCGCTTCCATGCTGGTCGCGGCAACCGTTGCACGCATCAGTATCGTCCCCGTCCTGCTGCTGGTCTGTGCGCTCTTTATCTTGATCAATGTCACTTTGGAACGCCTCGTGGGTTCCTGGATGGAAAAACTGCTGGCAAAACGCCGCGCTCGTGAGGTATTTTTTGGCCTTTTTATTCTAGCGATGGTGTCGATGAAC
>DASXIT010000097.1:0-1747 GCA_036497825.1 Candidatus Acidiferrum sp.
TCGAAAGACATCTCGAACTTTCCGCTTTTCCTGCGCGATTGCGATTTGGAATTGAGCCCTGACCAGATTCGTCGCCGAGTTCGCAATGCCCAGCGCTGTACGGCATTCCTTTAAGTTTTCGATTTCAAAAGGCTTGCCAGCGCCAATGATGATCGGCCCGGTGCTCGCCGGGCTCTCCTTTTCACACAAGTTTCTGAAACAACCCACCGCAACATTCCCGGCATTCGATATATTCGCAGGAATCTCGGGGCCGATTGTACAGAAGAACATGTACAACGGGATCTGGCTCGCACGTCAACGGGGTTTCTGACGTTGCCGGTTCATAGTTTCGAAAGCGACCGATCCAGCTTAGCCTCTGGGATCGTTGACGGCGCCGGAGCGGCGAAAGTTTTGGCTGCCACGAAAGCCGCTCATCCGGCTGCTGTTGACCCAGATAAACCCAACACACTGGCCTGATGCGAAGACCGAGAAACGTGCCGGTTCTGGAATCCACTTCGTGTATTCGCCGACCCATTGGCTTGTATCACACAATCGCTCCCACCAATCTTGCGCGAGCCTCGGTAAGGGCCGGCTAGAACTTCATGCCCGTGCTAGCGTGCAATGGTCGATGGCAGCGATGGCAAGTTTGGCATCAAGAGCAACGTAGAATCTGCAACTTCCACACCCCCGTTGCCATCCAAGGTTCGACCCCCACCTACACAATGAAGGCACATTTTGTTGCTTTGTCCTGTCGTGCACCGGCGAGTTGCAAATCTGAGCCTGCTAAAAACAACGGGCCCCCAATAGACCCCCATTTACCCTACGCTCATAACCCAAGCTGTGTCCAGGCCGCGAGAAACGAGTGCGCTGGCAGACACTTTCATCCTTTTCCGGCTATTTTTCCGGAATGTTTCAAACGCCCAGCCAAGCTAAGCATGAGTTTCAAAATGTTGCAGTTCTTTACCAAATCATTTTCATTTAAAGCCCAACACAAAACAACGCAGACGGGTAGTGGAACATAAAGGATTGTCTACAGTCGTTGGCGCTTTCAGACTTAACTAATGCCATCCCAAGGATTTCCGGCGTCTACGTTTTTGGCGTTTTGTAGACATTTGTTTACGCGCTGTCACGACTCTTGAAATCAAAGGCGTACAGGTTAGGAGCGCCGAGATGGCAAAACAGAAGGTAGTGGTTCTTTCCGCCCGATTCGATCAGGAGTTCAATAAAAAGATCGACCGCGCGATCAAAGACGGAGGCTTCTCAAGTCCAAGTGCATTCATCCGTAGCGCGGTCGAACGCGAACTGGCCGGGCGAGATAGCGGACTCCAGGAGGCTGAAGATCGAATCGCTGCCAGTTTGGACCGTATGGCGCGTGAGATTCGCAGCGTTCGTCTTGGGCAGCAGGCCCTGTTTGCTTTTGTGGACGCAATGGTCAAGACTCTTCTCACCTGTCTGGCGGAGCCGCCGCAGGATGCGTACAATCAGGCCGTCGCGCGCGGAAAGCTTCGCTATGACCGCTTCTTGAAGAGCGTTGGTGCCGGTATGGTCGGGGATTCCGAGCTGGCGATGAAGGAACTCGTGAATCGTGGCGAAAGAGCGCTGAATGTGCTGTTTGATGTCCTCTGACCTCGGAATCGACCGGCTTCTGCGCGAGGAAGCAACCAGGTTAGTGGCACAAAGCCCCCATCAGCGGACTTGAGTTATACCGAACCAGTCGCCCACACAAACGATGCGGTTGCCAGCAGCGACCTCATCTGCCGTATCGTAG
>DASXIT010000098.1:0-7692 GCA_036497825.1 Candidatus Acidiferrum sp.
AAACCTGCCTTTCAATGGCGCGTCAGACGGGATTTCCGACCCGCACTTTGGGCAAAGTCTGGGTGCGCTGATCATTGCGGGAGAGTCGCTCACGCGCTCCCTCTCCTTTTTACTGCGTAAAATGCTATCAGAGGTTACGCCAGGACCGCAGCAATTAAATCGCGAAGCTCATCCTCGCCTGCCATTCGGCGCGCTGTGGTACACCGGAACAAATGCGATGAATGATGCAATCGGCTACGCGAAGTTCTACATCCGCTCACATCATGCTGTGATTCGCGTTTACGATGAAGCTGGCAACGTGATCGAGACACACGAGCACAAGGACGATTTCAAAGAACCGTAGGGGAAATCACCTGGGCCGCCCCGCTAGATGAAAGCGGCCCGCAGATCCCGGTCTGCGAAAGGGCCCAATGACATCAAGACTGGAGTCCCGTCTTGAATCGTGCGGCGGCTTTACCTGTTGGCGCAGCAGAAAACGATGTCCAGGCTGCAGGCTGGGAATCGCCGACCACAGTAAGGCCATTGCGTCCGCAATACGCGAAGTAGCCATGGATGTGCCGCTGAAGCTTGCGTATGAACTATCGCTGGCGTTCGTACACGAACGTGTGCCTGTGCCCGGCGCAGTGATAATCGGGCGAAAGCCGCTGGGCTCGTAGAATAGGACTGTACGTTCCAATTCACAAACAGGAACTCGCGAGCAAAAGCTCGCGAGTTCCCGAATCTAACCAACTAACAGCTCGAGCTTATGGGCGCGGGGGGGGCGTCGGACGCGGTCTGGGCGTCGGCGTGGGACGCGGCGCTACCGTAGCCGTTGGCGTCGAGGTCGCCGTAGCCGTGGCCGTTGCAGTAGGCGTAAAGGTGGCCGTCGCCGTAGCAGTAGCTGTCGCCGTCGCTGTGGCCGTTGCCGTCGGGGTAAACGTAGCTGTGGCGGTAGGCGTTGGGGTAAATGTGGCTGTAGCCGTCGAAGTGGCTGTTGGGGTCGGCGTCGGACTTCCGCTGCAATTGCCTGATTTAATCGTTACGACCGCAGCTGCCCAATCTACAGCCGCGTCGGCACCCGTGATGTTTGCTGAAAGCGTGTAAGAGCCGGTCGCTCCAAGTTGTTCGCCCAGATCAGCACCGGCAATGCTTTGGCCTGGCGGTGCAGGCACTGGCATCGCATCGATCACGAAATCCGGAGGAACCGCCGTGAAAGATTGATTGCCGTTGTTCGACGTGACGACTGACAACAAAGCGAAGTCATTGGCAAAGGTTGAAATAGCACTGGCGCTTGCAATCAATGAATGACCTGTGTTCGTTCCATTGGTGTCGAGCGAAGGATTCGCTGCTCCTTGTATCTCAACTGCTTCTATCGTCGCATCCGTGATTCCAGTAAAGGTTGCCGTCACCATTAGATTTGCATTTGCAGCTACGTTATCTTTATACCAAATCTCAGTGTCAATCGAACCAACGGATGTACTCGTCGCTCTTGCGTAACTATTGCCCTCGTTGTCTATGACTGATGTCACTGTCTGGGATCCGCCAACTGAAACAGCGACGTAAATCGAGCTACCTGTCGCGACAGACATAGCAGGCGTCGACACACTGGAGTTATTGACTGCTTGACCAAATACATGCGACCCGAGGCTGGTGCCACACGTTGGCGTGGGCGTTGGAGTAGGTGCAGCCGCGCAGTATCTTCCGCCTGTGTTAAAATAGCTGGTACTATCATCAGTTCCGCCCCAGACGATCATTTGGCTGCTGGTCCAGACTGCCGTGTGATATATTCGGGCAGCTGGCACGCCGGTGGTGCTGGTGGCTGTCCAACTGTCGGTGCTGGGATTATATCTGCCGCCGGTGTTAAAAAAGGTGAAGCCGTCATATCCGCTCCAGACGATCATTTCGATGCCGGTCCACACCGCCGTTTGAACCTCTCGGGCAACGGGCGCGCTGGTGGTGGTGGTGGCTGTCCAACTGTCGGTACTGGGATTGTATCTGCCGCCGGTGTTCAAATCGGTGCTGACGTTAAGTCCGCCCCAGACGATCATTTCGCTGCCGGTCCACACCGCTGTGTGATTTATTCGAGGAGCGGGCGCGCTGCTGGTGCTGGTGGCTGTCCAACTGTCGGTATTAGGATTATATCTGCCACCGGTGTTAAAAAAGGTGCTGCCGTTATATCCGCCCCAGACGATCATTTCACTGCCAGTCCACACCGCCGTGTGGTTGAATCGCGCAGCAGGCGCGTTGGTGGTGCTGGTGGCTGTCCAACTGTCGGTGCTCGGATTGTATCTCCAGCCGGTGTTAAAAACGCTCCCGTTAAATCCGCCCCACACGATCATTTCGCTGCCAGTCCACACCGCCGTGTGAAATTCTCGGGCGGCAGGCGCGCCGGTCGTGGTGGTAGCTGTCCAACTATCGGTGCTGGGATTATATCTGCCGCCGGTGTTTAAGACGTGCTCGCTCCCATCATTAAAAAAGCCGCCTCAGACGATCATTTCGCTGCCAGTCCACACCGCCGTGTGAAATGCTCGGCCAACGGGCGCGCCGGTGGTGCTGGTGGCTGTCCACATATCGATAGTGCATGGAGGATCCCCTTCGGAAATGCTCGGAAGAGAGTAAGCCACGTCTCCTAATGTTGTTGCCACCGACATGGTACGCAGCTCTTTGGTCCGCCAAGACTGAAAGCGTCCTGTTTTGTCTTGCGCTGACAAATCCGCAATCGAACGCTCGGTTAATACCTGCCGGGCTAGACACTCCGCGATGACAAAAGGATCGTTGCCGAGTGCTTCAAAGAGTTCGCGCAGGACCTCGGGCTGTTAGGTGTGCTGTGCCATGCGCTCCATCTCAGCCTGCAATTGCTCGGCGCTAAGCGGCTGTTGCCAGCAATTCTCCAATGGTTGCGAGCTGCGCAGATAATCTTCGACTTTTTTTTCCAACTGCGCAGAAGGCATTACTTCATCGAACGAAGGCTCGGGATCGGGGCGTTCTTTTGGCCAGATGCGATGTCGCCAGTAAACTTCTTCGATCGCCCGCTGATATGCGACGCGATCCGCAAACGTCAGCGTTCGGTTCTTTCGGATCGCAGGCACGGCCGCGAACTGAGAGCTGCCAGGAGACGTGATCGATTGCGGCTGGCCGGGCGCTTTTTGGAATTGCCTACTTGGCTTGCCGCTGTTTCGCCCCAGCGCAAATGGAATCAAGCAGATGGTTAGGAGCAGGAGCAGGTAAAAGGCGCCTCGAAGAAGATGCGCTCGGATTCGCTGCTTAGATTGCTCTTTCACATCAACCTGCGCCTGACTGGCATTCTAACTTCTCGCAATCGGTAGATTCGATATTCGATCTCCAGCCCGCTTGCCCTTTTAACGACGCCGAGTTTGGCAAAAATCTCCCAACCTGTCAAATCAATTCGCGGAAAGCGCGCGAATCGCCGATTCTAGTTCGACAAACGCAGTCAGCATTTCATCGGCGTGCACAACGAAACGCTTTCCGTCGCCGCGATTTGCGTCCGCAATCCAGATCGTTCGCCCTTCACAATCCACCGCTGAAACCCAGCCCAAACTCCACCCAGTTCGGCTGAAAGGCTTTCAATTTTCTACCAGATCGGACGCGAAACGGAAACTGGACCTGCGTCCAGCCAAATACAATCTTGCGAATTTCACACCACTCCGGTTTTGCCGGAACCTCACAGACAACAATTCCCGGCTTGTCACTGGTCGCATCTTGAAGGGCAATACGTAGGTCGCCGTCTGCTTCAACTTTCACCGTAACGACACGGCCCGTAAGAGCGAACCATTTGTTTTCAATCCCAGTGCGCGCCGATTGGCATGTCAGACGTACATCTGGCCCTGCCCAAGTGAACATATCCGAGGGCGTGACCGATTGAATTGCGCTAGCATCTGCGGGCGATGCACAATTCTCGGATGCTGCGTAGCTCAAAGCCCTTTGTTCCCGCGACCAGCGAAACTGGTCAGCCTTTTTTGCGCGATCTGGTTATTGCTAGCCTCTTTCCAATGAATGCAATGTTCAGTCAAAACATTGTTCATCACAACGAATCCTATGAAAACCAACACTCTCACCAAAATCTGTAAATCTGTTTGCACGTCCAACGTTTACCCGCGTCTACCAATGGCGCTGTGCCTGGTCCTCTACACCTTGGGCCTGGGCCTTTCTGTGAATGCTGGCGGACCGCCGACCATCACCACGTTCGATGCACCGGGCGCGGGGACAGAGGCAGGCCTGGGCACCTTCCCTAGTGGCATCAACCCTTCAGGGGCGATTACGGGATTCACCCGGGACGTCAACGCTGCCCGGCACGGATTCCTGCGCGCTCCCAACGGGACCTTTACCATCTTCGACGATCCGGGCGCGGGCACTTGTTCAACATCGTGTGGCACCATCGGGAACGGCCAGGGTACGCGTGCCTACGCAATCAACCCGGCGGGGACAATCACCGGATTTTACACCGACAATAGCGCCCAATGTCACGGCTACGTGCGTGCTTCTAACGGCACCTTCACCCAGATCGATGCTCCGGACGCGGGCACAGGACCGTTTCCCCAGGGGACCTTCCCCTCACAAATCACTCCAATGGGCATCAACCCGGCAGGCGCGATTACCGGATTCTACGTGGACGCGAGCTCAGTACAGCACGGCTTCGTGCGCGCTCCTAACGGCGTCATCACCGAGTTCGATCCCACGGGCTCCATATTTACCAACCCCAACGCCATCGATGCGCTGGGCGAAATCACGGGATTCTACTTCGACGCAAACTTCGTCGGTCACGGCTTCGTGCGCGCTCTCGACGGCACCATCACTTCGTTCGATGCCCCGGGCGCTGACATGACCGGCGACGGCAACGGCACATTCGGCGTAGGCCTCACTCTGAGCGGCGAGATCGAAGGAGTCTTTGTCGACATAGAAGGTGTGCTTCACGGCTTCGTCCGATCTAGCCAGGGCACATTCAGCACGTTCGATGTTCCGAGCGCGGGCACAGGGGCAGGCCAGGGCACCCTCCCTGAAAGCAACAACACCCAGGGAGCGATCACGGGACAGTACATCGACGCAAGCAACGTGAATCGCGGCTTCCTGCGCGATAACCAAGGCAGCTTCAGCTTGTTCGATGTTCCGAGCGCGGGCACAGGCCCAGGCCAGGGCACCATCCCCTTGGGCAACAACAACCCGGGAGCGATCACGGGAGAGTATATTGACGGGGGCAATGTGATACACGGGTTCGTCGTGGAAGGCTTGTAAGCCGACCTGGAAGTGGACAAACCTGCACCGCAAATAAGCCGCCAACAAATCAGCAAAGCCTAACAAGCAGCAGCATTTCACAATCAGCCGTCACGCTTCACCGTGTGGCGGCTTTTTGTTTCGGCCCACGCTCACCACTCTTTGAAATCGCCCTTGTGCTCGTGCGTCTCGATGAGGTTGCACTCCGCATCGTAAACGCGGATCACAGCATCATGTGAGCGGCTGTAAAACTTTGCGTAGCTGAATTGCCACGGCATGGCGTCTCAAAAAGAGCGGGCCGCGGAAAACTTCGGTAACTGCGAAGATGAATTACAGGACGAGGCCAAAGCATCCCAGTACGAAACATACACCGCAACGATGCTGTGAATAAACGATGACATCTCTGGCGCGGAAACGCGAAAGCGCCTAGTCACATCTGTCCATTTACATTGCCGGAGAGTTGTCTTGACGAACCGTTGCTCCTGGCCGTGGATGAGCAGATGCGGACCGACTTTTTGTCGAGGTCGTCTGATGCTGCAGCTTAAGCGACTTTACAGGAGGATGTGGCTCCGGGTATTTTATCGTCTCAGAAGTTGGACGAGCACAAGACCCCGGCTGCTTAGGTTTGCTGCAGCAACAGTCCTCGGTGCTGTTCTGCTCACACCGTCGATCTGGATGTTGAGCGTGATCCCGCCGCTCTGGAGAGGCGTCGACGCTTATGTCCAAGTCACACAGCCAGCCGGACCGGCAACGATCCTACAGTGGGGCCCGCTCTACTGTTTCGTCGCGCGAATTCCGCTCTACTTCGGATACGCCATAGACTGTGTAAGAGCAGGCACTCCATTTTCAGCGGCTGCTTTTTTTAATCATCCGATCTTGACTGACTTGGGCGTGTTCCTACTGCTCCTTTCACAACATGCGGCGCTTTGCTCCGCCGCATTCTATCTGATCGCTGTAGCGACTCGATTGTTCTGGGTTCGCCTCACGCTAGCTCTCTTGTGGTGGGCTAATCCACTTTTTTACACTTTTGCGCATTGCGTAGGCTCCGAAACACTTGGTATGATCCTCCTGCTCCTGGTCGGGGCAGTGGGAATGAGAATTATTCGTCATTCCCGAAGGGTTCCGGGGAAAGAATGGCTTCTTTTGGGTATTCTTGTATGGCTTTGTATCTTGGCCCGGCACGTCAACGCTACTCTAGCTGGGCTGATGCCGCTCACATTCTTCCTGTTGAGCGCACACCGGTTAATCATGATCCCATTCGCTCGATCTCACTTACTCGGCCGGTGGCGACGGTTACAGGCGAGACAGGCCTTGCAAAAAGGAACAGTCGCTGTCGCCGTCGGTATTAGCTGCATCGGCCTTGCGAACGTTTCTTTACGGGGGTTGTGCCGCGTCGTTCAAATACCTTACCACTCCACAGTCGGTTTCACGTTTTTGTTTCGACTCAAATTTCTCGCAGGGCTTCCTGCTGAAAAGCGAAACCAGTTGCTCGACAAGGTGGCCAAAAATACTGACTCCGCAGATGTTAAAAAGGTCATTTCACTACTGCGTGACGCTTTCCCAGACGGAACTTCGAATTGGGACGTGATGGCCTTTAAGAACGAGGCACAAGCATGGCTTTTTCCACCACAAACGGATCCGCGAGAAGAAAAATTTTATCTTGTGCTCAACCGCACGGTGCGGGCATTTCTTTGTCCACCAAAGAAGATATTCCTAAGCGCGGTCGCGACAGATTTCAAAAGATCCCAGGAGGCGACGATCCCGAGTGCCGTGAGGGAACTCTTTGCTGACACAACGCGTTACTTTTTTTACCCTGAGCTTGTACCTGATCAGGCAGCGCTGTTGATGTTTCGCGACAAAAGCGCCGCCCAAATCATGGCTATTTTCAAGAAACACTCTTACTTCCATCGTCCCAAGAATTTCAGTTACGGGACTTTTTTATTCTTCTGTTGCGTAAATCTCGTCTTGCTTGCTGTTCTGGCGAAGATGCGTAAGGAAGAGGTTGCGGCCATCTCTTCGTATGCTGTGGCATTAACGCTGCTCGGGTTGTTCATGATGCTCGCAAATTGCGTTCTGAATGTATTCCAGCCGCGCTACACTCTCCCGATGTGGGAGTTAACGATTATTTCCGCGTCTGTTTTGTTTGGGAAAACGATGGAATGTTTGTTTCGCCCACAAGAACATGATCCCTGCTACGGCTCTTTGAACTTGCGCTCGTGCTCTTGAGTGCCGATCCCGTTGCCAGCCTCATCGTAAACGCGGATCACGGCATCATGTGAGCGGCTACGATGCTCCGCGTATCCGATAGCGTTGCTGACTGCGTTTGGCTCGCCGTACCACAGGCGACCGAACGGCAGCCTGTCGGGCCGCGTTTATCTTTACGGCGATTCGCTTTTCTCTCATTTTTAGCGAAACTTTTCCTGAAATCGCGGGGTTTAATTTTATCCGAGAAAAACGTATGACCTCAAAACACATATTTTCGAT
>DASXIT010000099.1:0-61679 GCA_036497825.1 Candidatus Acidiferrum sp.
AGGATTGGCGCTTGCCGTTTGCGTGGTGATCGCGATTTTCACTTCCTTTGTTATTCCCCTGCGGCGTCAGTGGGCCTTCATTATTGTTCGCGTCGCCGGTAGCTGGATCGCGGCTAGCGGTCTCCTGATGCTGGGGTGGGCGCTGCGCCCGCGCAGCTAGTTTCAAGTCCAGGAGCCGACTCATCTGAGGCCCGAGCTAATTCCACTTGCCTGAAAGGACGTGCACTCGGAAACCGGCCAGAAACGCGCGTTCGAGGAGGTCACTGGCCAGAATGAACGGCGTTGTGGGAAGTTGGACCGCATCACACCAGTTGGCATGAACGTATAACGCAATCGAGTGGAATTTGTTGTGTTCTCTGTGTGCGGGCAGTGGGTGCGAAGGTATTCTCCATCCATTGCACCAAAATTGTGCAAAATATGGCAGTTTCGCTCCCTCCCACCACCTATCCCGTCAAGGATGGGCCTGAGTGTTCATTCAGGGCTTTTCCCCTTATGCTAAAAGCACTTTGCGAATAGATCATTCAGCGCCGCCGGGGATCAGTGTGGTGATTCCCAGTTGGAACGGCAGACCGCTATTGCAAAAGTTTCTTCCGAGCGTGATGGAATCGGTTGCGGCATTTCAGTCCGCAACTTCTTTACCCGCGGAAGTGCTGATCGCGGATGATGACAGCAGCGATGATACGGCCGCATGGCTCGGTGAAAACTATCCAACGGTTCGTTTCGAAACGGCAACGCCCCGGCGAGGCTTTTCACCCACCGTCAATCGCGGTGTGCGGGCTGCGAAATACGCGTGGGTCTATGTGCTGAACAATGATGTGGCGCTTGAACCAAATACGCTCTGCCCGCTGATTGAACACTTTGCGGATCCCCCGGTATTTGGGGTAGTTGGCCAGGTTTACGACGCGGCGACTGGCCTGCTCATTGGAGGGGGCCAGTATGGGGAGTTCCGCCGCGGATTTCTCGGCGTGCATGAGCGTTACTTCGTGCGGGAGTCGGAACCACCGACCCGGGAGCCATATCTCACGTTCTGGGGAAATGGCTGTTCCACAATTTACGATCGAGAGAAATTTCTGGCGGTCGGTGGCTTTGAAGAATTGTTCGCGCCGTATGGCTGGGAAGATGTGGAGATCGGCATTAAGGCGTGGAAGCAAGGTTTTGCGACGATTTACGAACCGCGCAGCGCAATCTGGCACGCGCGATCCGCTACGATTGGATCACGGTTCCGCAGGCGGCGAGTTCATGCAGTGTATGAACGAAATCGCCTGTGGGCGCACTGGATGCATCTCGATACGGCGGGCCAATTTATGCAGCACGCAGGGATGTTGCTGGTGAAATTGATGGTTGATCCGTTCGTGCTGCGTTGGGAAACATGGAGTTCGTTCGTGCAAGCACTGCGTGAATTGCCGCGCGTAGGTGCGCGCCGAAAAGAACTGCTCGCTCGCCGTCAATTGCTATTGACGGAAGTGTTGCATCGCATTTCCGAACAGGCCAAACGCCCCGAAGTACATGCTTATCGTGAAGACACCGCTCCTGTTCGGCCATGTCCTTACGCCTATTGATTCTTGCCTCAGAGCGAGGATTCAAATGATTTGAAACGGCGCTCCAACTCCCATTGTGCGTTCGCCTTTTCGTTGGAGTTGAGAAAGTCTTTGCAACGAGGGGAAGGTTTTTCCACACCAAGAGAATCGCGAGAACATGACGCAACCGCGTGAGCGAAATCATCCGGAGTAGCCCAGAGGCTTGAGCCGGGAAGAAACGTGTGCTCCATGCCAGTGCGAACCATTTGCTTCAAATCTGCGTAGCTGAATCCGTAAGTGTCCACCGCTCGAACATATTCATGGGTGAGATCAATGCGGGAAACTCCTTCGTCGTCGGTGGACAGGGCCACTGGCACATGAAATTGCCTGTAGATCGGGAGAGGGTCTTCGTTGCCGCTGACCCCCAGAATGATGTCATTGCTGGTGAGGTTAATTTCCACCATTACGTGCTTTGCGGCCATTTCCCTCAGCAGTTCGTGCGGGCGCTCTTCATACATTACATCGACGCCATGACCGATACGTTCGGCATGAGCCTGCTCGACCGCCAGACGAATGTGGCAACAGAGGCCTTCGTAGGGGACGAGGCCGGGCGCTATTTCGCCAGCGTGCAAACTAATGTGCACCTTGGGATAAAGATTGTGGAGGAAAGCGACCATGCGCATTTGCAGCGTGTAATCGGTCATGGCAATGTAGGCATCTTCGGGCATCACGAAATTGATTCCCACGTAGCGCGGATCGATCGTGGCAAGTTCAAAGCAGAAAAGTGTCTGGCTAAAAACAATTTCCTTGGGAAAGCCACGTAAGACCTGGCAGAGATACCGGATTTGGACCTCGCAGGCTGCGGTGGCATTGGGTTGTCCACAGTGTTCACGCTGATGGCGAATTTCTTCCGTTTGATCAAGCTCTCCCTTTGCATGAGTAATGTCGTCGCTGATGCCGCGCTTCAGAATTTGCTCACGCAGGGCAGCGAGGTCATCTTTCCAGCCGATTTCGTGGGCAATCGCAGCAGTATGAGCATAGGAAGGTGTGTGCATCAACTCGAGATATTGCTCGTTCTGTGCGGCCGCACGGGAAGCGACTTCATCCACATATTCACCGAGGCGAAGAAAATAGGCTTCCTGGAATTTCTCAAATGTAGAGAAAAAGTGATCGTGTCCGCTGATGCCAGTGGAAGGCACAAAGCTGCGCATGGAGAAGGCATCGATCAGCGCGTCATAGAGAGATTGATTTTTGAGCGCCTCGGTGGCGGGAACCTGGCCGCTGGCGCAAGAACCGGCATTTTGCGGTTGCGAGAGCGAATGAGCAAGGGGATCGACACAAAGATTTGTTTCCGCGGCGACACGTATCCAGGATTCCGCGTAAACCGCACCTGCTAAATGATTATGAAGATCAGCGCCCTTGGGCATTCCGAAAAGAAAATGGCGAAGCGCAAGCGGATTGGTCTTGGCTGTTTCCAAATTTAGATCAGCACGTTTTTCCAGCGCGTTTCCATTCGTGGAAATTTGCGGGGTCGCGGTCTGTGCGCCGACGGAAGCGGAAAGATAAAGCACAAAAAGGAAGACGCAGCAGACTTTTGCGGCGGGTCTGGTTCTTTCACAGCTCATTTTCAGTTTATTGCTATCGACATTTTGCGGATGCATTCGGTCTCGCTTCGGTGTTGTTGTGAGATAGTCTTGCTTCACTGGTTGGAAAGCATATCAGGCAGGTCAATAAGGAGACAGCCTTGAGATGTTCATTCGTGCGGTTATTGCAGATTTTCTTGTTCATGGCAGGCTCTCCTCTTGCGGGACAGGCGCAGACCGCGTCAAACGCAGAGCCGATTCCCATCAAAGTCGTGATAGTGACGATGTTCGAGCGGGGAGAAGATACCGGAGACGCGCCAGGAGAGTATCAACTGTGGGTTGAGCGCGAACATCTGGACCAGATTCTTCCGCTGCCCGGCGCCTATCACCACGTGCGGCTGAACAAAGAGGGTGTGCTGGGGATTCTGACGGGCGTTGGCACCGCAAAAGCCGCGGCAACGGTGATGGCGGTGGGATTGGATCCGCGTTTTGATTTGTCAAAAGCGTACTGGGTTGTCGCAGGGATTGGCGGGGGAGATCCCGCGGATGTTTCGCTAGGATCAGCGGTCTGGATCGATCAAGTGGTGGACGGTGATCTGGCGTACGAAATTGACGCGCGGCAGATTCCGCAAAGCTGGCCCACCGGATACGTGCCGCTGAGGAAAGGGACACCCTATGAATTGCCGGCGAACGATGATTTCGGTCAAGTGTATGCGTTAAATGCGCGACTCGCCGCGTGGGCGGTGCAATTGACGAAAGATTTACCGCTTGAAGATTCCGATTCGCTGCGGAAATCGCGGGCGCGGTTCGCAAGATTTCCTAATGCGATAAAGCCGCCATTCGTCGCATTGGGAGCCGAGCTTTCATCCAGCACGTTCTGGCATGGCTCGAAAATGGATGAGTGGGCAAACGCCTGGACGAGCTACTACACCCAGGGAAAAGGGAATTACATGGTGTGCGCGATGGAAGATTCAGGGACTTTGCAGGCTCTGAAATTTCTCGACCGAGCGGGGCGCGCGGATTTTAAACGCGTTCTGGTGCTGCGCACGGTAAGCAATTATGACCGGGAACCGCCCGACGCAAATGTGGCGGAGAGTTTGCAGTCGATGGTATCGGGAAATTATTCGGCGTATTTTCCGGCGCTAGAGGCGGCCGAGAAGGTTGGAGATAAAGTGGTGCGCGAGATCGTCGGGCACTGGAGCGAACGCGAAAAAACCATCCCGTAACATAGCCACTAAAATTAATAAACCCCAGGGATAAGGCGCTTGGTAGTTGAGATGTATGCGGCGTATTCGTCGCCAAAAGCATCTCGCAAAGCCGCTTCCTCAACGTGGATCCGATAAAGTAGCGCCGCAGTTGTCGGCAATAAGGCTATCGCGAGACAAAGCCAATTGCGAGAGTGAACCCCGATCGCCAGAAAAATGATGACCATGCCGAGATAGGAGGGATGGCGGACAAAGCGGTACAAGCCAGTTCGCTTGATCGTCTGTGTCTCGCGAATCGCTACATTCGCGCTAAAGGACTTGCCAAGAGTGACGATGGCTATGCAGCGAATGATCAGTCCGCCCGCCAGCAACAGGAAGCCGACCAAGCGCAACCAGTGCGCGCCGCCAAAGATGTTTGGCGGCAAGATGTGCCGGAGCCATTCGCATGCGGTGATCGAAGCGATAATCACAATCCATAGAATCAACTGCGATCCGCGGTCACGAACTTTGCCACTGCTTTGTTTGGTACGCGTTGCAACAGCGATTACGATTTCCAGTGCAAACCAGAAGTAGAACAGGAAAGACCACAGATTGGATATCATCCGGCAACTCCTGGGTCGTCAAACTATCGCGCTGAGCTTCCTATAGCCGGCGCGGAATATTTACTTACCGTACCGTTTCGTCTTGCCGGTGCGAGAATTGAACACCGCGAAGCTGCCATCTGAATTTCCCGTCAATTCGAGATAATTGCCGGCGTCGGGACCGTCAGGATTGGCGATGAATTCCTCGGCGGTATTGTGAGCTTTGCCGCCCTCGATGGAGAAATGCAGTTGCCAGATATCTTCGAGATGGGAAGAGTGCTTGATAATTTCCCACGAAGAAGGTGAGCCGCCTTTCTTCGCGCCATTGTCCATGATGGCAACGCGCGACTCGATCCCATGAACCAGGGCGGGACTTCCGCTCTGTTCCCACCCGTGATGAGAGACGATGTAGATGCCCACCTTGCCCAATTTGTTTACCGGGCACATGAGTTGCATTTCCTTTTCCCAGGTGAGATCGCCCAAATCCAGTATTCTCAGATTGCCGAACTCGATAAATATGCCTAAGGACCGCGCATTTTCGGTCGGATCCACCGGCCGGGTTTCCGATTCTTTGCAGGCGGGATTAGGGTCGCCAGCCCCCGGTAGTGGGGTCTGGATCAGAGCGCCATCGGAACTGACCACCGTGGCATGCATGCGTGGCACGGGCAGAATGTCTCCCGGCTTTACGGTGAGGCGCTCAAATTTATTGCTGGCGAGGAGTTGCTGATAGGCCTCCCAAACCTTGTTGGTCTCTGCGTCATTCGGTTCACGGTTCGGGCCGTGGTCGATAAAAGTGTCGACGGGAATACGCGCGACTAATTGCGGCAGCCCGCCGACATGATCCATGTGGTAGTGGGTGATCAGCACGTAATTGATTCTGGTGAGCCCAGCTTTCTTGGCGATGGCTACAATGCGATCGGCATCTCGCCCTTCGTTGCCGGGCCACCCGGTATCGATCAACAGCGATTGGCCATCGGGGGTGACAAACAAGGTGGCCTGGCCACCCTCCACGTCAATAAAGAAAACTTGTAGCGGCTTTAGATCATCGGCGGCAAAGGCAGGAAGCGCGGAGTATGCGCAGAAAAATACCACAAGAATGACACCAGCCATTCTTGCAAGGAGAGCGCGGAAATCTGGGCTGAATTTTGGTGCGCAAGAGGGAACACGTCTCATTGGGAAAGCTCCTGGGCCAGAGAGATAACTATGCCTGCAAATTGCCAAAGGCGATACTCGGGCTTGTAGGGCTGAACGTCAAGGAGGTTGTTTGCGGAAGCGAAGCAGCGGCGAACACGGCCGGCGAGCGAGAAAGAATTTGTAGGGTTGCAAAAAAGATGAGAGTAGAATGGGCCTGTTTCCGCCCTGATGACAAGTCCGCGAGATGTGTCCATGCAGCAAATCAAATCTAAACCTGGAGGTGCGTGATGGTTACAGCGAATCCGGCACAAGGTTTGCGGGGACCGGCAGAAACAGCCAAGAAAATTACCGGCTGGTATATCGGTTTTGCGGTGCTGTTTATTATTTTGGGGATTATCGCCATTGCGGAGCCCATGGTTGCGGCTATTGCGGTGGCTCTATTGGTTGGATGGCTGCTGATATTCGGCGGCGTGGCCCATCTGGTCTCGGCCTTTGGCGGTGGTGGAGTGGGCCGGGTGTTCTGGCAAGTGTTGATCGGAGTTGTGTACCTGATCGGAGGATTTTATTTCTTGACGCATCCGCTGGTGGGCGTAGGAACGTTGACGCTGGTATTGGCGGGAATCATCCTGGCTGAAGGTGTCCTGGAAATCATCGCTTTTTTCAAGACCAGAACAAGTGGTGGATCCGTTTGGTTGTTAATCAATGGACTGATCACTTTGTTGCTTGGCGGGTTGATCTGGTTTCACTGGCCATCGAGCAGCGTATGGGCGATTGGAATATTGTTGGGAGTGAACCTGTTGATGACCGGAATTACCCGGTTGATGTTTGGATTGGCCGCGCGGAAATTGGTCAAAACTGTGGCGGCGTAAGCCTATTGCCTTCGCGAGTACACGACAGTTTCGGAATTTGATTTGCCGTGGTCTTCGAATGTCCAGACCTGGGTCAAATGGGCTTTGTCCGGAATAGTCAGACCAAGCGCAACCATGTGGCCTTCATCGGGAGTCTTGCTTCCGGCAACCGTGACGTAATGAAAATCATATTTGCCGGTTGCTCCGGTAAGCGCTCCGGTTTGCAGGGTGGGTTGATTGCCCATCGAGCAATAGTGGGTGGCCACCAGACGGTTTCCATCCAGCGAATACATGGTGATCATTTCCGCTTCGTTGGAGGGGTGCATGCGCTCCATGACCACGCTACCATTAGAGACCACTTCGTAGGTGACCTTGACCAGTGCGCCGCTGCCCTTCTTGCCTTCCCACGTGCCGGCCAGTGACTTTAGCTGATCGAATGCAGGACTAGAGTTCGTTGCCGGATGCCTCTCTTGTCCGCGGAGAATCTGGATCGATAGCGACAGGGTAAGAATCGCTGCGGCGCGGAAAATTCTTCGAATCATTTTCCCCTCCCGTGTTGAATTCTGTGGCCTGGCTGACTAGAGAGTTTTTTCCAGTTCGCGGAGGCAACCGGTCCAGCCACCTTCGTGATCCTTGCGAACTTTCTCTGAGCCCAGGCCGCGATGGGTCAGGACGATTTCGGTCTGCTGGCCACGCTCGAAAAATTCCACGGTAACTTCGCTGACGGTACTTCCAGGATGCATATCGACGTTGGCGGCGCCGGCCACTTCCTTGAACCAGGACCAGGTAAACACGATCTTCTCCGGAGGCTTGACTTCAAGGTATGTGCCTTCGCCCCAGTACACCTCATTCTTAGCGGCGTCGCGAATTTCCATCCGCCAGCGACCCCCGGGACGAATGTCCTGCTGATGGTGGATGACCTGGTGGGAAGGGACATCTTTGCACATCCAGCGTTCGAGTTGTTCGCACCGGGCCCAGGCATTGAAGACCCGCTGACGCGGCGCGGCAAAGGTGTGGCGAATCTGGAGCAGGAATTCGGAAGGGACGGGAGAGGCAGCATAGTTAACCATACGGTTTACTATTACGCAGCGCCTCTCCGCTGTCAAGGCCAATTTTCCGGAACTTGTTTTGGGGACGATGATGCTTAGGCTGGGGAGTGCGCGATGCGCAACCTGCGGCGTGGTCTGGTCGTTGACCAGCGTGCAATGTGGTACATACCATAGAAGGATGCGTCAAAATGCTATGAGGCGGTTCGTGGTGCCGGCAGGAGGATGCTGTTTCCTTCTCGGAGCACTGTTGTTCGGCTGCGACGATGCTGGAAAGAAGCCAGCGCAGGCGCATGTGCCGGGGCAAACGCCCGCACGTGCAGCGGTCAAAGCGCAGGAGCCGATGGTGGCCGAGGTGGGGACGCTGCCTCCGCCAAACGTGCTGGCCGGTACTTGGATTTCGTTACAGGCGCCCACGCCCGGAGGAGTTGATTACCTGATCGTTCGGGTGCAGGAGAAGTTTGCGGCGGGGGAAAATAACTTCAAGGCGGGACACCTGGAAGCGGCGCGGCGTGATTTCGACGATGCCGTGGACTGGATGCTGGAAAGCGGATACGACCCAAACGGGGACCCGCGACTCAGTGAGCTTTTCCATCACGTCACCGATACGGTTTACATGTACGAGCTGCAGGCTTTTCGCGCGGGTGACGGATTTACGGAAGCGCCAGCGGTCCCGGCGCCGATCGATGAAGTGGCGGAGATGACCTTTCCGGTCGATCCGAAATTGAAAGAACGGGCAGAGGTAGCGGCTAAGAACGTTTCACACGATTTACCGCTGACCGTGAACGATGTGGTGGTCTCCTACTTGAACTTCTTTCAGACGCCGCGCGGGCGATTGATCGTCGAGACGGGATTGCGGCGCAAGGGCAAGTATCAGGAAATGATCTCGCGCGTGTTGCGAGAAGAAGGCGTGCCGCAGGACTTGATCTACCTGGCGCAAGCCGAAAGCGCTTTCCAACCGCTGGCCCTGTCCCGGGCCGGGGCCCGTGGGATTTGGCAGTTCATGCAATGGCGGGGGAACGAGTACGGATTGAAGCGCACCTGGTGGGTGGACGAGCGGGTGGACCCGGAAATGGCCACGCGGGCTGCGGCGCAGCACCTTCGTGATTTATATGGACTGTTCGGCGACTGGTATCTGGCGATTGCCGCCTATAACTGCGGCCCTGGAAATGTGCAGAAGGGGATTGAGCGTACGGGCTACGCTGATTTCTGGGAGCTGTACAAACGCAACGTTCTGCCGCGGGAAACGCAGAATTACGTGCCCATCATTCTGGCCATGACCCTGATAGCCAAAGACGCGGCGCATTACGGAATTGTGGTGGAACCGGACACGCCAGTGGAAACGGATGTGGTGAAGCCGGGACGGGCGATCGACCTGCGGCTGGTAGCAGAAACGATTGACGTCGATGTCTCCACCTTACGCGCGCTGAACCCCTCGCTGTTGCGCATGATTACGCCGGACGATCCGAACTTTGTGCTGCATCTGCCTGCGGGCACGTCGGAGAAGTTTTCCGCTGAGATTGCGGATATTCCCCCGGACAAGTGGGTGAGCTGGCGGCGTCACCGGGTGGAATCGGGCGAGACGCTGACTTCGATTGCCAAGAAATACCGAGTGACCGCGGTGTCGATCGCCGAGGCCAATGACCTGGAACGCAACGCGGGATTGACGCCAGGGGAGAAGTTGATTATTCCGGCAGCCCGGCCGGTCGAAGAGACCAAGAGCCATCTGGTGCGCTACCGGGTGCGCAAGGGAGATACCCTGGGAGGGGTGGCTGACCAGTTCAGTGTGACTTCCGAAGACATCCGCAAGTGGAATGGCCTGAAGACGCCGAAGGTGAGCCGAGGGATGATCCTGCGAATCTACACGGTGGGCGGCGCGCCGGAGACCCACACGGTGAGCCACAGTTCCCGAACGAGTACCAAGAAGAAGACCACCGCAAGCGCGAGCAAGTCGCCATCACCGCAATAAATTTTTTACATTACTGAGCAGCAGAAGCGGCTAGCATCGAGGGGTTGCCGTAAAATTCGAGGGGGTTGTGCGCAGGACTCTTGACAAGCACGTCCGAGTGGGATAACAAATTTGCAGGGACGGAGAGTATTCTTCTCCGGCTGGTGGATTGTGCCAAGAAACAAGGGTAAGGATGTGCCCCCGGGGGAGGAAACGATGGAATTCGAAAAAGATCAGTTTGAAGAAGACGACGAGCTTTCGCGCCTGGAAGATGATGACGAACTAGGCAGCGAAGCCGAAGGCACCACCATTGAAGAAGAAGAGATCCTCTTGGTGGAAGACGAGCCAGCCGAAGATGGCGAAGAGGAACCGGCCGCGAAGCCCGCGCCGAAGCCAGCACCCAAGGCTGCGCCAAAGCCGGCAGCCAAGAAACCCGCTGCTAAAAAAGCTGCACCGAAAAAAGCCGCGAAGAAGACGGCTCCTGCAAAGATGGCCAAGAAAGCCAAGGCAAAGGCCAAGCCGAAGGCCAAGCCGAAGAAGGCTGCCAAGAAGCCGGCAAAGAAAAAGAAGCGCTAGAAGCATCGCTGGCGCTAATGAACGTCTGACGAGGCCCACTGCGTGGAGAGTGGGCCTTTGTGTTTGTATTGGTGTCAAAAGAGATTGCGCAATGGATGGCGAGCAGTCCAAAACGGACAGAGAGGCTGTTCAAAACAGGAATAGCCGGCGGGCGAATGCTTGGGCCCTTACTTGATTGGTTTCCTTAGCATTACGATAAACCCGTATGTTACGCGCCATCGAACAGATACGCCGGAAGCAGAACAGCAGCTTGCAAACAGTCGACTGTTCCTGAATGGTTTGTCCTTACTTAGAACTTAAAACTGATTACTGAGAACTGTTACACCAGCGGTTCGGACCAGTTCTCCAGCGTCTCTTTCACCTTGTGCAAAAACTGGTGAGCGATGGCGCCATCGACAACGCGATGGTCGTAGCTCAGCGTGACATAGCACATCGAGCGGATCGCGATCGAATCGTTGATCACCACCGGCCGCTTTTCAATCGCGCCCAATCCCAGAATCCCCACATTGGGCTGGCTGATCACCGGCAAGCCAAACAAGCCGCCGAAAACGCCCGGATTGGTGATCGAGAAAGTGCCTTCCTGAACCTCTTCGGGTTTGAGCTTCTTCGAGCGGGCGCGTTCCGCCAGGTCGTTCATGTTGCGCTGGATCCCCAAAATATTTTTCTCGTCGGCGTTCTTGATGACCGGAACGATCAGGCCCCAGTCCAACGCCACCGCCATGCCAATATTGATTTCCTTGTGGATGACCACGTTGGTACCGTCGAGCGAAGCATTCAGCGTGGGATAGGCGCGCAAACCGTTGACCACCGCCTTAACAAAGAAAGGCATGTAGGTGAGTTTGGTGCCGTAGCGGGATTCGAATTCGTCCTTCGCCTTGTTGCGCAAGGAAACGATTTTGCTCATGTCGATTTCGTCCACGGAATAAACGTGGGGCGAAACATGTTTGGAGCCCACCATGTGCTCGGCAATTTTCTGGCGCATCATGCTCATCGGCTGAATTTCGTAATCGCCAAAGTACAAGCGTTCGCGCGGAACGGCCATTTGCAACGCTGGAACATATTGGCTGCCATGCACGGCAGGCGCGCCGGAACCGGCAAGGGGAGCCGCAGCCGGGGGTGGCGGTGGAGTTGGGCGTGACACGATTGGCGGAGCCGAGGCGGCTGCGGCAGAGGAACCATTCGCCTGCGAAGTAATTGTGGCAGGGGCCACGCCGGATTGCCCGGCGATCACCGACTCGATGTCTTGCTTGGTAATGCGGCCACCTGCGCCGGTGCCATCAATGGCACCAAGATCAATGCCATGTTCTTTTGCCAAACGGCGAACCAGCGGCGAGGAGTGCACGCGTTCGGCTGCTCCAGCCGCTGAACTCGCAACAGAGGAAGTTGCAGCAGCGGGTTGCGCGACCGGAGAAGGCGGAGCTTGAGGTGCTGGCGAAGACGTCTTCGCCGCAGCCGGAGCAGCTGCAGGAGGCGCAGGTGCAGCCGATTTCGTGGGAGCGGCAGCAGCCGATCCTGCGCCGTCAATCACCGCTACCACCGTCTGAATGGGGACGGTTTGGCCTTCGGCAATCTTGATCTCCTGCAGAACGCCCGCCGAGGGTGAGGGAATTTCGGCGTCCACTTTATCGGTAGAGATTTCAAACAGCGGTTCATCGCGCTCGACTTTATCACCGGGCTTCTTCAGCCATTTGGTGATGGTGCCTTCAAAGATGCTTTCGCCCATCTGGGGCATGACCACATCAACTGCCATGGGGGTTTCTCCTTGCCGTGTGGAACGTAATATCCGGGGCGCGCTAAGCACTGGGCCGGTCAACGGCGCAACCTATCTAGTTTACAGCGAAAGAGGCGGAGGACAAAAGGGCGCGGTCAAGCAGCGGTAAACGCGCGTTCCTGCCTCGCGGGAGCTTACTTGGCCGGCTCCTTCAGTATGGCGCGGAGGAAAGCGACCTCTGTCTGGCTGTACGGTTGGCCATCGGTGCGAAAAATTTCATGGAACCAGACGTCCGGCTGGCGATCCGTGTATGGATTTTTCCAGGAATCCCATGGCAGATATGTCTGCGTTTTTCCCGCTGCAAAGCCCCAGTTATACGCCGCCACGCGATATTTTTTGGCAACCGGCAGAGTGCCTTCGAACGTGCTGTGATTCCCCCGGGCCATGTATTCGGTACACAAAACCGGGCGGTGATACTGCAAGAGCCACTCCAAATGCCTCTGAAAACTTTGCGGATCATCGTAGTTATGGAAAGAGATTACGTCGGAAAGTTGCAACTGAATTTTTTCCGTGGCATTCAGCTTTTCGGCGGTGGACCAGTCTCCTTTCCATAATCCACTGGTGAGCGGTTGGGTTGCTCCCGCTTCCCGGCACCAGCCATACACTTTCGGAAGAAGGGCGTCGACAAGTTCCACTTTGTTGGGCGGATCGGCTGGCCCGTAGCTGCCGTCATTCTGGTTGTCCGGTTCGTTCCAGACATCCCAGGCCAACACGCGAGGATCTTTGCCGAAGGTGCCGACGATGCCCTTCACGTATGCCTCCAGGCGCGGAAGTTGCGAAGGATCCTGCAAGGCGGCAGCCCCCGGACTCTGCACCCAACCCGAATTGTGGACACCGGGCTTGGGGGCGTGTTGCTTTCCGAGTTGCGGATTGGGATCCCAGCAAGAATCAAAGAGCACGAAGAGGATTTTGATGTGATGTTTATCGGCGATGGCCAGAAACGTATTGATGCGCTTTTTGAATCCGCCCGGATCTGGTTGCCAAAGCAAATCGTGAAGGAAAACACGCATGGTGTTGAAGCCCAGCGATTCGGCCCAGCCTAGTTCGAGGTCGATTCGCTTCGGATCGAAGGTGTCGGCCTGCCACATTTCCAGTTGGTTGATGGCGGTGGCGGGAATGTAGTTGCTACCAACCAGCCACGGTTGGTGATCGTACCAGGCGCCGGCTTGTGCTTCCGTCCAACGTTGGGATTGCGCGGAAGAGATCGTAGTGAAGGCACAAAACAATAGCAGGCTGCCAAGGAAATATTTTCTTGGTTGCATGTGACTCCAAAATCTCTGGCCTTCCCTTCGGAGGCAAGCAGAAGGCGGACGCCACACAGCTAGAACCTGGCTAGCTCTTTGGCGGCAGTGAAAACTTTCTGGGCGTTCGGCAGGAATGCATCTTCGAGTGTCGGGGCATAGGGCACCGGCGTGTCGAGAGATGCTACGCGCACTAGTGGACCATCAAGATCGTGGAACGCTTTTTCAAAAAGGATTGCCGCGATTTCTCCGGCAATGCCTCCGGTTTTCGTGTCTTCGTGCACGACCAGGCAGCGGTTGGTCTTTTTCACCGATTGCAAGATGGTTTCTTCATCGAGCGGCAACAGTGTGCGTAGGTCGATCACTTCCGCTTCGATGCCTTCCTTGGCCAAGGCTTCAGCAGCTTCTAACGAGGTGTGCATCATAGCCGCGTAAGAAAGAATGGTCAGGTGCTTGCCCTCGCGGCGGACGATTGCTTTTCCCAACGGCACGAGGTAATCGTCGCTGGGAATTTCTTCCTTGATGCGGCGGTAGAGGAATTTATGCTCGAAGAAAAGCACCGGATTATTATCGCGAATGCTGGCCTTCAGCAGGCCTTTGGCATCGTAAGGCGTGGACGGATAAACGATTTTCAGACCCGGCGTGTGCAGAAAATACATTTCGGGATTCGCGGAATGAAACGGACCGCCATGCACGCCGCCGCCGGAAGGTCCGCGTACTACGATGGGTGCGGGCGCGTTCCACAGATAGTGACCCTTGGCCACAAAATTAGTGAGTTGATTGAAGCAGCAAGCAATGAAATCAATGAACTGCATTTCCGCGATGGGACGCAGCCCGAGGTAACTCATACCGCAGGCTGCGCCGATGATGGCGCTTTCGCTGATGGGTGTGTCGATGACGCGCTCCCATCCGAATTTCTCCAGCAACCCTTCGCTGGTTTTAAACGCACCGCCATACACGCCTACGTCTTCGCCGATGAGGACTACGCTGGGATCTGCAGCCATTTCTTCAAACATGGCTTGCTTGATGGCTTCCAGAAAGGTGATCGGGGCCATAGGGCTACCTCCTGGCCTTTCCGCGTACGCCCGGCTTGCTGGCTGGCTTCTTGGTTAAACCCTTGTCCACCGTTGGCTTGATGGGAGGCTTCGGCTTGGCTACCGGATTCTTTTCCGGAACGGGGTTTTCGGGCGGGGGAGCAGTATCGCCAAAATGAATCGGCGCATGGGAACGGCTGGAAGTGATTCCGCTGCCGAAGCCCTCGACATTCCAGACTGCTTCCACGCTGCTCTTTGGCGGTTGGAGTTCTTCAATAGAACGCTGCCACTTCGGCCGGATTTTGTGGCAATCATCACCGGTGCAGTAGACACCCTGCTCCGCAAGTTCAGTTGGTGGCATGGGAGAGTTCTCCGCAAATTCGCGGTCCTTGTCCATCAAGCTGGAAATTTTGGCGTCGATTTCCTTTTTACCTTTGGCGTCAAGCAGCTTTTCATCGGTAAGGAATTTTTCATACAGCGTGATGGGGTCGCGCTTCTCCCAGAATTCCCGCTGCTGTGCGGGTACGTACTCGGCCGGATCGTGCTGCGCGTGCCCGCGGCGACGAAACGTTTTCGCTTCGATCAGGATTGGGCCCTCGCCGGCACGTGCGCGATCGACGGCTTCCTTGGCGGTGGTGTAGACCGCGACCACGTCGTTGCCGTCCACGATGTAGCTTTGTATTCCGTAAGCCTTGGCGCGATCCGCAAGATTTTCCAGCGGGACCTGCCGCCGGACCGGAGTGGAATAAGCCCACAAATTATTCTCGAGAATCAGAACGAACGGCGCTTTCTGCGAGGCCGCCAGATTAAGGCCTTCGTGGAAAACGCCAGTAGAGCTGCCGCCATCGCCAATCCAGGTCATGGCCACAATTTTTTGGCCCAGATAGCGACCCGCCATGGCCACGCCAGTCATCACCGGGATCAAATCGCCCAGCATGGAAATGGGCGAAACGATGTGGAGATTCTCGAGATCACCGAAATGGCTGGTGCCATCTTTGCCTTTGGTTGGCGAAGTGAACTTGGCCATGTGCTGCGTAAAGATGTCGCGTGGCGGCACGCCTTTGACCAGGAGCGCGCCAATGTTGCGAATCATCGGCGCCATCCAGTCTTTTCTCTCAAGGGCATACGCGGTGCCCACAGAAATGCCTTCCTGGCCGAGGCTGGAATACAGCCCGCCAACAATCTTGTTTTGGCGGAACAGCTTGGTCATGGTGTCCTCAACCTCGCGGTTCAGCCGCATATAGTAGTAGAGGTCGAGATATTGCTGGCGAGAAAGTTTTGGTTTGCGGCGTGACTCGATGGCAGGCATATTCGGCGCTTCTCCGGATGTCCGGTTCATAATCATAAATCGGGTGGTGGCGCTGCGCCTAATCTTGGAATTGGAAGGTCCGCGTTCACGATTTATCGGAGACTTGTTTGATCAGGGCTTGGGCGTCAAACGGGGCTCGCACTTTAACGTCGTTATCGAAATAGGCGAAAACATCGCGAGCCATCTTGGGCGGCGATTTCTTCAGGGTGCGATCGGTCTTCGGTTCCTCACCACTTGCCCATGCAGTGGTCCATTCCGCCCACATTTTGATGGACTTCGCGTCGTAACCGCTGGCGTAAAGCTTTTCCGAGCCGTGCAACCGGCAATAGACAAAGTCCGCTGTGACATCCGTGATGCGCGGCCACTCCACGGTATCCGCGCAAACGATCGCGACATTGTACGCGCGCAACAGCTCTAGGAATTCGGGCACCGCGAAACTCTTATGACGAATTTCGATGGCGTGCCGCACAGGGCGCGATTCGCCGGATTTATCAAACGCAGCGCGATCGCTCATCCATTTGTCGTGCTTCCCTGCCGTTCGATTCGCGGCGTGCGTGTCGTGTGGAAGCAGCTTCACAAAGGCTTCCATCTTCGGAATATCGCAATGAAAACTGGGCGGGAGCTGCCAGAGGATGGGTCCAAGCTTTTTGCCAAGCAGCAAGATTCCTGAAGCTAAGAAGTTGGCCACCGGCGCGTCTACATCTGTCAGCCGGCGTATATGCGTAATGAAACGCGGAGCCTTCACGGAAAAGACAAACTCGTCGGGAGTTTCCGCCGCCCACTTTTCGAAACTCGTGGGCCGTTGCAAGGAGTAAAACGTGCCATTGATTTCAATTGAGGTGAGCGTGTTGGCGGCAAAGTTGAGCTCTTTTTTTTGCGGAAGCTTCTCAGGATAAAAATCGCCGCGCCATGGCTCATACTGCCATCCCGAAATACCGATGCGAATTTTTCCCGATTGGCTCATGGGCCTTCCGTGAAAGACTGAACGAGCCGCATCCTATTTGCAATATGAAAAAGCGTCATACTGAGGGCGCGTCAGACGCAGCCTAAGGTTTGAGTTTCACTGTCTTTCCTGTGGCGGCGGACTGCCGGGCGGCGTCAAGGATCTCCGTCACGATTACGTTGGCCGGCAACGAAGACAAGCCATCCGGTTTTACACCCTCCAGCAGAACTGCTCGAAGATAGGTCAGCGAATCATTGTAAGGTGGCGAAATCTTTTTGGCGGAAGAGGTGTGATCTTCCTTTTCGCCCGGCTTGCGCACTCTCACCTCATCGCTCGCGACTGTAATTACGTATCCCGTCTGGCCGTAGACTTCCATATCTTTTCGGCTAAAGGGCCAGTTCCAGGAAGCTTGTATGATCGCCTGCGCTTTTGGATAGGTGAGCACGACGGTTGCTTCATCATCGACGCGCGGATAAACATCAGGCTTGATCGTTTGCGTAACAGCGGTCACCGAGAGAGGTTTCTGCCCGTCCACCAGCCAGGTCATCAGGTCCGCCCCGTAACAACCAAAATCAAACAGAGCCCCACCGCCATTGAGTTTTGGGTCCGTCAACCAATTCAGAAATTCCGGCCCAACGCCAATTTCTTTGGGCCCTTGGTGGCCGTCGTGTACAACAACCTTGCGAACCTGTCCGATCTCTCCGGAGTGCACAAAATCGTAGGCGGCATGATTGCTGCTGTACCAGGAAGTTTCGTAATTCACCAGCACCTGAATATTTCCCTCTTTCGCTGCGCGCTCTATGGCCTGCGCATCGGCTACGCTGACAGCCAGCGGCTTTTCCATCATCACGGAAATGTGATGCTTGGCGCAGAGTTCCACAATTTTACGGTGGTCAAGAGTATCCGAATAAATCAAAACCGCTTGCGGCTTGGTCGAGACCAACATCTCTTCCATATCGGCGTGGTATAGCGAAGAATCGAGATGGAATTTAGCCGCGTATTGATCAAATAGGGCACGGTTGGGGTCGCTGATCCCCACAATGTGAATGTCTTTACGAGGGGCGGAATTTACAAAGAACCCCTCGACGTGCCCGTGGACAAGGCCTGCGATGGCGACTTGAAGTGGGGGCTGCTCTGCCGCAAATGACGCGGGGCTGAAGAGGAGTAGGAATCCGAGAAAGAATATCAGGCAGTGTATCGTGAATTTCATCGAGGGCTCCGGAATTTTCTTTGCAACTCGTTTTACATTTAGATCAATGTTTAGTTAGTGTTGCTCCCCATTGCTCTGGGCTCAAATCACGCGCGTGTTTTGAGAATAGCCAGTGATGGCCGTCCTGGTCGGTCGCGGCATATTGCCGCTCACCATAAACGGTTTCGTGGGGTTCCTCCAAGATGGTGGCCCCTCCAGCCTTCGCTTTTTGAAAATGGGAATCGATATCATCCACAAATATGGTCAAACTCTGCGTTCCATATCCAAGCTGTTCTGGGCTCGCGCAACCTGGCCGGGCTCTTTTGAGCATTATGTAGGCATTCCCAAGGTACATCTGCGCACCACTGATCGGACCCGACGGGTCACCATGGTGATAATGCTCGGTAAACCCGAAAACTCTGGTTAGCCAAGCGATGGCTTCCTCGACGTCGCGATACATGACGTGGGGCAGAATCGTGTCGGTCGGAACAGAGCGATTCTTCACAATAAAGGGATAATAGCACTGCTCCTTGGAAGATTCGTGGAAGTGCAATTTCTTAGGTGCGACTGAGTTGATTGGCTCGAGCCACGCAGAATCGAGCAAAGGACTGGTCATTCGAAAACAATTGCCAATTCGGCGTAGATTGTATTTGGTGATTGTGATTCTCTCGATGCTGCTTGCCCTTTCCTCGCCGGCCTCCGCACAGACAGAATCAGGTCAGATTTCAGGCAGGGTGCTTGATCCGCAGGGTATTCCAGTTGCGGCTGCCCATGTAAAACTCGTCAATTCTGCGGGAAGTTTGGTTCGTGAAGCAATCAGTGACGCGCAGGGAACTTTTCTGCTGAAGGGGATCGACGCCGGACAATACCAGTTGCACGCGGAATCTGTTTCTTTCGTTTCGATCGTTGTGAGCGTTCCACTCGCTGCGACGCAGGCGAAAGAAATCGATATTCGGTTCAAGCTACTGGCGTCGATCTTACAAGCAATCACCGTTGTAACATCAGCTCCGTCAGCGCTCACTCCCGATCCCTCGCAAACTGTGGTAATTCACGATCAGGTGCTGGATGCGAACCCTGGGCGTCCGGGCGCGCCTGTCTCGATTCCCGGACTGCCTATCGAGACCGCATCGGGCGGGATCAAGGCACCCCAATATTTTGCCCCCGGAGTGGCCGGCGACCATGGAGAGCCTATCGCGCAGTTCTTCCAGATCAGCAATTTTCTCTTTCCAAACAACCTTCCGGCCAACGCGCACGGTAACGGCTACTCTGATCCCAACGTACTGATCACCCCGGTGATTGAAGGAGTGACGGTGGATGGTGGCGCATTCAACGTTCGAGAAGGAAATCATTCCATCGATCTTGCCGCCTCCTACGTTCCACGGCCGCGTTTCCATGATTTCGTCCAGCTCACCGGAGATTATCGTGATGTCGACCTGATGGCCGGTTGGAGCCCGCAAAATCCGGAAACGAATGCCTGGCTGGCCGGAGAATTCTCCTTTGGCAATGGATTTCTGGAGCGGCTGGAACACCGTCAGCAGTACAAATTGAACGGGCTTCGCGAATTTGAGTTTGGGAACAACCAACTCACCCTATTCGCGCTCGGATATTACGGCTTCTCTTATGTACCGGGATTAATTTCAATTCAAGTGCCCGTTCCCGGCGATACGATCGACAATCGGCAATCTGACACGACTTACAACATTCTGTTGGTAGCCACTGACAACTGGAAATTGAGCGAACAAAAACAATTTTCGTTCTCGGGTTTCCTTCGAAATTATGCGCTACAACTTCGCTCGAACTTTGGTGATGGATTGATTCAGCAGAGTGAAACCCGAAACGTTGTCGGCGGCGAAACCACTTACATTCAAAGCGTGCGTCCATGGATCTCGTTGCTGGCTGGAGTTGATCTTCGCCGTGATGCCCCTCGCAATCTGAATCTGGACCGGCTCGACGACAATGGAATCTTTCAGCCGGTAACGAGCAACAACCTGACTCTTTCGTTTGTGGAGCCTTTTGTTTCCTTGGACGGAACCGCGAGCAAGTACGTTCATTTTGATGTTGGGGTGCGGCAGGAAGAAGTGTGGATGGACAACCAGGACATCCTTAATCCGCAAAATTCATTCAATAAATTGGCATCACTCAGTCTGCCTAAGGCGACGCTCAGCTTTCTCCCTTCGGAGCAGATGTATTGGCCGACGGTGGCGTTCAGTTACGGAGAAGCATTTCATACCGAGGATCCGCGGATTGGTACGGGATCCGGCCAGGCAACACTTCTTGCGCCGTCATACGCCTATCAACTGCGAATCTCCAAGGTCATCAAGCAAACGCAAGTGAATCTCACTTTAAGGCGTACTTCCAACTCACAAGAACTGGCGAAAATCGATCCCGATACCGGATTGCAAATCGATTTTGGCCCTTCCCTGAATCGGGTGGTCGCCGTTTCCGTGCAAAGAAATTTTACCCACGGCGCAATTTATATTTCCTATGCCCAAGCCGACGCCAGAGATACGCAAGCGGGCCAGCCGGTGCCGGAAGCCCCGAGGATGATTTGGGATGCGGTCGCTTCCGAAAATAATCTGCCTCTCCATTTGCAGGTGCGGGGCGAATTTGAATTTGTAAGAGCAAAACCATTGGGTAACGGTTTTGTGGGCGTGCCGGTTACCGAAGTCCGGGGAGCAATCCTTCGACCGTTTCTCGAAAACCGGATGTCCATCGGCGCGAATTTCTTGATTGCCAGTGGCTACACCGGCCAGACCACGGAAACCATTCCTTCGCAGCCTGGTGCTTGCCAAGTCGAATGCATCGTGGGAGTGCCGCTGAAATCCTACGTAAGCCTAAGTTGGACTTACTACTTCAAAAAATAGCTGGAAGACATCTGATATAGGCAGCGAGCCTTGTGGAGGTTTCTTCAGGGGCTAAAAGCCCACGTTCTCGATCGCTTGTACATCGGGGCTGAAGCCCCGACCTCCTAAAGAAGCATTTATGAGATACGTTCTACTCCGATCGGGACGAGCGAAGCTGAATCATTTTCGCTTCTTGCTACGAGCCTTGGTAACAACTTTGCGTTTTACCGCGGCCCGCCTCTTGGGGGACGGGGACGCCTTCTTATTTCTTTCCAACCGTAGTTTCCATGCTGTTTGGAGTGCGCCGTGAAGTAAATCCTCATTTGCAGCAGCCAATCGGATGTGGGTCATACCTCCGCGGCCCCATCCACCGTGTACCGGCAGAAAAACATCCGGGAGTTCTTCGACGAAGGCCTGTTGCTGCTCGGGCGTGAGCTTGATATTTCCGAAACCCTGATCCGCAGTGGCAAGCGTTGCAAAAATTTTGCCGCCCACGCGAAAGTCAGGTTGGCCAAAGTGCGAACTCTCCTCGGCACCTTCAAAGCTAAGGGCTATCCGGCGAAAGTCGTCGATGTTCATGGTGTTTCACTCCTGCTCTACGAACGCTATCGTACATCGATCTTTGGCCATTGGTAATAGCCGTGACACACGGCATACGCACCTGTGCGGCACGCACTCGTCCTCCCTTTCCCCCAGGCAGATTGTAGATGCGTGGAGGTATGACCATGGCTAGCAAAAAGGTGGCGGATCTGGCTGGACCCGGTATTGGCAATTATTCGGAAGTCGAGAAGATCCTGCCAAGTGATTACAGCAGCGCACTGACAAGGCGCGAGACGCAGAAGGGGATCTTCGCGACAAAACGCTTCATTGAAGATAACCTTTGCAAGGAATTGAACCTGATGATGGTGACCGTGCCGCTGATTGTAGACATTGAGAGCGGCGTGAATGACATGCTGGACCGGGACGGATCGCGCACACCGATTCAATTTCACATCAGCAATGACCGGAACAAACATCCGCTCGACGCTCAAATCGTGCAAGCGGCAACAAAGTGGAAGAGGATGGCCCTGAAAGAGTTTGGTATGCGGCCGGGCGAAGGGCTGTGCACGGATATGCGCGCGGTTCGAAAAGATTATTTTCTGGATCACGACCATAGCGTATACGTGGACCAATGGGATTGGGAACGCGTGATTACTCCAGAGGAGCGGAACGAGAACTTCCTACATGAGGTCGTCGGCAAAATCTGGAAAGTCCTGGTGGAAGCGGAGCAATACGCACAAGCATTATTCCCCGAACTGCGCATCAAAAAATACCCGAATCTTCCGGAAAAGTTGACGTTTCTGCATGCGGAAGAACTACTAAAGATGTATCCCGACCTCCCGCGAAAGCAGAGGGAGACGGCCATTCTGCAAGAATGCCCGGCGCTGTTCATCATCGGGATCGGCTATCCCCTTGAGGATGGGTACCCTCACGAGATGCGCGCCGCAGATTACGACGATTGGGTGACCGAGACAAAGTCCCCAGAAGGCAAGACCCAGCACGGATTAAACGGCGACATACTGGTTTGGAATTATGTGACCAAGAGGCGCCACGAGTTGAGCTCCATGGGGATACGGGTGAATGCGGAAGCACTTGGCAAACAACTTGAACTCTCCAAGCAGACGGAATTCCTCAAGTTCCCGTACCACCAGGCAATCATGAAGGATGAAATCCCTCTGAGTATTGGGGGAGGCATCGGGCAATCACGCACGATGATGCTGCTTTTGCGGAAGGCGCATCTTGGGGAAGTAACCGTAAGCGTATGGCCAAAACTGCTAAAGGATATTTGCGAGAAGAAGAACATCCACGTTTTGGAGTAAAGGGTGGTCAATTGGTCTTAGACAAGTGCAGGAAGTAACCACAGGCAATTCGGGCTGCGTTGTTGCTTGACCGTTAGCCGCGGCCTGAATTGTCATCTCCTCCCGATTCGCAAAACTGTGACTAAGGCAAACGAAGGGCCGGCAACGCCAAATACTGGTCGAGTTGTTGCAAGCAGCCGATCCAGCCGTGGTTATGTTTGTCGCGCTCTTCGAAGCTGGGCAAATGCTCGTGGGTAAGGAAAATCTCGGTGGATGAGCCCAGCTCCCGGAACTCGATCGTCACCAGCGACTCCACACCGTCGGGTTCCCAGGCCCAGGTAAAAGCCAACTTTTCGAGCGGGCGGATTGCCTCGAAAATTCCGTTTAATTTGTGAACAGCGCCATCCTTATGGTGCATCTCAACGCGAAGCTTTCCTCCCACACGCAAATCTAGTTGGGAAACGATTGTGGAGCATTCCGGTGAGGGACGGAACCAACTGCCCAGATTTTTCGCTTCGGTCCACGCGCGATAGACGCGTTCGCGCGGGGCGGCACAGATGTGCTTCATTTCTAATTTTGTTTCTTGTTGCGATTGCGGCGTGGCCATTCCTGATTTCCTCCTTTTTCCCCTTCCTGACTTAGATACCGATCGAGAGACGCAAATTGGTTTTGCCAGAAGACGCGATATTGGTTGATCCATTGCTCCGCGTCTTTCAGCGGTTCGGCAGCAAGTTGGCAATGCCGGGTCCGGCCGGATTTCTTCTGTCTGACCAACCCAGCTTGTTCGAGGACGCGAACGTGCTTCATCACCGCGGGCAGCGACATGCGGTGCGGCTTTGCAAGTTCCGTAATGGAGGCTTGGCCGAGCATCAAGGTGGCGAGGATGGCGCGGCGAGTGGGATCGGCCAGAGCGCCGAAGGTGGAGTCGAGGGAATCATAATACTTAACCATATGGTTTAGTGTATTCATGCCGCTCCATTTTGTCAACAGGATAAGAATGCCTGCGCTTGACGGGTTTCGACAGCGATGCTACAAGTGGGCGCACTCTTGCAGTACTCGACCCTCGAAGTGTGACCGTTGCGCTCCTGCTAACGACGTTCGCACTTCTCTTTGCAATGGTCAGGTCCCTCCCCGGTGCAGGTCAAAAAACGTTCAAGGAGAAAGTATCGATGAGAAAGCGTCTATTTTATTGTGTATTGGCAATACTTTTGTGTTCGATTCGCAGTTTTGCGCAGCAGCCTCAAATGCAACCCCTTACTTTCTGGTACGACTACACGGTGAATGCTGGAAAAGAAGATCAATTTCTGGATTTGGTGAAAACAGTTGGGGCCCCGGTCCGCGACAAACTGATGGCTGAAGGTGTGGTGAAAGCATGGGGAGTGATGACGCCTCTTCTGCGCCAGCCGGGCAATGCGACACATACAATCTGGTACGCAGTTGAAGATTATGCCGGCGTGGAAAAAGTGGATGGAGCTATGCGCGCCCAGATCGCCAAACTCACCGAAGAGGCGAGCAAGTCTGGCGTGACAAAGAAGGGAACCACAGCTGCAGCAGGTCCAATGGCGCGGCTGGGGGAAGCAGTGGACACCAGCAAAACCCGCGATTTTCTGACGAGGGATATCGTGTTCAGCGTGAACCCAGCTGTTTCTACGACAGGACTGTTGCCCTATACCCGATTTAATTTTGTGAAGGTGAAACCGGGGAAGGCAGCCGAGTACCGTAAAACCTGGGAAAAGTATAACAAGCCGGTTTTGGATAAGTTGATGGCCGACGGCCTCATTCTAGCCTACGGCCTGGCAACGGAAGACATTCGGACGGAAGGCTCGTTCACACACTTCACGTGGTACGACATGAAGGAGCTCGCCTCCATGGATAAAATCAGGACGGCCTTTATAGGTGATCGGGATCGCCGCTCGCAGGAAGAACAAGACGCGATTACAAGTCTGTTTGTGAGTTTGACCGATACCGATGCTTCGCGCGCGGAAGTTGATCACGCGATTATCTTCCGCGTAGGACCAATGAAATAGCGTCCGGCCAAATAGAACAACTCGGAGAACAAGCCTCACGCGCCGGGTTGGCGTGTGGGGTTTTTTCTGTTTGCCAGCCTGTGCTGGAACCGCCGGGAACTGTTTGAGCGTGAGTGGTGTCTAAGAGCGGTATGTGTGCCGGTTCTCCCAGAGGTTCCTTTCGTCGGATCGTGCTAGTCGCAGCGCTGGGACTCTTCGCAAGGGGTGCAGTGGCACAGTCTAGTGACTTGGCCATTGTGCACGTTACCGTCATCAATCCCGGAAGCGGACAACAGCCTGATGGGACGGTAATCATCCACGGCGACCACATCGTAAGTGTGTCTCCCCACAAAATTGCCAAGATACCCGGAGCGGCGCAGGTAGTGGATGGCACGGGGAAATTCCTGATACCAGGGCTATGGGACATGCACGTGCATTTTCGAGGCGCACAACGTGACCTGAAAATGGATGTGGCCAACGGTGTACTTGGAATTCGCAACATGGGAGGGGCGGGCGCGGAAGTATATCCGTTGCGCGAAAAGATTGCGCAAGGACAACTGCTTGGGCCAAAGATTGTCGCCAGTGGAGCGATTGTGGATGGCCCTGACTCATTCTCAAACCCCGAGTTCACCGTGTCAGTTAGAACACCTGAAGAAGCGCGGGAAGCGGTCCGCGCGCACAAAAAAGAGGACGCGGATTTCATAAAGGTGTACGACGGGCTCTCACATGACGCTTACTTCGCGATTATCGACGAAGCCAAGCGGCAAAGCATCCCGGTTGCGGGACATCTTCCGGCCGCAATCGGCGCACGGGAAGCCTCAAATGCGGGACAGCGAACCTTGGAGCATGGGATGCCGTTAGCCGCCGGCTCTACGATGGAACGCGAATACCTCAAGTGGGGAGTAGATCGGTCCGTTTTCAATGAGGCTTTGCGGACAAAGAATTTCGTGATCATCCCCGAAAAAATCGCGCGGGACAATACTGCGATGCTGGACCATTTTCAGCAGCCACTTGCGGATGATGCTTACCGGGTGCTAGCAAAGAACAATACTTTCCTGACGCCAACGCTGGTCACTCAGAGGTCGCTCACGTTTATTGATGACCTAGTGAAAAAACCAGATTCTAGAATGGAATATGTCAGCGACGAGGAATTGAACTGGTGGAAGCCGGAAAACGGTATGCTGACCAAATACCGCACGCCCGAATACATCGCGATGCGAAAGCGGCAATACGCAAAGATGATGGAACAAATTCCAAAGGCGCAAGCATTGGGAGTACGCTTTCTGGCGGGGACTGATATCACGATCCCATATACCTATCCCGGATTCAGCCTGCATGACGAATTGAAATTGTTTGTGGATGCCGGAATGACGACGATGCAGGCCCTGGAAACGGCAACCACCAATCCAGCTCTGCTGTTAGGTTTGTCGAAAACTTGGGGCAAAATCGAGCCAGGTTATATTGCGAATCTGGTCCTGCTGAATGCGAATCCCTTGGTCGACATACAAAATACGCAGAAGATTGATGGAGTCGTTGTGAATGGAAAGTTATTGGACCGCACGCGGCTCGATCAATTGCTGACGGAAGCAAAAGTAAAGAAGTAATTACTCATACGCAATTAGGGGCGCACACCACGCTGCTCCGCTAAAACATTACTCTCCAACAGAGCGTTGAGTTCATCAGAAGACACAGTGCGCGGCTGCAGGCCAAACAATTCCGCGAAATGCTGAATCAGGCGAGGCTTTACTTCATCGAGAGGGACCGCACGATCGAGTAACTTCTCAAGTGAAGTAGCCTTGCGTTCGGCGATCCCGCACGGAACGATCAGATCGAAATAGCGAAGATCGGTGGCTACGTTGTAGGCGAACCCGTGCGAGGTTACCCAGCGGCTGATGTGCACACCGATGGCGGCGAGTTTTTCTTCGTGGGGCAGGGTGTCAACCCAGATGCCGGTCTTACCCGGAATGCGATATGCAGTGATGCCAAAGTCCGCGCTCGCGCGAATCATGACTTCTTCGAGCGTGCGAACATACCAGTGAACGTCTTGCTTTATGCCGGATAAATCCAGGATGGGATAGCCAACGATTTGGCCGGGGCCATGGTACGTGATGTCTCCTCCGCGATTTGTAGCGTGAAACTCAACACCTTTCTGGCGAAGAACATGGTCGGAGGCGAGCAGATTTTCTCGCTTTCCGTTGCGCCCAAGTGTCAAGACGTGCGGATGCTGGCAAAACAACAAGACGTCATCGATGGTATGCAGTTTTCGCGCCGCTACAACGCGTTCCTGCAGGGCGAAGGCATCGGTGTAGGAAATTAGACCGAGATCGACGAGGAGGAGCGGGTTCATGGTTGATTACGCAGAAAAACTAAACTTCGGAGAAGCTGGCCGGGCTAAAGCCCGGCGCCTACATTTGCTCGGCTACACATTGATTTGCAGGCCGCGCACCGAGGCGAACGCATCGCCCATGGCTTCCCACACTGTAGGATGCGCGTGAATCATGTTCATCATGTCATCGACCGTGCCTTCAAGATTCAGGACCGTGGCAGCTTCTGCTAATATTTCCGTGGCGAGCGGGCCGATAATATGAATCCCCAGCACTTCGCCGTATTTTTCGTCGCTGACAACTTTTATGAACCCGCCATGGTTGCCAAGAATGGTCGCTTTGCTGTTTCCGACAAATGGGAATTTGCCGATCTTCACTTGGTGGCCAGCCTCTTTCGCTTGCTGTTCCGTTAGGCCAATGGATCCAATCTGCGGTTCGCAATAAGTAGCGTTGGGAATGCGCGTCTTTTCGATCTTGTGCGTGGGCTTACCGGCGATGTGGGTAACGGCAACGATGCCTTCCATCATGGCGGCGTGGGCCAGTTGCGGCAGGCCGGCAACGATATCGCCAATCGCATAAAGGCCCGGCTCATCTGTTTCCATGAACTGATTCACGAAGACAAATCCGCGATCGACCTTGGCTTTGGACTTTTCCAAGCCGCAATTTTCTGTCATTGCTTTACGACCGACCGCCAGAAGAAGCTTTTCGGCTTGCAAGGTCTGCGGCTTGCCGTCTTTATCCTTAAAGGAGACAGTCACGCCTTTGTCGTCTTTCTTGACTCCATCGACTTTGCACCCGGTTTGAATGTTGATGCCCTTTTTGCGATACGTCTTGTCGAGCTCCGCGGAAATCTCTTCATCTTCCACGGGGACAACACGCGGCAGCGCTTCAAGGATCGTTACTTGGGTGCCAAAGGAATTATAGATGGAGGCGAATTCGACTCCGACCGCGCCTGCGCCGATGACAATCAATGTTTTGGGGATTTCCGGTAGTTCGAGAATGGAGCGATTGGTCACGATCGTTTTGTGATCGGGTTCGATACCTGGCAGGCTTTTTGCTTCAGAGCCGCTGACCATCAGAATATTGCTGGCCTCAATGATAGAGCGTTTCCCGTCTTTTTCTACGCTGATCTTTCCCGGGCCTTCGTACTTGCCCCAGCCCTGAACCCATTCGACTTTGTTCTTCTTGAAAAGAAACTCAATGCCTTTGGCGTGCTTCGTAACGATCTTGGTTTTGCGTGCCAGAATATTGGTCCAATTGATTTTCAGGCCGCTGACTTCAAATCCAAGTTCGTTGGCATTCTTGAAGTGATCGTAGACATCGGCGTGGTGCAACAAGACCTTCGTAGGAATGCACCCGACGTGGAGACAAGTTCCGCCAAGGTAGGGGTCCTTCTCCACAACGATCGTCTTTAAGCCCAGTTCACCCGCTCGAATCGCGGCTACATAGCCGCCCGGCCCACTACCGATGATTGCGACATCGTACTTTGCCACGCTTTATCTCCCTTCCAGATGGGCCGATGACATTTTTGAGGAGCCAGGCCAGATGACCGCGGTCCAAAATAACCGACCTACGGGACAAGGAAAAAACAGATGCCGGCGGGATTGCAGCCCAGATAGCTGAAAAGGTTTAGATGCCAGCAACGCTAAATTGTAACAGCGGAAACAGGGCAGGGGCAACGCAATGCCTCGCTGCAGGGAGGAGCGATAGCGGTTCCAATATGGTGAACGCTTCCTTACGACTTCCATTAATTGGAAGAAACTGGTTACAGCGCAAAATTGCGAGAATGGGTATTTTTACTATTGCGTCAATTACCGCATTGCAATATGAGCAGAGATTCCCTAAAACTTGCCAATAACGAAGAAACATATGGTGACGCCATGGCGAGCTCCGACCTGACACGATGGCACTGCACAAACCGCGATTGCGATTTGTTCGAGAAATCGAACCCAGCGACGAGCAGCGCCAAGGCTCCCCAATGCAGATGTGGGGCTGCCATCCGTATTTGGCTACTTGGATTTCTTGGATAGCCGTGAACCGTTGCAAGAAAGCTTGACCGGGCCAATGTGAAGCGCTGCAAACAGATCAGGACCGCGGGAGTGCTGAAAGATAGCGCTGTTCAAGAATCGCGCGGTGATGGCGCTCGTGCCCCGAGATGATGAAGGCAAGAGCGCTTACGGTGATGTCCTTCTGACTGGCGTTGCCGCGTCTGGTCCAAGCCTTAGCGGGTAGCGAATGTAGGAGTATTACGGTCGAATGGCGGACGGCAGAAAACTCCTCAAGAAGATCCGTCAACGTGCGCTCTGAAAAATTTCCTCCCTTGACGTAATCATCTTGTTCGAAGCCCGAGAGAGGCGTCTGATCACCACGCGCAATGCGCAGAACGCGATAGGCAAAGATGCGCTCCGTGTCTGTCACGTGGCCGATAGTCTCCTTGATCGACCACTTCAAAGGCTCGTAGCGAAAATTTGCTTGTGCTTCCGTCAAGCCCCCCAGCAACGACTTCCATTCATGAATACTGTCAGTGAGCGTCGTAAGCAGCTCTCCATCCGGCACTAATTCAATATACTTTCCATAAAAGGGTGCGTAGTCGCTGGGCCCGGGACGATTTTGTGTCATCATGCTGTACCTCCTGCAAACGTTCTTCGTGGTTATTATAACGTTAGAAGTAAGTGGAAGAAGTGCAGGCTGGGGACAGAGCGGATGCCCAAATTGGATTTCGCCAAAATGAGGGTTGCATTTCAAGGAGAGCCCGGTGCCTTTAGCGAAGCCGCGGCTGTGCAATTGTTGGGCGAGAGCATACAGACGATTCCGAGGGCGACCTTTGATGCGACCTTTGGCGCTATCACCGAAGGTGCGGCCGACGCCTTGTTGGTGCCGGTAGAGAACACTCTAGCTGGTTCCGTGGTCCGCGTTTACGACTTGCTGCTGGAGAGCAAACTGGAAATCTGTGGCGAAACGATTCTTCCGATTGAGCATGTGCTGATCGGCTGTCCAGACTCCACTCTGGCGGACATTCGATCGGTCGCTTCACACCCGATGGCCTTGGCGCAATGTGAACATTTTTTCCAAACTCATCCATCGTTGAAGCGAATTCCCGCGGAAGATACAGCCGGAAGTGTGCGGGAAATGATGGGCCGCGGGGATAAGAGTTGCGCAGCAATCGCGGGCATGCGCGCAGCAAAGCACTACAATGCGAAAGTCTTGCAAGAGAAAATCCAGGACAATCCGGAAAATTTCACTCGCTTCGTATTACTACTCTCCCCCGAGCAGACCAGACTTTATCGCGCTCCCGACGCCAAGAAAATATCGCTGGCTATGCGCCTGGCGCACCGGCCTGGAGCATTGCTGGAATCCTTGCAACCGTTCGCAAAACATGGAGTGAATCTGCTGAAGATTGAGAGCCGGCCCATCCACGGAAGGCCATTTGAATATCAGTTTTACGTGGATGTGGATGCAGGCGAAGCCGCGCAGTTGGAAAAGGCTCTGCAGGAAGTTCGCGCGGCCACCAGCGAATTGCGAGTACTCGGCTTGTACGCAGCAGCCAAACGATAAAATTGCGCTCCAAATGTGGGGCCTGGCTTTAGCTTGCCCTGAGTTGCCAAGGGCCCAGCCAGCATTATTATTTCGCAGACGCCGTAGTCTTATTCGGAGTCACGAACTCCGGAGGCGGACCGATGTCATCGGGCAGCTTTCCATTCAGCGCATCAAGAAACGCCAGCAATTCATCCCGCTCATCGAACGTCAAAATATCAAGCGAGTGTATTTCTTTGTCGAGGTGCGAATTCCAGTTTCCGCCGCCAATGTAATGTCCCAGGGCATCTTTCACGGTGCGAAAACTTCCGTCGTGCATGTACGGACCTCGGTTGGTCAGATTGCGCAAGCTCGGCGTTTTGAATGCGCCCATGTCTGCATCATTTTTTGTTACTTTATAGCGGCCTTCATCGTCCAGATTTCCTCGAGTGTCTGCGCCAATCCCCAGATTGTGAAATTTATTGTCGGTAAAAAGTGAATATTCTCTCCCAACTGTGTGGCACACGGCGCAATTTCCCTTTTTCGGATTCACGAATATTTTCAAACCGCGTTGAGCCTCCGGCGTCAGCGCTTTCGGATCGTGTCCATAGTAGAAACGATCAAACGGGGAATCTCCCGCGATTACCGTGCGCTCGAAGGAGGCAATGGACTTGGCGATTAGATCGATATCGACGTGATCCGTTCCCCAAGTCTTCTTGAATAGCTCCACGTATTTCGGATCAGCCTGAACGCGTTTTACAACTCCATCCAGGCTATGCGCCATCTCCACCGGATTTTCCATCGGGCCTTTTGCCTGTTCTTCCAGGCTGGCGGCTCGACCATCCCAAAACTGCAGCGTGCTATAGGCAGAGTTGATGACAGTGGGAGCGTGGCGCGTGCCGAGTTTCCCGCCCACTCCTGCTGAAACGGAGCGGTTGTCGGAAAACGCAAATTGCGGCGCGTGACAAGATGCACAAGAAATCGTGCCATCCACAGAGAGCGCCGGGTCGTAGTAAAGCCTGCGGCCCAGTGCGACCGTTTCCTCTGTCAGTGGATTATCTGCAGGCACAGGAACGGGGGGTAGACCCAGGGGAGCCTTAATTTGAATAATTTTCCCAATCGGCACTATTGGAGCTGGCAATTGCGCATAGGCAGGCAGCAAAAAGAGGAAAGCGCAAGACAATACACCGAACACAAGTATGCAGAGGACGAGAAATTTAGATGAGTATTTCATGGGAGACACCTCAAAGGATGCGTCTAGTGTATGGTGCAGATACACATAATGCGGTGACCGTGGTCACAAAAAACCGGCCACGCATCAACACGTGGCCGGTGAAGTTTTCTAGTTTTCGCTGAAACTACTGTTTAGCAATAGCTGCAGGCTTCGTCGTTAGTACCCATACCCCCAGCCATTCCATCCTTCATCTTGCGGAGTCGTCGGCCCAAACGCTCGGCGAGTTGATGACGAGCGCGCCAGAGACGGGCCTTCAGCGTATTTTCCGTGACGCCGAGTTTTTTCGCGGCTTCTCCGGTGGAGTAGCCTTCCACCTCACGCAGCAAAAATGCGGAACGCAGCAAGGGCGAAAGCTCATCGAGATTTTCATTGATGATTTCGCGGATTTCCGTCCCAGCATAGACCTGTTCAGGATTTGGGCCGTCGTCGGCAAATCGCTCGGAAGCTGGCAGCTCGTCTTCATGCTGAGTTTCATCCAGCGAAACAGCTGGCCGGGACTTCGCGCTGCGGCGCTTCATCAATGCGGCATTGATGACAATTCGCGTGAGCCAGGTCGAAAATTGCGAGCGGCCTTCAAAGCGCTTCAGGTTGCGATAAGCCGAAAGCAAGCCATCCTGCAGCGCATCTTCCGCGTCTTCTGCGTTCCCAAGAACCCGCAGTGCGGTCTGGAAAAGCTGCCGGTGGTAACGCCGAAACAGTGTCTCGATGGCCACAGCGTCGCCCCGTTGCCCCGCGCGAATCAGTTTTTGCTCAGTCAGCTTTGGATCTGTAAGTTGCGTCGATGTAATTACTTGCGTTGCCATCTGCTCCCCCATGTCCTGCGTAAGATTCTTAACCTTGCCATAAAGTTACAAAAATCTATCGACTGACTAATGTACCGGTACGTTTCCCCCCATTCTTGGCTTCTTCATCATGACCATAATCGGGATTACGGCGAAAAAGATGATGCCAAGAAGTTTGAAATTATCCAGGAACGCCATCATGGTGGCTTGTCTTTGAATCAAGTTTAAAATCATGCCATGCGCTTGAGCGGTCGCTTGCGAGGACGATGCTCCGTGGGTCATAAGAGTTCCTGCTGTTCCATTCACCATGTTGTTGAGCGCAGGGTTCATGCTGTTGACGTGATCCATCAAACGCGCCTGATGCGCTTGGGTACGTCGTTCGAGAAGTGTGGTAACCGTGGCAAGGCCAACGCTGGCGCCGATGTTGCGCGCCAAGTTGATAATCCCGGTTCCCATGTTAGTCAGCTCTCGCGGAACATAGGAAAAAGCTGACACGTTTATCGGGATGAACAAAAACGCCAGGCCAAATGCCTGCATCATTCGACCCAATACCGCGTGCCGAAAATCCAGTTGCAGGTTCCATCCAGCCATGACGAGAAGCGAAGAAGCGGAAATCGTGCAACCAAATGTAATCAAGTAGCGCGTATCCACTTTTGAAACGAGAAACCCGACGACCGGCATGGTCAGCATGATGAGCGCGCCACCCGGTGACAATGCCAGTCCGGCCATCTCTGCCGGATAGCCAAGCAGTTCCTGCAGCATCTCCGGAATCAACATGGTGCTGGCATACAGCACAAAGCCAAGGAAAAACATGGCCAATGTGGCGATTGCAAAATTCCTGTCCTTCAGCATTTTGAAATCAACGACAGGATCTTTGGTGCGAAGCTCCCAAATCACGCCCGCCACCAGCCCGATCAGCATCAAAACTCCAAATGTGCGAATGAAGCCAGATGCAAACCAGTCTTCGCGCTGGCCCTTGTCCAAAATAATTTGCATGCTGGCCAGGCCCAGGCTGATTAGACCGAGACCAACATAGTCGATACGAAATCCTTGTTTCAGATTTACGCGCTTCATGTACGGCGGATCGGAAACCAGCAAATACGTCAGCAGGATAGAAAGAATTCCGACCGGAATGTTGATGTAAAAAATCCAGCGCCAGGAATAATTGTCGGTAATATACCCACCGAGCCACGGCCCGATCGTCGGAGCTACGACTACGGCTATACCGTAGACGGCAAAGGCCATGCCGCGTTTCGCAAGTGGAAATGTATCGTTCAATATAGCCTGCTCGCTTGGCTGCAAACCGCCGCCGCCGGCTCCCTGCAGAATGCGGAATACAACCAGCATGCCGAGGCTGTGGGCAAATCCACAAAGGAACGAACTCAGCGTAAATACAATGACGCAGGACATGTAGAAACGTTTCCGCCCGATGAGCGAAGAAAGCCAGCCCGACAAAGGCAGAACGATGGCATTGGAGACGAGGTAAGAGGTCAGTACCCAGGTAGCTTCATCCGCGCTGGCAGACAGACTCCCTCGAATGTGCGGCAGAGCGACGTTGGCGATGGAAGTGTCCAGAACTTCCATGAACGTGGCAAGCGTCACCGTTATCGCGATCACCCAGGGGTTGATCGAGCCATCCGGCATTCGCAACTTGCTTGTTATTTTCTCAAGCATTTATGGCTCTCAGCTGCGTTCTACTACTCTGTAATCACAGTCACATCCGCGTTCATTCCGGGGCGTAGCACCGCAACGTTCGGCGATATCGGATCCAGAATTATTTTTACCGGGATGCGCTGCACCACTTTTACGAAGTTGCCGGTGGCGTTTTCCGGTGGAAGAAGGCTCATCACCGCGCCAGTGGCTCCTGCCAGCGAGTCCACATGGCCGGGAAAGGTTTTGCCATAAGTATCAACGTCGACATAGGCTTTCTGTCCTGGCCGCATTTTTTTCAGCTGAGTTTCCTTGAAGTTTGCGGTCACCCACACGTCTTGAAGTGGCACAACGACCAGCAATCCTTGTCCCGGTTGCACGATTTGACCCGGCTCAACTTGCTTATGGGTTGCAACGCCATCCACCGGCGCAGTGATGTTCGTGTAACTGAGATTCAGTTGCGCAGCTTCTACCGCCGCTCGCGCCTGATCGACCTTGGCAAGCTTGGCTTGCGCGTCGGCAGACCGCATGCCTACTCGATTGCGGTCCGCATGCGCCGAACTTACTCCGGCTTTGGCTTGGTCAACGCGGGCCTTAGAGGCTTCCAGTTGCGCGTGCGCTATTAAGATGTTGCGCTGAGCTTGCGCGAGACGTTGCTGGTCAGCGTTCAGTGAGCTTCCGGAAGCATCCGAATTCGCTTTTGCGGCGTCATATTGTTGCTTTGAAATCTCGCCCTTTTCCATCAGCGGCCCGTAGCGGTCGAGATCTGCCTTGGCAAGCTGCGCATTCGCCCGGCTTTTCTCTACGTTTGCTTGCGCAACCGCAAGATCAGCAGTTTGCGCTTCCTCATAGGCGGCTTGTGCGCGCATCAAATCGGCCTGCGCACCGGCAAGTTGCGCTTCTGCGCTAGAAGTTCCGCTGGCGACATCTTCCGTGGTGCGTGGAACATCGAATCCTGCCGAGCGTGCTTCACTTTCCGCCAGCGCCAGCGCGGCTTTCGCCTGATCTAATGCCGCCTGATAATCTCCCTGATCGATCTGCACAAGCAGTTCGCCAGCTTTTACCGGCTGATTATCCTGCACGAGAACCTTGCCAATGCGCCCGGAAATTTTTGCCGCTATCGGCGTAATGTGGCCGTCGACCTGCGCATCGTCGGTGGATTCGCGATTGTGGTAATAAAAGAAAAGTCCAACGATCGCCGCCAATAACACGATTCCGCCGAGCATCAAGCCGCGACGGATATTCGGATTGCCCACCGGCTCGGGCTTTTGCTCGATTTTTACTTTCTCACCGGCGGGAACGCGGGCATTCGCCGCATTTTCCAGTCCGACTTCGATTTCCACACTCATCGCTTCAGCCTCATTTGTATGTTTTTTCCATCTGTCCAACGGAACGTGCATAGTCAGCGCGAGCTTGATTGAATCGATAAAGGGCTAAAATCTGATTGTCGTTCGCGCGCGAAAGAGAATCCTGCGCGGAAATGACTTCAATGTTGTTGGCAACGCCGGCGCGGAACCGGTCGCCGGCCTGCTCCACTTCCTGCTGGGAGAGTTGTACGCCAAGATTGGCAACCTGCACTTCGCTGCGGGCCGAACTTAGATTCAGCAACGAAGTTTTCACATCGAGAGCAATCTGGTTGCGGAGATCGTCTTTCTGTTGCTCGAGCTTTTGCAGCTCAATATTGCTCTTGGCAATTTGCGCTTTGATTCGTCCGCTGGTGAACAGCGGCACAACCGCCGAAGCCTGGTACACGTAAGTGGGAATACCATTCGTAGCGGAAGTTCCTAGATACGACCAGTTTCCGTCGAACCGGAGCGAGGGAAGCCGTGAATATTCCGCGGATTGTTTGTCGTACGCGAGAGACTTTTCCTGATACTCGATGGCTTTCCATTCCTGGCGATCCGCAAGCGCTTCATTGATGCTGCTGTCGACGTCCGGCTGGGGGGTTTCAAAAAAACTGAGCGCATCGGCCAATTCCAGTTTTTGCCGCGGATCGAGATTCAGCAGCTTGTTCAGGCCAAAAAGAGACTGGTCACGATCATTTTCCGCTTCAATCAGGCGCTGCTTTTCATTTTGCAGTTCCACGTTTGCGCGCAGCGTGTCGATGCCCGTGCCCACGCCTTCTTTCTGAAGATCGGCAGCCTGGTCATACAATGCTTGCGCCAAATCGACTCGCGATCTGGAAGCCGTCACGTTAGCCACGGCGCGCAGCGTGCCGATATATTGCGAAACGATCAGTAGAATCACCTGCTCCCGCGTGTTCAGGCTATTTGCTTTTGCCGCGCCCACATCAGCCTTCGAAGCCTGATAGCGCTTCCAAAGGGATAGATCGATAACCGAACTGCCAAACGTTGGTCCCGCAGAAAATATTTGATAAGGCCCGATATGCTGTGGAAATGGAAACTGTGGCGGAACTTTGCCGCCAAATTGCGCATCGATGTTCACGCGGTTGGCCGAGTCCGCCACCTTTAAATTGGCTTGTGGCAAGAACTCGGAACGAGTGATGTTTTTGTCTTGAATGCTTTCCAATGCATTGAGAACCGCAATCTGCTGCGTGGGATTCTGCTTCAAGCCCAGGTTAACGGCTTGTTCCAGCGTCAGCCGCAGAACTCCGGTTGGGGCGTTGGCAGGCAGCGACGATTGATTGGCAGTGGATTGCGCGCGCATCACCGTGGGAAAAATCAGTAAACTCAGAAGCGCGATGTAGAAGATGATGGTCGTGCCCTTAGTATCCTTGCCGTCCTTTTCTTTTTTCTGTGATGGTTCAGCCTTCTCTTGTTCGCCGACAATTTCATTTACGATGGCTTGATTCAGGCAGCCTTCGGCAATCAGCTCACCGCCAAGCCCATGCATCTCTCGGAGCAGAACTTTTCCCGCGCTGTCGATGTAGCTGACGCCACAGAGATCAATGCTGAATTTCTGCCGGGGCGTGGCGGCCAGAAGTTCCCGCCAGCATTGCTCGAGTGCCCCGACCCATTGACCGGCGAGGCGCCCCTCAACACTAAGCGTGAGCTTGCCCTTCTTATTTTCTGTTGTAATCCTAAGCATAGTCTGTGGGGAACTCTGGGATACCGACTGCAAACTGAACTCCAAATGGACAGAATCGGACGACTGCACTAAGATATTTATATTCATATATTTACTAGCCTTCCAGGATCAAAGTCCAACTCTATTGAATGCCCACTATTGGGCATATGCCAAATTATGAGCCATAAAATAGTGCCATTATGTGGTCAATTATGCCCTCACTCTACCGAAACTTTCACGAAGGAGTCCACACGTAGACCCAAGGGCAGCGCTTGACCCGGATCCAATTGGACCAGTGTTTCCAGTATTTTTGTGTCGACACGTTCACTCGGCTCGTCGGTACGTATGTTTTTCTTTCCGAGGATTCGGCCTACCCGGATTACATGGCCAGTGAATTTCTGAGAACCGTAAGCCTCGGCAGTCACAAATGCTGGCTGCCCCACTTTCAAACGAGCCACATCCGTTTCGTCTACATCCAGCCGAACTCGAAGGGTTGAATCATCCGCCAGGGTCACGATGGGAGAGTCGAATTGCGTCGAAACACTTTCGCCCGTATGCCGGTATTTCCTCAAAATGATTCCATCGATTGGCGATCGTATCCAGGTCTTCTCGAGGTACGCTCGAGCCTCCGCTAGCTGGGCTTGAGCGGCGGCGACGGCTGACTCCGCTTTGCGACGATCTTCTTCCCGAGGTTCGGCATCCACCAGCGAAAATTCCTGAGAAGCACGTTCAAATTCCGCCTTGGCAACTTGATAGGTACGCTCATAGCGTTCTGCCTCATCGCGAGAGATCGTTTCGTGATCGGCAAGCGCACGGCGCCGCTCCGCTTCACGGCGTGAATTTTCCAGAATAGCTTGCGCGGCTTTGAGAGCGGCTTCTGAGGCGCGGCGTTCTTGCGATCGGGCGCCATTGATCGTCCGCGTCAATTCGGCTTGCCGCTGTGCCAGGGCAGCCTCGGCAGCGGAAACGCGCGCGACATAATCTTCATTTTCGATCTGCGCCAGGACTTGACCTTTGTGCACCCGATCGCCTTCTTCCACCCCAACGGATTTCAACCGGCCACTGAGTTCCGAGCTCACGCGAACTTCTTCCGAGATGGCTTCGACTCGCCCAGGGGCGGCGATCAGCCCGTCCCTCGACTGAATTGAGTCGACAGGCGCGGGCGCGGCCTTCACGTTGCGCTCCCGGCTACGCAGTAATTCCACCGTGGAAAACAGAAACAAGATGACCGCAGCGATCAGGATGTATGTTGTACGTTTCATAGAATTACTCCCCTCAGTTGCCATTTCACTTAGAAGCCCGTTGAAAGTCTGTTGCAAAATTCATGGCCGCCGCCAAAGGATGAAATGACGGCTGTCCGGCTTCGCCAACTGGCCGTACTTCTTCTCTTTTCAGTCGCCCATCTTCCAGGTGCAAAATTCTGTCGCCATAGGAGAGGACGCGTGGGTCGTGAGTGACCGTCACCACCGCTCTTTTGTGCTGGTGCGCCAATCTTTGCAAGAGTTCAATAACAGTGCGCCCACTGGTGGAATCGAGTGCAGCCGTAGGCTCGTCGGCAAGCAGAATGGGTGGATCGCCGGCAAGCGCGCGGGCAATGGCCACACGTTGCTTTTGCCCTCCACTGAGATCTGCCGGAAAGGCGAGCATCCGGCCTTGCAGGTCAACTTCCTGGAGCAAAATTTCCGCCCGTTTCCGCGCTGCATTTCCGCTGACGCCGCGAACATCCATCGCCAGCACCACATTCTCTAGCGCGCTAAGTGTGGGAAAGAGGTTAAATCCCTGAAACACAAAACCAATCGCGTCGCGACGAATCCGGGGCAACTCCTTCTCGGGTAGTAAACTTACTTCTTCACCAAGCAATTCCAGCCGGCCTGACGACGCACGCAGGATGCACCCAAGAATAGACAGCAAGGTTGTTTTTCCACTTCCAGACGGGCCCATCAGAAGTGTTAACTGTCCAGAGTGAATCTCCAGATCCACGTCGGAAAGCGCAGGAAATTCAGTCGCCCCCTCCCGATAGATTTTCGTTAAGCCTTTGGCGCGGATAAGAGTTTTTCGTTCTTGGAGCGATTCCATTTGCTCACCTAACCTTTAAAGACCATTGCCGGATCAAGACGCGTCACTTTGTTAATGGAAACCATTGCCGCTGCGATACACATGAGAATGGAAAGGAAGAACATGCCGATCTGCATGGATGGCGGCGTCAAAATGACCGCGCCGCCTTTCTCACTGCCTTGCACCACGAAGTGCGCGATCACCATGGCCAAGGCGTAGCCGAGCACGGCGCTCCAGACGGCTTGCTCGATCAAAACGCGATAGAGATAACTGTTGGTCGCACCAATCGCTTTCAGCGTGCCGTACTCTCGGATGTGATCCATGGTTGCGGCATAAATCGTTTGTGCTACCACCGCCACGCCAACGATGAGCCCCATGATGGCAGCGGTTAAAACAGCCAGGCCTGCCCCGGTGGTAAACATCCAATAAAAACGCGTGCGTTGGCTAAACTCCGAAGTCGTATAAATGTCCACATCGGAAACACGCTGCAATAAACTTTTCTTCAATTGTTGCGGTGAGACACCTGGCTCAGCCTTCACGAGGATGTAGGAAAGGTCGCTCTCTTTCGAAACCGGATTGGTATAGTTGAGAGAATTCTTAAACGCGGTATAAACAAACGGAGATGTTGTGAACGAGCGAATGCCATGCGTGAATCCCACCACGCGCGCTCTCCGCCTGCCAATTTCAACGCGGTCACCAACTTTGGATACTCCTAATTTTTCTTCGTAGACGTCGTCAACAATCACGCAATCTTCGCTCTTGGCGTCCTGCACATTTCCTTCGACAAGGTTCCAGGGCTCGCCAAGACCACTTCCCGGACGAAACCCGATAATTTGGATGTTTTCCATTCGGCCGTCTGGCCGCTTCCAGTTGGCGAAACCTTGAATATATTTTTCCGCTTGCTGAACACCGGGAGTGGCCAGCACCTGATAAAATTTGCGCTCGGAAAATTCCCGCGACGTATCGAAATACCCAACGCCATGAAAAACAATCCACAAATCGGCTTTGGAGTGATCAATATTGTTCGAAGTCGTGGTGGTGAATCCGAGGAATAGTCCAAATTGAATAATGATTAAAACCAAGGCGAAGACAATTCCCGTCAAAGTGACCGCAAAGCGAATGCGATCGTGGAATAGATTGCGTCGAGCGAGAAGCGCCATGGTTAGCTCCTGAATGCCTTCCTAGAATGAGTACGCACAGGCAAGCCGGGAAGTAACAGCGGTTTCTGTATAAACAGTGTTAAGTGTCCATAAAAAAAATTTTGCCCCTTCTTTCTCATGCCTTGGCCACCCCGCGAACCAGCGTATCGACCACAGATTCGATCAATACGTCATGGTCAACCCATGGAAAGCCTTCGTGAGTGATCAACAGGGCGGTCACCCCATGGACCCCTGCCCAAAGTGTCTGGCTGATGATCTCGGCATCGGTGTCCTGAAATTTTCCGGCGGCCAGGCCATCGAACACGCAGCGACGAAGGAAATCAAACGCTTGCATCCCGGGAGCATCGGGGTTGGTGTACTTTTCTCGATCAAAACCAGGGGGTATCGGCATCATGAAGGTAGCCCGGTAATGGTGGGGATTTTCAATCCCAAATTTGACATAGGCGATCAAGCCCCGTTTGAGGCGATCCAAGGGATCGCCCGGCTGGTCCAGGATCCGGGTAAGGTGAACGATCAGGCGAGAGAAAGTTTCTTGGCAAACTTGCTCCAGCAATTCTGCTTTATCCTTGAAATAGAGATAGATCGTAGTGGGGGAATATTCGATTTTATCCGCAATGCGCCGCATAGAAACATTTTCATAGCCTTCGGTGACGAACAGTTCGCTAGCCGCGTCCAGAATCTCCTGGCGTAGGAATTTTTTCTCGCGGAGTTTGCGTTCTTTGACGCCCATTGATTAACAATCCTCTCTTACTTAACAATGTTAAGTTAATCCTTGCCGCCTGTCAAGACCTTCTTGGCCGACCTTTCAGTTCCCCGCACCTGAGTGACGTACAGCAATTGCTTGCAGTTCGAAATGACCGCCGCGCAAAAGTGAACCAGCGCCAATAAACGCACGCGCGGGGAAATCCTTGGTGAAATAAGTTTTGTAAATAGCATTGAACTTGTCAAAGTTCGATAAATCAGTGCAGAAGACTTGAACATAAGCCAAGTCATCCATGGTCATATTGGCTTGGGCAAGGGTCGCCTTATAACCATCGAGAAGCAGTTTGATTTCGTCTTCGATTTTTTCCGGTGCTTTGCCTGTTTTGGGATCGAGTCCGATATTTCCCGAAATATATAAGGTATCGCCATACTGAATCGCGTTGCTGAAGGGAGCCTGCACCGTCCTGTCGGGCAGATTGACCGCGCGCCGCTTGGGTGTGGAATCGCTTTGGGAATACGCTCCATGCACGGTGAAGAAAACTCCGGCGGCCAGCGACACGGCTATAAATGAAATTCGACGATTCATGAGTAGTCTCCTAATTGATATGCAGCATTGGAGCGGAAGTTTAGTTTGCCAACGGGCGCGAGAGCAAGCAAAAAGCCAAGTGGGAAAGCCTGATCGGAATTTCTGATAAGATTCGGCCCAATTCACCTGGAGGTGAAAATGTTAAGTGGCTGGAAGCGATCGAGCATCTTGCTGGTGTGCACATCGGTATGTGGGCTGTCTATACGCGCGCAGAGTGATCTCGACGAGAAAATCGATAAGAACATCACTGATTGGGTGGGCACCTACAAGCACCTCCACGAAAATCCCGAATTATCCACGCAGGAGAAGGAAACTTCCGCGCTGCTTGCGGGGCAATTGAAAAAACTTGGTTATGAACTTACCGATCATTTCGGAGAGTATGCGAATTTGCCGGACAGTGTTTCCTACGGAATCGTAGCCGTACTGAAAAATGGGCCCGGACCAACTGTTTATGTACGCACGGATATGGATGCGCTTCCTGTGACCGAGAATACAGGTCTACCTTATGCCAGCAAAGTTCGCGTAAAGCGCGCCAACGACGAGGTAGGCGTGATGCATGCTTGCGGGCACGATCTGCACATGACCGTTTTTCTTGGCACCGCCAAAATGCTTGTGGAGAGCAAATCGCAGTGGAGCGGAACCGTCGTGATGATCGGTCAGCCCGCCGAAGAGATGGTGAGCGGCGCAGCAGCAGTGCTGCAAGCGGGGCTTTACACGAAATTTCCCAAGCCCGATTTTGTTCTCGCACTGCACGATAATCCATGGCTGCAGGCCGGCAAAGTAGCTTGGATCGAAGGGCCAATCCTGGCGGGTGGAGATTCTGTGGATATTACAATTCGCGGGGTTGGCGGCCATGGGGCTTCACCGCATGCAACGAAAGATCCGATTGTCATCGCCGCCGAATTGATCGTGGATCTGCAAACAATCGTCAGCCGCGAAATGAATCCGCTGGAACCTACAGTCATTACAGTTGGTTCGATTCACGCGGGGACCAAGCACAACATCATCCCCAATGATGCGCACTTGCAATTGACCGTAAGAACGATGACGCCGCAGCAACGTGCGAAAGCCTTGGAGGCGATCACGCGTATGACCAAGGGAATTGCGGCCGCCGCAGGCATTCCCGAAGACCGCGCTCCGATCATAGAGGTTGGCAAGAATAGTGTGCCGGCGACCATCAATGATGCCGCGCTGGCTCGCCGCATCGGCGCAGCCTTGGAAAACGCTTTGGGCAAGGAAAATGTGCTTCCCGCGATACCACTCATGGCTAGCGAAGATTTTAGTTTGTTCGCGCTGGAAGGTCCGCGTCCACCAATCACGATGTTCTGGCTGGGCGCGGCCGATCCGGTTAAATGGAAGCAGGCGCAGGATACCGGGGCAGGGCTGCCGAGTTTGCATTCGAGCGAATTTGCCCCGCTGCCAGAACCGGCGATACGTACAGGTGTGAAGGCGATGACCAGTGCGGTAATGGAATTGACGAAGAAATAGGGCTCTATTGCTTTGGTGAAGCCGTCGGTTTTGTATCTGTCGCAGTTGGCGCGGGCTGCGCCGCTTTATTGTCGGAAATTTCTTTCACAATCGCCGCGGTGCGTTGCTGACTGATCTGGCAAGCAGGATCGTAAATCCGGCACTGCGCGAGCGTGAATTTACATCCGCAATCACATGATTCCGCGTTGAATTTGTGGAGCGCCGCAGCTTTCTGTTCTGGCGATAGTTGCGTAAGGTTGACTCCAGGCAGCATCGTCGCCCGGCTCGCGTTCTTCAGAAATATTTCTCCATCATCCTCGAATGTCTCCACTCTTGCCGCAATCGGCAAATCGAGGAGAGCGCGTACCTCGGTTTCATATAGTTGCGGATTAAACAGCCCGACGTGCTTTTGAACGATCGCTCCATTCCGATTGATCACGAAGACGGTCGGCAGCGCAGTCACTCCACCGTAAGCAAAACGTATTTCCGGTGTGCCGATGGCGATGGGATAGTTAATTACTTCTGAAGCGGCAAATTTGCGTACGTAATTATCATCGTCTTCATCCACGGCTAACCCGATGACTTGAAGCTGATCCTTGTAGCGCTTCTGCAATTCAATCAGGCTGGGAATTTCGGCACGGCACGGACCGCACCAGGTCGCCCAAAAATTCAGCAGAACCACTTTGCCGCGAAAATCCTCCAACTTGAATTCTTTGCCATCAAGATCTTGCAGCTTAAATCCCGGTGCGCTTTCGGGGTCGCGCACAAACCGAATCCGCGGCAATTCATTTTGCCCCAGTGTCTTGGTCGCGGGCCAGAGCACGCACAACAGCAAAAAATAGCCAGCCCTGCGAAGGAACGCGTTTATTCGGAAATTGCGATACATACCCATCTCTATTAGGAAAGCACACTCAAGGGCTTGTGCCAAGCCACGCTGAAATACTGACAGTGGCAAAGAGCGAACATCTTTATGCGGATCAGATTGGACGCTTGATTCCCAGCTTTCTCATGCGCGCTTGCAGCGTCGTCCGTTTGATTCCCAGCAATTTTGCGGCGCCCTTAGGCCCGGAGAGCCGCCATTCGGTTTGCCGAAGCGCGCGCACAATATGTTGGCGCTGAGTCTCTTCCAAGGTTGCCAAGGGTCCGGTCGCAGCCGGCGGCATAGCCGAATTGTCCAACGGAACCACGGCAATCGAGTCGCCAACCAACATTGGCCGTGCGCCATTCGAGCGCGATGCTTTCAGCTCTGCAATCGGAACTTGCAATTCTTTGCCCGGAGACAATAGCACTGCCCGCTCGATCAGATTTTCCAACTCGCGCACATTTCCCGGCCACGAATAATTCACGAGCGCGTCCATCACGTCCGAAGGAACATATTCAACCGTTTTATTTTGCCGCCGGCTGATTTTCTGCACGAAGTAGCGCACCAGCAACGGCACGTCTTCCCGGCGTTCGCGAAGCGGCGGGATGACGATCGGGAATACGTTCAGCCGGTAATAGAGGTCGCTGCGAAATCTTTTCTCCTCGACCAGTTGCGCTAAGTCACCATTCGTCGCGGCGATCACGCGCACATCCACATGCAAAGAACGGTTGCTGCCAAGCCGCTCGAATTCCTGCTCCTGCAAAACGCGCAGCAGCTTAGGCTGCAGCTCCAGAGGCAGGTCGCCAACCTCATCGAGAAACAGGGTGCCCTTATCCGCAAATTCGAAGCGGCCGATTTTCTGCATCAAGGCACCGGTAAAGGCGCCGCGCTCGTGGCCGAACAGTTCAGACTCCAGCAATCCTGCGGGTATGGCGGCGCAATTTACTTTTACAAATGTACGTTCCCGGCGCGGGCTCAAGTTATGAAGAGCGCGGGCGATTAGTTCTTTTCCGGTCCCCGTTTCTCCCAGCACCAGGACAGTGGTTCCTGCCGGAGCGGCAAGTTCCACTTGGGATAGCGTGCGACGCAGCGAAGGACTATCGCCGATAATTTCCTCAAAATTGAACTCACTGCGAATTTCTTCTTCCAGATAAAGTTTTTCGACCGCGAGCTTGTCTTTCAGCGCATCGATCTCTTTGAATGCCAGCGCGTTTTCGAGAGCGATTGCCACCTGTGTTGCAACCTGCTGAAGCAACTCGACATCATTGGCCGAAAAAGCCTGCGGATCGCGGCTGGCCAGATTGATCGTGCCGAATGTGCGTCCGTGCGTAGAAAGCGGCACGCAGCAGAGCACCTCTACTCCTTCTCTACGCAAAAATCGAATAACTTCGATGTTGAAGCGATCCAGTTCGTCGCCACGCGCAACCAAAACCTGTCCACTGGAAAAGCACTGGCCCGCCGGCGTATCTTCCATGGAAACCGTGAATTCGCTCTTCGGCAATTTATTCGTATTACCAGGCAAATCCAGCGCGTGGATTTTCAGCAAGCCCGAAGATTCGTCAAGAAGAGCCAGGCTAGTGTAATCGTGGCGAAGCACCGGCTTCAAGGACGAAACAATTCCTCTGAATAACGCTGCGGTATCTCGCGTGCTTATCAGAAGATTGTTGATATCGAGCAGCACTTGCAAGCGGTCACGCTCGCGCGCCAACTGCCCTTGATACGCTTGCGCTGCTTCCAGATTCAGTGCATTGTCCACCGCAACCGCAACTTGTTTGGCCACTCTCTGTATAAAATCGACTTCGGCATCGCTCACCCCTTGCGGAACGTACCGCCCAATCCCCATGGCTCCGAGGCGATGTTGCGCGGTGGTTAGCGGCACGATCGCAAAGGAATGCACTCCTGCATCCAGAAGCCTTTGCATAAATTCCGGATAGCGCGCATCTTTTTCCGTGTCGAGCGTCAAAAATGTCCGCTGATTTTGCCACACCCAGCCAGCGGGATGATTGTCGACGGAAAATTCCTTGGCTGGTTCTTTGTCCGCTACCGGCTCCCGCGTTTCCAGAATGTGGAGCCGCATCGTATTTCGCGCGGGTTCATGCAGAACTAGCGCGAGAAAATCAAAAGGAAGCACGCTGTGCAGCCGTTCCGCTAAATCATGAAACAGTTTCTTTAAATCATGTTGCTGAGAGATAGTTTCGGTGACCGCCAATAACGCCTCGAATTGACGCTCGGAGTGTTCGAGGGAAGAAGCGGGGAGTAGCGTGGACGTAAGCTTGGCCGAATCCGGCATAAAATGGAGGATAGCATTCGCTTTGGCGCGCTCACAACCATGCTGGCCTATACAGGGTGTCGCGCGCCTTGCGTATACTCGAACGAACGCGAATGCGCGGTTTTGCGTGAGCGAGGTGCCCGTTTTGAGGTTAAGATTTTGCCAAGACTTGTCGGGTTTGCTCGGCGAGGTATTTGCAATCGTTTTTTTCGCGATGCTTCTTGGCTGTGGGCAAAGTCCCGCGCCCGAAACATCGCGCCACCAAGAAACGCATCCGGTTGCGCCCACGGTAAATGCGAATTTAGACCGTTACGACCTCGAAAGGGACGAGAGCCGCGGTGGCCATACGCTTGCCCGCCATGTAGGACGTACCGAGGAGCAACTCGCCGAAAGACTGCGCAAAGAACGAAACATTTCGGCGGCCTCTACCTGGACCGATCGCTCGACCGCGGAAGAAACAATTGCTGCGGCGCTGCGTTCAGATCGCGGCCGCATCGAAAACTGGATGCGTCGCGGCGAAAGGCGGCCGAACCTGGCCCTGCATTACGATGCTGGCCGCCCGATTGGACGCAGTTTACGACGAGGCGATAGCGAATCCGTTCCCTGCACCAGCACGCTGATCGTTTTGCGGGCTGACGGCCCTGATGGTTTCTACGTGCTAACTACTTACCCGGAGGCACGCGAATGACGCACGAGGGAAAGAATCTTAAGTTACAATTCGAACCGGAAAACTTTTCGGCTCTGCAGGACCTCTTTGGTGGCTACCTGCATGAAGATTTCGTTGAGGAATACGGCTCGGCCGCGGAAGCTCTGCAGACATTTTTATCCGACGCCAGCGGCGATGAAATTCAAAATGTGAAAGAGGAGTGGCAACGTTTCCGCGCCGTACTAAAGGACCGCCCCTTCGAGGAAACGCAAGCAGCGCTGCGCCGACTCGGCGCAGCGTGGCAACCCGCGGATCCTCCAGAACTTGACGCTCTCGATGAAATTCTCTCGCGAGCTTAGCCGTGATATTCTAGATAGGTTGTAGGCCCGTAGCTCAGTTGGTTAGAGCGCTACCTTGACACGGTAGAGGTCTGGGGTTCGAGTCCCCACGGGCCTACCATTTCCCTTTTAACGGCAACTACTTAGAAGCGAACTTACGTAACGTAATGGTTGAACGTAATGATTGGAGCCCGCCAATTTTTTCCATGGCGTCGCGCTGCGATTGTGGAATGAGGTGTGCGTAGACCTTGAGTGTCGTCCTCACGTCCGCATGTCGCATTTGGCCCTGCAACACGGTTATAGGCACTGCATTATCGACCAGTTCTGTTGCAAGACCGTGCCGGAACGCATGGAGCCCTGTGTTGTCGCTCGGAATACCGAGTTTTCGCAGGACTGGCTTGAGCCCATTCCCCACCACGTTCTTCCTCGTGCGGGGCTTACCGTCTTTCTTGGATGGGAACAGTAGCCCGCTTGCGTTTGGTGTCCAGATTCGCAGAATGTAGTTCCTCAACACTTCTTCCAGCGCGGACGGCATTGGGAGCAGTGCGACGGAACCTGCTGTCTTGGGTTGGCGAATTTCGCGTGTCGTATCGTCTGCCGCCTTGTTCACGCATATTGTCTTTCGGTCGAAGTTCAAGTCGTCTTGCGTCAGAGCAAGAAGCTCCCCGGCACGCATACCTGTCATCCATGCGAGTGAGAAGATTGTCTTAAACGGCTCCCGGGCTTCTTCGATGATTCGGATCGCCTGCTCGCGGGTGAAAAAGGGAATGGATTCTTCACTCCGAATTGATCCGAGTTGGAGGTCTGCAAAGCTCACCCTCGGAACACGCATTCCACACTTACCGGCGTATTCAAGAATGGTGAAAACCGTTCCAAGGATGTTGAGGGTGGTTTTACCAGAGACGGTCTTTCTTAGATCGGTTGCGAATTGCTGGATCGCGTCGACGTTCATTTCGAGCAATCCAGACCGACCAAAGCGCGGATTTAGGTGATTCTTCAAGTACGATTCACGTTGCCGCACGGTTGATGGGCAGAGATTGGGCGCAATTGCTTGCCGCCATTTGTTGACCGCGTCGGGAAACGTTTCGCCTTTGATTACAGGCATGACGCTGCCCCGCGATCTGTTGATTTCTTCCATGATGCGGGCGTGTTCGCGTCGACCAGCACGCTCGCTCATCTGGGTTAGGTTCGCTATGAACCGTTTCACTTGTTTTGTCGCAGTCGTCCCGTCCGAACGCGCTGCGTCAACATAGTGCATGCTGTACATTCCACCGTTCTTTTCAATCACAAAACTTCCTTTTTGAAACCGTCGCCTTGGCACTGGGCCTCTTCTGCCAGTGATGGGCGGCGTTGCAGGTATAAGGGTAAATTCAGTTGGCTCGGCGCACAAGGTTTGCTTCTCCTCGTGTCCTCGCCTCGGTGTGACGGATTCGCAATGCCTGCCCATAAGGACAGTTATGTCCGTAGTGACGACCCGGGTATTTTGTTTGCATGAGAAAACGGGATACGTTTTACTCCGATGGGTGCGGCGGAACCAGCGCCAACGGGTCGGTGGAGTGCGACGAAGACGGTAATTTGCTGGAGTCGCCGGAATATATCGGCGAGGAAGAATTTATGAAATGGCGCGAGTTTGGCGTGGAGATTGTGAAGGATGAGAAGAACCGTCAGTGGGCGCTAGGCCAGTGGATTTTCGAAGGCGAGAATATGAAAGACATGGCATGGGAGATGCGAGACCAGCGGTTTAAGAACTCAGTCTACAAGGCTGCTGCCGATATAACAGGGTACAGCGTCCAAACAGTTAAGGCATTAGCCTACGTGGTCCGTAACGTCCCGGTTGAGGTTAAAGACGAATTTAATGTGAGCTTCGCCCATTTGAAACTGGTTGCGAAATACGACCAAGCAAAGCAGAGAGATTATCTGGGTCAGATTGAACGTGGGAGATTGAATGTTACAGAAGCGCGGGAGAGGTTAAAGTTCTTGAATGGAGAGACGGCGGACCGTATGTCTGCCGCCGACCGCCGCGCGAAGCGTATTACATGGCACTGCGATAAATTGATACACGCGCTGGATGACCATAACCTCGAAGCCACTTCGCAGCTGATTCGCGCCACGCTACGGCCTAAGATAAAGGATACGCGACGAGTACTTGCCGAGGTGTTTGATGAATAGGTGGTTTCAAACGGCTGCAGATACTTCAGCAAGTTATCGTCAGTAAAATTCCTCAAACAATCATCGAACACTTTTGATCGGGCATAGAAACATTATCGTTCGGGGTGGAAATGTGAGTGAAGATACCATAAAGCAGATTGCAGCCATGCTTGACGACGCCAAAAAGACGCGCCGGTATGGCTCTATTGAAATTGAATTGCGCGACGGTATCCCCGTCGTGATCCGAGAAGTGAAGACCCACAAAATCGCAGATGCCGGGGAGATAAACCGTGCCAAGCAAGTCCAACGATACTAGATTAACCCACGAACAACTGAGAGCAGTTCTCACGCCGTCTCCGGGCGGCGAAAGGGATGAATATTTTTGCCCCCTCTGCGAACACGGTCACCTCAGACTCTTCAAAGACGACGAGTTCGATTGCAAGAACGACTGCGACAACAAATCAGTGGCGAAAAGACTCCACGAACTTGTCGGCAACGGACATCGGCACGTCCCCAAGGTCATGCCGAAACCTTCCAAACAAGATAATGAAGAACCAGAAGGTGAACTCCACGACGTCGAATACGCCATGGAGAAGTGTCTCGACGTCCATCTCCTAAGAGACCACCACGGTGTGTATGAAGGCAAGCACCCCTATTACGCAAAAGTGAAATATGCAGTCGCCCAACCGTACTTTGATGAAAACGGAAAGATAGTTACCACGCAATGGCGTTGGGGAATGGGTAGTAAGAACAGAAAGTTCCTAACGAAAGAATACGCCAGCAAAGTCTTCGGCTCTGACGGCGGTTCGTGCCTATACGGTGGTCACTTTCTTCAAAGACTCAACGAGATGGCGAAGAACGGGGACCCAGTCAAGGATATTTTCCTTTGCGAAGGTGAGTCGAACCCACAGACACTCACACAGAACGGTTTCCCCGCCATTGGACTACCGGGCGTCGGGAACTGGAAGAAAGAATGGGCCGACCTTCCCCTCTTCAAGGAGGCGAAGCGAATCTACTTCTTGTTAGACATGGCCGAGGACGGTCAACCGGAAGCTGTCGCGATAAACGGGGCAAAGAAGATCGCCGACTCGTTTCCCGACGGTAAAGTTTGGAGCGTGAGACCTCCTGTTAAGGACATCAGTGACTTGTGGATTTTTCACATGACTGACGACTTCGGTAAAGGTGTCGAGGGTTTCCGTTCTGAACTTCGAGACGCCCTAAGAGACGCGAGACCAGTGAATCCTATTCGGGAAGTGAATGGACCGAACGACTGGTCTATACCTCAGAAGATTGCAGGGGTTGAGCGACCCAAGGTTGACCAGTTCAAACCCGAGTTTCTACCAGAGTGCCTTCGACCGATGTGTGTCGACGTCGCCCACCGAATGTCCGTGCCGCTCGATTTCACTGGTATCGGTCTGACAGTTGCTCTCGCTAGTGCTGTGAACAGACGTGCGTTCGTCTACCCGAAGAAGAACGACAAGATTTGGAAAGAACCGTTGAACCTTTGGGGTGGGATTATCGCTCGACCGGGAATGAGGAAGACACCGACGACTAACAGCTTGTTCGCTCCCCTCACTGAAGTTGAACGTTCGTGGATGGAAGAGAACAAACAGAGAATGCAGGAGTACAACCGCGAGTTAGTCGATAGTGAGAGAGAAAAGCGGTCACGGAAGAAACGAGGTGAGGCGGATTTCGATGTTCAAAAGCCGGAGAAGCCACCACAGAAACGTCTCATCGTCAATGACGCAACACCGGAAGCCTTGCATCAGGTGATGAGCGAGAACCCTCGTGGTGTACTTGTGTTGCGGGACGAACTCGCCGGGTGGTGTGCGGAACTAGAGAAAGCCGGTCGTGAAACGCAACGCACGTTCTACCTCACAGCATGGAACGGGAAAGAGTTCTTCACACTTGACCGAATCGAACGTGGGTCGGTTGGGGCGTTCGCCTGTCTAAGCATGTTTGGTGGTGTTCAACCGGATATTCTTAAAGAGTTCATGATGAAGGACAACGGTAAATCCTTGAAAGACGGTCTGATGCAACGTCTTCAACTGTTAGTTTGGCCCGATGACCTCAAAAGCAAGAACGTGGACCAAGCTCCCAACCTAGAAGCGGTGTCGCAGGTTGAAAGAGTCCTCAAGTTCCTCGCGGATACTCCAGAGTATAAGTTTCACTTCCATTTCAACGACGATGCTCAGCCTGTGTTCGATAAGTGGTTGGACGACCTGACTGTCATGATTGCGGAAGAACCCGATTCGACGAAGGGTTCCCACTTCGAAAAGTACTCCGGTTTGATGCCCAAACTTGCCGCTCTGTTCCAACTCGCGGATATGTCCGTTCCGTGGTCGGAGAACATGAGCAACACGAACGGTCTGACGGCCGTCGACTACACCATCGACGTCCAGCACACTCAACAAGCGATTGAGTTCTGTGCGTACCTAAAAACCCATGCTTTGCGCATCTACCACACCAAGTCAACACCGCAACGGGCAATCGAGGACTTAGCTGGTGTGGTGATTTCCGAAAAGTTCAACCTCGTAGATTATCCCGACGGTTTCACTCTTAGGGACGTTTACAAGTTGGGTCGTGCCCTTCTGACCGCAGAAACATCTCAGGATGCCATTGATTCACTGGTAGCCATCGGTTGGTTGCGGTTGGCGTCCGATGGGACGACGTCCAAGGGTGGTCGACCAACGGGGCGATACATCTGCAACCCGAAACTGTGGTTGGTCACAAAGGAGAGTTTGTTATGCGGGTAGGTTTTGGGGTTTTGGGTTTTGGGTTTTGGGTGTTGGGTGTTGGACCCACACATACCGTCGTCGAACGTGGTTTGTTGATAATAAAATAGTTAGTAAAGTACTGATTAAATGCTTTGTTTCTACCTCGTATGAAGGACAAAACCCAAAACCCCTAATCAATTTGGTTCGGGACACCATGGCATGAAGGTCTCAGCGATTTTCTATGTGGGAACGGGGTTCAGGGTTGAAGATACCAGAAATGTCTTCGGGAAGACCCATCACATGGGCGAGTCATGTCGAGAGGTATCGACGTGGCCGCCAAACGGATTTCACAACAGAAACTAGCATCAATCCTGAAGCAGAGGAAGCGCATCGAGGACCTCGAAGCGTCCCTCAAAGAAGCTGAGGGTCAACTACTCGCCGACCTGAAGTCCGGGGCGACCGTGCAAGCCGGTCTGTTCGTCGCGTCGGTCAAGACGTGGGAACGCCGGAACGTGGCATGGAAAGAGATTTTGGTACGCGAGAAGGGTCAGCCGTACGCGGACAAAGTACTCGCGGGCACGAAGCCAGAGTCTTACGAGAAATTGGTCGTCGACGTCGGATAGTGAAACGCCATGAGTCAACAGCAAACACAAACCGCCGACAAGAAACCAGAAACACAGCGCTGTGAAAAGTGCGGAGTAGAATTCCGACTCAAGAACTGGAACAGCACCGAACGATATTGCAGCGGCAAATGCCGGAGACGCGACAAAGAGTCGGAGTACCCTTCCCGATGAGCACCAATTACAGGGTCATGTGGTGTTTTCCGGTCTATACCGGGAACGTCCTCGAAATGAGAACACTGGTGTACGCTCCACACTGCACCAAGGAGTACGCTGACGCCCTTTGCGAGCGACAGACGAATTGTGCGATGCAACGTCCCGTTCACCCGGACAATCTTCAACCGGGACAAAGTCACTTTCACGAACCGGACAAATTCTGGGTTGAGGAAGTCAAGTGATGCGCAACCCCATTAGAGGGACTGTCGCCCTTGACCTCAAGTTGGACGATTTCGACTGGTTCGAGCCGAAGAAACGACGCAAACCGCGCAAGACTGATACCGAAATCCTGAACCGGCATCGGGACAACGTTCGAGCCAAACTCCGTAGACTCGATGCCCATTTCGTCGAGGCTGAAATTCGCATCCTCAAACGCCGGGCACGACTCATCGCGGATGAGATTGAACTCGATGCGATGAAACAGAGACTCGACGACGAGCGTGCAGACCGAAAGAGACAACTGGAGACTGAGTTGGAGACAATTCAAAAATACTATGCCAATGAGAATCAGAAACAACTCGACAAGGAAGACAAGGCTCGACGCGATTACGCCGCGAAACTTCTCAAAGAGATAAACGCCGACCGTTGCAAAAATGAACGTGAACTATTCCGGCGACGCGGCGTGATTCGTTGACGTCTCCGAAAAGCCCTCTCCTTTTCCGGAACACCCGACACACCACACTCCTTTTTTGTGTGGACGCAACCCCAATTCGACCAACATCAGTTCGAACGCCACCGGGCACACGCGGTCTCCGCGACGCTGACCGCGGACGGCTGGGACACGCCCGGCATTTCGTACGCAGACTTCTCGTCGATGCACGTCGAACGCCGCAAGAAGAGACAGGAACGCCGACTCACGCGCTAACCTGACAAGTAGGTACTGGACCTCGCTCGCGGCTACAGACCCCAACAAACTAATTTGGGCATGGATTCCTGACGAGATAATCGACCGGACACTGTTCAGATACCCACCAGAGACCCACACAACACGCTCAGAACATGCCAGAGACACTAGAACAGACGAGTTAATCATCGAGGTCTCAGCACCCGACTTGGCGTCTGTCCATCATGCCAGCTTCCCATCAGTTGTTGACCCCATGGGACTTACATTTTCGGTGGCACATATCAACGAAACCGCTGGCGAGTCATTCACGCACACTTCCGGTTCGATTCATCGGGAATTTCTTATCCTTGACGCCAGTGGCCGGCCATTGGTCGCACGTTCACGCCAGATTCCCGGGTCTTCAGGAAGCCCGTAACAGTCTTAGGGCGTATTGGCGTGGATACCAGTTCAAACGATTTTGATTTCCCAGCGGCCCCCCCTCGCCCCGCTGAGAAAACGTGCAGACCTGAACCTCCCCAAGGTCACGAGAACTGCAAAGTGGGCGCCGGATGTGCTCATGACACCCCACGTTCGGCGCCTGCGAACCTTTACAGGGTGAACCCATGGCTGCACCTCGAAAATTAGAAGCGATTCACGAATTACATGGCACGAAACCTCACGACCGGGCAGCTGATATCTCACACGTGCCCGCCGGTCGACCCCGGTTTCCCAAAGACCTCGACGAATCATTACGACCGATTTTCAAACGTAAGGCCCGCGAACTGTCCGAGCGTCGGACGATTACCGCTGGCGATGCCGACCTGATTCGCCTGTTTTGTTTCGCGTATGAACGCCACGAACGCAACGCCAAACTCCTCCGCGAAGAGGGCGAGGTGTGCGAGTACGTACGCCTCGACTCGAATGGTCAACCCCACGTTCAGGTGAAGAAGAATATCCGGCACGACATCGTGACGAACGCCGAACGGCAGATGGCCGCGATTTTGAACCAGCTCGGGTTGACACCAGTATCCAAGGACCGGGCGAGACCGACGCGACCGGCCGACGAAGAGGTACAGCTCGACCCAATGGAGCAGTTCCTCGCTGGTAAGGCACCTGCACCGACTATCGTTCCGTTCACGCCGATGAAACCGCCAAGCACTTTTGAGGGAGACGATGAAACTGAAAACCATGCCGAAGACGCTGCGGATGAACAAGCGTGAGGAAATCCTCAGCAAGATACAGGACACACGAGCAGCACTGGCGAAGGTAGACGCGCAATTGAAGACGGCGACCGACCTAAAGCTTGTTGAGGAACTGACGATGTCGCGGCGAATTCTTCGTCGCATGATTCGACGCGAGGAGCAGTTCTCAACCTGTTTTTGAAACCCGTACCACCTGCCTGACGCTAAGGGAGACATCCATGGAGAAAAGGTTCAACGCAAGTGAAGTACGCGCCAGCAAGAGCACCGATGGCAAGATGACTATCCGCGGGTACGCCGCTGTCTACCATCAGCTGAGCAATCCCATTCCTACCGGGGACGGGCAAACCTTCCGGGAGCGCATCAAGCCCGGTGCCTTCGACAAAGTCCTCCGCAAGAACCCCGACGTGATCATGACTCTGAACCACAACACAGACAAGATTCTGGGACGCACGAGTGCCGGAACTCTTCGCCTCGCGGCTGACACCAAGGGCCTGCGATTTGAGTGCGAGCTTCCCGATGCCCCCACTGGTCAAGATGTCTACGCCGCCGTTCAGCGCGGCGAACTGCGCTGTTCTTTTGCGTTCGATGTGGATGACTCCCGGATGTGTGATTACGACGAGGAAGACATCGAAGACGACCGCAGCATGGTGGGACGCGTAAAGAAGTTCTTCCAGGTCATTGTCCGCACTATCAAGGAATTCGCGAACCTGTATGACGTGTCTGTTGTCTGTCACCCGGCATATCCGGGAACCAGTGTTGATGCCCGCAGCATCATGGTCGGCGCTGAAGCTCGCTCCCGTGTTTGTGCGATGGCGAAGAGGCCTTACGTTTCGCCGGAACAGTTCCGCCAAAGAATTCAAGGCCCATCCTTCGAGGGCATGATCGCTCAACACAAAACGGACCTCGTTGAGGTACGCAGGCGGCGCCTCGCGATTTTGGATATGTAAACCGACCTCGGGCGGTTCCCGGGGAAACCAAACCGAAAGGAAGTAACAGTCATGAATATCGCAAAGGAAGTAATCAAGTCAGCAGCGCTCGTGGAGGTCGATGCTCTCAGGGGCATCAGCGACGACCAGCGTGCGCACGTACGTGAAATCGTCAACGCGCACATCGAGAAGCAATGCCATGCACCAAGCGTGCAGGGCATTGCGAACCTCGTTCTCAGTTTCCCGACTCGCCCGACGCCGAACACGTTCGAAGCGAACGGCAAAAAGATTTAACCGACCTAAGGCGTACCTTAGGAAATCCAAACCCGAAAGGAAGTACCAGTTATGAGCATTGACTACGGAGCGTTAAATTCGCATCTCGCGGAGTACAACGCACTCAGCAACAAACCGCAACACACCAAGTACGACGAGCGACGCATGGCCTATTTGCAGACAGCCATCAGCGCCCTGAAGGCTGGCGCGTCAATCGACGACGTACTGGAATCTGCCCGTCGTTACGACGCAAAACAGTACGGTCTGACCATTGACCCATCGCCCACAGCGAGAGCGGTCGAGGCCCGTGGATGGCAATCCCTTGTCGAGAAACGAGATATGGTTGAAGGTAACCTACTCTCCCACATCGGCACCTACTCCGGCCTCGGCTATTTCGTCCCGACCGAATTCTTCCCACAGGTCTTCTCTGCGATGGCTGCACACGACGTTCTGTTTGACGAGGATGCGTGCACTGTCATCAAGACGAAGAACGGCCGCGTCACCACCGTGCCACTCATCGGCGACATCGAGAACGTAGCGACTGTCGTGGGCGAAGCAGGGACGCAAACTTCGACTGATATATCCGCAACGGGACAAGCGATACTCACCGCCTACAGCTACAAGACGCCGCGATTTGTGGCCTCCCTTGAATCCTTCCAAGACGTGGACGAATCACTGTCCGTCGTTAAACTCTTCAAGAAGTTCACTGCGGACCGCCTCGCTCGCGGTATCGCAAAAGACCTCGTGACCGGAAGTGGTTCGAGCAGGCCGCTGGGGTTGATTCCTTCACTGACGGCGCTCAGCATTTCCTCCGTCACCGCGAGTGGCTCCGCAGGAAACACTGGTGGTGCCGAAACTGGTGCAACGACGCTCGGGTCTGCCGACTTCGCTGCTGCCCTTGAAAACCTTGATGAAGCCTACGTACAGTCCCCGAAGTGCGCATGGCTCATGAATCGGAAAACGTTGGTGACTGTCTCGAGCATCATCAATAAATTCGGTAACAACCTGAATCTCGTACAGTGGGTCGACGGTGAGCCGTTCATCTTCGGCGTCCCTGTGCGAATTTGCCCCAGCATGGACAACATCGGCGTGAGTAACGTGCCTGTCGTCCTCGGTGACCTGAGCTATTGGTGCACGCGATTGGTCATCGATGAGAAGTCCGGTATTCAGGTCTACACGGAAGCTGACAGCCTGATTGAGTACGGCAAAATCGGCATGTCGTGCTTCATGCGCGCTGACGGTGAACTGCTCTACAAGGACACCAGCTCCCCTGCTCCGTTCACTTATATTCGCAATCACTCGTAAGGGGATTTTGTCGGCATCCATCATTCAAAGGAAGGCGGCATTCGACGCGGTGTTGCTCAGAATTGGAGCTTGAGGACGAGCTGGATCGAACGCGGGCCGCCGACTTGATAGAGAGGGTTGAAACCGGCGTTATCGGCACCGGCCAGACTACTGGCCAGCATCTGCGTTGAGTAACCAAATAGGGGGCTGCTTAGGGCGTTGGTAGGATTACCGAAGTTCGGGTGGTTGAAAATGTTGAAGAACTCGGCTCGGAAAAAAAGCCCAATCCTCTCTGTGACATGAAATTGTCGCTGCAAGCCAATGTCCGCTTGCGTAGCTCCGAAACCCCGCAGCACATTGCGCCCAAAATCGCCCTGCTGCCCGCTGGGCGCTGGAGTAAAAGCTGCCTTATTGAAGATCTTGCCGCCAGGATATTGCGACCCATAGAGTTCAAGAGGCACCCCTGGCACCACGTTAGGGCGAGGATAGAAAATGACGCCGCCAACAAAAGAAACCGAGCCAACAATATTAACGGGCGGGGCCGATCTCGCCATCACGAAAGCGTTGAGCGACCAGTCGCGCAGTATAGCGTGGACAACCTTGTGCGATTCTGGAGTCGGCAAATCGTAGGTCACGCCAGCCGTGAAGGAATGCCGTATGTCAAAGTCTGAATTCCCCCGGTCGACGTTCGGATTGTCAACCGCACCCGGCGTGCTGAGGTACTGGAACGCTGCATCTGTCGAGGCAATATCAATCGAGTGAGAGAAGGTATACGATGCCAGTGCTTCCAAGCCTCGCGATAAGCGCTTCTGAAACTTGACCTGAAGTGCTTGGTAATCAGACGTAGCCGTGTTGTCGGTCACACTCACGAAGCCGAAATCTGGATTCGGATTATACAAAGAGGTGTAACGAAGTAAGTTGCGGCCAAGCGCACCGATATAGGTTACAGATAGACTCTGGCTGCTGCCCAAAGACTGCTCAAGCGCGACGTTCCACTGATACGTTCGTGGAAGCTTCAAATTAGGTTCGGCCACAAGAATAGTTGAAACGGGTGGACTGGTGGTAATGGCAGGAGGAGCGGCGTTCTGAGGGCTTAACGGAAACGGGGCCTTCGAAATGATTTTGGTGACAGCGTATGGAAAGTAGCTGGACACTCCGCCGAGCGCACCGGACCCAAGATCGTAAAATGTCCCGAAGCCTCCACGGAGGACTGCTTGCCAATTCTGTAGCCCACTGAATTGATAGGCGAGTCCCAATCTTGGCGCGACGTTTCCATAGGTTGTTTGATAGAGGCGAGTACCGCGAGGCGCCAGGGTCATTGTCGCCGGGTCATTCAGGCCCTCAACCGTGAATGGATCGTTCGCCAGGTTCTTGCCCTTTAGCGCCGGATTGATGTCCCACCTCAGGCCATAAGTCACTGTAAGTCTCGGTGTGATTTTCCAAGTGTCCTGGCCATAGAACGAAAGGTTGTGTGAAAGGAGCGCGTTACTTTGTTGGGCAAATGAAGCGGCGACCAAAGCCGTTCCGGAAAGAGCTCCCCCAGGGTTGGCCGACATTCCAGAGAATTCCGCAAATTGACGGTAGGCGAACGGCCTTGAGAAGGGTGAAAGCCAACGATAGTCCACGCCAAACTTTAGCTGATGACTGCCCGTCGTCACTGAGAAATTGTCGACAAGATTGACCTGGCGTTGCTCGTCCGTCGTGTAGTCGCCCTTAATTAGCTCTCCGACTCCCAAAATTGCCAACGTGAAAACGCCATTTGTAGAGGAATATCCGGTGGGAAATAACAGTGAGTCGGGAAGCGGCACAGCTCCGCCGAAATTATCCATACCGAACGTCGTGCCTATTCTGTCGTTACTGTAATTGGTTCGTAGCTCGTTGCTGACTTTCTGATTGATAATTTCGAGTCCTACTGTGAAAGTTTGCACAGAGGAAGAGATTGACTCTGTACCGCTGAGGGACGGCGGGAAGCCTTGATTCGGACCTCGTTGATCTGTGCTGGAGGGGGAGTAATTATAACGGCCGAACAAGCTAAGCTTCGAGTTAATCACTTGATCTATCCGGATGCTGTAGGCGTCAAGTGAGGAGGGATTCGAGTAGGCGGCGTTGAATTGCGCCGCTCCTGCCCCAAGTTCAGCGCCGTTCGCAACAGGATATGCGTTCAAGTAGGGCTGCATACTTGCCGGAGCTTGCTGTCGCGATGTGGCGTCTGGGACGACCGTTTCCTGTGTCAAAGGCTGGTGTAATCGCAGACCCTCGTAGGAAAAGAAGAAGAAGGTCCTGTCTTTCAACACAGGCCCGCCGACTACACCACCAAAGTCATTTTGCCTGTCCTCGGGCTTGGGCAAATGGTTGGAGTTCACAAACCAGTCGTTGGCATCCAGCACGCTATTCCTAAAATAATCGAACAGCACGCCATGAAAGCCATTCGTGCCGGAGCGCGTCACGATGGAAATCTGTCCCCCGGGGCTGCGTCCGAACTCCGGCGCAAAGGAAGAAGTTTGGATGCGAAACTCCTGCATGGCATCCACCGACACAAGACTGTTCGTCCCACCAAGAGCGCTGAGCGCAGGCAGCGCTCCTCCGGCGCTCTGCATTAATGGGCCGTAGGCGGTAACGCCAAAATTGGCGCTGACCCCATCCACAGTGAAATAGTTGGCATCTGCGCGTTGCCCATTGACACTGAACTGACCCTGATTGTCGAAAGTTGTGGCAGTTACGACCACTCCCGGCGTGAGCTGTATCAACGTCTGGAAACTTCTGCCATTGAGGGGAAGACTCTCGACGAAGGTACGGTCAATCACCGTACTGACTGTGGCCGACTCGGTATTCATGAGCGGCGCGCCGGATTCCACGGTGATGGTCTCGGACGCGGAACCAAGCGTCATCTCAAAATTGATTTCGAGCGCGTCCTGGACATGGAGGTTCACGTTGGGCTTGAGTAGTTTTTTGAAGCCGGGTTTTTCGATTTCGATTTGATAAGCGCCGGGAGGGAGATTGGTCAGGTAGTATTCGCCGGAGTTGTTGGTTGTAGTTTCGTGACGGAAATTTGTGGCGGTGTTGATGGCGGATATTTTTGCGTCGGCGATGAGAGCCTGGGAGGGATCGGTGACGCGGCCGGAAAGGGAGGCATTCGTAGATTGGGCGTGGGCAGACGGGAACAGCGTGAGAAAAAGAAGCAGCAATGCGGGGGCCGGGCGCATGTTCTAACGTTCTACAGAGCGAGACGAAGATACGTCATCGGGGTGGTGTTTGGCAAGGAGAGGTGTTTAGCGCCGTGGGCGCGCCGCCTTCGCCCAGCGAAGAACCACAAACGATGGTGGTTGAGCTATGATCAGCTATCCATGTGGAGACGGCGGAAACTAGGAAGAGGCGTTGCTGCGGCAGGTGCGCTGCTGGCGGTGGGTTTGGTGCTGGCGTGGGGGCAGGCGGCGCGGGCATTGGACCCGGCGCTGGACGTGAGTCAGTATGCGCACACGGCGTGGAAGGTGCGCGAAGGCTTTTCCAAAGGCTCCATTACCACAATTGCGCAGACGCCCGACGGTTATCTGTGGCTAGGCACGGATTTCGGGTTGCTGCGCTTCGATGGCGTTCGGAACGTGCCCTGGGAGCCGCCGGCGGGTGTGCATCTCCCGAGCACCTATGTTCGAAGCCTGGTCGCCGCGCGCGATGGGACTCTTTGGATTGGCACCGATAAGGGGCTTGCAAGTTGGAAGGGCGGCAAGCTGACACCGTACCCCGAGCTTGATGGAAAGGCTGTTGATGCACTTCTTGAAGATCGTGAAGGAACTCTATGGGTGGGTTTATTTACGTTTTCGGGTGGGAGGCTCTGCGCGATTCGCGGCGGCAAGGCTCAATGCTACGGAGGGGACGGCAGCCTTGCCTACGCAGTGTTCTCGCTGTATGAGGACAGCAAAGGCAATCTCTGGGCGGGAACTTTGACCGGAGTGTGGCGCTGGAAGCCTGGGCCTCCAAAATTCTATCCAACGAGAGACGCCCCGAACGGCGTCCAGGCTCTAACGGAAAGCGACAATGGCGCACTCTTGGTTGCTGCGGGTAGCAGAATCGCACAGATAGTCGACGGCAAGGTAGAGGCGTATCCACTACCAGCTATTGGGCGGCAGGTTGCGCCGATACGTCTGCTCCGGGATCGCGATGGCAGCCTGTGGATAGGAACGACGGGTGGGGAGCTCTTGCATATACACGGGGGAAAGACGGATGTCTTTGCGCAGTCTGATGGTCT
>DASXIT010000100.1:0-8406 GCA_036497825.1 Candidatus Acidiferrum sp.
GACAATCGAAAGCCACAAATTGTCCTCTCCTCGCTTTCTTCTCCTCTCTACTCCTTCCGCTCCATTTACAACTTCCCCGTCTTTCGCTACCCTGCCTTTTCCGGCGTCCCGCACTTCCCACCCAGCCCAATGAATTCTTCGGGCAGACCGGACAAGGAGCCAATCATGCCTGCACGTCCCGAACGCAAGAAATCGCAAAACCATTCCACGCCCAAAAGTAAGACCAAGCACCCGATCCGGGTCGTCCCGTTGCATCCAGTCGTTCGCGACGCCTCCGCTGCGGCTCCCGTCCTCACTTATCGCAATGGACCTCTCCTAACCAACGTGGAAGTGTTCACTGTTTTCTGGGGTGCAGCATGGCAAGACGCCGCCAACGCGCCGCTGATCAAACAATTAAATGATTTTTATGATTTTGTGCTGACCAGCGCGTTGCTCGATCAGCTCGACGAGTACAGTGTTCCCGGCAAGAAAATCGGCCATGGAGTTCTAACTGGCACGGCGACTGTCACCAACTCTGAACCCGGCAAAACCGTCGACGACTCTACGATTCAATCCATGCTGCAAACAGAAATTTCAGCCGGTACTCTTCCCGCCAGCAATGCTAATTCTCTTTACTTCGTTTATCTCCCGCCCGGAACGCAGGTGACTTCCAACGGCTCCGCATCCTGCAAAGATTTTTGTGGGTATCACGACGCGACCAGCAGCGGAATCTACTACGCGGTCATGCCTTATCCGGGCTGCACCGGCTGCCAGGGCGGACTCGCCACTCTCGATTCGCTCACGTCCACTTCTTCGCACGAACTCTGCGAAGCCATTACCGATCCCATCCCGGGCCAAGGCTGGTACGACGATAACAACGGCGAAATCGGCGACATCTGCGCCTGGAAAACCAAAAAACTCGGTGCCTACACCGTCCAACTGGAATGGTCCAACGCCGCCAATTCCTGTATCTAGTTTTAAGCTCTCAGTTTTGAGTTTTAAGTAAAGAGTCAGTCCCGATCTAACGCCACATCCCGACCGCACTTGAGGGTTTACCTGAGTCTCGAAGGATGCCCCATCACCTGAGCTAGCTTCACGCTCGAAGCCGCGTAAAGCTAGTCAGGCGTGGCACAGTCGCTCCTGACTATGCTCTTGGGGTTGTCTTCTCCGTGCCTCTGCGGCCTTCTGCGTTAAATCTTCTTCCTACGGATCAAACCAAAACTTAATCGTCACTTTCACCTGCGACGCGATCCCCTTCCCACCCTTCGTCGCCGGCGCATATTCATACTGCTTCATCGCCTCGATCGCGGCGGGCCGCAACGCCGCCGGTCCCGACACCACTTCCATATTCCGAATCTTTCCGGTCTCATCCACTTCGGCCTTCAACCGCACGTCCCCAGTAATAAAACCGCGCATCGCATCCGGAGGATAAATCGGACTCACCGCCTTCAATAATTTCGCGGGCACAACCGGAGCATCCTCTGGTATGGCCGCTTCCACGGGCGCCTCAACAGGCTCTGCCGCCGTCACTGCAGCTTTTTTCTTACTCGCGCCCTTCGCTGCCGCACTAGTCGAACGCTTCCCAACATCGGCACCTCTCTCTGCTTCTTTACTCACCGCTTCAGGCGTAGGCCCGGCCGTGTGAAAATCTCCTGCATTCGCGCCTTTCTTTTCTTTTGCGTTTGGTAATGGTGGATTCACTGCAACCGCAGGAGCAATTGCCGCCGTGTTCCCATCCGGCGCCGCAGTATCGTTCGCTGCTCCGGAGCCATTAGCCGCCGCCACGGGGGCTGGCACGACCTTCATTTGCTCCCCCGCGGCCGCCTTTTGCAATCGCCGTTTCCCAATATTCTGAATCACACCCAATTTCCAAACGCCGCCACCCACCACGCCCACCAGCACCACGGCCAGCAGCACGAGCAGCCATTTCTCCATCTTCGCTTTCGCGGGTTTGTAAATGGAATACGGATCGTTCGGGTCTGTGCCATGCACCTGCTTCGGCACCTTGGAAAAATCTAACGCAGGCTGCGGCAACAACTGATCGATCACTTCTTGTTCCGGATCCACTTTTGGCGCAGCATCGCGATTCGGCAACGACATTGCCACTTGCCCAGGCCGTCCACTAGACGCATGCAATGTCTTTTGATGATTCGCCGCTGCGACATCATCCGACAGTCCATAACTCTTCCACGGCGCAGCCGGTACCTGATCCGAAGCCGCCGCGGCTACGGTCGGCGGAACGATCGGTGCACTAGCTGACGGAAACGTGGGCGCTGGCTCGTTGGCCGACATCACCTGCTCTTCAACCCTCGGCACACTCGCCACCACCGGCGCAGGTGGACTTACCGGCGCAGCAGGAGCAACCTGCACTGGCATTGGGGCAGACCCAGCCGCTGGCTCCGCCAACTTCGCCACGGCTTTCGCCGTTTCTTCCGCCTGCATCAACTGCTGCAACTGCTTCCTCAGCGCTTCCACTTCTTCCCGCAGGCTCTCCACTTCCTCATCCGAAGGTGGTGGAGCATGCACCTCCGCTCCGTCCTCGGTCACTTCCGCAGTTGAAATAGCTTCCACATCCGTTGTCGCCGTCTGCACCGAGGAATTTTCGGGAAACACCACGCCCCAGAAGTCCGCCATCGGCTCGGTAAATTGCAATTCTACATAGCAACTGGTCGGGCGGTCGACGCGCTTCCCCACCACCTGGCAAACCACTTCAATATTTTTCGCTTTGTTTGTGAGAAAAATCAGTTGTCCGGTGGCCACCGCTGCTGACAAACGAATCACCGCGCCATCGGGAAACACTAGCACGGTCTCTGTCTCTTCCGAAAAAAGCTCGCGCTTGTCGGAGCCGTTGCTCGGGCGCGTTCCCGTAGCATTCACGGGAATTTCTGCCGCCACGGGATTCCCCCGTGCACCCGTCGATGCGGTCACCGGCTCGTCCACTCCACGCGACTCAGCCGATCCGCCTTTTATCTCCGCCGCGGAACCCACGAAACACCCTCAGTGCAATCGACCAACAAAAAGCGATTCCGCTCGCTTGGGCACACACCCAAGCGCACGGACTTTGGTCTACGCCTACCCATTTTTTCAGAAGCCTCTAAAGAAGAGCCATAGTACCTGTGTACTCAATCAAACCGCTTGCCCAAAGAGTAGCGGCCCCGACTAACCGCAAATCCATCTTGATGGGTCGCATGTAGCGTCCGCCTTCTCGGGCGGGGCGCCTTTTCTTCGCTTTCTCCCCATGGTGTAGGCGCCGGGATTTATCCCGGCCAGCAACAATCTTCCTGAGGTTTCTCTACGGGGGATTTTTCTTAGATCTCTCTTTTTTAGAATTCCGCCCAAACTGTCATTTCGACTGGAGAGCCGGTGCCTTTCCGGCTTGCAGCGGAGAAATCCCTCTTCGATCTTTACCTGTCTCGTCTCACAGCCTACGTCTTCGGTGTTGCAGCCTCTTCCGCCACCACCGCCCACGCAAAATTTTCTTCACCCAAATGCACATCCAGCGTTCCCTCTGCTGGCAGCACATCAATCGGCAACCCACCATGCCACAACGCCACACCCAATCTAAATTTGTTCAATCCCTTTAAGTCCAGTACTTCGCGCGTCACCGCCACCTCCAAAATCCGTTGATAGTCCGCCGTCACAATCGTTTCCGGATTCAGCAAACACACGCGGCCTTTCTCCAGCGCGAATTCCTTCATCCGCCCGCGTTCCAGATTTACCACCACCGTCGTCTCTTCCTTCCCGCCAAATACAATTCTAAATTCCGGGTCGTCCAATTCTCCCAGCACGTCCGGAAAGCAATCCACGCGCAACACAAACCGGTCTTTCTCAAATCCGTAGCGCAGTTCTTTCAGATAAAATACCCGCCCGTGCATTGCGCCGCCGCGCCGCTCTGGCGAATACACTCCCGATCCCAGCCACTCAAAATACGATGAATCCAGCCCATCCACCTTCACCTTCAAATACGTGGATGGCCACAATTGGTACGCGCGTTCCGGTCGCCGCTTGATCGGCTTCGCCAATTCTTCCGGCGCTACCTGTCCCATCGCGACGTAAATTCCCGTCAGGTGTTTGCGATACAGCGCGTCAAATTCCGCATCGTTTGCCGTGCTGTGTTCCGGCCCGTACCACCAGCACCAATCGCTGCCTTCGGCCGCCAGCAAGGATTCATTGGCCACCACCAATTCTTCCTTGGTGGGAGCATTCGTGTGCCCCTTGGCGTTTGCTTCCACTCCGCGCCCGTAGGCTTCCCGCGCATCCCACAGCAGATCCCAGGCCGACACGTCTTCCCGGTCGCCAATCCACACATCGAAGTTCGCATTGATCCACGAAGCCGGAAAAATCCCTCCGCTGGTCGGCACATCCCCTGCCGCGGCGATCGTCTCGCTGGCCGTCAGCGCGCGGAAATCTTTGTCATCGCTGATTCGTCGGTAAAACTCGCGCAAAAATTCCCGCCCATTTCCCGGGTAATATTCCCAAGCGTTTTCACCATCCAGGAAAATGCAAATCGTCAGCGGCTTATCGGTCTTCACCGATTCGCCGAGATGCCGCAGCCGTCCATGCAAATCCGCGGCCGCGGCCTTGCTGTCCATGCGGCTGTACACAAACCCCACCAGGTCAGACAAATGGTGATCGCGAAATAATCCGGTGATCCCAGTGTTCGCCATCTGGATTCGCCACGGCCGGTACATGCGATCCGCATTCGCTGGGATTCCATGGGCATCGCGGAAAAATCCCACGTTCAGAGTTCTTCCCAGCACCCCTTCATCCGTGCCAAACCACTGAAATCCCTCTTCCGCCGCAATCGATAACGTCTGGTCCGAGACCGATCCTTCCGACGGCCACAATCCCAGCGGTTTCATCCCAAATATTCCTTCGTGATATTCCTTTGCGCGCCGCAATTGTTCCCGCGCATCTTCCGGCCGCCGGAACGCCCTGCGGGGCAACGGAGTTCCCGGATTCGCTACTCGCGCAATATCCGAATCGCAAACCAGCGGCAGAATCGGGTGATAAAACGGCGTGGTGCTCAATTCAATCTGCCCGCGCTGTGCCGCTTCACGATGGGCCGGGATCACCAACCCGATCAGCTCGATAATTTTCCCTTTCAACGCTTCTTTATCTTTTTCGCTGAAATCCTTGGCGCGATTCGCCAGCCGGCTCACCACCGGATCTTTCTCCAGCCATTCCTCATCCATCCACGCCAGTTGCGACAGCAATTGCAAATCTCGCCAGTCTCGCGCGGTAAACGTAATCAACGCCTGCGCTCCGCCCGCGTTCCGCGACCATTCATGCAATTCCACAAAACGCGGCCATCGAGTCAACAACCGCTCCAGGTTCACCTGGAACGCTCGCGCCAGCACTTCCATCTTGTCTTCTTTGGTCAGTTGTTCGGCATTTTTGAATGCCAGGTTAAACCACGGCTCGTTAAATTTCCCGCTGGCATATTCTTCCAATTGCAGGCACAGCGACGGCACCATGTTAAACGTCGCATGGAACGACGGAAATTCCTCAAACAGCTTGATCATTCCCAAATAATCTTTTGTGGCGTGCAGCCGAGTCCACGGCAGCACATATTTCCCCGTTTCCGGATCCCGATACTGCGGCTGATGCATATGCCAAAGCACTGCCAAATTAATTTGATTCATCCGGCCTGGTTCCCCTTATACGATCCTCGCATATTCTTCGTTTCCATCTCTTAAGTGTAGGCGCCGGGCTTTAGCCCGGCCAGCAACAAAATCGTTTATCCCGCTTCCCGCAAATTTGTCATCCTGCTCGCCCTGAGCATTGAGGGGAGCGAAGGTCGTCGCCTTCTGCAAAGCGCAACGAAGGATCGCAACTCCGAACTTTTAGCCTCGCCCTTCTCATCTCCATCCACCGCCCATGTTACACTCACAATCGCGCCATGCGCATCCTGGACCGCTACATTGTTCGAGAAGTTCTGCGTCACGCCCTTCTCGGCCTACTCATCTTCACATTTGTTCTGTTCGTTCCCAAGCTAGTACGTCTCATGGAGTTGTTTGTTCGTCACTCCGGCTCGGGTTCGCAGATCGCGCTGCTCTTCCTCTGCATTATTCCCAGCGTACTGGTCTTCACCCTTCCCATGGCCGTGCTGGTCGGCGTGCTTCTGGGACTCGGCCGCATGTCCATGGACAGTGAAATTATTGCGCTCACCGCCTTGGGCATCAGCCGCAAGCGCATCTTGTTCCCCGTCGGCGTGATCGCCGTGCTCGGAGCGGCACTCACTTTGGCAATGACCATCTGGGTCGCACCGAAAAGTCTGCGCACCCTGCGCGATATCGAAGGCAGCCTGATCACCTCGCAAATCTCTTTCCAGGTTATGCCCCGCGTTTTCGACGAACGATTTCCCCATCTCGTTCTTTACATTAACGATGTGCTGGCCAGCGGCACTCACTGGAATGGCGTCTTCCTCGCCGAAGCTGGCGCGGAAAGTGGTTCGCGAATCACTTTGGCGGAAAGCGCGATCGTAATTGCCGATCCGCAGCAGGGCAAGTTGGAGCTGCACCTCAACGGCGGTTCCACCCACGAAATGACGCGCCAGGATCCCAACAATTATTCGGTGACCGCCTTTGGCCGCAGCGACTGGCCAATTGAAGTGATCGGCATGGACAATGCCAAAGAGCGCGAACTGAGCAACCCTGAGAAGTCTCTTTCGCAACTCTGGCACGATCGCGGCAAGGGCTGGCGCGATGCGCGCGTTGAATTGAATCAACGTTTCGCTTTTCCCATTGCTTGTTTCGTATTTGCCTTAATCGCGGTGCCGCTTGGCACGCAACCTCGCCGCGGTGGCCGTGCGGCAGGCACGCTTCTCGCCGTTCTCGTGATTGGCGCTTACTATCTCCTGTTCATCATGGGCGCGGGACTGGCACGCCAGGGCGTTGTGCCTCCCTGGATCGGCATGTGGGTAGCCAACGTGATTTTGGCTTTGATGGGTTTCGCGTTGCTCCCCCGCATGGAACGTTATCGCGGCGAATCGCAATCCCATGGTTACATCGCGCGGCTGCTTGTCCTGTGGCGTTTATTTCGTCGCCGCCGTAAGGCGAAAAGTATTTCCCGCGCCGCGAATCCTGCTTCCACCGTTTCGCGCCCAGAACTGAATCTTCAGCGCGAGGAAAACGGTAATGGAACGCGCGCCGAAATCGGCCCTAGTTCAGCCTCCAGCGTCCACACCATCATCGACCTGTACCTGCTGCGGCGTTTTTTTTACAACTTCGTCATGGTCATGGCTGTGTTCATCCTGCTCTTCCAGACCTTTACATTTTTTGAATTGCTGGATGACATTGCCCGGCACCACATTCCGTTTTTTGTGGTCATCAACTATTTCCGCTACCTGATTCCTTATCTGCTTTATCAGCTCACCCCTCTCGGCGCGCTGGTTGCCGTCTTGGTTACTTTCGGGGTGATGGCCAAGAACAACGAGATCATCGCGTTCAAGGCCAGCGGCATCAGTTTGTATCGTCTGGCCGTCCCCATTCTAATTTCAGGCGCCGTGCTTGCCGGCGCTTTGTTCGTTCTCGACAGCACCTATCTTCCCTACGCCAACCAGCGGCAAGACGCGCTGCGCAACCAGATCAAGGGCAAGCCGCCGCAAACCTATACCCGGCCGCAGCGCTGGATCTTCGGCGAAAGCTCCAAAGTTTATAACTACGATCTCTTCGATTCCACGCAAAATCTTTTTGGCGGGCTCACCGTTATCGAGCTCGATCCCGGCACTTTTGAAATGCGCCGCCGCGTGTTTGCTACTCGCGCGCGTTGGCTGATGCCGGAAAAGACTTGGGTGCTGGAATCCGGATGGGTGCGCGACTTCGATAGCGGGCAAGTCACGCGGTACGCGCCATTCACCGTAACCACCCTTCCTGAACTTGTGGAAGCCCCCAGCTACTTCAATCGCGAAGTCATTCAGGCCATTCAGATGAATTTGTTCGACCTGGATCGCTACATCGCGGGATTGCAGAATGCCGGCTTCGAAGTTTCTCCCCTAAGAGTGCAGTGGCACAAAAAATTAGCGTATCCGCTGATCGCTCCCATCAGCATGCTCCTGGCAATTCCTTTTGCTTTGCTGGTCGGTAATCGTGGAGCCGTCAGCGGTATCGCCATTGGCGTTGGCATCGGCATCGCCTACTGGGCTATCTCCGCCCTCCTCGAAGCCATGGGCGGCATTGGCCAACTTCCCCCCACTCTGGCAGGCTGGGCTCCCGACATCATCTTTTTCTTCTTCGGCCTATATTTCTTCTTCAAAATGCCCACCTGACACAGTTTTCAGTTCTAAGTTGTAAGTTCTAAGTACAGCTCAACGTCCACGCCAAGTAGCACAGGCCTCAGCCTGTGTTCCCTCTCCGCTCCGAAGTCCCTACCCAAGTGCTTGAGGGTGCCCCATCCTTCGCGCCTTTTGCGAAGGATGGATTCTTA
>DASXIT010000101.1:0-2176 GCA_036497825.1 Candidatus Acidiferrum sp.
ACCGGTCCCCAATACCCTACGTGGAAAATAAAAGCGGAACCGCCCCAGCCCCAGTACGGCGGAGTCCAGAAGTAACCGACTTCCGGCGCCAGCACCCACGTGCCAGGCACCCAGTAGTAATCGTCGCCGTCCCAGGCCCAGTAGCCGGGAGTCCAAATATAGCCGTCCCCCGGACAAACTGGCTGGTCGTACACGGGCAATTCGGGCGGAGCAACAGTGACGGAAATTGCGACTTGCGCGAAAGCCGCAGACGAAGCAAATAACACCGGCATTCCCAAAAGCAAAAAGCAAAGTGCAAAACGAAGATGACGCATCAATCCTCCTCTTGATTTGAATTTATCCAAGGGCCGTGACGCAACATGCCGCAACTGCGTCAGTTGATGATGCCTTCACGCGGAATGGCTCTAGTTGAAGCCGAGTTGGCTCGATCGAGGTCATATTTCAAATTATTGCAGATACTACTGATTTCAGTATCCCTTCTCCATACCATCATGTATGTACTGCCGCAGGAATAAAAGACGTACCCTTCGCTCGGTAAGCCCATTTGGACTGCGGCGGCTTGCCGCCGCTTTCATAGGCCCCGGCTCGCCGGGCTGGTTTGGATTCGGCGAAAGAGTTCGTATGGCGCGGGAAAAGCCAGCGAGATCTCAAGCTATTTTCCACCTAAGAATTCTCCACAGGTTGCGCCGGCGTCGCAGACATCTCCTTCACATCGTGGACAAGTTCGGCCAGCGTGGTAAATACGTGCGAATCATCTTTCAACGCGAGTCGCCGACTGAGTTTCGTCGCGTCTCCAGAAAAATGCCACAAGCCAACAATTATTTTCTGATTCGGATTCTGCCCGTGCATTCTGCCGTACAGCGCGCGTACCGCGGGTATCGCGAAAGGAGGCAAAGCCGAGATACATACGACGTCGGGTTTCTGCCGCGGAATCTGCGCCAGCATGTGCTCGGCGCTGTCAATCTCTAAGCATTCAGCTTGATGTCCGGCGCGCTGCAAGAGCTGTGCCAGCATCGTGCCCACAAGTTCGTCCGCTTCATCCCGCGCTGGAACGCAAAGAATGTTCAGCGGCCGCACTGGTTGCGGTGCGACACCTCCCAACAATATTTCTGTTCTGACGCTTTCAGACTCGGGCGCAGTTTCACCGTTTCGAGGCTCCCACAATTCGTCGATCAGCTCGCGCGTGCTCTGGCTGATAAATCTCTCATTCTCATCCTGCAGCAGGTTTTGGTGCCGGTCCTGTTCCGCCAGCCCGAGCGCCGGGATCAGCACATTTTCATAAAGGTCCTCGAGGCTCATTTCGTTCAAACATTTTTGCAGTACCTCACGCGCTTCTTCGTAATCCATTGCCAAGAGTCTTTGATAAAAACGCGATTCGGGCGTCAACGGCGGTTCGTCGCCCAGCAAAATGTGCAGAAAGCGGAGTTGCGGAACATGGCGTCCTACCACGAGCAGACAAACGGTAAGCGGAGTTGATACCACGAGTCCGATCGGACCCCAGATCGCCGTCCAGAAAATTGCCGCCATCACAATCGCGAGAGAAGAAATTCCCGTGTGAGCACCGTATAGCATCGGCTCCACAAGGTTCGATACCGCCAGTTCGGTGATGACAAAAAGTCCCAGAACAAGCAGCGGTTTCGACCAGCCACTAAAGACCGCCATGGAAAGAAGCAGCGGCATGATCCCGCCCAGTGGTGGTCCAACGTACGGAAGAAACCGCAAAATACCCACAATCACGCCCAAAAGAAGCGCGCCCGGTAGCCCGATAAAATACAGTCCCATCCCGATAAAAACTCCGTAGCCGATATTTACCAGGAACTGCATCAGCAGATATTTGCTGACGCGCGAACTGGCTTCGTCGAGGGTCTGAGTAATCAAATGAATGTGTCCGTGGCCGATGAGTGAAATCAGGCGGTTCCGCAGGTCCTCACGGCGAATCAGCATGAAAATCGTGAACACCACCACGATTAGCGCGCGGGCCAGCAGTCCAAGGACGCTTTGCATGGATTCGAGCGGCAGCGACGGCGGCGATATCACCTGCACCGGAACAGGCTGCCTCGGCGTCTCCTGGCGATTGTTTGCGGAACGGGTGGGTTCGAGCGATTGTACAGAATCCGAAGACGATGGCGCGGGCTTCGCCGCCAGGTCCTTGCTGATTTCTGTTACCGTCTCGGAT
>DASXIT010000102.1:0-17338 GCA_036497825.1 Candidatus Acidiferrum sp.
ACTCCAGTCACAATTGCGTGCGTGTCCGGATCGTCATTGAACATCTTGATCGCATCCAGAAATGTCGTTCCGATAATCGGATCGCCGCCAATCCCGATGCATGTTGATTGCCCAATGCCCAGTTGCGTTAATTGATGCACCGCTTCATAGGTCAACGTGCCGCTGCGGCTCACCACTCCCACGTTTCCCTGCTTGTGAATGCGTCCTGGCATGATGCCAATCTTGCATTTACCCGGTGAAATAATTCCCGGGCAGTTCGGCCCGATCAACCGTGTCTTGGCCTTATCGACCACTTCAGCCACGCGAACCATATCGATCGCCGGAATGCCTTCGGTAATGCAAACCACCAGCGCCAACCCAGCATCGGCCGCTTCCAAAATCGCGTCCGCGGAATACGGTGGCGGCACGAAAATCACCGAAGCATCCGCTCCTGTTGCCTTCACGCCCTCCGCTACGGTGTTGAACACTGGCCGCTCCAGGTGCTTCGTTCCGCCTTTTCCTGGAGTCACTCCGCCCACTACATTCGTGCCGTACTCAATCATCTGTTGCGCGTGGAAAGTGCCTTCGCGCCCCGTGAAGCCTTGCACCAGCAACCGCGTCTTTTCATTTACCAGAACGCTCATCGCGCACCTCCCGCCAGTGCCACGACCTTTTGTGCGCCGTCCTTCATGCCATCCGCGATTGTGAAGTTCAATCCACTCTCCCGCAAAATTTGTTGCCCGCGCTCCACGTTGGTCCCTTCCATCCTCACCACCACCGGCACTTTCACGTGCAGGTCCTTCGCCGCAGCCACCACGCCCGTTGCCAACACGTCGCACCGCAGGATGCCGCCAAAAATATTGATGAACACCGCCTTCACCGCCGGATCGCTCAGCAAAATCCCAAACGCATTCTTCACTTGATCTGCGGAAGCTCCTCCGCCCACATCCAGAAAGTTTGCCGGCGAACCGCCTGCATACTTGATGATGTCCATGGTCGCCATCGCCAGCCCCGCGCCATTCACCATGCACGCGACCGTGCCGTCCAGCTTGATGTAGTTCAATCCATACTTTGACGCTTCTACTTCCAGCGGATCTTCTTCATCCAGATCCCTTAATTCACGCAGATCCTTGTGGCGGAATAACGCGTTATCGTCAAACGTCATTTTCGCGTCCAGCGCTACCAGTTTCCCGTCGCCAGTAATCACGCAAGGATTAATCTCGATCATCGACGCATCCGTATCAATAAATGCGCGATACAACGCCTGCAAAAATGGCGTTGCGGCGGCAACTTGTTCACCAGTCATTCCCAATGCGAACGCAATCTTCCTCGCCTGGAACGCTTGTAAGCCTACTGCGGGGTGAATCGGCTCGCGCAAAATCGCTCCCGGATTCTCTTTGGCAACTTCTTCAATTTCCATGCCGCCGGATCCGCTGGCAATGAATACGGGGCGTTCCGTCTCTCGATCGATCAGCAATCCCAGGTACAACTCCCGTTTGATATCCAATCCTTCTTCGATCAGCAACCTCTTCACGATTCGACCCTGCGGCCCCGTCTGCACCGTGATCAAATTCATCCCCAGAATGTGCGATGCAATCTCCGCCGCTTCATCCGCCGAACGCGCCAGCTTTACTCCGCCGCCTTTGCCGCGCCCTCCCGCATGGATCTGCGCCTTTACCACCACAACGTGCGACTTCAGCCTTTGCGCCGCTTCTCGCGCTTCCTCTTTGGTGAAAACTACTTCACCCCGGGGAGTCGTTACGCCGTAACGGGCAAGGATCGCTTTCGCTTGATATTCGTGAATCTTCATTTCGGGTTCTGCCTTCTGGGGCGGTCCTGTATCTACTCAGGTCCGGCGCTCCTGTGCAGCTCGACCGCAGTGCACAGGTGTTAGAATTTATGGAGCGTAGAACAATAAAGTTTACTTGAGACCCGGAGATCGAGCAAGGCGAGAGCATCCTGCCTCAATAAAAATTAATGACCACCGCAAATTCTCTGATCGCAAAAATTGAAGCTGGCTTCACTCTCGACCGTCCAGCCGCGGAATCTCTCATGGAAGAGCTCCTGTCCGGCTCCGTCGACACACCGTCCATCGTTCGTCTACTCGAATCACTGAATCGGCGTTCAGTAACCTCTGCCGAGCTTTCCGGTTTCGCTACCGTCATGCGCCGCCACGCTGCGCCAGTATTTTCCCCTCCAGAGCCCAAGCCCGAAAACATGGTCGACACCTGCGGCACTGGCGGTGATGACTGCGGAACCTTCAATATTTCCACCGCAGCCGCTATCGTCGCTTCCGCTGCGGGCGCTCGTGTCGCTAAACACGGCAATCGTTCTGCCAGCTCCCGTTGCGGCTCCGCTGACGTTCTGGAAGCCCTCGGTGTCAACATTGACCTTCCCCTGACTCGCTACGGCCAAGCCATCCGCGAAATTGGCATCGGATTCCTGTTCGCTCCAGCCGCCCATAGAGCAGCGCGCCACGCCGTTCCCGCTCGAAAACAAATTGCCAAGCGCACGATCTTCAATCTTCTCGGGCCTCTTACCAATCCCGCTGGCGCCCAGTCCCAAATTTTAGGTGTTTTCAGTTCGGAGTTAATCAACCTCGTTGCCACGACCCTCGCCGATCTCGGCGTGCAACGCGCCTACGTTCTCCACGGAGCCGACGGCCTGGACGAAATTTCGCTAGCAGGTGAGACGCAGATAGCCGAAGTTCGAAACGGTGAAATACGCCGCTTCACCGTCACTCCCGAGGATTTCGGGCTGAAACGCGCTCCTCTGGAAACACTGCAAGGCGGCGACGCTACAGAAAATGCGGAGCTGATTCACGGAATTTTTCAGGGCGAACTGGGTCCGCCAAGAGACATCGTGGTCGCCAACGCCGCGGCAGCTCTCCTCGTCACCGGCCATGCCGATGGCTTCCGCGCAGCGGCGGAACTCGCTTCCCAAGCCATTCAATCCGGCGCCGCTCTAAAAAGGCTCTCCCAACTCAAAGCCTTCACGAACCAACCAACTCCCTAGAGGCCGTCATTGAATATTTTTCAGTGAGAAATATTCTTAGAGGGAAATGCTCCTCGGTGCAATATCCTTCGGGGGACACATCTTTGGGGGTCGGAGCTCTAGCTCCGACGATTAGTGGCTGATTCCCTGTGTTGCAGCCGTTGTCCCTCCCGCAGGCTTTTGCGGCTCTGCTGGCCCATCCAGATAGATCCGATACGTCTCTCCTTCGGGTATCAGTTGAAACTCGCTCCGATACCGTAGTTCCAGATTCCCATGCACCGCCGATACTTGCAGCACCTTTGGCTCCATCATCTTCACTTCTGCTTGCGTTGCTTGATTGCCTTCCGGGCGCAAGAACGCATCCGCAATGTGTATCTCCACCAGGGCGCTCTCGGGTGCAGCGAAGAAAACCGCTCCTCCAAGCATGTCTACATGCGTTCCCTTGGTAATGCGTTGCAAAGTTGCCTGAGCGCCTTGCGAGAACGCCAGGTTCGTCACCCCCACACGCACTCCTAACTTCCCTTCTTTCCCCCATGGAAAGATGCTCGCCTTCAAACACGCTCAACCCCGCGTACGCTTGTGAAGAATTCAGCTGCGCATCATAGGCGCGCGTCAAAATTCCCATCGGCAAGCCGCTACCAGCGCTCAAAAAGTCCCTTGATGCACGCACGAATACGTAAAACGCCACCAACATGAACACGCGGCGCGAAACCATCGCACACCTCTTGCGGTTGGGGGACCTTAGGGGACAAACCCGCTGGAGAAACCATATGCCTAATTAACTAACAAATTAATAAACATTTTACTGAATAGCGCAAGAATAAAATAAATCAGTTGTTACCCTATTATTAACATTCGGGAAGGAGGGGGGGGCAATTCAGCAACTACAACGAGAGGAAATTCTGCAGCAGCTTCTTCCCGGATTCGGTCAGCACCGACTCTGGGTGAAACTGAACGCCTTCCACCTTATATTTCCGGTGCCGCAATCCCATGATAATCCCGTCCGCCGTCTCCGCGCTGATCTCCAGTTCCTTGGGCAACGACTTCCGCTCCACAATCAACGAGTGATATCTGGTCGCCACAAACGGGTTGGGCAGCTTTTGAAAGATTCCCTTCCCGTCGTGGTTCACTTCGCTCGTTTTTCCATGGAATAGTTTCGGTGCGCGAATAATCTTCCCACCAAACGCCGCTCCCACCGCTTGATGCCCCAGACATACTCCCAATATCGGAAATTTGCCCGCCAGTTCCTCGATCAGCTCGACGGAAACGCCCGCTTCCTGTGGCGTGCACGGCCCCGGTGAAATTACAATTCGCTCCGGCTTCCTCCGCGCAATTTCCTCAACCGAAATCTTATCGTTGCGATGCACTTCTAGTTGGCAACCCAATTCGCCCAGGTATTGCGCCAGGTTGTAGGTAAACGAATCGTAGTTGTCTAGAAGTAGAATCACGATTTCCGCTTCACTTTCTTCTTCAAATCACCGATGCTGTGCGCCGCTTCCAAAGCCCGTAGCAAAACCTTGGATTTATTTTCCGACTCCTCGAATTCTCCCGCGGGCGTGGAATCCGCCACGATTCCGCCGCCCGCTTGCACATACGCCACTCCATTTTTGATAACCATCGTTCGCAAAGCGATGCAAGAATCCAGATTCCCCGCGAAGTCCAGGTACAGAATTCCACCGGCGTAGATTCCCCGCCGCGTTTTCTCTAATTCCTCAATGATCTCCATCGCGCGGACCTTCGGCGCTCCTGAAACTGTTCCTGCCGGGAAGCATGACATCAACGCGTCAAAGCAGTCCACATCCTCGCGCAATTTCCCCCGCAAATTGGAAACCAGGTGCATCACATGCGAGTATCGCTCCACGGTCATCAACTTTTCCACCTTCACACTGCCGTATTCGCATACCCGCCCCAGATCGTTGCGCCCCAAATCCACCAGCATGATGTGCTCGGCGCGTTCCTTTTCGCTCGCGAGCATTTCCTGCTCCAGTCGCTGGTCCTCTGCTTCGTCTTTCCCGCGCCACCGTGTACCCGCAATCGGGCGGTAAAAAACGTCGCGCCCTTGCACCTTCACCAGCATCTCCGGCGAACTCCCCACCACGTGCACATCGTTCAACTGCAGATAAAACAGGTATGGCGAGGGATTCAGCGCTCGGAGTTCTCGATAAATGGAAAATGGCGCCGCTTTGGTCTTGGCCGAAAACCTTTGGCTGATCACCACCTGAAAAATATCGCCCGCCCGGATATATTTTTTAGCCTTGTTCACAACATCCAGATATTCTTTACGCCTGAAATTCGACGAAATCGCAGGCAGGGCCTTCTTTCCTTTTGCCGGTTTGCGAGGATGCTCGCTTGCCGCAGGCTCTTCTAGCAATTCCCGCGTTCGCTCAATTTTCTTCACGGCCGCGTTGTATTTTGCCCGCAAACTGTCCGGGCCTTCCGCATATACATTTCGTACGATCCACAATTGATGCTGGACGTGGTCAAACGCCAAAATCCCGTGGTAAAACATCAGCATCGCGTCATACAAACCGATTTCGTCGCGCAATCGTTTCGGCAACCGCTCGATCAGCCGCACCATGTCGTAACTGAAATATCCAATCGCTCCGGCAACCAGCGGCGGCAATCCCGGCAAACGCACCGGGCGGTATCGCTCGACGTGTTGCCGCAAAAATGTAATGGGGTCGCGTTCCTCCCAGATCAGGCGATCGTGGCTTTCTAATACGCACGCTCCGCCCGCATAGCGGAATATTTCCTCCGGGTTCGCACCCGCAAACGTATAACGCGCGATTTTCTCCCCACCTTCGACGCTTTCCAGCAAGAATGAATAGCGCGCTCCTTGCGCTACCCGCAGATACGCGCTAACCGGCGTCAGCAAGTCCGCGGAAAAAACGTTGTAGACCGGGATCAGGTTTCCCTGTTTTGCCAGCTTTTCAAATTCCTGGAATGAAGGTTGAATCATGCAATCCAATCAGAATCGGTAAAGTGACCTGCGGTAAGCTAAGTTTCATGCTACTCCGGCAAATTTATCGGTTCGATTTTTCTTTCGTCTTCAACGCGCCAAGCACCGCTTTTCTCATCTCTTTCTCCGGCGCTTCTTCTTTCATCCACCATTCCCATTGCGCGATTCCCTGCGCCAGGAACATTTCCACACCGGAAATAGTTCGCAGTCCGCGTGCGTCCGCAATTTCCAGTAATTTCGTTTGCAGTGGCCGGTAAATCAAATCAAAAACAATGGAACAGTTTAACTCGCTTGCCCCAAGAGGCGAAATTCCCAGATACGGGTGCATGCCCACCGGCGTCGCGTTCACAATCACGTCAAATTTTCGCTTTCTTAATTCCAGTTGCTTCACCACTTCACCCTTCACGACTTTCGCCAATCCACGCGCCGCATTTTCTCTTCGGGCGCACACAAATACATCAGAGCCGGCTGAAGCCACCGCAAACGCGGCTGCACGTGCTGCACCCCCAGCCCCAAATATCAAAACTCGTTTGCCACGCAACGAAATCTTCTTCTCCAACGCGTGCAGCACCCCGAGATAGTCTGTGTTGCAGCCATAGAGCGATCCATCTCGCCGTACTGTCACCGTATTTACCGCGCCGATTTTTTCCGCCAGTGGCTCGCAAGCGTCCAATTTCCGAAACACCGTTTCTTTGTGTGGAAGAGTCACACCGAATCCCCGAACCTCAAATTCGGGAATCACCTTCAAGAAATCTGCTAGCTTTTCAACCAAAAACGGCACGAACACCGCATCTCGCTCAGCTGCCACGTATCCCGTGTTATGCATCAACGGCGAAAGCGAATGCCCGATCGGATTTCCGATCACTCCGTAGACTTGGGTCTTCCTTGTCAGCTCGTGCGCGCGGTACAAATATTTTAATTCCCGCAAACTCACCTGGCCCGGCGCCGTTGAGGCGGCCACGGGTGCATATGCCAGCGGACTGCCCTCTCGCAGCGCCAATATCCGCGCGGGCAATCCAATCTCTCCAATCGGAACAGGCACCACTCGGTGCGATCCGCGCGCCAGCCTCAACAACCGAACGCTATCGCCAATCGACTTCGCCATCGCCGCAACTTTAATTGCGTCCACGCCTCCACCAACCGGCACACTTATTTTCTTCGGAAGTGCCGGCGTCTTTCGGAAATCGTGCATCGACAACAAAACCTTTCCAGGCACCGCAAATCCGCGCACAGACTGCTCCGGTAATTCTCGAATCGTTTCGACTTCTAGATCGCACCACTGGCACCCGGCTTCTTGCGCCGTGATCAACCAATATAATTGTGAGTCTTTATCGCCCGTGAATTCTCCGCCCCCCGCTCTTCTTCGGCACGTCGCGATGTAAGTCGTACTAGAACTTTGTCGTCCAATCCTGTTCTTGCCCTTCAACCAATTCAAAAATTTCTGGCGCTCCCCATCATCTTTTAACCAGTCTAATCGCACTTCAAGGGTGGAAGTTTCCCTCTCAGCCAAGCGCACGAATTTGGCTAATTCCGCCGCCGTTTGCCCCGTTACCACCCCGCAAATCCTCTTCAGTCCATCCCCAAACACCAATCGCCTCCAAAATGCCCTCTAACCCATTGAAAACAAGCCTTGTAGCATGCATTTGCAAATGTGTAAAGGGCTCTCGCCCATTTTGTTGACGTCACCTTACGCACTTGTTAGCTTCGATGGTGCAAGTCCCCGCACGGCCCTTACTGGCGTGATTTTAAGGAGTACGATTATGCGCGCATTCGTAGCAGCCTTGTCTTTAGGTATTTTGTTGCCAGCCTCCGCAGCTTGGGCTCAGTCGAACTCGCAAACACATGTAGTCGCTTCCACCCAGCGTGCTGCGGAAGCTACCTCGCCGGATTACAGCGCCGTGTACTGTTCCAGTTTCGTCACTGACGAGAGGCCGGCCTCGGACAGCTATATGATTTCCGGTGAAGAATCCAGGAGCACAGTTGTCTTCGCCCGCGGAGACTATGTGTACATCAACAAAGGCTCCGTTCAAGGCATAAAAGTTGGCGATCGCTTTTCGGTTATTCGGCCGCAAACCGATCCCGTTGAAGTTCAATGGTTCAAGTGGCAGAACAAACTCATGAAGGCCATGGGCACCGTTTACAAGGATCTCGGCCAGCTAGTGGTTACCACTGTCCAGCCCAACGTGTCCATCGCTCAGGTCTCTTTCTCGTGCGACTACATGCAGCGCGGAGATCTTATTCACCCTTTCCAGGAGCGTCCTTCTCCGCCGTATAAGCCCTCCGAAAAATTCGACAAATTCGCACCGGTCAGCGGCAAACCCGTGGGAATGCTCGTAGTCGGCCAGCAGTTCTCTCAGATGTTCGGCAAGAACTCCATTGCCTATGTGAACCTCGGCAACGCTCAAGGCGTAAAAATGGGCGATTACCTTCGCATTTTCCGCTATCAGGGATCAAACATCGATACGCTTGTGAATATTAAGGACACTCAATACAAGCTGTATGGCTTCGGCAGCACTCCCACAAAATACGAATGGAACGATCTGCCGCGCGAAGTCATTGGCGAAGGCGTCGTGATCAACACCAGCAAGAATTCCGCCACCATTTTTGTTACTTACAGCCGCATGGAATCCTATGCCGGAGATTACGTCGAAATCGAATAATCTTCGCTTACTTTCTTTCTTCCAAGCCCGCGCCGCAATCTGCCGCGGGCTTTTTATTTGATGGGTTCCTCTATGCCTGTGGTCCGATTACTTCGCACGTGAAACCGAATATTCTCGTTTCTCTGTCCTTCCAGGTATCCGCGGTAAGCCCCGCTTTTCGACAGGTCTCTTGCAAGAATCTTTCTCTGTCCAATCCATGCTCCACGGCCACTTGCGGTAGCAATAATCCTCTTCGCATCCCATGCTCGATCAGCAACCCGTGTCTGCCTATTTCGATATCTCCCGAGTCAATGGGTTCAATCGCAGACAGCACCGAAACCTCGATCTCCACATCTTCTACTTCTTCTGGAAGTAGCGGCGCAAAACGTGGGTCTTCCCGTGCTGCGCTCACCGCACATTGCGCTATGGTCCTTCCCAAAGTTTCTGTTGGTTCAACTATCCCGATGCAGCCTCTTAGTTTTCCGTTCATGTGCAAAGACACAAATGCCCCACACTTTTGCCCCAAAACACCGCTCGGCGGAATGGCTAGAATTTGACGATTGTGGCAGATGGCTTCGCGCAGGCTCTCGCGCGCCAGTTCTAATATTTCGCTTCGTTCTTGTTTAGAGAGGGAGGGCATCCTGCGGCTTTTTGTGCGCTTCCAGCATGCTCAGCGTACGGCGTTTCTTGATCCGATCGTCCAATTGGCTCCAAAACCGATAGAAGTATTGTCCGGCGGAAACCAATGCGCTTATGACCACCAGCCACAACAATGCCAGCCCTAATGGTTTCAACGACGGATGCCGGACGCCTGTAATCAATACCGCCACGGCGCACACTTGCAGAACCATTTTTGTTTTTCCCAGCGCCGACGCTGCAATCGTAAATCCTTCCGCGGACGCAATATTTCGCAATCCCAATATCGTGAATTCCCGCCCGATGATGATCACCACCATCCATGCCGCTACCAGGTGCATGTCCACAAGGGAAATGAACGCTGCGGAAATCAGTAACTTGTCCGCTATCGGGTCCAGCAGGATTCCCAGCGTCGTCACCTGAGAATTCCGTCGCGCCACATATCCGTCGGCCCAATCGGTTGCCGCTGCGACCAGCAGAATCAGCACTCCCCAGAACTCGAAGTGCATCGGGAATCCCCACAAATCAACATTGGGACTCTTTGTCAGCAGCACCACAATGAGCACTGGTACAAAGAAAATCCGCAATAATGTCAATGAGTTCGCAAGATTCATTCAACGGTAGCCCGTGCCAGCTCCCCTTCAGCAATTTCCTCTCTCTCGGCTCACTATAGACTCCACTCCCGTACCCGTCAACGCTCGAACCTTCGCCGGGTTTCGCAACCCACTCGGTACTTCAGGGTTACTCTTTTTAGGGCGGGAAAGGGGGAGGTGGGGATACTAGTTCGTAACTCAAGTGCTGCAAACCTGTGCAAAACCTAAATCGTGACTTCTGAACGTTCTTGGCTATCACCAGTCACTGCAAATCCTAAAAGATCCATTATTTATAGTATTTTCAATATCTTACAGACAGACACCTGCCAGGAGCCTGCGCTTCGTCTCTTGGAATTTTCTGTTCGCTTCTGAACCCGCTGATAAGTTTCCACAGCGTTTTCCACAGTATTTGGCGACTGTTCGAGCGCGTACCGTCCATCACAATTTCTTCACAATTTATTCATATTTAAGCGGATTTTGCTGTATTACCAGAAGGATACTAAATCAAAATTTTGCATTCATCAAATCGCATGCGGGCCACGCAACACGCGCACCGGCAGAAACAAAATTGCCCGCAAAAGCTCAAAAACTCCATGGACTGCGATCCCTACCAACCGGAAAGGCAGCAGGATCAACCAAACAAATGGGTAAGCGATCAGCGCCAGCAGCGCCAGGGGCCAACAAACAATCAACAGCAAGCACCACAACAGAAAGGCAGCCATGTTAGTTCTCCCTCTCTAATCTATACGACAAAGAGCGCCTGGATGTTTCCTTCAATACAAAGTCGTTTAGTTTCAATCGTCGCGCCACATTCTCTGGAACTTCCGCCAGCATGTCAATGTGTGTATCGCTGGCTTGCGACTTCATGACTCTTCCCAGCGCATGAATCAGTGCCAGCGTGCGGCCTTCACTCAGTGGCATATGCAGCGACAGTTTCACGATCGGATCGATCGGAATTGCCTTCTCAATTCTCCGAAGCAATTCATCGATTCCTTCTCCGGTCAGAGCAGAAACAAATACCGGCGGCTCTTCTTTTCCAGCGCATCGGCCCCACGCCGCTTCGAACTGTTCGCGTTGCTCCGGCGTCAACTGATCCACTTTGTTGAACACCCGCAGTCTCGGTCGTCCCATTACTCCTAATTCTTCCAAAATCTTCTCGACTTCACGATCCAACTCGTCATGGTGCAAGCTGGAAATATCGTTGACCTGCAACAGCAACGCCGCTTCCTGCACTTCTTCCAGCGTGGCGCGAAATGCCGTGATCAATCCTTTCGGCAGCGCCCGGATAAATCCCACTGTGTCGGAAATCAGAATGCGCCGATTCGATGGCAACCGCACCGCGCGCACCGTTGGGTCCAGCGTCGCAAACATTCGTGAAGACACCAACACTTCCGCTCTGCTCAGCGCATTGAACAGCGTCGACTTTCCCGCATTCGTATACCCAACTAGTGTCACCGTCCCCAGCGGTACCGCGTTGCGTGCCTCTCTACGCAGCGCTCTCTGTTGCCGCACCTCTTCAATGCTTTCCTTAATTCGGCTCACCCGGTCGCGAATCCGCCGCCGGTCCGTTTCCAATTTCTTTTCTCCAGGTCCGCGTACGCCAATGCGCCCCGCTCCGCCTCCTGCGCCGCCCGATCCTCCTCCGCCACTTTTACCGCCAAGACGCGACATTTCAGCACCTTTTCCGGTAAGCCGCGGCAACAAGTAATTCAATTGCGCCAACTCCACTTGGAGTTGCCCTTCCCGGCTCCGCGCATGCTTCGCAAAAATATCGAGTATCAATTGCGTCCGGTCCACAACTCGTCGATCGGTTGCCTTCTCGATATTTCTTTGCTGCATCGGCGTCAGTTCGCTGTCAAAAATAATCAACGGGGCATTCCGCGCATTCGCTTCCGCGCGAATCTCGTCGAGCTTGCCTTTTCCCACCAGAGTCGCCGGGTCAGCCGCATCTCGGATCTGAAACATGCTGCCCACAATATCTGCGCCCGCACTCTTCGCCAGTTCTTCCAACTCTTCAAGCGATTCCCGTCCCGCCTCTCCCGTAGGCGCTCCCGGAAAACGCGCAGCGCGCTTCCATCCCACTCCTACAAGCAGGACACGTTCCGCAAACGATGTGTCGTGTGTATGTCTATGTTTCATTCGCAGCAATCGTTCGATTTCTTCGCGGGGCCACAACCATCGGAGAGGAAATCTCGCGCCATCCAACCAGATTATACGTCCTTCTTCTGCTCCCGGGAACAACTCAACTAATCCGTTAAATCATGCCAAGAGAGTCCGCACTGGCGATTTGGGCGTACAATGCTACCGGTTTCGCCAACCGGGGCTCCCGGCGTTGCCATTGAAAGCGAGGAACATTCATGACCAAAACAACAAAAAGTGTTTTCTATTTCCTTTTTCTCTCCGTCATTGCCTCTGCTCTTGGATCTGCGCGGAGTCCCAAAAACTCGCCGGCTCAAAATCCCTCTTCGCAATCTGCTCAAACCAGCGCGGCAAACCTAATGCCTGGCGCCAAAGTGGACCCTTCCGGCGTTATGTTCTTCTCCAATGATCTAGTCTCTCAATCGTTCGCCAAAGGGGTGCCGATCTACAACGGAAATTCCGAACGCAACTATCACGTGCAAATTTACCATCGTGATAAGACCGGCGAGGTCGAAATCCACACCAAAGACACCGACATCTTCTATGTCCTGGAAGGTTCCGCGACATTTGCCACCGGAGGCACCATGCTCGCTGGGAAGAACACCGCTCCTGACGAGCTCAGAGGGCCTTCGATGAACGGAGGGGAGGCTCGCTTGATCTCCAAAGGCGACGTCGTCATTATTCCCGCGAACGTGGCCCATTGGTTCAAGGAAATTCAATCGCCGATTACCTATTTTGTGGTCAAGGTTCGCTAGCTAACTGGAAGCCGATCCACTGCCCGCAATCTGGCTCTGTATCCATTCCAGCGCTTGTTCCTGTACTTTCGCGTCTCCGCCAAATCCCGTCAACCAGTGCACGCCTTGCTCTCTCCGAAACCATGTCATCTGTCGCTTCGCGTATCTTCGCGTAGCCTGTTGGATCGCCGCTCGCGCTTCTTCCAGTTCCATTTCCCTTGCCAGCACCGCGCGCAACTCCTTGTATCCGATAAAATCAAACGGTTTCGCATTCGCTGGCATTCCGCTCTCTATCAACCCGCGCACTTCCTCCATCCAACCTCGCTCCAGCATCGCATCCGTCCGTACATGCACCTGCTCATACAACTTCTCTCGCTTCGGTTGCAATCCAATTTTGATCGCCCGCCATCCATCCAGTGGCTTCCTTTCACCCTGATACACTTCCGACAGCGGCTTCTTCGTCAGCAAACAAACTTCCACAGCGCGCAATAATTTTTGCTCGTCCGTCGCTGCAATTTTCTTGGCTGTTTCCGGATCGAGCTTCTTCAGCATCCGGTGCAAATGCCCCACGGATTTTCCGCCGGCCCTCTTCCGCAATCGATCTCGCAACGGCTCCGACCGCAGCGGCACTTCCGCCAGCCCTTCAAGCAGCACCCGCAGATAAAGCCCTGTCCCCACAGTAAAAATCGGCAGCCGCTGACGCTCGCATAATCCGTTCAACACTTCAATAGCACGTTCCCGGTATCCGCCCGCAGTCGCTTCGTCATTAGGTTCCAGCACATCGATCAAGTGATGCGCCACACCTTGCCGCTCTTCCATCGTGGGCTTCGCCGTTCCCACATCGAATCCACGATACATCTGGGTCGAATCGCAACCCACCACTTCTCCGCCCAATTTCTGGGCCAGCCAAATTCCAAGCGCGGATTTTCCAGATGCCGTAGGTCCAACAACGGCTATCAGCGGCGAGATTTTTTCATTGTTCATTTAGAAGGGAACAACAGCGGCCAAGCCCGTATGATCAGCACCACCAGCACGATCAATCCCAGCAACAAACTCCCTACCACCTGAGCTCGCGCCAGTTTCATTCCTCAATCGTACACGCTGTACCTCACTCCTTCCAGGGGATGAGGAGTTTCCAAACTAATCCAAAGTCAAGGCATTAGACGCTGTCATCCTGAGAGCCGGTTTTGCTCGAAGGACCTCAACTTATCCTTCTCCACAACCCTCACCGAAAAACTCCACCCTACCCTCAATTATTGGGAGGCCTCAAATTGTAGTAATACGTAAACCGCAACTCGATATGGTCTGCCTTAAACCCCGCGGGCAACGGTGGAAATGGGTTCGACGCGCGAATCGACGAAAACGCCGCGCGATCCAGCGGCTCTTTCCCAGAGCTGAATACCTGTGCCGGATCCCCATCCGGCACCACTCCATTCCTCGTAATCTTGAATTGCAGCGACACGACTCCCTGATCGCCCAACTGCACCGACGCTGGCATCACGGCTTCCCAATTTCGCTTCACGATGTAATACACTCGCCGCAAATAATCGTTGAAGTCGATGCCCTCGGTATCCGTGAGCATCTCAATCCCTGCTGACGCGGTGCCGCCATGTCCTCCACCGCCGCCACCGGCGCCGGGGATTTGTGCGCCACCGCCAATCGGCGCAGGCGAATTCATTCTCGTTCCCCGTTCCGCGTCGCGGATCACATCTCCTGGCGCGGTCGACTGCTTCGGCAAAATCAATCCCTTTGTCGGTGTTTGAGAATCGGGCACCTGAAGTTTCAACGGCGCATCCGTTTTCGGTGTTGGCGCACTCATCGACGGCTGTGGTTGTAGCTGCGCATTTTGCTGCGGCACTGGCGCACTTGGCAATTCCTTCTTCGGTTGCTCCACCGGCGCTAGGGGTTGCGGCGCAGGTGGTTCAATCGTTGGCGCCACTTTCTTCAATACTTTTGGATCCACTTTCACGGCCGCGTGCGGTGCGGGAGGTGTCGCTGGTTTTAACGCATCCAAAGCTCCCGGCGGCAGCAGTACCGTCATCTGGCGCCGCGCAATTTCATCCTCTTCTCTCGTTCTCACGTGCGGCCCAAATATCTGTGGCTCGAATACCAGCAACGCCAGAACCAACAGGTATACCAACATTCCGAATGCTGTTTTTACCCTGTCTTCGCGTGATTTCTCTACCGGACGATCCGGCGGCAACAGGCTGACTTCGCCCGTCGACATGATGTCCGGCGCTACCAGGCCCTCTGGAATCTCGAACGGCGCGGGCATTTCCTCGGGCATTGCCGCGCCCTGGGGAATCGTCACCCGCTCGTCCATTTCCGTTGGCTGCACCGGCAAATTCGATGTGTCTGGCGTTTGTACTTTTTCGACGTTAATGTCGCGCGGCACAACCATGCGTGCTGCAATCGACTCCAGCGGCAAATTCGCAGGAATTGTTGTTTTCGTTTCCAAAGGTGTGTTTGGCTGGCCTGATGGCACCAGCGTCCGCTCGTCCAATGTCGACGGACGTCTCCGGTTGCTCGCGACTACATCTTCGTCCGACAGACGGGCGCCGGGTGGCACCAAAATTCTCGGGATCATCATGTGTTTTTTTCTTGCCGTGCGTGTGCTACTGGTTGGACGCGCGCATCGTGCTCTCGGATGCTTGTCATTACCCGGCTAGCCAATTCCAACGCCGCTCTCCCCGCCACGCCATCTGTTTTTGGCGCGATTCGTGTCCTCACCGCATCCACAAATGCTTCCAGTTCCGCCTGCAATGGTTCCGTTGATGGTGCAGGCAATTTCTCAAATCCAAATTCCGGCTCTGGCCCCGGATTCTTCACGCCCACCCGCAACGCGTCTCGCCTCGCGTAATCCAGCGAAATATATTCGCGTTCCTGGAAAAACCGCATTTTTCTCACACGCTCCGTGGACACTCGGCTCGCCGTGACATTGGCCACCGCTCCGCCGGCAAACTCCAGCCGCGCATGCGCAATATCCACCTTCTCCGTCAACACCGGGATTCCGACCGCCTTCACTTCGGTCACTTCTTCCTTCACCAGCGCCAGCAATATATCCAGATCGTGGATCATCAGATCGTAAATCACATCTACATCCAGGCTGCGCGGCGTGAACACTCCCAACCGGTGCACCTCAAAAAACAATGGCCGCTTCACCACCGGTTCGACCGCCAGCACCGCGGGATTGAACCGTTCCACATGCCCTACCTGCAAAATCCTTTTGTTCTTCTTCGCTACAGACAACAAATCATCCGCTTCAACCACCGTATTGGCCATTGGCTTTTCTACCAGTACATCGATTCCCATCTCCATCAACCGGCAGCCTATTTCCCGGTGCGTGATCGTAGGCACTGCCACCGTTGCCGCATCCACTTTTCCGCGCAACTCCTCAATTCCTTTGAACGCTGTGGTCCCAAATTCTTGCGCTATCTTTTCCCCGCGCCTTAAATCCTGATCGAGCACTCCAACCAATTCTGCCCCAGCCACTTCCCGATAAACCCTCGTGTGATTGCGGCCAAACTCCCCCGCACCAACTACCGCAACGCGAATTTTCTTCGATTGCCCGCCGGCGCTCATTCCCTGCTCATTCCCCTGGAATCGCCTTTTAGTTCCACAACTTGTACGGGAGCAACCGCCTCAATCGCGATCCCTGCGGCGTCAGCCAGTTCGATCAGCTTTTCCCGGTCAAACAAAAGTGTGCGTGTTGCATCAATGGCAAGGGCGGTAGCGCCGGCGCGCTTCATGCATTCGACGGTCGGCAATCCCACCACGGGTACATCGAAGCGCATGTCCTGCTTCGGCTTACTCACCTTCACCACCACTAGGTTTTTCCCCTGCGCAAATCGCCCGGCCCGCTCAATTGTTTCGTCCGTGCCTTCCATCGCCTCTACCGCCACACAAGCCCGGTCCGCGATCACCACCGTCTGCCCAATATCCATTCCCGCAATTTGCCGCGCCACTTGCAGTCCATACTCAATGTCCGCTTTTTCCTCGACGCTGGGCGCCCGTCGCGTCAGCACGCCAGCATCCGCCAACAGCGGCTTCAGAAATATCGTCGAATCCACCAACTGGATTCCTTCGACTTCCAAAACTTTCGCCACCGCTCCAATCAACGAGTCCGTATTCTTCCTCGGCAACGAAAACAATAATTTTGCTAACTTCCAATCTGGGCGGATCGAACTGAAAATCTTGTTGTGTTTGACCTGCCCCGCCATCACTGCGCGCTTTACGCCTTCCTGCTGCATCAACTCAATGGTTTTGCTCAACTCCCCCAGGCTCACCCAGTACAGCCGCTTTGCCATTTTCTCCAACTCCGGCGAAGCCTCTTCCTTCAGCGCGATCACCGCCATTTCAATTCCCTGGCTGCGCGCTCCTTCCAGCACCAGAAACGGAAATCTTCCATTTCCTGCGATTAGTCCCCAGCCCGTTTTGCCTTGTGAACCGTCTGGCATGAATTTGCAGTGCCTTACTTCACGATTCCGCGCTTGGCGTTTTTCGTGAACTCTATCAACTCTTTCACGTCTTCCGAATCCGCCATCTTTGCCCGCATCTCTTCCAACGCTTGCGTAGTGTTCTTCTTCGATCGCACCAACAGCCGGAACGCTTCCTGCAGTCTCTTCACTCGTTCCGCCGAAAACCCCTTGCGCTCCAGTCCAATCG
>DASXIT010000103.1:0-6467 GCA_036497825.1 Candidatus Acidiferrum sp.
CATCTCTTCGTCAATCTGCGCTGCTCCGTAACCCGAACGGTAGAATTTATCCTTCTGTGGCACAAACAACTCTGCCGCTCCCGCTTCGAAACATTCCACCAAATGATTCGGAATCGCATTCATCAATTGAATGACGTTGCCTTCGCCCAGCAACTTTTGGCTGAACAGATACAGCCGCTCTACTTCACGTCGGCGGCTATTTGCCTCATCGGCCTCTTTGCGAATTCGTGCCGAAAGCTGGCTTCCCACAATCGAAGTAAACAGAAAGGCTACCAGTGCCACCCAATTCTGCGGATCTGCGATCGTAAATGTCCCTACAGGGGGAAGGAAAAAGTAGTTGAACAGCAGTACCGCGCCGATGGACATGAACACCGACACAACCATCCCCCAAACCGCCGAAACTGCTAAAATTGCCAGTAGAAATGAAAGCGCGACGGTGGTTTGGTTGACGTGCAGAATTCCTCTGTATCCGAAGGTTATGGATAGCAGAAGTATTGCGGCAACCACAAAACCAAATCCGCGCCCTGCCAGGAAGCGCGCCATGAGATTATTGTAACTCAGCGCCATTTCCTTATGGGGAGATTACCAACTCTTGCCGAAGAAACCTGAAGAATGGCTCGAACTCGCTTCGCCTTCCCCCAAACAGCGCGGCACATTCAAACTCTTTCTCGGTTATGCCCCCGGTGTTGGCAAAACTTACAGCATGTTGAGCGAAGCCATTCGCCGCAGCAACCGCGGTGAAGATGTTGTCGTTGGCATCGTCGAAACCCATGGCCGCAAAGGCATCGTCGAACTCGCCAATCAATTGCCCCCGGTTCCTCGCAAGCAAATCAATTACAAAGGCACCATGTTTCAGGAAATGGATGTCGACGCTATCCTGGCTCGCCATCCCCAAGTTGCCCTCGTTGATGAACTCGCTCACACCAATATTCCCGGCAGCAAGCATCGCAAGCGTTACGAGGATGTTCAGGAACTGCTCGCCGCAAATATCGACGTCATTTCTACCCTAAATATTCAACACATCGAAAGTATCGCGCCTACCGTCCGCGCCATCACCGGCGTCACTGTCCGTGAGACTGTCCCCGACTGGGTTCCCCTTTCCGCTTCCGAAACCGTCATGGTCGATCTCACTCCCGAAGCCCTCATGAACCGCATGAAACGCGGCGACGTTTACAGCCAGGAAAAAGTCGAACGGTCCTTGCGCAATTTTTTTCGCCGTGGAAATTTGATCGCTCTTCGGGAACTCGCCCTGCGCCAGGTCGCCGAGCAAGTCGACCGCAGCCTGGAATCTTACATGGGCGCAAAAGACATTCGCGAAAACTGGGGGGTTCGCGAGCGCATCGCCGTCTGTATTTCTGGAAATTCGACCGGCCAATACTTGATCGCCCGCGCCGCCCGCATGGCCCGCAAAATGGATGCCGAACTCTACGTCGTTCACGTGGACCGCGAACTCCCAATCCGCGAGAAAAATCCCAAAGTTTTGGAAGCAAATATGCGCTTCGCCGAAAATCTTGGGGCCGCCGTCGTCAGGCTAAAGGGCCGTAGCGTCGCGGACACTATTGCCGAATTTGTTCGCAGCAAGCACATCACCCAGGTTATTTTTGGCCGCGCGGCCATCCACGATTGGCGCAAATATCTCTACCTCTCCGCGGTTCATCGTTTCCTTCGTGAGTCTCCCGCCGTCGATGTCCACATCGTCACTCAAGAACCCGATACCGACGCCTAACCTCTTGAGTTGCCCCCAGGTGGCACAGTCACTCCTGACTGTGCTCTTGGGTTTTGCATTGCAGCAGCCATCTTCTGAGGTAGGCGCATTACCAAAACAAACTCCGCCGACACAAAACTCACGCAAAAAACTTCCCTATGTGAATTAAATCAGGGGGGCAAAACGACGTTGCTAAAAACTTAGAACTGAAAACTTACAACTGCTTACTACCTATCCACTTCCCAGCAATCCTGCACAGACCAGAATTTCTCCGCCCAAGAAAATCTGGATTATTACGCCCCGTTACTAAGTAACGAAACGATCTTTAGCTGCGCAGGATTGCTCGAAAGTGGCTCCAACCCTTCCCAATCCATCACCGCACAAAACCTAGGACTAGGACTCGCCATTGCACCGAAACAATCTTTGCGAACCGGATATTGAACGAGTTTCAGGATTACCGCAACTGTCAGAAGTGACAGTTTTTCACGTATTTATGATGTTTTCTTTCAAAACTTGATAGTACATTTCAGCGACGTGACTATTAAGTGATGAGATTTTCATCTATAGTTTCGTTGTACCTAGCGAACCAACACACTCCTTCGTCGGTTTCCCCACCAATACAGCAGCCATCCCACCACAAGTAGCACCCCAGTCAGCCCAACGATCTTCACTACCGCCAATATTTTGTTCGGCTCTTCCGGCGAAGGAATCAGCGATACCACAATCGTCAGCAACGTAGTCACAAATCCAAGGCACGATACCAATCGCGCCATCAACGGTCCCCCAGGCAGGTGAATCACTTCCGGCCCACCCTTCTCGTTCTGCAACCAGAACATCGCCGCGAACAAATACAAATACGGAATGAAATACGTGATGATCCCCATGCTGACCAGCACGTCGTATGCACCCTTTACACTCGTTCCCGCCTGCGCTAGAAACACAAATAATATTCCTGCCAGCATTTGCGCAATCAGCGATACGTAAGGCGTTCCCCATCGGGGATGCAGTCTGCCAAACGACTCCGGCAAAAATTTATCCAGTCCCGCCACAAATGGCAATCGCGCCACTGACGAAAGATATCCACCAGAGGCTCCAATGTTGCTGATCGCAATCAACACTGCCGCGATCGGTATTACGCTGACCCATCCCAGCCTTTCCGCCGTTCGCGTAATCGCTTGCATCAGTCCCTGCAAATCGTTTACTTCGTGACTGGGCATCGCCAGCAAAACGCACACCGTCCCGGCAATGTAGCTGAACGTCACCAGCAATCCCGCCACCAGCAACGCTCGTGGTATCGTCTTTCGCGAATCCTTTACTTCCCCCGCTATAAACGACCCTGTCTCGCACCCGCCAAACGCGAACGTCAGCGTCGCCCAGAAAAATATATCCTTCAGATGTGTACTGGGAACAAGGCTCGCCCAAGTGAATGCTGTCGCCGATCCATAATGTCGCCACGCATAAATTCCCATCACCACAATAATCACCACGGGAATCCACATCCCAAACGCCCCAATGTTGTGCAGCCATTTCCCAAAATTCAGCCCAATCACATTCAAGAACGTAATCGCGAACAACGCCACAATGGAAAAACACATGTAGTACGCGCGGCTGTCCACAAAATAGCTTCCGTGCCCTCCGCGAACGAACAGCAGATTGCTCGCCGCAAAATAAAGTACCGCGGGGAAATAGGGCAGATTGCTGGTCCAGTAAGTCCAGCCGGACATGTACCCGGAAAAATCGCCGAACGCATGCTTGCTCCACACATACAACCCGCCTTCTTGCGGATAGCGTGAAGATAACTCAATCACCGAAAGTGCCAGCGGAGTGTAGAAGCAAAACCACGCCCCGATCCATATCACGATGGAACTCGGTCCCGCTGCCGCCGCGGTAGCGATCCACCGCAAACTAATTCCCGTAACGATGTAAAACATCAACAGATCGGAAAACCCCATCACCCGTGGCAATGCCAGCGGCACCCCCGCTTCGCCCAAATCATTTCCCACCAAAGCCGTGCCTTCATCAACGCCAGTGGCACAGTCACTCTTGACTGTGCTCTTGGGGTTTCCTCCTAGGGGCGGCTTTACGCCGCCCTCTTGTCCTTCTTTTCCTCCGCGAATCTCTGCGCTCCTCTGCGTCTCTGCGTTATCTTTATCTTTATCTTTATCTTTGCCTTTTTGCCTACTTCCCCAGTCGAAAATCCCGCAACACCTGCTTCGCCGCGTTATGCCCCGGAGCCCCCGTCACTCCTCCTCCGGGATGCGCTCCCGCTCCGCACAAATACAATCCCGCAATCGGAGACCGGTAATCCGCCCATCCCGGCACAGGCCGCATAAAAAAGAGCTGCTCTAGCGTCAAATCCCCATGAAATATATTCCCTTCCGTAAGCCCGTAGGTCCTTTCCAAATCCAACGGCGTCAAAATATGCCGCTCAAGAATCGCGTTCGGCACGTTCGGCGCAAATTCTGCAATCTTCTTCACCACTCGATCCCCAAGCAGTTCCCGATTTTCATCCCACGTGCCCTGTCGCAATTTGTACGGCACATACTGCACGAAACACGTCATGATGTGCTTCCCGCGTGGCGCAAGCGTATCGTCCACATTCGACGCCACCACACAATCCACCCACAAATCCTCCGGAATTTCTCCAAATTTCGCGATGTCGTAGCACCGCTCCGCAAACTCCAGCGAACGCACCAATGTGTAATTCGTCCGCTCACCAGGACTGGCTCCCACAGGCGTACCAACGAACTGCGGTTCTTCTCCCAGTACTAAATTTACTTTCGCGCAGGGCCCCGCCATCTTGATTCCTTTTATTTTTTCCCGAAATTCCTCTGGCAATTCCCCAGCTTCCACTAATCCCAGAAACGTCCGCTTCGGATCCGCATTCGAAAGCACCAACCCCGCCTGCACTTCCGTCCCATCTTCCAGCGCAACTCCTCGCACTCGTCCGTTGCGTACCAGTATCCGTCCTACGGCCGCCGAAGCTTTTATTTCCACGCCTCGTTTGCGTGCCGCTCCCGCCAACGCGCCTGTAATCGCTCCCATCCCGCCGATCACATGACCATTAAATCCCTGCAATTCATGCTCGCCACCGCTCAACAAATGAAACAGCAGTCCCAGGGAAGTGCCCGGCTGATAGGGCCCCCCATGCTTTCCATAAACATTGTTCGCCAAGAACAATGTTTTGATCTCTTCCGACTCATAATTTCGGTCCAAAAACTCGCCCAGGCTCCCAGTCATGAACGAAGCAAACTGCACAATCTCTGCAGCGCTAATGCTCCTGAACCGTTTCCCTACGCGGAACAGTTCCCATAATCCATCGATTCCCGATGCACCCAGCTTCGGCGGTGGTTCCAGAAAAAACGGCTGCAAGTATCGCCCCAGTTTTTTCAATTCTGCGTCAATCCGCGCGAACGTCTCAGCATCCTTCGCCGAAAATTGTTTCAGCCCTTCAACCGTCCGGTCCATGTCCGACCACCACCGGATCAATCGCCCATCTGCAAATGGCACTTGAATATTTGGATCGCACGGAATCATGCGCAATCCGAACAAAGCCAACTCCAGATCGCGGATGACTTCCGGCCGCAACATGCTCGCAATATACGAAGTCGTCGACGCGCGGCAGCCCGGCGCAATTTCTTCCGTCACGCAGCATCCGCCGATCACCTCGCGCCGTTCCAGCACGATCGTCGACAACCCTGCTCCCGCCAGATATGCCGCCGCCGTCAGCCCGTTATGTCCGCCCCCGATTACGATCACATCATATTTCTGCTTTTGAGTAGGCAAGTCCGCGAACCCTTCCGTCAAGGCCCGCAAGTATGAAGAAGTTACAACCTATCTGCAACCGCTCTAGTGCAAGCCGATTTTCAGTCCAGCGTCGCCTTGTGGCACAGTCACTCTTGACTGTGCTCTTGGGTTGCTCTTCCCTTCTAGGTGTCCACTCTTGCCCTGAGCCCGAAGGGACTGTGCTCTTGGGTTTCGTCGCTTTCCTACAAAAAATCCTCAAGACCCCGCATACAATTGAAACGCCGCCCAATAATAAGGCTTTCTGAACACAATCTCCGGATCCTTGTTCTTCAACAACGTCAATTTCGCTGTTCGCAACGCCGTCGCCGGATCTTTCCCCCGATTCATCTCTCCGTAAAACGCATCCATGATTTGTGGCGCAGCCGAATCATTCACTTCCCACAACGCGCCAACAACATTGTGCGCCCCCGCGCGCAGAAACGCCCACGACAGCCCCACCAACCCCTCTCCCGAATACGCCCGTCCGCTCGCTCCTTCGCAAGCCGAAATCGTCACTAATTGCGCCGATAGCGGTTGATGAATGATGTCCCGGGCATACAGTTTGTAGGAATCTCCATCCCGGCTTAGGATCACCGCCGAATCCAGAGGCCGCGTCACGCTAGCTGTTCCATGCGTCACGAAATGTAAATACGTAAATTTTCCCGGATCGCTGTGCAGAAATGCCTGCGGTGTTGCCTGCTTCCCTTCCAACACCGCTCGCTGAGCCTCAGGAAAATATTGTTCCACCCGCTGCATCTCTTCATGCGCCTTCGCCAGTGCCGGAAACGTTTCTACCGGCTCCGTATTCCCAACCAGCAACAAGCTTTTGTTGTTTCCAGGTGTATTCGCACTCGTCGAAGCCTTGGCCAATAACGTCAACGAACTGGCCGTCGTAAGCGTCACATCCTCAATCCAAAAATGTGCATTTGCCCCAGGCACGATCAGCGTCTCGAAATTCAGCGAAGCCAAACTTGGG
>DASXIT010000104.1:0-20993 GCA_036497825.1 Candidatus Acidiferrum sp.
GCCCGAGGCGTTCCCTCATGCTGAGGAGGCCAAGGCCACTTTGCTGAATCGCTTGTTCCACGTCAAACCCAATGCCGAAATCACGGACCGTAAGTTGCACCTGGTCAGGCAAGCCCTCGACATGCACAGCGAAATCCGTGCATCCACTGTGCTTTGCGGCGTTCTGCAAGCTCTCCTGGAGAATGCGGAAGAGGCAGAGAGAAATGTCTTGAGGCAGATCTATGGGCACGTCGCGATGCGTGAATTCGATTCTTAATGCCTGCTGTTCGGAAAATTCCTGGCAGAACCCCTTCATCGCGCTTACCAAGCCCAGCAATTCCAATTTTGAGGAATGCAGCCGGTGCGATAAAGCTACGACCGTGCGGCAAATCTCTGAAATTTGATTGATCGATTGTTGCACGTCATTTCGCAACACAGCGGGAGAATCGGCGGGTAGCTCATGCTCTATTTTCTGGAGCCTGATGGCCAAGAGAGTCTCCTGCTGGCCTACGTCGTCATGAAGCTCTCTGGCTATGCGGCGGCGTTCTTCTTCCTGCGCTTCAATCAAGCGTCCCGCAAGTTGTTGAAGTTCCCAATCCCGCTGGTACAGGTTCGCCTCCGCTAGTTTCTGCGCCGTAATATCGCTGACCATACCGACGATAAGGGGATCGCTGCCATGATTTGTGTTGAGAAGCGACACACTCACCTGGCCCCATATCTGCGAACCATCCTTATGAAAAAATCGCTTCTCCATTTTGTAGCTATGCCTGAGTCCGTGACGGAGCTCTTCGAACAGAACCTTCTCGATCGCCTCATCGTCAGGATGACTGATGCGAGAGCACCTCAAGCTCAGAAGCTCTTCTACCGAATAGCCAACCATCGCGCAAAAAGCAGGATTGACCTCAAGTATTTGGCCCTCCACGGTCTCGATCGCAATGCCCATCGAGGCTTGTGCGAAGAGATACCGGAAGCGTTCCTCGCTCTCGCGGCCTGCCGTTTGCGCATCCTTGCGCTCCAAGGTGGCCCCGATGAAGTTTGCCGCCGTCGCCAAATGATCGATTGCCTCTTCAGGCCAGGTCACTTTCACGGAATACGAGGACACGCCCAGGACCCCTTTTCGTCGTTGGCTGTAGCTCGACGGGATCAGAAGCAGAGACTTCACGCCCAGCTCTTCGAGAAACTGGTGGTCTACGTGTCCTTCTGACGGGAGGTCTTTCAAATCTTCCACGGCGACTACTTCATGGTGTACCAGGCGTTCCCCAAGAAAGGGCATCTTTCCGGCTGGAATTACCTTGGGTGAGAGCGGAGCGTTCCGGGCCTTGGCGGTATACTTGTGCAGTAGAGCCGCTGATTTTTCCTCCACCTCATACCAACAGATGCGATCCGCATCCACCAATTGGATGATACCGTTGAGTCCCTCAATGATGGTGACGTCAACGTTTTCTGGAGGACTGATTGCCAGCTTCTCTCCGAACTCGGAGATCTGTTTTCCCAGGGTTTGCCGCTTGATTTGAGGCTGTCGCACCTGTAGGTACATGATCGAACTCCTTGCGGATGATTCTGTAACATTCCTCACTCTCGACATCCGACGTCCGCGCGACCCGGGTCGGTATGTTCAATCCAAAGATCTGCCTGTCTGGCGGTACGCTACTCTGGGTAATCCCGCCAGTCAAGCGACGTTTCCAGATTACAAGTAATTGAATTTTGCTTGAGAATGACCCTCATGAAACGTGGTTCCCAGTAACTCTATCGAATAGTTGCTTCAATTAAAGCGAACCTTTATGTCTGGGCGCTTTTCCAGGTGAACGGAGTCGATGAAGCGGACTTGGCGCTCGTCGAACGTGAGAATCATCGAAGAGGTGCGGACACCTTCACCAAAGAAACGCACGCCCTTCAACAGATTTCCATCGGTGACGCCAGTACACGCAAAAATGATTTTCTTTCCGGGAGCGAGATCTTCCGTGGAATAGATTCGCTTGGGATCTTTCACACCCATCTTTGCCAAACGTTCCTTATGTTCGGGCTTGGTCACCACCAGCCGCGCAAGGATTTGCCCATTGAGGCAACGAAGCGCCGCTGCGGTGAGCACGCCCTCCGGTGCTCCACCCGTGCCCATCACCATATGTACGCCGGTTCCAACGACTGCTGCGGAAATGCCTGCGGACAAATCGCCGTCGCCGATCAATCGAATGCGCGCGCCCACTGCGCGAATCTCGCTGATGAGTTGTTGGTGGCGGTCGCGATCCAGCACCATCACCACCAGGTCTTCGACATCGCGATCCAATCGCTTCGCAACGGATTTCAGATTGTCGGCCACCGGCGCATCGAGATCGACGGCGCCTTTGCAAGCCGGGCCAACCACGATTTTCTCCATGTACAAGTCAGGCGCGTGCAGCAAGCCGCCGCGTTCACTAGCCGCTAAAACAGTGATGGCATTTGGCGCCCCAGTAGCACAAAGATTGGTGCCTTCCAGTGGGTCCACCGCAATATCGACGGCAGGGAAAAGCGATTTGGGAGCATGGGTGGCGAGGCCAACTTTCTCGCCGATGTACAGCATAGGCGCTTCATCGCGTTCGCCTTCACCAATCACGATGGTGCCATCCATTTCCACCTGGTCCATGGTCTTGCGCATGGCTTCCACCGCGACTTCGTCGGCCTTTGGCCGGTCTCCGAAGCCCATTGTGCGCGCCGCCGCGATCGCCGCGTTTTCCACCACGCGCAGAAATTCCAGACTGAGACGTTCTTCCATCAGGGCACCCTCCGCGATTGCTTATATTAGGGTAAAGCTCTGCTTATAGTCGAGCGCAGGGAAACTAGCGGATTTCCAACCAAATATGCTCTTTCCCAGCCACTCAACCGTAGCACACCCCGTCATCCTGAGGGTCGCGCCGTTTGCGACCCGAAGGATCTCAACTGAAACACTGTGCAAGTCTTCAAGTTGAGATCCTTCGGCGATCCTCATCAGATCGTCTCAGAGATGACAGCGCCATCGCGTTTTTTATCGCAGAGTATCGGCTGTATTCACCGGTTGAATGACTCCGTTGATCAAAAAAGGATCGGTGAATTCGGTTTGTTCGCCTGCATGTTTATTGGCAACAGGAAGCAGGCGAGCGGAAAGCGGCTTGTCCCACTTCACGGAAAGTGAAGCGACATCGCCGACGATGCGCGCCAGTGTATCTTCGCTGGTGTTCCCGGGCACGGGAATGGTGTCGAGTCCGGTGCCGCAAACCGCGGAATAGCTCATCAGCGCGTCGAGAGAGAGAAGCCCAGCGTTCCAACGTTCCGCCAAACGCGGATCCTCCAGCACCGGAAGCATCAAGCCGGAGAAACCAACTTTTCGCGCGCCAATTTCTTTCAGTGAGGAAGTGATCGTGGCGGCCGCCGTCAACGTGCCGCTGGTGCCGACAGGCTGTTTCGAGAGCGCTTCCATTGCCGCGCCGATAGAAGCGTCCTTGCCCGGCGCGGGTGAAAGGTCCAGACCCAGATAGGACCAACTATACATGGCATCCAGTTTTTCGCCGATATCCTCGACATCAAACGTTTGCGGGAAAAACAGATCGATCAATCGGCGTTTTGCGTTCGCTGGATCACTCGCTCCGGTAAACGCCGCGACAAAAGTATTGGCGGATTCCAGACCGATGGAGAATTGGCGACCGCCCCCCGTATGATAAGCAGCGGGGAAAAACGGCGAGTAGGCCGGAACGTTGGCGATTGCCGCGAAATGGAAATTGCCTTCACTGTGATCTGTGTGCTCGGAAAGTTGTTTCATGACGCGAGCCGCCGCATGCACGGCCAGCCAGTTCACGCCATCCTTGTTCGCGACCACCACCGTTCCGTTCAGCGACTTGCTGTTTTGCAGAATGTCAGCCAGCAGGGCGGCTTGTGCGTCTCCATCATCACCGCCGATATAAGCGGGGCCAATCGCGATTCTGATTTTATCTTGCTGGGCAATGCCATCGAGATTCTTGAAAAAGCGTATGACTTCGTCGTGGGTCATGCCATTTGTGTATTCAGGAAAAGGTTGCGTGGCGATCCGCAGCGTCTGCACGGTATAGCCGCTGCGCTCGAAGGTGAGTTGGGCCTTGTGCAGAAAGTCGACTGCCTCGGCAAAATCAATTTGATAGCGAGTGCGATCCACGGTGATGAACGCAGTGATCGCTCGAATTTTTGGCTTGGGCGCCGTGGGAGTTGTGGGAGCGGTTTGTGCCAAGCTGAAATTAGCCCAACCGATCAATAGGAAGATGACTGCGGAAAAAGTTCTAATCGTGCGATGGGTCATAAGCCTCATTCAAATGCCGCGATGCCGGTGATTTTTTCCCCGATGATTAACTTATGAATATCGTTGGTGCCTTCGTAGGTGAACACGCTTTCCAGATTGTTCATGTGGCGCATAATGCAGTAGTCATCGACGATGCCGTTCGCACCCAGGATGTCTCTAGATTTTCGCGCCGTTTCCAACGCGATCGCAACATTGTTCATCTTCAGCATGGAAATGTGCGTGGCGTCGGCTTTACCGCGATCTTTCAAACGGCCCACATGAAGGGCGAGTAGTTGCCCTTTTACGATTTCCGTAATCATCCAGGCTAGCTTTTCCTGCACCAGTTGATGCGCGGCGATTGGCCTACCGGCAAATTGTTTGCGCGTCTTCGCATATTGCAGAGCGGTGTCATAACAGGCCATGGCCGCGCCGATCGCACCCCACCCGATTCCATAACGCGCCTGGTTCAGACAGCTGAGCGGACCGCGCAGTCCTGTGACTCCCGGCAACAGATTTTCTTCGGGAATTTCGCAATCGCCGAACGCCAAGCCAGATGTAACGGAAGCGCGCAGTGAATATTTCCCGTGGACTTCCCACGCCTTGTAACCCGGCGTGCCCTTTTCCACCAGGAATCCGCGAACTTTGTTGTCTTCGCATTTTGCCCATACCACTGCGACATCGGCAATCGAGCCGCTGGTAATCCACATCTTTTCGCCATTCAAAACGTACTTGTTTCCTTTTTTTACCGCGCGCGTCAACATCCCTCCGGGATTGGAACCGAACTGGGGTTCGGTCAAACCGAAGCAGCCGATAGCTTTGCCTTGCTGCAAAAGAGGCAGCCACTTGTCTTTCTGCGCGTCGGACCCAAACGAATAAATGGGATACATCACCAGGGCGCCTTGCACGGAAACGAAACTGCGCAACCCGGAATCGCCGCGCTCCAGTTCCTGCGTCATCAACCCATAGGCGACGTTGGACATTCCCGCGCATCCATAACCCTGCAAATTCGCGCCAAAAAAGCCCAATTCCCCAAGCATGGGAACTAGATGCATCGGAAACGTGGCTTCTCGATTATGTTTTTCGATGATGGGAATGATTTCGTTGTCGACGAATTGACGGGCTGTTTGCCGAACCAATTTTTCTTCGTCATTGAGCTGAGAATCAAAATCGATGAAGTCGACGCCTGCAAATGAGGGCATGAACCAATCCTTCGCGAAACAAAACACAGCAAGCAAAGTGTACCGCGCCGCTTCCATGCCCAGCAACCGCAGCCACCAACATCGCCGCGCATGGCGGTTTGGTTTGCCGACGTAGACGAGCATTACTCAGGTGTCACCCTCACGATGATCGTTCCGTGGGGCGAAACCATTTGCGCAATCCCGGCGGATAAGCCCAAGTCTTTCTTCCCCCATAAATCGCGGACATTCGCCTGACCAAGCGGCAGTTTTAATTCACTCCAAGTCGTCGAGATGTTCTGTTCTTTATCGGAAAGATTGAAAAGGGCGACATACTTCGCCTTGGAGTTGGAAGAGTCGGCAATCCAGATGATGCGGTCGTTCGCGGAGTATACTTGACGATTCCCCACAGTTTTCTGATCCACGTCAATGATCTCCTGATTTGTCAGCAGTGAAAGTGTGAAGTCGTCGTTAGCGCGCAAATCGCCTCCAAAAATAAGCGGTGAACGCGCCATGGCCCAAAGCGTCATCAGCGTCCGCTGTTCGTCGTGAGTGAAATTTGTCCAGCGTCCGACGCTCTTATCATCTGGCGCGCCGATTTTGCCGAGCGGCAACATATCCGCATCCGGCCAGGCGCCTGACCGTGCCAGCGGCGCCCATTCCGCTTCGCGCGTGAACTGTTCTTTCAGGCTGGGCCAGGAATCCCAGAAATCGTCGGAGATGCGCCACATCTGCGCATATTTGCGAAAAAATTCGACTTCAGAAATCGGCGCAGGCCCGGGCGATAAACTCAGGACTATCAGTCTTTTGGTTTTGCGAATGGCCAAGCTCAACGCCTTGATCTCCGCGGGTTGGTACAGATGGCTAGCCATATCGTCGGCTTTGATGAAATCCACTCCCCAAGAGGCGTAAAGTTCGGCGACGGAATCGTAGTAAGCCTGCGCACCGGGTTTGGTGGTATCCACACCCCACATGTCCGGATTCCACACGCATGGGTTGTCTTCGTCGGCGATATCCGTCGCGTGAAGATTCGTGCCTTTTACCGGAAGATTCGCGGTCACCGCCTGCCGGGGAATTCCGCGCATAATGTGAATACCGAACAGCAAGCCCTTGCTGTGAACGTATTCAGCCAGCGGCTTGAAACCTGCGCCATCCACGGCGGAGGGAAAGCGATTGGCTGCCGGAATCAGCCGGCCATACGAATCCATCTCCATTTTGGCGCCGGGTTCGTAGTTATGGCCTTTGGCGCTAGGCACCGACCAATCTATATCGACAACCACATACTTCCAGCCAAAGGGGGCGAGATTCTTGGCCATGTAATCCGCGACGGCTTTTAGTTCTTCTTCGCGCACACCGGCGCCAAACGTGTCCCAACTGTTCCACCCCATGGGCGGAGCTGCTGCAAGGATTGGGTCGAATGACGTGACTGTGGCCAAGGCAGAGCCTTTTCGCAACGCGAGCGGGGAAACTGCTGCCAGGAACATAGCTCCGATCAGAATGGTGCGAATAATGGTGTTCACCTGCATCTCCTTTTTGCTCGGCGAGGACACAGTTGGTAGAAACAGTTTACGGCGAACTGAGACGAGAGAGCAGGTACACTGAGAGAAGCAGAAATATAATGCAATCTCGCAGCGGAGCAAATTCGGCGAATGGCTAAAGTTCAGAAGATCGATCCAAAGATTTTGATTTTTGATGTGGATGGTGTGCTGATTGACGTGAAGGAATCGTACTGGCGATCGGGACTACAAACCATCCAGCACATCACCGGGAAAAAGGCGACGTGGGCGAAATTTTACGAGTGGAAGCGGCAGCCTGGGAATAACGACGATTGGATGATGGTGTCGCGCTGGGCCACGGCCAAGGGATTTCCCACCACGTACGAGGAAGCGCGCATGGCATTTCAACCGTTCTATTGGGGCAAGAATGGCAAGGGGGGGAACGTTTTGCGAGAGAAGTTGCTGGTTACTCCCCGGCTGATTCAAAAATGGGCCAAGCACCGCGAATTGAATTTGTTTACCGGGCGAACACGACAAGAATTTACTTATAGTTTTGAAAAGTGGCCGGCGGCTAAGAGTTTTCGTAAAGTGATCACGATGGATGATGAACGCAAGAAGCCGCATCCGGATGGCCTGCAAGCAATCTTGGGCAAGCGCGATCCGAAATCAGCTCTTTATTTGGGCGATAATATAGATGATGCTTTGGCTGCGAAGGCGGCGGGCGTACCTTTTATGGCGATTCTGCCCAAGGGCTCTTCCGATTATCGCAATCGCGCCAAAGCCTTTCGCGAGCTGGGAGCGCTGGCATTGCTGGAACGCGCCCGCGACCTGGATCGCTGGCTCTTGTAGCGAACGTAGCGGCCGATATTTAGATCAGCCACAAATTAGATCGGCCACAAAGATAAAAGGATGAAGGCGGTCAAAGCAGCCTTTGGGGCAGAGTGGGAATCACAAGAGTAGGGCGGGAAAATTTCAACTTGGGGAACTTTTCGTAACGTTGCCGGGAATCAGGAATAGGATATTCAGGTAGGCTTGCAGGAAGGCAAAATGCGACAGGTTGGCAGCATTTTATTGGTCGGTGGGCTGAGTTTATTCAGCGCGGGAATAGCTTGTGCGCAATCGCCTCCTGGGCCACTTCAGCCTCCGCCATCCTCCGCGTCCAGCGCGCCTCCGCCACCAGCGGTAAAGAAAGTGCCCCCACGGAAGACCATCATGGGCGATTGGAAATTAAATCGCGATGATAGCGACGATCCACGCAGCAAGATGCATCAGGCAACTTCGCATCCTTCTCATACCAACATGGGCGGCCCGCAAGTCGGATGGCCCGGCGGCGGTGGGATGGGCGGCCCGGGATATGGTGGGAATCGCGGCAATCGAAATCCGCAAAGTGACACCGGCCAGACCAACGAGAGAATTCAGGCGCTGATCGATCCATCGGTCCGCGTTCATTTGGCGCAGAAAACCGAAAAAGATCCACAAGTGGAATTGACCGGGGATCAAGGAAAGAAGACGGTTTTTTATACCGACGGGAAGACGCCTGACAAATCCACTGACCCGAGTCTGCAGCAAGTCTCCGCGCATTGGGATGGTAACAAGCTCGTGACCGACGAAAAGATTGAGAAGAACGGCACGATGACCCGCACCTACTCGTTATCCGAAGATGGGATGCAATTGTTGGAGGAAGTCCACCTGACCACAGGTAAGAAGAACGAGTCGCCAGTGACGATTCGTTATGTCTATGACGCCATGAACCCAGAAGCAGAATACTAGCCCAGTAGCACAGGCTTCAGCCTGTGTCTTCGATTTCCAATGATCTCTGCCCCCACGACAATTCACAGGCTGAAGCCTGTGCTACTTTAGTTTTTCTAACGCTTGCTCCAGGTCAGCAATCAAGTCTTCCGTGGCTTCAAGCCCGATATTCAACCGTACAATTCGATACTCGTAAGGTGGGCGGCCCGGAATGCGCCCGATGTTGTATGCCACAGCTAAACTGGTAACCCCTGCCCAGCTATATCCAATCTTGAAAAGTTTCAGCGCATCGACGAAGGCGTGGACCTGCTCTTGCGTCGGCCCGGGCTTGAAAACAATCGAAAAGACGCCGGAAGAGCCGAGAAAATCGCGCTTCCAGAATTCGTGCCCGGGGCAGCTTGGCAGCGCGGGATGAAGCACGCGATCAATTTCCGGGCGAGCCGCAAGCCATTTGGCAATGGTCAGTGCCGAATTTTCGATATGCGAAAGGCGCACGGAAAGAGTTTGCAACCCGCGCAGAGCCAGACTGCAATCGTCGGGCGAAACTGCGCAACCGATGTTTTGTTGTGCGGCGCCAAGTTTTTGATACAGCGACGCATCGCGCACCGTAACGGAGCCGAGCAGCAGATCACTGTGACCGCCAATATATTTGGTCACGGCTTGCATGGTGATATCGACGCCGTGGTGGAACGCGTCAAGCAGCACGCCTGCTGACCAGGTGTTATCGAGCACCACCAGAATATTTCGAGCGTGAGCCGCCGCGACGATGGCCGGCAGATCCTGCACTTCCATGGTGATTGACCCAGGGCTTTCACACCAAACCAGCCGAGTCTTTTCCTGGAACAATTCCGAAATACCCGCGCCGATCAGAGGTTCGTAAAACGTAGCGGCAACGCCAAAGCGCGAGAGCAATCGAGAGACGAGTTGCCGGTTCGGGAAGTAAACGCTCGCAGGAATCAGGATGTGATCGCCCGCCTGCAGCAGAGCCAAATTAATGAGCGAAATCGCGGCTTGACCGCCGGGAGTAAGAATGGTGTGCGCGCCAGATTCCAATTCGCAAATGCGCGCCGCAAGCTCCAGAACGGTCGGCGTGCCATAAAGGCCGTAAGTGTAGCCGACACGATTCTGGTCCCAAGTGTCGCGCACCGCCGCAGCGGACGGAAAAACGGTGGTGGAGCCGCGATAAACGGGCGTCGCGAGCGATTTGTACCCCTGTGGAATCGTTGCGTCCGTGTGAATCAGCTTCGTCTTCCAGCTCTTGGTCATCGTGGCCCTCAATTACCCGAGTATGAGAAAATCTAAATGGATTCCGCTCTGGAGACAAATTCCAAATCTTAGTAGTTATCGATTTGATCTGCGGGGATAAAAGTCCGGCCTGCAACGGTGTCACTCACTAATCAGTACGCCCCCGCCAAATTCTTGAATATACCAAGAGGCCTCCGCGTCGTTTTCATCAACCGCGACAAGTTCAATTTGACCCGGCTCACGGTGGAAGAGCACGCGATCACCCTTTCGTATTTCTTCACCAGTTTGATATTGGAATAACTTCAATGTTTTCATCCTACTTTAATTGCTTATGCCTTTGGCCTGAGTTCACCCGACCGCTGAGTTTTAGGCCAAAATGGAACACAAATTATCGCATGATTACAGCAGCCCGTTCGTTGACGGAGACTCTCGCCGAATGTTATAACTAACTATTCTGAGAGGCAGCACAAAGCCCACCGTATGCTCCTACCGGGTCGGGGAGACGGCGTGGCTGCCATCCTGAAATTTTTAGGCGAAACAATCCCATGTCAGATTTGGTTCACCAAATTGGAGAACTGTTCCTTCGGGCTGTGCCTGTAGCCCTGATTGTCCTCCTTTTCTATTTCATCATGCGCTCGCTTTTCTTCCGTCCCTTGTTGAAGGTGATGGCCGAACGCGATGCCCGCACGGCCGGCGCGCAAAAAGCCGCTGAAGCCGCGCAAGCCGCCGCCGCAGAAAAAATCAAACAGTATGAAGAAGCACTGAAGCAAGCACGCGCCAAGGTTTATATGGAGCAGGAAGCCGAGCGCAAAAGATTGTTGGATGAACGCGCTGCTTTGCTCAAGGCGGCGCGCAACAGAGCGGCAGCCGAAGTCAACTCCGCGAAGGAACGCGTGGCCGGAGAATTCGCGGCGGCGAAAAAAGATTTGGAAGCCACCACCTCGCAATTGGCGGCAGAGATTGCCAAGCGGATTTTGCAGGCGCCGCCAAGTCCTGCCAATCCGTCAAGAGAGGCACGATGAAGCGGCTGAAAAATTATTTGATGGCAGTGCTGCCCACAATATTTTTGCTGCTGGCCTCAGCCGTACACGCGGCGGAAGAGGGCGGCAATGGCGCCGGCCATTCCACAACGGAAATTTTCAAGTGGATCCACTTTGCAATCCTGGCGGGCCTCTTATATTGGGTATTTGGCAAGTTGCTCCCGCCAACATTTCGCAAAAAATCGGACCTGATCAGCGAGGCCATTTCCAAAGCGACCAAGGCTAAAGCGGAAGCCGAGCAGCAACTGAAAGAAGCGGCAGCCAAACTGGCGAGCCTGGAACAGGAAGTGGCGGCGTTCCGCGCGATAGCGCAGCAAGAAGGAATGGCGGAAGTGCAACGGCTGAGTAACGCAACGAAGAGCGACGCCGAGAAAATTTTTGCCGCCGGTAAAGCGGAAATTGAGGCGGCTGAGCGCTCAGCGCGCCTGGAACTGAAAGAATTGGCGGCCAAGCTTTCCGTCGACAAAGCTGAATCATTGGTCGCACAGCAGATGTCGCCGGGCGTGCAAGACGCCCTGATCGAGAATTTTGTGCAAAGTTTGCAAGGGAGACCGAATTGAAGTCGGCGCCTCTTCAATACGCGAATGCCCTGGCCGATATTGCGCTGGAACAAGGTGCAGCAGAGCCAGTCCTGAAGCAACTTTCGGAATTCAATAACGCGTATCAGGAATCCGCGGAATTGCGCAATTTCCTGGCGAGTCCTGCCGTGGAGCGCGACGCGAAGCACGGCGTTATCGAAAAGCTCGTGGCTCGCATGGGGGCCAGCAAAATCATCCGCAATTTTCTTTTCATTATGGTGGATAACCAGCGCACAGCTCTCCTGCCGCAAATGCTGGAATCGTTTCAAGCGGTCTTGCAGCAGCGTCAGGGTGTGGCCGAGGCCAACGTCGTTTCCGCCTCAGTATTGAACGACGGCCAGAAATCGCAATTGCAGCAAACGTTTGAAAAACTCACCGGCAAGAAAATTCAGGCCAAGTATTCGCAAGACCCGGCATTGCTGGGTGGCGTGCAGGTGCGCATTGGCGACACGATCTATGACGGTTCGTTGCGGAACCGTTTAAACCAGATGCGTGCGCGGTTGGCAGCGGAATAGCTCGGTATTCGGGAACGGAGCAGGAATGGCAAACATCAAAGCGGACGAAATCAGCAAGATTTTGCGAGAGCAGATCGCCAATTACGAACAGACCGTATCGGTCGATGAAGTGGGCGCGATCATCAGCGTGGGCGACGGCATTGCACGTGTTCATGGCCTGCAAAAAGCGATGGCTGGGGAGATGCTCGCTTTTCCTCATAACATTTTTGGTCTCGCGCTGAACCTGGAAGAAGAGGAAGTAGGCGTCGTGTTGTTGGGCGAGTCTTCCGAGCTGAAAGAGGGCGACATTGTTCGCCGTACCAACACGATTATGTCCGTGCCGGTGGGCAACGAACTGATCGGTCGCGTCGTGAATCCGCTGGGCGAACCGCTGGACGATAAGGGCCCAATCCAAACAAAATTGCGCAATCCACTGGAAAGAATTGCTCCCGGCGTTTTGGACCGCCAACCGGTGCGCGAGCCGCTGCAAACCGGCATCAAGGCCATCGATTCGATGATTCCGATCGGCCGCGGCCAGCGCGAATTGATCATCGGCGACCGCCAGACCGGTAAGACCGCCGTCATTCTGGACACCATCATCAACCAGAAGGGCAGCGACATGATTTGCATTTACTGCGCGATCGGGCAGAAGCGCTCAACGATTGCACAGGTGGTGAAGGTGCTGACCGACGCCGGCGCGATGGATTACACGATTATCGTGGCGTCCTCCGCGGCAGAGCCCGCTTCACTGCAATATATCGCGCCGTACGCCGCTTGCGCGATGGGCGAATTTTTCCGCGACAACAAGCGCCACGCCGTAACGTTTTACGACGACCTTTCCAAGCACGCACAAGCCTACCGCGAAATTTCTTTGCTGCTCCGCCGCCCACCCGGTCGCGAAGCGTTTCCTGGCGACGTTTTCTATCTACACTCCCGCTTGTTGGAACGCGCCGCGAAATTGAACGACAAATTGGGTGGAGGTTCGCTGACTTCTCTGCCGGTCATTGAAACGCAAGCTGGCGACGTCTCCGCGTACATTCCCACCAACGTGATTTCGATTACCGACGGGCAGATTTATCTGGAGTCCGACTTGTTCAACGCGGGCATTCGCCCCGCCATCAACGTCGGTATTTCGGTCAGCCGCGTCGGCGGTAACGCGCAGATCAAGGCCATGCGGCAGGTTGCCGGCACATTGCGTTTAGACATGGCGCAGTTCCGCGAATTGGCGGCGTTCGCGCAGTTTGGCTCGGACCAGTTGGACAAAGCAACGCAAGCGCAATTGGCGCGCGGCCAGCGCTTGACCGAAGTCTTGAAGCAGGATCAATTCGCGCCGCTCTCTGTCCAGCAACAGGTGCTGGCGCTATTTGTGGCCACGAACGGCACAGAGGATTCCATCCCGGTGAATGAAGTGCGGCGTTTTGAAAAAGAGTTCCTGCAATTCGTTGAAACCAGCCACGGTAATATTTTGAAAGACATTGCAGACAAAAAGGCGCTGGATGACGGCATCAAGACCGCGATCAAGAAGGCAGCGGATGAATTTAAGGACCGCTTCACCGCCACTTTGGCTGCAACTGCCGGGAACACGGCTTAACCGACAGGGAAAATGGCGACATTACTCGATTTTCGGCGACGCATCCGCTCGGTGAAAAACACCCAGCAGATTACCCGTGCCATGAAGTTTGTCTCGGCGGCACGTTTGCGCCGCGCACAGGAAGCGGCATTGGCGGCGCGCCCGTACGCGAAGGAATTGCTTCGCGTGTTGCGTTCAACGATGGTGCGCATTGAGTCTCCGCAACATCCCTTGCTTGCGAAACGGCCAGAAAAGCGAATCCTGTTAATTGTGCTCGCGGGAGAACGCGGACTGGCTGGAGCTTTCAACTCCAACATTCTGCGGAAAGCGACGGAATTTATTCGCGGCAAAGCGGGCAAGAAGATCGTCACCATCCCCGTGGGGAAAAAGAGCCGCGACGCCTTGCGCAAGGCCGGATTTGACTTTGCTGGCGAGTATGTGAACGTGCTGGCACGCGTGGACTACAAGATTGCGCGGGAAATTGCCGGGCTGATTACCGAGCTGTATTCGCAAGACAAGATTGACTCGGTCTATATCGTGTTTAGCGAGTTTCACAACGTGGTCTCTGCCGAACTCACCGTCGAAAAGCTTCTGCCCATCGAGGCAGCTGAAGTTAAGGACACAATAGAAGGCCAGCAGCCTACGGAAACCCAGATTGATTATATTTACGAGCAGCCGGAGCAGCAGATCCTGGATCGTTTGCTGCCCAGATATGTGGAAACGCAGGTTCTGCGCGCGTTGCTGGAGTCTTCCGCCGCGGAGCATGCCGCCAGAATGACCGCCATGGAAGCGGCGACCAAGAATGCCGGCGAAGTGATTGAAGGATTGACGCTGCACATGAATAAAGTGCGGCAGGCCGCAATCACCAAGGAAATTATTGAAATTGTCAGCGGAGCGCAAAACACATCGCAGTAGTTTGCGTTGCCGCAAATTTGTCGCGAGAAAACGAATTTGGAATTTGAGGAGTAAATGATGGCAGAGAAACAAGGAGCAGTCGGACACGTGGTGCAGGTCATTGGACCCGTGCTCGACTTTCAATTTGAGGCCGGCCACTTGCCGGAGATTTTCAACGCAGTCCGCGTGACCAGCGAGGGTTTCAATTCGCCCGAGCCGCTGGACGTGACCGCGGAAGTGCAGCAGCACCTGGGTGAAGGCCGCGTTCGCGCAGTGGCCATGGAGCCGACCGACGGAATCGTCCGCGGAATGAAAGCGACCGACACCGGCGCGCCCATTACGGTGCCTGTTGGACGCGCCACACTGGGCCGCGTGATGAACGTGCTTGGCAAACCGGTTGATCAACTCGGGCCGCTCACCAGCCAAACCAATTATTCGATTCACCGTCCAGCCCCGAAACTGGATGAGCAATCCACGTCGCTGGAAATGTTTGAGACGGGCATTAAAGTTGTCGACCTGATCCAGCCCTTCTTGAAGGGCGGAAAAATTGGATTGTTTGGTGGCGCAGGCGTTGGCAAAACGGTTTTGATTCAGGAGTTGATTCACAACGTCGCGATGCAGCACGGCGGCGTTTCGGTGTTCGCTGGTGTGGGTGAACGGACCCGCGAAGGCAACGACTTGTGGCTGGAATTCCAAGAATCTGGCGTCGTCGTTCCGGGCAATTCGGAAAAATCGCGCGCGGCTCTGATTTACGGGCAAATGACCGAGCCACCAGGGGCGCGTCTGCGCGTTGGCTTGACAGGGTTGACCGTGGCGGAATATTTCCGCGATGTCGAGCATCTCGACGTGCTGCTCTTCATCGACAACATTTTCCGTTTCGTGCAAGCAGGCTCGGAAGTCTCGGCGCTGCTGGGACGCATGCCTTCGGCCGTGGGCTATCAGCCGAATCTCAACACCGAAATTGGCGAATTGCAGGAACGCATCACTTCCACGAAATCGGGTTCCATCACTTCGGTGCAGGCGATTTATGTGCCTGCGGACGACTACACCGACCCTGCGCCCGCCGCCACGTTCGCACACCTGGACGCAACGACCAACCTCAGCCGGCAAATCGTCGAACGCGGAATCTATCCCGCCGTTGATCCACTCGCCAGCTATTCGCGTATTTTGGACCCCCGCGTCGTCGGCCAGGAACACTATTCCGTGGCCCGCGCCGTGAAGTCGGTTCTGCAACGTTACAAAGATTTGCAGGACATCATCGCGATTTTGGGCATTGAGGAATTGTCTGATGAAGACAAGCGGACCGTGGCACGCGCGCGCCGCATCGAAAAATTCCTGTCGCAGCCGATGTACGTCGCCGCGCAATTTACCGGCTTGGAAGGCAAGTACGTCAAGATTGCGGACACGGTGCGCAGCTTCAAGGAAATCGTTGAAGGGAAATACGACGATATCCCGGAGCAGGCATTCTACATGGTCGGCACCATCGACGAAGTGCACGAGAAGGCTGAAAAAATGAAGGCGGGCGCTTAAGCGAGAAAATGCTTCCCGAGTCCATCCAATTGATCGTGGTGACGCCAGAGCGGCAACTGCTGCACGAAACGGTTATGGAGGTCACCGTCCCCGGCTTGGAAGGCGAACTGGGCATTCTGCCCGGCCACGCGCCGCTGATCACAGAATTGGGAATTGGAGAGTTGACGTATCGGACGTCGTCGGGTGGGCAGTCGGTTCCGCTCGCCATCATCGCGGGATTTGCCGAAGTGTTGCCGGATCGCGTGACCATTCTTGCAGAGACCGCCGAGCGCGCGACGGAAATTGACTTGGCCAGAGCGGAAGCGGCACTCGAGCGCGCACAGAAGCGCATGGTCTCCAACGATACGAATCTCGATTGGGATCGCGCGACGATTGCTTTGCAGCGCGCGCTGATCCGCATTCAAATTGCCCGCAAATATCGTGGCCAGCCTGTCGAAGTTCGATAGCACCCACACTTCCAAGGCTGCGCATAACAGATTGTTCCCGATTTCATCCAATTCTCAGGAGCCCTGTTGATGGAAGCCATTACGATCTACAGCACCGGGTGGTGCCCGGACTGCCGCCGCGTGAAACATTTTCTCAAGGAACGTGGCGTGGAATTTCAAGAAGTGAATATCGAACAGGATGAAGCCGCCGAAGAGATCGTCATGCTTGCCAATCACGGCAAGCGCAAAGTGCCCACGCTGAAAGTGGGAGGACGCTATTTTTCGTGCAGCCCGTTCAATGCCCAAAAGCTTGCGGATGAATTGAACATTCCACTCAATCGGTAGTCAAACTGGCAAGCGCAGTCGAATAGTCAAGCAGGCCGTTGCGAAATGCCGCGCGTCCATACCCGTGACACTCGCAGCCCTTCATCCAGAAGAACAATATCGGCATCGGCGCCAGTACGCAGTGCGCCCTTCTTGAACTCAATGCCCAACAACGTAGCAGGATTCAGTGTCAGCATGCGCAAAGCATCGGCAACGGAAATGCCCAGTGCGACGACATTGCGCAACGCACGATCCAGCGTTAACGTGCTGCCCGCAAGCCTGCCATCTGCATTACGGCAGATCCCTCCGCTTACCGTCACTTGCAAGCTCCCCAACGCATATTTCCCGTCGGGCATTCCTGTAGCGGAAATCCCATCGCTGATCAGGATAACGCCACTTGGGCCTTTTGCCTGAAGTAGCAGGCGCATCGCTGTTTCGTCCACATGGACTCCATCGGCGATCAGTTCACCCGTTACTTCTGGCGTCGTCAGCACAGCGCCAATCACGCCCGAATCGCGATGGGAAAACGGCCGCATCGCGTTGTACATGTGAACGGCATGATGCGCGCCCCGCGCAATAGCAGCACGTGCCTGTTCGTACGTCGCGTCGGTGTGTCCCATGCCAACCACAAGCCCGGATTTGTGGGCTGCATCAATGCACGGGATAGCGCCAAGAAGTTCCGGCGCGATGGTCAAAATCAACGCGTGACCACCTGCTGCATCGATGAATTTCGCCAGCAATTCCGCGGAAGGCAGCTTGATGAATTCGGCCGGATGAACACCCCGCCGAACCGGACTAATGAACGGACCTTCAAAGTGAATCCCAAGCACTTCGGCGCGAGGATCCCCAGCAATGTGTTGCTCTCCAATATACTTAGAAATTCCTTCTGCACTCCGGCAGATCGCGCCAATATCAGCGGTCACGGTCGTTGCGACAAAAGAAGTTGTGCCGTGCGCGGCAATCGCTTTGGAAACAGTAGTCAGGGCCGTTTCCGTTCCTTCCATCACATCGCGGCCACCGGCCCCATGAATGTGCACATCAATAAATCCCGGCGCGGCACTCTGCTCCGCCGCGTGAATTTCTTCTGCTCCGGCGGGAAGGGTCATACCGCTGCGCGGCCCAATAGCCTCGATCACGCCATCGCGAAACAAAATCCCTGCATCCGGAATTTCAACTGTGGGGGTAAATGCCCGGCGAACATGAAGAAGTGTCGTAGCCATAGATAGAACTTTATCGTAACGGAATTTACTGCGCCGTCCAAAGAAAATGGGCAGGAATAAATCCTGCCCATCGGGATAAAAATGAAAAAAGTTACTTGGCCATGGAGACCGAAGCGAGCTTCAGAGTGTCGCCGTCAACACTGCCCGTTACGGTGACGTGATGACCTGCGTGCGCCGCAACCTTGTCCTGCGCGTCGATGGCGTAGACTTTCTTGTCTGCGTCATTCACGAAAACATACTTTGCGCCGTGTTCCTTCACACACTTTGCGGCACAATCGGCATGCTTTTCGTTCGCGCCCTTCACACCGCACTGGCTATCAGAAATATAGCCGGTCCAGGTGCCATCCGCTGCAAACGCGAATGCGGCCGCGAGCAGAGTCAATGCCATTGCTGATGCGAATTTTACTTTCATTGATGTTCCCCCCAAAAGTGACTTTTCTATCCCCGCCGGATAGCCTTAAGATTGGCATAGCCTTTTCAAACTGTCCAGCGGGAGATACCTAGTTAGACGGGCATCCAAGCCCCTTTATTTGTAAAAAAAAGGAGGATTCTCTGGGATCCTCCCCTTTTCTTGTCTCTCTCAAGAAACATTTGCAGAATTGGTTGGCGGTCTTACTGAGCCGCGGTATTGCTTGCGGCAGCAGCAGCTCCACCCGCTGACTTTGGCGTGGAGAGATAACCGGTAATCTGGCTCTTTCCAACGTCAAACACCACGATTTCGTACGGTGCCGCATGCGAAGAGCCCTTCACGTAGAACTGAACTGGCTCGCCCGAGGTCTTATCCTTCTTTTCGATCGACCGGTCATCCGCCAGAACCGTCATGGTGTATTTCGAGCGCTTCTGATCGGCTTTGTTCAAAGAGATCTCAACCGGGCCGACTCTTTGCGGAGTCTTGGACTTCTGCACCGTGAACTCATAGTAGTTGCGATCGCCGCGACGCTTCAGCTCTTCTACGTCATCATGACTGCGAGCAATCAAGCCGCTCATCACGCCCATGTCGCCAGTGGCGCGGTCAAGCTTCGCCTTGGTCACGTCGAGGTCATTCTTCACGCCGGTCACGTCGCCATTCAATTTGTTGACGTCTTCGGCGTTGGCCTTGGTGGCCAATTGAGAATTAACCGCGCTCACATTCGATTCAATACCGCTGATTTTCTTTCCGTAAGAAGCCGCGGCAGCGCTCGATTGCTTCCGGGCCTTCACCAGATCCTCTTGTGTGACGTTCAACTTATCCGTCACCAACTTCAGATCGCTTTGCAGTTGCTGATTCTGCTCTTCTCCCTTGGCCAGCCGCTGTGAGAGTGCATCATTTTGCTGCTTCAGTGAAGCTTGCGTGCTTTGCTCCACCGAGCTGCTCTTGCTCATCGCGCCCCAACCCAAACCCAGCCCAATTAACGAGATTCCACCTAGCGCAGCGATTGCCAAGCCTACCCACCGAGGGGTGCCCGCTTCTATGCGCGTCTCTTGATACTCGCTCATTGACTTTTTCTCCTTTGACGTAACGCCCAATCTGCCGGAATGATGGGCAACCGCAGCGCCATATCGGAGAGTTCGGGTATCCAGAACGCTAAGTCTCGAGTAATTATGGTATTAGAGCCAGAATGGGGAGTTAATGAAACAAGATTCAGAAGTACTGGTACTGGTAAGGATTACATTGCCTGAAGCGGCTCGGTAAATTTTGCTGCTTACTGGTAGCTTTTGGACAAACTTACAGCCCAATAGAGAATTTCACAGGGATTTGTAAGGGGGATTAACCTACTGAAAAACGAAGTCTTAAGCCGCTTTGTGGTCCGCGCTGACGCGCGAAGGTCCAAAGTAACGATCTAGTGTCGTAGTAGCGGCATTCAGCACCAAGCGACAATCATTGCAGGAATGCAAATGGCGTTCGATCTCGCTTTGCACGCTTGGCGACAATTTCCCCTCTAAGTACATGCAAATCAAATGAATGGTGTCCCGGCAAGTCATAAAAAACAGCCCTCAGATTCCCGGCTCCAAAGCCAATAGATGGGGACTCTCGGTGCATTTCGTACGCCAAATAATCAAGCTCCTTCTCCTATTTGTAATGTATTGATTCTATGCGTATTAGTCTGTGTGCGGAGTCGAGGAAAGTACCGGAACTAGCTCGGGGAACCGGAAATGTTTACCAGCCTGTGAACGTACTTTGCATTGTTGTTCATTTTCTAATGCAGCAGCATCTGGCGCAGCGCCGCAATTCGATCCTCCAAAGGAGGATGCGTGCTGAACAGCGAAGAAAGCGTCCCCTGGCCGAAGAACGGCTTCACGATGCACAGAGCCGATGTTGAGGGAGATATAGCTGTGGTGGGGATGCGCTTGTTGTAGGAACCAAGCTTCTGCAACGCGCTGATCAAACCGTCGGTGCTGCCCACCATCTTCACACCCGTCTCATCTGCGGCGTACTCCCGTGTGCGGGATAGAAATAGTTGCAGCAACAGGGCCGCGAACGGCGCCAGAAATATCATCAGCAGCGCGGAAAGCCCGCCACCGCCACGATCGTCATCTTGGCTGCCGCCACGCATTCCACCAAAGATCATGGCCCACTTGCCCATCTGCGCCATGTAAGTCACCGCGCCAGCGATCGTCGCCGCGATGGAACTGGTCAGAATGTCGTAATTCCGCACGTGTGAAAGCTCATGCGCAATCACCCCTTCAAGTTCATCGTCATTCATGATTTCCAGCAGCCCGTGTGTGACCGCCACCGAGGCGTGTTTTGGACTCCGGCCCGTGGCAAACGCGTTGGGCGCCATATCCGGAACAACGTAAAGCGCCGGCACAGGAATGTTCGCCTTAGCCGCCAGCCGCTCCATCACCTGGTACAAACGCGGAAGCTGTTCACGCGTGACGGGCTGCGCTCCGCTCGATTTCAACGCAATTTTGTCCGAGAAAAAATACGAAACAAAATTCATGACCACGGCGATGGCCAGGGCAATTTGCAAGCCGCCGCGCCCGCCGATGGCCCCGCCGACCACCACCAGCAGTACGCTCATCACGATTAACAGTG
>DASXIT010000105.1:0-92860 GCA_036497825.1 Candidatus Acidiferrum sp.
GGTGGCATCGGCTATATCACCGCCTACCTCGCCGACATTTCCCGCAACAATATCCTTATTAATGCCAACATGCTTGAGGCCAGCCGCCAGAATTCCGTCAAGAAGTTTCTCTTCTCTTCCTCCGCTTGCGTTTACGCACAAAGCAAGCAACTCAGCCCAGATGTTACTCCGTTGGTCGAAGAAGACGCCTATCCTGCCGAACCCGAACCCGGCTACGGTTGGGAGAAACTTTTCGCCGAAGAACTTTGCAAATACTATCGCCACGACTACGGTATGGCCACTTACTCCGTTCGCTTCCATAACGTCTATGGTCCGCTCGGCACTTACGATGGCGGCAAAGAGAAAGCCCCGGCAGCCATTTCTCGCAAGGTTGCTCTGGTTCCAGACGGCGGCGAAATTGAAATCTGGGGTGACGGCGAACAAACCCGTTCTTTCATGTACGTCGATGACTGCGTCGAAGGTCTCATTCGCTTGATGGCTTCCGACCATCACGATGCTCTCAACCTGGGCACTGATCGTCTCGTCACCATCAATCAACTTGTCGATCTCGTCTGCAGCGTTGCAGGCAAGAAATTAACCAAGCGCCACGATGTTTCCAAACCCCAGGGTGTTCGCGGACGCAACAGCGACAATACTCGCCTGAACAAAGTTCTTGGCTGGGAGCCTTCCATCTCTCTCGAAGCTGGCCTCGATGTCACTTACAAGTGGATCGAATCCGAACTCAAGAAAGCCGGCCGCGTCCCAAAGCACTCGAGCAAGGCGGCGGTATAACGTGAATCGCGCGAACGTTCTGGGTGTCGGCGTCCACGCGGTGAACCTCACGCTTGCTGCGGACCTGATCATTCAGGCCGCTTCTTCCGATAAGAAGGGATATGTTTGCGTCACCGGCGTTCATGGTGTCATGGAGGCGCAACGTAACTCTCAATTCAAAAATGTCCTTGATCACGCCTTGCTGGTTGTGCCCGATGGCATGCCCACCGTTTGGATTGGCCACTGGGAAGGCTACAAAGATATGGGTAGGGTCTTCGGTCCCGAACTCATGTTTGAAGTTTGCCAGCGCTCCATCACCTCCGGCCACAAGCATTTCCTTTATGGAGGTAATCCCGGCGTTGCCGAACAACTGAAGCTCAATCTTAAAAAACAATTTCCTGGCATTCAGATTGTTGGCACCTATACTCCACCGTTTCGTCCGCTTACGCCCCCGGAAAAAGCCGATCTTCAAGCTCAAGTCGCTTTTCTCACTCCAGATATTATTTGGATTGGTTTGAGCACTCCCAAACAAGAGAAGTTCATGGCCGAATCCATTACTGACCTCAACTGCAAAGTCATGATCGGCGTTGGCGCTGCCTTTGATATCCATACGGGCCGGGTTCAGGATGCTCCGCGCTGGATTAAGAATGCCGGCCTGCAATGGCTGCATCGTCTTTGTCAGGAGCCTTCACGTCTCTGGAAGCGCTACCTGGTCAACAATTCTGGCTTTGTCGTCCGCACTGCACTTCAGCTGTTTGGGCTCAAGCGTTACAAATTGGTTTCCCCGCAAACATCAGTTGAGTATTAGTGCCGTTTTCTCCATCGTCCTGTCTCGGCCCAGCCAGTTTCCTAGCTAAAATTCCGTGATTAACGCTTTGCTTTCAAAACTCAAAAACTCACCACTCGGCGGACGCATGGCTCGCAACTCCATGTGGATGCTCCTCGGCCAGATTCTCCGCGTAGTGCTGCAGGCCGCTTATTTCTTCCTGATCGCACGTTCTCTCGGTGTCACCGAGTACGGCGCTTTTGTTGCCATGGTTTCCCTTGTGGCGATTGTGTCTCCGTTCTCCGGCCTCGGCGCTGGCAACATCATCATCATGAAAGTGGCCCGCAATCCTGCCGCTTTTTCTGAGTCGTGGGGCGAGGCTCTCTTCCTCACCTTCAGTACCGGAGCCTTACTCACCTTAGGCGTCTTGTTCGTCGCGAATTTCACTCTTCCCCACGGCATCGCCATTACCACGGTGCTGCTCGTCGCTGTTTCCGATTTGCTAGGTCCGCGCGTCTCCGATCTGGCTTCCATGGCCTTTGGCGCTTTTGAACAATTCCGCTGGAATGCCATCCTGCAAACCGCCAGCACCGGTTTTCGTGCCGTCTGCGCGGCTTTTATGTTTGTCGCGATCAGCCACCCCACGGCCAGCCAGTGGGTTTGGTTTTATGCCGTTAGCTCAGTTCTCATGTCCATCTTTGCTCTCGCTTCTGTCACCGTGAAACTCGGTTGGCCTTCCTTCAAATTCACTCACATTTGGCAAGACATGAAGGACGGCGTCTACTTTTCCATCAGCGCCAGCGCTCAGACGGTTTACAACGACATCGACAAGACCATGCTCGGTCGTCTTTCCACTCTCGATGCCACCGGCATTTACGGCGCTGCGTATCGCATCATCGATGTCAGCTGCGCTCCTCTTCGCGCCATCACCTCCGCCGCTTATCCCTCTTTCTTCCGCGAAGGTCAAAAAGGACTCACTGCCACTTACGAATTTGCTAAAAAGATCCTGCACAAGGCCGGCCTCGTTTCTCTGGCTTCCACCCTTGGCCTCATCGTTTTCGCGCCCGTTCTTCCGCACATTCTCGGCAAAGGCTTCAATCAGACTGTCGAAGCTCTGCAATGGCTCGCTCTGCTTCCTCTCCTGAAGTCCTTCCATCTGTTTTTGGGGGACGCTTTGACCGGGGCGGGCTATCAACGTGTGCGCGCTTCCATGCAAATCGCCGTTGCCATTTTTAACGTTGCCATCAACCTCTGGCTGATTCCCGCTTACTCTTGGCGTGGCGCGGCTTGGTCCAGTCTGGCCTCTGATGGCCTCCTCGGCATTCTCATGTTCACCTGCATCATGATTTTACGGCGCTCTTCGCTGGACGCCATCGCTAAGCAACCACGCCTCGTTCAAGATCAAACGCAACCATGAACTGGAATCCATGACCAATCCTTCCAATCCGAAGCAGCCCCTGGTCAGCATCCTGATTTGTAATTACAACTACGGCCGCTTCATCTCCACTGCGATTGACAGCGCCCTCGCCCAAACCTACCCCAACATTGAAATCATCGTCGTAGACGACGGCTCAAAGGACAATTCTCGCGAAGTTATCGAAACCTATAAAGATCGCGTCCGAGCCATTTTCAAGCCCAACGGTGGCCAGCCATCTACCTTCAATGTTGCCTTCGCCGCTTCCTCTGGCGACATCATTTGCCTGCTCGACTCCGACGATTATTTCACCCCGGACAAAGTGGCTAAAGTCGTCGAATGCTACCAGAATCATCCCGAGGTCTCATTCGTATTTCATCCACTTCGCCGCATCCACATTAGTGATAGTGAATCTCAGGAAATCCACGAGCCCACTGACTTCTCTCACTGGCTCGATTACCGCAACAAAACGAATAAATTTAGTGCGCCCCCGACTACGGGTCTTTCTTTCCGCCGCTCTACGTGGAACACGTTCGTATTCATTCCCGAAGAGCTTACTTTTCTTGGAGACAATTACATCACTTTCGTCACCATGGCTCTCCATCCTGGCTTCTATCTTTGCGAGCCTCTCGCCGTCCTTCGCCTCCATGGCCATAATATGCTCAGCATGGATCCTTATCGAATTTCCCGCTTGCCTGAGGACGTTAAAGTTGCATTTGCCATGCGTAGAAACTTTCCAGCCCTCGTGAAACAAGCTGACCGCCTTGTTTCGATCACCGTTGCAAAGTATTGGAAATTGAAACTTGCCAATCAGCCCATCCGAATTCAGCTTGATAATTATCTCCGTGAATCCTCTCTCCCCAGCAAACTACGGATTTACGCGGGTGCAGCCCTGCGCCTCGCGAAATCTTTCGCCTCGAGATCACGTTCCCACTCCAAACTGAACTCACACCCAGTTCCTGTCTCAACCCGCCCTGCTCAGTCCGATCCCAATTCCAAACTTGTGAGGACTTAGTATGCCGTCTCTTATTCGCTCACGCTGCGCTGGCTCCATTCTCGTTTTTGTCGTTTCCCTCGCTTTAGCCTTGAATCTTATTGCTTCATCAGCTCAAGAGTTTCAAGCTCAGTCTGGAGTGATTCCTCCTTCTCTTTTCTGTCTCAATATTTTGTTTCACCCGGCAACCAAGGTTCCTTGGCCCGCCGTCCCTTTCTACGGCTGGCGCCTCTCTCACGTGAATTGGCCAGATTTGGAGCCCCAAAAAGGGAAATGGTATTTCGATCTCCTGGATAAATATGCCACCTGGGGCCAGGAAAATCACACTGAGATTCTGATGACTCTCACGTTCACTCCTCCCTGGAGCTCCAGCAGTCCAGATTCTGAGAGCGATTTTCCAATGCGCGGTCTTGCCGGGGCTCCCCGCGATATGGAGGATTGGCGAACTTTCGTTCATACCGTCGCCACGCGATACAAAGGAAGAATTCACTCTTATGAAATTTGGAACGAACCGGATCGCCCGAAAGCCTGGCTCGGCGGAGTCGACAAAATGGTCGAAATGGTCCGCGAAGCTTCCAAAATTCTTAAAGAAGTAGATCCAACAATCACCGTTCTAAGCCCAAGCCCATCCACTCCCAAAGCTTCTGAATGGATCGACGAGTTTCTCAAAAAAGGCGGCGGTCAATATGTCGATGGCATCGCCTACCACTTCTATACCCCGAATTATGGTCCTCCTGAAGATATCGTCCCGATCATTCATCGGGTAAGAGCCATCATGGATCAGAACGGTGTCGGCCATAAACCTCTCGTCAATACGGAAGCTGGTTGGCATGAGCCAAGACCTTTTCCTTCTGACAGCCTTGCTGCAGGCTATGTTGCCCGCTCCTATATTTTGAATTGGGCTTCTGGCGTGAATCAGTTCTATTGGTATTGCTGGGACAATCACAATTGGACTTCTCTCGAGCTCACCAGGGAGGACAACACTACACTTCGCCCCGCTGGCAAAGCGTACACAGAAATCGAAAAGTGGATGGTCGGCGCTTCTATGAGCAAGTGTCTTACCTCCGACAACAAAGACTGGATCTGCGAACTCCGCCGCGATGGTGCTGACCAGTTCCTCGTTTGGAATACCGTTGGCGACCGCTCCTTCCGCCTCTCGCGTGATTGGCACGTCCACCAATACACGCAACTCGACGGAAGAGTGAACAAAATTACCGGCGATTCTATCCCCATCGGTGGTGAGCCGGTCTTGATCCAATAGCCAAAGAACTCTTGTGCCTCCAAGATCCATAACTTGCCTATGAAAGTTCTTTTATCCGCTTACTCTTGCCTTCCGAATGCAGGCTCCGAGCCCGGCATTGGCTGGAATTGGGCGCAATGTATCGCAGCCTGTGGGCATAAAGTTTTCGTCATTACGCGTGCCATCAACCAGAACAGTATTGAAGCCGCGTGCAAAAAAGACGCAATTCAAAATCCGCGCTTCCTTTTTCATGATTTGTCCCCAACGCTACAGAAGCTTTACAAACTCCCCTTCGGAAACTACGCCTATTACTTCTTATGGCAATATACCGCGGCGAATCTCGCCTCACGGGTCCACGCCCAAGAAAACTTTGACCAGGTGCAGCACATCACCTGGGGAAGTTTTCGTCTTCCCAGTTTTATGGGCAAACTTGGTATTCCATTCATCTTTGGACCGGTCGCTGGCGGCGAAGACACTCCCAAAAACCTTCGCCAGGGCCTTGGGCCGCGCGGCCGCCTGTGGGATTTTCTTCGCCGTATCTCCAATTTCGTTCTTACTCGTGCTCCCCTCATGACCGCCACATACCGGCACGCCATCCAGATCGCCGCAACAACCAACGAAACTTTGCGCGCCATTCCCGCATCCTATCGCCACAAAGCAGTCGTTCAACAGGCCGTCGGCATCGATCCACAAAATCTCCAATTTTTAACTCTGATAATTCTCCCCTTCCGCTCCCGTCAACCAATAGCAAGCTGAACCTGCTTTTCGTGGGCAGGCTCCTCCCATGGAAGGGAATTCATCTCGCCCTGAAAGCCATCGCCGCTTTAGGCCCTCAATCCAAAGACGTCCATCTGACCATTGTCGGTTCTGGCTCTGACCATGCGCGCCTCCAGCATCTAGCCCGACGCCTGGGCCTTACGGAATCCGTCTCGTGGATCCCTTGGATGAAACGCGAACAACTATTTCGCATGTATTCCCAATTCGATCTTTTTCTTTTTCCCAGCCTTCACGATTCCGGTGGCATGGCCGTCCTTGAAGCCATGAGCTTCGGTCTCCCGGTTCTCTGTCTCGATCTCGGTGGCCCAGCCATCTCTGTCGATAGCACTTGTGGAAAGGTCATTCCCACAAATCGTCGCACCGAAGAAGAAGTGGTAAGTACGATCTCCAGCTCCCTCTCGCAACTCCTTTCCGACCGCAGCCTTCTTGAACCATTGTCCCTGGCAGCCGCGAGCCGCGTCTCCTCGTTCTCCTGGCAATCCGCCGTGAATTCCTTTTATCGTTCTTCTTCCGTCCCTGCGCATCTCCAAGCCACATCAAGCACGGAGATAAATCCCGTGACTGCCGGCATGGGAAGGAGTTCTGCTCGATGAAATCTATTTCTGAGCGCTTGGGAGTCCTGTTCTTGTTGCTGCTCTCCACCGGCGCCGCCGCCACTCTTTTCGTTGGACAAGCTTCGACCACCATGAATAATTCGGGCGATAGCCCCGTGCTTCAGATTCTTTTCGCTTTGCTCTATCTGCTGGTTCTCTATTGGCTGATTCCCTTATACAAGGACACCCTCTTCCTTCTTAGCCAGGAACGCTGGATGGCTCTCCTTATCCTCTTTGCTCTTGCATCCACGATCTGGTCTGTCGATGGCGGCGAAACCTTGCGACGCTCCATTGGGCTCACCGGTACCACCCTTGCCGGTTTGTATATCGCCCTGCGTTACCAGCCGAAAGAACAAATTCGCATTCTCGCCGTCTGCATTGCGGTCGGGGCAATCGGCAGCCTCGTCGTGGGACTTGCCTTTCCGGGCATGGGGGTGATGGCTGGAGGCGCCTGGAACGGCGTCTTTTTTATCAAGAATACTCTCGGCCGCATGATGTCCCTCGGTGTTCTCACCTTTACTTTTCTCGCCCTCGGCCAGCGCCGCTATCGCATCATCTCCATCGTCATGATTTGTCTTTGCACCCTTCTCCTTCTTTTGGCGCAATCGGCCACTGGACTCGTCGTCTGCGTACTCATGCTTGCTGCCATTCCATTCCGCCACTTGGTCATTCGCCCCAATCGCAGCCTCACCTCAGCCATCCTCGTTGTTGCGATGATTACCATTCCCGTCGGCTTCCTCATTTGGAGCAACCAGGATTCCATGCTGAACGCACTGGGCCGCGAAAGTAGTCTGACCGGCCGTCTTCCTCTCTGGCATGCGGTTCGTTCCGAAATTGATCAACGACCCTGGCTCGGTTCCGGTTACACCGCTTTCTGGTCTACCGGAGACGCGGAGCGTTATCGTCAAACTCTCGGCTGGGATGCTCCCAACGCTCATAATGGCTTTCTCGATATGGCTCTGGGTCTCGGCGTTGTGGGCCTGGCCATTTTTTCCATCGGCATGCTCCGGAATTTCGCTCGCGGAATTGTCGTTGCCGGGCAGAGCGATGAACTGGAAGCGGCATGGCCGCTCTTTTTTTTGATCTTCTGCTTTCTTTACAACCTTACGGAATCGACTCTTTTTTCTGGAAATTCCGTTTTCTGGATGCTTTACACCGCCAATGCTTTTTGGCTGGTCCGCGCCATGTCCTGGGAGTCTGCTCTGGAGCCTGTCGAAGATGAGCCGCCATCCGCAATTGGTGGTCTCATCGAATCCTAAAAACGATCTTTATTCGCACTGTCTAGCTCATTCGATTCCTCTCTCAAAAAATGCGCATTCTTGCTTGGCCAACTCAATCGCCTCTTAATCCTTATGCATCCCTTGTCTATTCCAACCTTGGCCCTCGGGTCCAGGCGGATTCCTGGCCTGGCAGGCTCTCCCGCAAGTATTCCGTTTGGCACGTTCATTGGCCGGATTCGCTGCTCAATATTCGCAACACTCCCCATGCCGCCTTCAAAGTGTCCGGCCTTTTTGCTGCTACCGATTTCATGCGCGCACGCGGCACCAAATTGATCTGGACCATGCATAATTTTGCCTCCCATGAATCTTTGCACCCCAAGCTGGAGGCTTGGTTTTGGCGCCAATTTATTCCTCGTGTCGACGGCGTCATTAGCCTCAGCAACGCCGGACTGGCTATGGGATTGCACCGCTTTCCTCGCTTGCAACAACTCCCGTCAACCGTAATTCGCCATGGCCATTATCGCGATCAATATCCACCTCCAAACCGTGACGCGCGCGCTCTGCTTGGCATTCCCCAATTCGCCAAGGTCATGATGTTTTTCGGCGCCGTTCGCGCCTACAAGAATGTCGATACTTTGGTGAAGACCTTTCGCTCGCTCCCCAAAGATGGCACTCTCCTCTACGTTGTCGGCCAGCCCAACTCCGTTCCTCTCTCCGACTTCATCAAACAAGAAGCCGCTCAGGATCCCCGCATCCTCTTGAAATTTGAATGGATCGATTCCCAAGATGTCTCCATGTATCTCAGCGTCGCTGACCTCGTCGTTCTTCCTTACCGCGAAGTCCTAAACTCCGGAACCGCTCTCCTGGCACTTTCCTGTAATCGCCCCATCTTGGTTCCAGACCTTGGCGCTATGGGCGAATTGAAGCTCGACTTTTCCACCGATTGGGTCCGCACCTACAAGGGTCCGCTCGACGCTTCGATTCTTGAAGACGCCTTGCTTTGGTCCGCACAGTCGCGGCCTGCCGTCTGTCCCATGCCTGATAAATATTGCTGGGATCACATTGGCAAACAAACTCTCGATTTTTATCAGCACGTTATGGATAGCTCTCCTCCCGCGCGCGCCCCTGTGGAAGTTGTTCATCAAGAAGAGGTAGTTAAGCCGCGATAGCCAAAGCAAACCCAGCCAGAAAGCGAAAGAGTTCTTTCCTATGGCCACCCTACTTGCAAATCCCGTCGAATCACTCAGCTCGGAACGTTCCGCTCAAAAACCCATGAATGTTCTCATGCTCCACAACAGCTATCAGTTTCGGGGCGGCGAAGACGAGAGTTTCGAGTCCGAAGTTCGCATGCTCCGTGATGCTGGCCACTTTGTCGACACCATTCATCTCAAAAACGACGAAGTCGAGCAGATCGGCAGCTTTAACGTTGCGCTACAATCCATCTGGTCCAAGCCTTCCTACGACCTCGTTGATGGCAAGCTTAGCGAACGACAGTTCGATGTCCTTCACGTCCAGAATTTCTTCCCGCTCATCTCTCCTTCCGTCTATTCGGCCGCTCGCAAACACGGTGTAGCTGTCGTTCAGACTCTTCGAAACTATCGCTTGCTTTGCCCTAGCACCACTCTCTTTCGCAATGGCCGCATCTGCGAGGATTGTCTTCACAAGACCTTCAAATATCCCGGAGTCCTTCATGCCTGTTATCGCAACAGCGTTTTGAGCAGCGCTGCTGTCGCTACCATGACCGCCTTCCACACCCTCAAAGGCACTTGGCGCAACGCCATTGACCTCTACATTAGTCTTACCCACTCTTCTCGCCAAAAATTTGTCGAAGCCGGACTTCCCGCAGACAAGGTAATCGTCAAAGGCAATTTCGTTCATCCCGATCCGGGCCCCGGGGATGGAAGGGAGGGCTTTGTACTATTTGCTGGCCGGCTTACCAGGGAAAAGGGTCTTGAGACTCTTCTCAAAGCTTGGGCTCAGTTGCAGAATCCCACCACTCTGAAAATCGTCGGAGATGGTCAACTTTCGTCTGACGTGCAGGAATTTTGCCGCCAAAATCCGACCGCCGAATGGCTCGGCACGAAATCCTCTTCGGAACTAAAAGACTTGATGGGCGCGGCCAGTTTGTTTGTTTTCCCTTCCGAATGGTACGAACCCTTTGGCCGTGTCGCCATTGAAAGCTTTGCCAAAGGAACGCCAGTCGTTGCTTCAAACATGGCTGCCATGGCTGAAATCGTTGAGGATGGAGTTAACGGGTTCCTCTTTCATCCTGGCGATTTCCAGGATCTTGCCTGCAAACTTCAATGGGCCCAGGATCACCCCGATCAGTTGAATTTGCTCCGCCAGTCCGCTCGGCATTGCTACGAACAAAAGTACACTGCTTCTCAGAATTGCGATCTCTTAATTCACGCGTACCAGTTAGCTCAACGAAAAGTTAGTTTGGCCAAGGCCTCTGCCGTCGCTTTGCCAGCTACCAATTGAGGTCACCTTCACCAGCATGCAATTTTATTTTGAACTAGGGGGAATGATCACTTACAGGATCGCACCAGCCTGTCAGGAGGAATACCATGCCTGAACTCTCAACCGACACTGCCGTAAAATTGGTTCTGGATCCCGTCAAGCCACTCCTCGACGATGCTCAGATCCAATTCTTCAAAGATGAGGGCTACCTGCGCATCGATTCTCTTACTACCCCTGAAGAAGTTCAGGAGATTCGTCGCTGGCTCGAAAACCTTTTCGAAACCAAGGCCGGCGAAAAAGAGGGCGCCTTTGCCGATCTCGTCGCGGGCGCCGATCATGCCGACGAAATGAGCTCCCCGCAAATTCTGAACCCCGTGAACTATGTGCCCAAGCTTCACGAAACTCACTGCTACAAGAATGCTCTTCGCATGGCTAAGCAACTCTTGGGTGAAGATGCGCGCTGTTTCTTCGATCTTTCAATTTTGAAAATGCCCGTGCGGGGCGCCGCTACTCCCTGGCATCAGGATGAAGCCTTCCGCGATCCCAGTTTTGAATATCGCGAATTAACTGTCTGGGTTGCCCTTCAAGAAGTGAAAGCGGAAACTGGCTGCCTGCAATTTATTCCCGGCTCCCACACTACGCCGGTTCTTGAACATCGTTCTGCTAACAACGATCCAACATCACAAGCCATTGAATGTATTGGTGAGTTCAATCCCACCAACGCCGTTGCCTGTCCCCTAAAACCCGGTGGAGCAACCATTCACCACCATCGCACTTTGCACTGCGCCGCACCCAACACATCGGAAGTCCCGCGCTATACCTACATCATGACTTTTGGCGCCATCCCTCGTCCTATTCCGCAATCCCGCACCTTCGGCTGGCTAAGCGAAAAGGAAACTCCCATCCAACAGCGCAAACGAAAGTGGTTGCGTCGTGGTGGAGTCTTCGTCACCGTCTGGCGCAGATTCAAGCGCGGCGACCTGGTCAACTGGCAAGCCGCCGTCTACGGCGTTCGCCGCTCCATAAAACTCCTCCGCCGCGGCCTCTAACCTCCCAGGTGGCACACTCCTGCCGGCCCTGAGTCACGAAGGGCTGTGCTCTTGGGTTCCCTCAACCCACCACACTATCTCCCCCATCTCCCACACTAAAATACGTGCAATCCGGATGTTGAAACACCACCGCACTCACACTCGCCTCCGGATCCATCATGAATCCTTCCGTTAACTGCACACCAATCTCTTCCGGCTTCAACAATTTCCAAATACTCGCCTGATCTTCCAAATCCGGACACGCTGGATACCCAAAGCTGTACCGCTTCCCGCGATATCGCGAAGTAAACCGCTGTGCCATTGTCATTTCTTCCCGATCAGGAAATCCCCAATCCTCGCGCATCCGCCGGTGCAGCCATTCCGCACACCCTTCCGCCGTTTCAATCGCCAGAGCCTGCAATCCGTGCGACTTGAAATAATATCCGTCTTGCTTCGCCTTCTCCGCTCGGTCCCGCACCCCTTCGCCCGCCGTTACCACAAACACGCCAACGTGATCCCGTTTCCCATTCTGCGCCGGCAAAACATAGTCGCTTAAGCAAAGCTGATCCCCGCTCGCCTGCCGCTTGAAGTGCCAGGTATGCAGCGGCACCGCCGAGCCCGGTGCAAACAAATGCAAATCCTCGCCCTGCGACTCCGCTTCAAAAAATTGCCACACCGCGCGCACTTTCATGAACGTAGCCGCTTCGTTCTTCACCTCTTCCATCTCGTTAAATAACTCAACCGCCTTTGTCTCCCGCTCCGCCAATCGTTTCTCAAAATCTCCCCGATACCCCATGTGCCGTCCATACAGCATGAACGGGTTGATGTAGCTCCACACTTCGCGCAAATCCGGCACCAGCCGCACCTTGCGATCCAGATATCCCACGCTGGGTATCGGCAAATCCGTCCGCACCTTCGGCGAACGCTCCACCTTTGGCTTTTCCACGAGCTTCACTGTGGTCTGCACCGTCACGCCATTTCCAGACACCAATTGCTCGCCGATCACCCGCTCCCGCGTCGCCGGGTCCATCAGTTCATTCATCAATCGTAGCCCCGTCATCGCGTCTTTTGCGTAACACACCGCTCCGCCGTAACTCGGCGCAATTTTCGTCTGCGTAAATTTCGCGCTCAGCGCCGCGCCCCCCACCAGCAACGGCACTTCAATTCCCGCATCTTTCAAATCATTTGCGGTAATCACCATCTGCTGCGCGCTCTTCACCAGCAATCCCGATAACCCAATCGCATCCGGTTGGTGCGCTTGAAACGCCTTGATCAAATCTTCCGGTGGCACTTTGATCCCCAGATTCACCACGTCGAATCCGTTGTTCTTCAAAATAATTTCCACCAGGTTTTTCCCGATGTCGTGTACGTCGCCCTTCACCGTCGCCAGTACCACTTTTCCGCGCTTCGCCGTGTCCGCCTTCTCCATGAACTGCTCCAGGTGGTTCACCGCCGCCTTCATCGCTTCCGCCGACTGCAGCACCTCCGCCACAATCAACTCATTCGCGTTGAACAGCCGCCCCACCTCGCCCATCCCATCCATCAGCGGACCATTGATTATCGCTAGAGGATTCGCCCCTTCCCCGCGTTTCTTCTCCAAATCCTCCACCAACCCGTCGCGCGTTCCCTCGATAATGTAATTCGCCAACCGTTGATCCAGTGGCAAATCTTCCGCCTTCACCTTTTCTTTTTTCGTTGCTGTACGGAAATGCTCGGTAATCGCCACGATGTGATAATTGTTGATCGCGGCTTTTTGCTCTTTCGACTGCGCGCGCCAATCCGCCGGCACATCGCGCAGCAACGCCGCCCGCGGGTGATCCGCTGGCACATCCTTCGGCGCGTGCTGGAACAAAACATTCTCTGCCAATCGCCGCTCGTGTTCGGGAATCGACGCAAACCTCTCCAGTTTTTCGGTATTCACAATTGCCAAATCCAGCCCAGCCTTCGTGCAGTAATACAGAAATACTGAGTTCACTACTTCTCGCGCGCCCGCGGGCAATCCGAACGACACATTCGAAATCCCCAATATCGTCCGCGTATCCGGCAACGCCTGCTTGATCAGCCGTATTCCCTCAAGCGTCTCCACCGCTCCGCCAATATAATTTTCATCTCCCGTTGCGCACGGAAATACCAGCGGGTCGAAAATGATATCCTCCGGCGCCATCGCATATTTCGTGGTCAGCAATTCATACGACCGCTGCGCAATCGCCAATTTCCGTTCCCGCGTAAACGCCTGCGCCTGTACCGGATCCTCGTCGATGCAGCCCACCACAATCGCCGCCCCAAAATCATGCGCAATCGGCACCACTTTCTCGAACTTTTCCTCGCCATCCTCCAAATTGATCGAATTAATGATTGCTTTGCCCTGGCAATAGGTCAGCGCCAACTGGACCGCCGTCGGGTCGGTCGTATCGATCATGATCGGCGCCTTAATCTTCCGGATCAGCTTCTCGTAAAACGGCGGAATATCCTTCTTCTCGTCGCGCTCCGTGCTCTGCAGGCACACATCCACAATGTGCGCGCCGCCTTTCACTTGCCTACGCGCAATTTCCGTCGCCTCTTCAAACTTTTCTTCCGCCATCAAGTTCTTAAACAACCGCGATCCAATCACATTCGTGCGTTCGCCTACCAGCAACGGCCGCGTCTGGTCGTCCGCTTCAATCGTTTCCACTCCCGAGTACACCGCGCGGTGCGCCTCCGCCGGTCTCACTCGAGGTTTTTTCCCCTCCACCATCTGCGCAATCGCCCGAATGTGTTTCTCGGTAGTCCCGCAGCATCCGCCCACAATATTCAGCCACCCATGATTTACAAATTTCTCAAGCTGCGCCGCCAGCGTCGAAGGTGTCTCCAGGTATTTCCCCTCTTCATCCGGCAATCCCGCATTTGGGTAGCACGACACAAATTCCCCCGACGTCGTGCTTAGCGTCCGAATGTGATCCGTCATGAACTCCGGCCCGGTCGCGCAATTCATCCCAAACGCCAACGGGTGCGCGTGCCGCAGCGAAGCCCACATCGCCTCCACCGTCTGTCCAGCCAACATCGTTCCCATCGGCTCAATCGTCACCGAAATCACGTACGGCACGCTAACGCCAATTTCCTTCGAATATTTTTGGATCGCCAGTATCGCCGTCTTGATATTCCGCGTGTCCTGGCAAGTCTCAATCAGCAGCAGGTCCGCCCCGCCCTCCACCAATCCCTTTGCTTGCACGTAGTACGAATCCAGCAGCCCATTAAATGTCACGCCGCCCGTCACCGTAATCGCCTTGGTCGTCGGCCCCATCGACCCTGCCACAAACCGCAGCTTCCCCGGCTTCGAAAATTCATCCGCCGCCTGCCTCGCCAATTCCGCCGACTTCTTGCTCAATAAATGGGCATCTTTCTCCAACCCATATTCCGCAAGCACCAGCGGAGTCGACCCAAAACTATTGGTCTCCACAATGTCCGATCCCGCTTCAAAATATTTCCGGTGAATATCCAGCACCACATCCGGCCGCGTCTGCACCAAGTTCTCATTGCAACCTTCTAATGCGGCTCCCCCAAAGTCTGCCGCCGTCAAATTCCGCTGTTGCAGCATCGTCCCCATCGCGCCATCCAGCACCAGGATGCGTTCCGTCAACAGCTCTCGTAGCGCTTTTTCCGATTCCTTCAAATTTCTCATTCTCTGCACTACCTCATTCTCTTGCATGGGATCCATTGACCACTTTTCTTTCGGGTCGGAGCTTCCTTGCTACTGAGGGACGAGAGAACTTCGACATCACCGCTTGTCGAAAGCAAATCTCACTCTTCTTTAGGAGGCCGGGCTTCAGCCCCAGCGCAAAGGCCCTAATACTAATGGCCTTTAGCCCCTGAAGATAATCCCTTCGCCTACCCCTCTATTTTACGGGTATTCCGCCCTTCCCAACACCATTCCGCACCGAATGGCGATTAGATGCCCTCCAACCCCCCGAAAATACGTCTTATCTGTCAGTAACAATTCGTGAACATCTGTCCTTAAGGTCCTTGCCCCTTTGCTCAGGTTTCTCTACCCTGAAGTGCAGTGGCTACCAAACGAATGTCTCCGAAACTTACTGTCTGTCTCTTGTCCCCGCACCCTTTGGTGCTTACCGAATTCGAGCGTCTGCTCGGCAAAGCCTCCCAATTCAAGGTTATCGCCAAACAACTTGAATCCACGCTGGCTCCCGACCTTCGCAATCTTGAGCCGCCCAAGGCGCAGGTCTACGTCATCGATGCCCACGCTGCCCGTCAGGCCACCGGAGCTCTGCTCACTAATATTCTCGAGCGCGTCACCGACGCGCGCCTCATCGTTGTCGGCGACGCCATCAATGATGCCAACGCCTATTCACTTCTTCGCCTGGGTGTGAAGGGGATTCTTTCTTACGCCGAAGCCCGCGACCAGCTAGCCCGCGCGCTTCCGCTGGTTTCCCAAGGTGGCTTCTGGGTTCCTCGCTCGGTCCTCTCTGGCTTCGTCGATTCCATCCTCACCAGCCAGGGCCGCCGCCTCAAAACCGAATCCATTACCAATCTCAGCCGCCGCGAACAGGAAGTCCTCGACTCCTTGCTAGAGAATCTCTCCAACAAGGAAATCGCCAGCAAACTCAATATCGCCGAGCGCACCGTGAAATTCCACGTTTCCAATCTCCTTAATAAGTTCGGTGTCCGCCGCCGCGCCGACCTCATCCTCCTAACCTTCCAACGCCGCATGGCCCAAGCCTAATTCTTCCTGTGGCACAGTCACTCCTGACTGTGCTCTTGGTCGCCATAACTGGCGGCTTCCTCACGATTCTCACCGCTGTCGGAGCCTTCATTTTCTACACGAATTTGAGAGACGCAAGAAAAGATGCTGTTGATAGTGCCAATGAGGAAGCGCGTAAAACCGTTGCCGCTGCCTAGAAGCTCCAAACATTCAACAAATCATTGATGATGAGGTTCGCAAGCAAACCAAAGCCAAAGTTGACGCCGAAATCGGGGCTATGCTCACCGATCATCGGCTGCTTCATCCTTCTTCGAGGCTTCTAGCAACAGGACATTCGTTCTTTCCCAAACCTTCCCATGGGCTGCATGAGTGCAGGACACAAAGCTCAACTAAGGTTGCCTGAAGTTGTCTGAGGGGCGCTTGCCAGTAACACGAGAATCGTGTACACTGTTTTCGTATGAAGAACATTACCCTGAGTGCAGATGAGCAATTGATTGAGCAAGCGCGCCTGCTGGCCAAATCCCAGCATAAGACGCTCAATGCAATGTTCCGTGAATGGCTAGAACAATTTACAACGCGAAGCGGCGGCACGCAGGAGTTCGACGCTCTCATGAAGCGCCTGAAGCATGTACAGGCGGGACGGCGTTATAGCCGGGACGAGATGAATGAGCGGTAGGTTCTTTCTCGATACAAATATCTTTGTATATTCCTTCGACGCGAGTTCACCGAAGAAGGCCGCACAAGCTACGAAGCTAATCAGAAGTGCAATCGAGACGCGTGGTGGCATTGTCAGCTATCAAGTGGTGCAAGAGTTCTTTAATGTTGCTCTACGCCGTTTCTCGAAACCTATGAGTAGCATCGACGCAGAACAATATTTGTCGACCACGCTTCGTCCACTGCTGTCAGTGAACTCCTCGCAAGCTTTGTATGGAGAGGCGTTGCGGATTGGAGCGAGATTCCAGTTGCCCTGGTATGATTCGCTAATCGTTGCTTCTGCAATCGAAGGTCACTGTGAAGTTCTCTACAGTGAAGACTTTCAGGATGGACAGCAGATTGGAAGCGTTACTATCTCCAACCCCTTTACCTGAGAGAAGGACATTTTTAGGAATCTCCAATCGCTGGCGAAGAAAAAAACGATTTACGTTACCGTCGAAGTAGATAGCACAACGAAGTTGGGCAGTTTCCCGACGGGCCAGCCTGCGGAGTGAAACGCTACAGTGTCGCGGCGCACTATACGGCAGGGCCTATACCGATCAGCGCTCATCTTGTCCGCGATTTACATGCGGGCACCTACAACACACCCGGCTTTGAACACGCGCTTCACAACGCCCGCCTCATCGAGGCGGTAAGGCACGCCGCCGAACAAGGCGAGCGCCAGAGTGTTGTTTGAGAAAACATGTAAGGACTGGATCATCGCGCCAATCGGGAATTCAGATTGGGAGCAATCACTGCGCGCCGCAATTGCCAACACCGACCTATCAGGAGCGGTTCGCGGAATTGGACACCATTTGACACCAATTGGAAGAAGCGCAGCGGTGCTATGCCTTTGACAACTCAGGACTTGTGAAAGTGGATTCAATTTTCGATCCCCACCGCCCCTACCAGCTTTCTCAAACACAGGGGTGGGGGATACGAACGACCTACAACGAGACGACCCCAGAGCCCGCAAGCTTGTCGACTTTATATCTCCCCTTTCGACTTTCAACTTTCGACCGCTTTCCAATGTCGCCGAACTTCGCCTCACCTCTCCTCTGTGGTTAAATACAAATTGAACCAATTCCCCCAATGATCACCTTCCACATCGAACAATTCGGCTGCCGCGCCACCCAAGCCGACGGCGCCGCCATCGAGCGCCAGCTCCGCGAACAAGGCTGCTCGGTCGCCACTGACGCGTCCACCGCGCAATTTGTTGTCATCAACACTTGTACCGTCACTGCTGCCGCTGACACCCAAGCCCGCGACGCCATCCGCAAAATCCATGCGACCAATCCTCAAGCCCGCATCATCGTCACCGGATGCTACGCCCAGCGCGCACCCGAAGATCTCTCCGCGCTCCCCGGCGTTTCCTACGTCGTCGGCAACTCCCACAAGCCGCAAATTCCATCACTCATCACGGCAATCCGAGACACCACCAACCACGACACTACATCCGAGTTATTCCCGCTCTCCAATCTCACAAAACCGTCATCCCGACCGGAGGCTCCCGCTGGCAGCGGGTCGGAGTGGAGGGATCGTGGCAACCAAACCCACCACCTCGCACCAATCCTGACAGGCAATATCTTTGATCTCTCCGACGTTCTAGTCGCCCCAGTACTCGGTGGAGAAGGGAATCACACTCGCCCGACCCTAAAAATCCAGGATGGCTGCAATTCCCGCTGTTCCTTCTGTGTCATTCCATTTGTCCGCGGAAAATCCCGCAGCCTTCCCGTCGCCACCGTGCTCACCGAAATTCAGCGTCTCGCTAATTCCGGCTACAAAGAAATCGTCCTCAGCGGCATCAATCTCGGCACTTATGGCCGCGACATCTCTCCGCGCATTGGATTTCTCGATCTCCTCCGTCTCATCCTCGATGAAACCCCCGTCGAGCGCCTGCGCATCAGCTCTATCGAGCCGCTCGATGTCACCCGCGACCTCGTCGCTCTTTTCGCCTCCACCGCTCGTTTGGCACCGCACTTCCACATGCCCCTGCAGTCTGCTTCCAATCGCATCCTTGCTGCTATGCATCGCTGGTATCGCGCGGAACACTACGCCCGTCGCGTCGAATTCATCCGTGAACTCCTTCCCAACGCCGCCATCGGTGCCGACATTATCACCGGCTTTCCCGGCGAAACCGAAGCAGACCACTCTGCTACGCTCCGATTCGTGGAAGGCTTCCCCTTCACCTACCTCCACATCTTTTCCTATTCGCAACGCCCCGGCACCAAAGCCGCTGCTCTTCCCGATCAACTTTCCGGCACCGTCATCAAACGACGCGCCCGCGAACTCCGCGCCCTGGCTGAAACCAAATCCTCCAGATTTCGCATCTCACAAATTGGTCGCGAGCTTCGTGTCCTGACCCTTCGTCGCGATCCCAACTCTCCCTCCGAAATTACCCCCGCGATTTCCGATAACTATCTCACCGTCCATATCCCTGCCTCTTTTTCACCCAATCAATTTTTATCAGCCATAATCACCGGCTTTGATGGCAAGAATTTGCTAGCATCTCCTCTTCAGCCTGCATGTATCGGCGCGGAAGGAGCCGGCTGACTCGAAAGCCCATGAACTTTCTCGGCATCTCTTCTCTAGGTCACAGTTCTGCCGTTGCTCTCTTAAATGATCAAGGCGTTGTCTTTGCCATCGAAGAGGAAAAACTAAATCGTCAACACGATCCCACGGAAATTCCCCGCCTTGCTCTTGATCGTTGTCTCCTCGAAAATCGTCTGAAACTTTCCGATTGTCGCTCCCTAGGCTTGGCCGATCGGAGCATCGCCGCAGCTTCTTCTCGCTCCCGCAAGAAGCGCGTCACCCATTCCGCCGCTCACGATCGCCTTGTTCATCTCTTGCGCGGAGGTCCGCGCCTCTCTCGCTTCGATCATCATCTCTGCCATGCCGCCAGCGCCTACTACACTTCCGGCTACGACCGCTCTCTGATTCTTACGCTCGATGAAGGTGCTGGTTCTCAGTCCGGATTACTCGCGCTTGGCGATGGCGATGAAATCGAACCGCTCCATTCTTTCAAGTTCCCCGATTCGCTCGCCTGGTTCTATACCCGCGTCACGGAAGTTGCTGGCCTTCGCCCGCATCGTGACGAACACAAAATCCAATGGCTCAGCAAAGATGGCGAACCCGAATTCCTCCCCGCCTTCCGTAAAATGTTCAGCTGGAAATCCACTGGTGTTTTCACACTCAACCGCCGCTGCTACGTTTCCGGGCCCGATCATCGCGGCATTTTCGCGCCGCAGTTTTACCGCGAACTCGGTATCTCCTCTCGCGGAAATCCTTTGACTCCCGCCACCCGCGCCAATATCGCACGCAGCCTTCAGGATTTTGTCGAGGAAACAGTTCTGCAACTTGCCGCGAATTTCTGGGGAAAAACCGGGACGCAATCACTGTGCCTGGCTGGCGGCCTATTCCTAAATGTCTTTCTTGTCCGCGCACTTGAGGCCCGCGGCGCCTTTGCGAACGTTTATGTTCAACCAGTTTCCGGCAACGCCGGCACCGCGCTCGGAGCTGCATTCCTCGCGCGCAAAAAAGTTACCGGTCATTCTGGCCGCGCCCCGCTTTCCACTCTTGCGCTCGGCATGCGCGCCGATTCCCAGGAAATTAAAACGGTGCTCGACAATTGCAAAATTGCCTATCGCTATCTATCCGGTGAAGACGAAACCATCGATGAAGCGGTTCGCCTCCTCGCTCGGGACAAAATTGTGGGTTGGTGCCAGGGCCGCTCTGAATTCGGCCATCGAGCTCTCGGCCATCGCAGCCTGCTCGCTTCGCCATTTTCCGAATACGTCATCGAAAATGTGAATCAATACATTAAGCATCGTGAAGAATTCCATCCCTTCGCGCTTTCCATTCCCGCCGAATGCGCCGCGGATTATTTTGAAGCGTCTCCGAATTGCCGCTTCATGGCCTCGCTAGCCACCCTTACCAAACCTGTTGCCGGCCTCGAGCGTTTCGCCTTTCACAAAAATTCCGTCCGGGTCCACACGGTCGACAAGCAGTTCAACCCGCTCTTCTGGAAGCTTCTCCACAAATTTGGCGAGTCCGCTCCCGCCCCCATCCTGGTCAACACTTCCTTCAATCTTTTCGGCGAGCCCCTGGTCACCGATCCCCGTGGAGCCGTCCGCAGTTTCTACTGCGCCGGCATCGACGCCCTGGCCCTAGGCAGCTTCTTTCTGGTGAAATGATGCAGCCACCAACCAATGCGCCTTCTTCAATTTTGCTTAAGAGTTGTAATTCTAGGAGGGAACTTTCTTTCTTCCTCTGTGTCCTCTGCGTCTCGATTCTTTTCTCTGCGCTAAATCCTTTGACTTACCCCTCGAATATCACCTGCGCAATGGCCTGCGCCTCCGTATGCGTAATGCTCACCGCAATATTCTTCACTCCCAATCCATCCGCAATCTTCCGGGCCTCACCCTTCAACACCAGCGTAGGTTTTCCCCCTCGAACTCGCACCACTTCCAAATCCGCCCAGCGAACCCCGCGGCTCCATCCGGTTCCCAACGCCTTCATTGCCGCCTCTTTCGCCGCAAATCGTCCCGCGTACCGCTCATATTTATTCTTAAATTGCTCGCAATAAGCCACTTCATCCAGCGTGAAAACGCGCCGCAAAAACCGCTCTTTCTGCGATTCAATCACCGCCTGAATTCGTGGCACTTCCGCAATGTCAATTCCCATTCCAACAATCATGCTTCACCCAGAATTGCCACTTCGAAGCCGTTTCGACCTCGCAACCCTCTGCGATTATACTGTTCAGATTGTGATCACAGCGAATTCATCCCGGCGCAGTCGCCACAGACGTAAACAGCCGAACCTCGCGAAGCCGCCAAAACTCGCCGCCATTTCTTCTCCTTGGTCGCTCGATTGCGTTCAAGGGCTAAAGGTTCTTCGCCTGACTCCATTCAAGAAGTTTCCTTGGCTGGTTCACGGTTTCAGCACCAGATTTGGTGGCGCAAGCTCTCTCGAGGATGAAAAGGTCCTCAACTTAGCTTTTATGGATTGGGATGAACGCAAGAATGTGCTCGAGAATCGCAAGCGCTTCCAATCCGCAGTCGCCGCCAAAGACTTCTCTCTCGTTCCACTAGAGCAGATTCACTCCGATCTCATTCATAGTATCAGTTCCGTTCCTGCTGATCCTTCACATGGTGACGGTTCGATCACCAATAACCCGAACCTGCTTCTTTCCGTGCAAACCGCCGATTGCGTTCCCATTCTCCTGGTCGATCCTAAGAAACGCGCCGTCGCTGCAATTCACGCAGGTTGGCGTGGAACTCTAGCTCGCATCGTCGAGAAATCCGTAGGCCGAATGCAGCAGGAATATGGCAGCAAACCATCCGATCTCCTCGCTGCCATCGGTCCGTCAATCGGACCCTGTTGCTACGAAGTTGGCGTAGAACTCGTCACCAAATTCACTGCGCAATTCGCTGACGCCTCGGAATACTTCGACGAGCCTCGAACCGGCGACGAACCGAATCCGATTCAGTGGCTCAACATGAAACCTCCAGGACATCAGCCTCCACCGAAGAATGTGCATCTCGATCTTCGCAAAGCCAACGTTTCCCAACTTAAATCTGTCGGGGTTCGCGCCGCCAATATTTACGTAAGCGATCTTTGCACTGCTTGTAACACAAATATGTTATTCAGTTATCGCCGCGAAGGTCCGCTTTCCGGACGTTTAATGGCTGTGATTGGAATTCACGAATGAGGGGAAAAGGATGAATTTCCACTTAGCGCAAATCAATATCGGACGTCTTATCGCGCCGATTGACGACCCGAAGATCGCCGGCTTTGTTGCTCAACTGGATCCCATTAATGCGCTTGCCGATGTTGCTCCAGGTTTTGTCTGGCGATTGCAGTCCGCGTCAGGCAATGCGACCGATGTTCTCTACAGCGATGATCCTTCCCTCATAGTGAATATGTCCGTTTGGGAATCGATCGAGGCTTTACGCAATTATGCTTACACTTCAAAGCACATCGAAGTGTTCCGAGATCGCGCCAAATGGTTTGAAAAAATGGACAAGCCTCATTACTGCCTTTGGTGGGTGCCTGCCGGGCACATTCCGACGGTGAACCAAGGCCGTGAACGGCTGGAGCATTATCAGCAGCACGGGCCGACTCCGTATGCGTTTTGGTTTTCTAAGCAATTTCCAGCGCCCTTGCCCGAAACTATTAACTCCTAAGAATTACTTGAGTACGGTAAGCGACGAGGTTTTCATTTCAAGCAAGGCCAATTGGCCGCAGGCAGCCATCACGTCCCGGCCGCGGGAATAGCGCACAAACGTGGGAATGTCTCGATCCATCAAGATTTTGCGGAAAGTTTCAATTTGTTCTTCGCCCGATTCTTTGTAGGGCAATTCGCCGGGATTCCACGGAATCAAGTTAACCTTCACCCTTTTTAGTGGCCCCAGCCATTTTGTCACGCGGCGCGCGTCTTCGGGCGCATCGTTCACTCCGCCAAGCATCACGTATTCAAAGGTGATGTGTTCCCAATTGCGCAGAGGATAATTCTGGCAAGCTTCGATCAGCATTTTCAGCGGATATTTGCGATTGATCGGCATCAGTATATCGCGCTGTCCATCGCATGAAGCATTGAGTGAAATGGCGAGTTTCGGCCGCACATCTTCTTTTGCCAGGCGTGCGATTCCAGGCACAATTCCGCTGGTCGACAAAGTCACACGCTTTGGCGAAAGGCCAACTCCTTCTTCATCTAACAGGATTCGTAGAGCGCTCATTACATTATCAAAATTCAATAATGGTTCGCCTTGACCCATCAGCACGACATTTGTTTGAATCGCATCGCCCAGTTCACTGGGATTTTCATCCGGCTCAACAGAAATATCAGTTGGGCCGCTGCCTGGCTGCCATCGCTTCTCGGACATTTCCTTCAAGGGAAGAAGAACCTGGGCAATAATTTCTCCCGCCGTAAGATTTCGGATCAATCCTAGTTGGGCGGTCAGACAGAACTGACAATCGACGGCGCAACCTGCCTGCGTAGAAATGCATATTGTCTGCCGCCGTTCGCTTGGCATGTAGACAGCTTCGACGGACGCCGGTTTTAGGCCAGCATTCAGACCCAGCAAGTAGCGTACTGAGCCATCCGTCGAAACATACCGCTGCTTAATTTCCGGTAGCGTGATCGTCGCCTCTCGCGTCACTTTCTCTCGGAGCGCAACAGGCAAGTTAGTCATGTCCGACAACTTAAATTTCTTTTCAGTGTAAAGGGCGTGGTAAATCTGCGCACCGCGATAGGCTGGTTCTCCTAGGACGAGGCAATACTCACGCAATTCTTCCTGAGTTTTTCCGAGCAATTCCATGTTTAGTCTTCCGGGTCTAGGATAGCGCGAGGTGCGGTGGCGGACGAAACTAACTTCGTACTCATCCATAAGTTGTTGCAGAAGATGGAGTTATATCCCAGCTCGTCACCTGTTCTGCCCTGTGCCACAATGAGTGTATGGTTGCGACCACAAGAGACATTCATCGTCACGTTCTGCCGAACGGTCTGATTGTGATTACCGAGACCATGCCACAGGTGCGCTCGGTCTCCGTCGGTATCTGGGTGAACAACGGTTCGCGGCGCGAAAAGGCCGATGAAAATGGAATGGCGCACTTCCTGGAACACATGGTCTTCAAGGGAACCGAGCGGCGCTCTGCGGAAGATATCGCGCGGGAAATGGATTCCGTCGGCGGAATGCTGGATGCCTTCACTTCCAAAGAACAGATTTGTTTTAACGCCAAAGTACTCGACGAACATCTTCCGATCGCGTTCGATGTTTTAGCCGATCTTGTTTTGCGCCCAAAATTGAACGCCGAGGACGTCAAGAAAGAACGCCAGGTCGTGCTGGAAGAAATCAAGATGGATTTGGACAATCCCGAGTACATGCTGCACGACATCTTTACTCGTGGATTTTGGCCGGAACATTCGCTGGGCAGGCCAATCCTGGGCACTCCCGAAACCGTGCGCAATTTCAGCCGCGAAGTATTGTGCGGCCGGTTTCAGAAATGGTTTGCACCGGACCACATCGTGGTGACCGCTGCGGGCAACGTCACGCACGAACAGGTATTGAATTTGGTAGAAAAAGAGTTCGGGCATTTGCAGCCTTCCGGCGAGCCCGATGCGGAATCCGCTCCCAAAACGGCGGCGCCCATTCATCTGCAAACCAAGCGCGATCTGGAGCAGGTACATCTTTGCATTGGAGTTCCATGCATCCCACTGGCCGATGAACGTCGATTTGCAGTGGCTATTCTAAACAATCTCCTGGGCGGGGGAATGTCTTCGCGGCTGTTCCAGAATATTCGCGAAAAGCAGGGGCTGGCGTATGCGGTGTTCAGCGAACTGACACCTTATTCCGATGCGGGAATGCTGAGCGTTTACGCTGGCACGGCCAAGGAAACCGTTGCCCAGGTTTTGGACCTGACGATTGCGGAATTCCGGGCGATGAAGGAATCGCCGGTTACGGAAGAAGAGTTGCGCCGCGCCAAGAACCATCTGAAGGGCTCGCTGATGCTTTCCCTTGAGTCTACCAGTTCACGGATGTCGAATCTGGCACGCCAGGAATTGTATTTTCACCGCTTTTCTACGCTCGACGAAATTCTCGCTGCCATTGAAGCGGTCACATACGGCCAGGTGCAATCGCTTGCGCAACAATTTTTCCAGCCAGAGCAGATTGCGGTGACGGTGTTGGGTAGCTTGAACGGATTCACGCTTACGCGCGAACAGCTAGCCTGCTAGGTTGAGTCCACTTGTGAGCCAAAGACGCCCGTCTCAGAAGGCGCCCGTCATAGAGGCAAACCCAAGAGGGGCACGACCGTGCCGGTGGCCCTACGGGTTGGTCAGTTTATTTTTTGACCGCCGCAACATTTCTTGTATTTCAGTCCTGAACCGCAATAGCAAGGATCGTTTCGGCCGATTTTCTGCTTCGCTTGTCGAGGAGCGCCAGGTGGGGTGGCAGCGCTGGCGTTGAGTTTGCGGTGTGGAGCGAAGTAGTGGTAAATATGCGTGACCATTGCCGAAACCCCGGTAAAAAGTTTCTCGCGCAATTCTTCGGTAACGGGCTCCTGGTAGGAACGCATTTCTGGGTCGGGATCGTCCTCGTAAACCAAGGCCAAAATCGGAATAAGCCACGCGAATTTGTCTTCATCTTTGAAAACGTCAACCCACGCGCTGCGGCGCAGTTCGATGCCTTGCATGAATCCCATGGCCCAGTTGTTTCCATAAGAATGGCCTTCGTCATCTTCAAGCCATAGTGGTTCAAAGAAGATGTCTGAATGGAAGGCGTCGCCAACGGCGTTCCAGTAGCTCAAGAGGAGTCCGACAAAGAGATCGGCAGTCTGAAGGTTAGGGAAAAGCTCTTTATTTTCGAAAGCGTCCCCAACGATTACCGGGATGAACTCGGCTGGTGGAACAAGCTCAGGGCAGCAATGTATAGCGGCAAAGAAGCCATCGAGTTCCTCGATATCCATGGCGCCTTCATCCCAGAGTTGGTCGAGGAACTCTTCAAGAACCTCTGTGTCGGGATCAAGGTAGCGATCCGCAGATTCGGGTTTTGCGTCTTGCTCGTCCACGAAACGATTTTATCTCTACCGGAGAAGTTATCCTCAGGAATTCTGTGTTCTAGATTGACGCGATTGGTGCGCTCTGCCATCATCCTGAGAGTTTTGTTGGGCCTTGCTGGTGCGGGGCAAACAGACTGAAGAACCACGGGGGATTTCCAATCGGCTTACGAGTATCCATTCTGGCTTCAGGCAGTTCTGGAAATTTGACGCTTCTTGAGAGCGAAAGCACCCGCATCCTCGTTGACGCCGGCCTCGGTAAACGTGAAACACTTGCGCGATTAGCAGCAGTTGAAAAAGATATCGACCGCCTCGACGCAGTGGTCATCACCCACGAACATTCGGATCATTGCAATGGACTTCCCCAGGTGCTTGGCCTGTGGAAAGTGCCGTTGTACGTAACGGAAGCCACTATGGGCTGCTTGCAACGGATTTTGCCGGATACATTTCGCAAACGACTGCACGGCGTGGAGTCCATTCAGGCCGGACAGCATTTTTGCATTGGGGATATCGATGTTCACGCGTTCGCAATTCCGCATGATGCCGTGGACCCCATTGCCTTTACGTTTCGGAATGACGGGACGAAAGTTGCGGTATGCACGGATCTTGGGTACATGCCGGAACTGGTGAAGGTACACCTTCGAGACACCGATTGCCTGATCTTGGAATCGAATCACGACCTGGACATGCTGAAAGTCGGGCCTTATCCATGGGTCGTGAAGCAACGCGTGCTGTCTCGCACGGGGCATCTTTCAAATCATGCGGTGAGCGAATATCTCGCGGATCCGGATGGGTTCGACGCGTATGCGCGATATTTGGTGCTGGCGCACGTTTCGCAGGAAAACAACAATCCTGATCTGGTCAAGATCTCAGCGGAAGAAGCGCTGCAGCGTCGGCCGGCGGAATCGACATTTCGCGGCGAACTGATGATCGCCTCGCAAACCGTGCCACTGAAGCCCCTGCAACTTTAGGTATCCAATTCCTTCACACATCGTTGACACTCGGGCCGTTTTCCCGTAATTTGGAGAGACTTGGTAGAGGTGCAACGGCCATGAGTAGGCAAACGCGTTTTCCGATCAGCATCGGGCGTTGGCCGAAAGGGGCCCGGTCGAAGGGCCGAAACAGAGAGTAGTTGCTGTTTGTTGCCGAAACCGTAGCGACTGGTTGATGTTGCTTCGGTTGGGGGGCAAGTCCAAGGCTTGTCCACTGCCACTCGTCGGCCCAGAAGACGGGTGGAGCGCTATCGAGAGGTCGCAGCTGCGCGTTTGCCCGCAGTCCTTCCTTTCGCTTCGCTTTCCTCAAATCAAACCAAGTAGAAGAACATGGAACTTTTTGAACTAACTCGCGCGTTGGTGGATATCGATTCGACCACTGGAGCTGAACTCCAAGTGGCCAAGTTTCTGTTTTCCTATTTGACACCGCTGGCGGAAAAGCACGGTGGGCGAGTGGAGAGGCTGGCCGCTGCACCCAACCGCGACAATATTTTGGCTACGTTTGGGAATCCGATTGTGACGCTCTCGACGCACATCGATACGGTGCCGCCATTTTTCCCTTCGCATGAAGATGGGGAGCACATTTACGGGCGTGGCGCTTGCGATGCGAAGGGAATTGTCACCGCGATGATTTTTGCCGCAAAATCATTGCTGGCGGAAGCGATCAGAAACTTTGCGTTGCTTTTTGTGGTTGGAGAAGAGCGCAGCAGTATTGGAGCAAAGACGGCAGCGGCTGATCCGCGTGGTTCGCAATTTTTGATTAATGGAGAGCCGACAGAAAATCAGTTGGCGATTGGATCGAAAGGCACCCTTCGCTATGAATTGGTGGCGAAAGGGAAACTTGCGCATTCGGCTTATCCGGAATTGGGGCACTCGGCGATCCATGCGTTGCTGGATGCATTGCAGGATGTACGAAAGATGGCGTTGCCGACGGATCCGATCCTCGGAGCAACAACGCTGAATGTGGGAACGATTGCAGGTGGGCGCGCGCCGAACGTGGTGGCCGACGAAGCGCGCGCGGAAATCATGTTTCGTCTAGTGGGAGATCCCACAGAGCTCAGGCAAGTTGTGGACAAAATTGTTTTGGGACACAAGGTCAGAGCAAAAGAGGTTCTGTTTACTCCTGCGGTGTACCTTGGCGCGTTGCCGGATTTCCCCACGACGGTAGTGGCATTCACGACAGACGTTCCGGCTTTTGACGGAACATGGGGGCAACCGTTCTTAATTGGACCGGGGAGCATTCACCTGGCGCACACGGCGGAAGAGCACATCCCAAAGAAGCAGTTGACGGATGCGGTGGAGATTTATGCGCGAATGGTGCGCCAATTATTGGCGACGGGAGTGGCGGCGTCATGAGCATTCCTCTGGCAATTGTTGGCTACGGGAAAATGGGGCGAATGGTAGAGAAATTGGCGCCCGAATATGGATTCGCAGTTTGCGCGCGGCTATCGAAAGCGGACATGGCCAATGTTTCTACGGATTCCTTAAATGGCACAGCAGTGGCGATTGAATTTACCAACGCGACGGCGGCGGTAGAAAATCTTAGCCGGCTCGCGGCGCTGCGTATTAACACCGTCTGTGGAAGCACTGGTTGGTATGAACAACTCCCGCAAATCTGCAATGCTTTTCACGTAGCAAAAACCGGATTCGTATTTGGACCTAACTTTTCCGTTGGCGTGAATTTGTTTTTGGATATTGTTGCGCATGCAGCTTCGCTGATCGCAGCGCATTCGGAGTATGAAGCGTGGGGCTGGGAGATTCATCATTCGGCTAAGAAGGATACGCCTTCCGGAACGCTAAAGAAGCTTGCGGAAGAGATACGAGCAGTGGGATTTGGAAATCCGGTGAGTCTTAGCTCCAGCCGAGCCGGGGCTCATCCGGGAACACATGAAATCGGCTTTGATTCCGCGGGCGACACGATCACTCTGCGGCACACCGCGCGAAATCGAGAGGGGTTTGCGCGTGGTGCGCTGCAAGCGGCGCGATGGCTGGTCGGAAAAGAAGGCGCGCACGAATTTCGAGAAATTTTCGCTGAGTTGTCGCGTTTACCTGTGAAACCGAAAGAAGAAAATGCGACCGCGAGCCGATCGAGTTGAAATGTAGGAACACGGCACTGTCGTGCCCGACTTGGGTTTTAATAAGAAGGATCCTTAAAAAAGTTTTGTAAGACAAGTTTTGCAGAAAAGCTTTTAGTAAAAAAAGGAGCAACAACATGTTTACCGGAACTGGCACTGCACTGGTCACTCCCTTTCGGGCTGATGGAACGCTGGACGAGCCCACACTGCGGGCGCTGGTGAAGCGACAGATCGCGGCAGGCATCGATTTTCTGGTGCCGTGCGGAACGACGGGAGAGAGCCCGACTCTTACACACGAAGAACATTTGCGTGTTGTCGAAATCACGATGGAAATTGCGAAGGGTAAAGCGCCGGTATTGGCGGGAGCCGGCGGTTACAACACCGCGGAAGTAATCAGCATGGCGCGGAAGCTTGGCGAAATGGGCGCGGATGGAATCCTGTCGGTTACGCCCTATTACAACAAGCCCACTCAGGAAGGTTTGTACCAGCATTTCAAAGCCATCGCCAACGCGATCACCTTGCCGATTATTCTTTATAGCGTGCAGGGGCGAACCGGCGTGAATATTGAGCCCGCGACCGTCGCGCGCCTGGCAAAAGTCGAAAACATCATCGGAATTAAGGAGGCGTCTGGGAACATTGGACAGATGGCCACAATTCTGAATACTGTGCCGGAGGATTTTATTGTGTTGTCGGGAGACGATGCGATCACGTTGCCGTTGATCGCGCTTGGGGGCCGTGGAGTGATATCGGTGTTGTCAAATGAGATTCCGGCGGAGATGGCCCGGCTGATGCGTTTAGCGTTGTCGGGAGACTTTCCAGGCGCGCGGGAAATTCATCGCAAGTTTCATCCGCTGATGGAGATTAACTTTGTGGAGTCGAATCCAATTCCAGTGAAAGCAGCGATGGCGGAAATGGGGCTGCTGGAAGCCGTATGGCGGCTGCCGCTGGTCGCGCCAAAAGAAGAAAATCGCGAGCGAATTCGCGCGGTGTTGGAATCGGTGAATCTGATTGAGCGTGCTCATGCTGCCATCTCAAATTGAAAGTTTATTTGATGCGCCACCCTCGGCGTACACGGACGAGCATCAAAAACGTTTTGCGGAGTTCAAAGAAGGACTGAATCGTGGAGAAATACGGGCGGCGGAGCCGGATTCAGCGTCGCCGACGGGTTGGCGGGTAAATCCCTGGGTGAAGAAGGGAATTCTGCTCGGGTTTCGCATGAGCGGAATTGTAGACATGTCGATCGACGCGCGGCGTCAGCCATTTTTTGATAAGGCAGCGTATCCGGTTCAGGCAATTTCCCAGAAGGATGGCATCAGAATCGTGCCCGGAGGCTCGAGCATTCGCGATGGAGCGCATATCGGCCGCGGAGTGATTTGCATGCCGCCGATGTTCGTGAACGTAGGCGCATACGTGGGCGAGAATACGATGATTGATTCGCATGCGCTGGTCGGCTCGTGCGCGCAGGTTGGCCGAAATTGTCATATATCCGCGGCCGCGCAAATTGGCGGCGTGATCGAACCGATCGGCGCGCTGCCCGTAATCATCGAAGATGATGTGCTGATCGGTGGTAATTCGGGGATTTATGAGGGAACGATTATCAAAAAGCGCGCGGTGCTAGGCACCGGAACAATTCTGAACCGATCCATTCCCGTTTACGATCTGGTACGCGATGTGGTTTATTCCGCTGAGGAAGAAAAGCCGCTGGTGATTCCCGAAGGCGCGGTGGTGGTTCCCGGGTCTCGAGCAGTAACGCATCCGTCCGGCCTGAAGTGGGGCCTCTCACTGCAAACGGCCGTGATCGTGAAATATCGCGATGAAAAGACAGGCTCGCGCATTCAGTTGGAAGATCTTCTTCGGCAGCCAAAATATTTAGCGCGCTAAATTTCTTGAGCGAAAAGAGCGCGCGTGCGGGAATAGTTCCTCTGTAGTCATATTACATATCCTATTTTTAACATATCTGTTTTCTTTTTTTACGAATCATAAAATATTATCGACTGTCTAGCTCTCTTTTATTGACACAAGGCGTCAAACGTTTTAAATTCCCAAGAATTGGTGCAGGCAGTTTTTAAGGGTGAGTCCTAGTCAGGGTGGGTGTTGTATAGGACGATGTCTCTCTCTGCTGTGCACCGTCCTCGCAATTCCTATAGGAATTAATCCCAGCAAAATTTCTGGTGCTCGAAAGGATCGAGTCATGAGGCTTATTTCGTCCAGACTTCCTAATCATTTTTTATTTTTATTGACGGCAACCCTGCTGTTCTCTATTGGTTCTTATGCGCAAACTGGCACGGCGTCGCTGCGCGGATCGTTGGTCGATAAATCCGGGGGAGCGGTAGTGGGCGCGATCGTAAAGCTTGATAGCACCGACTTAGGTGTGCAGCGCAGTACCGTTTCTAACGATACGGGTGCGTACGAATTTCTTTCGCTGAAGCCGGGTTCTTACTCGCTTAGTGTGGAAGCGCCGGGATTTCGCAGGTACGACCAGCAGCATATTGAATTGCTGGTGAATAATCCGACGACGCTGAACGTTACCCTGCAGGTCGGTTCGAGCACAGAGACGGTCGAGGTTTCGGCACAGTCCGTAACGTTGAATACTACCGATGCTTCCATCGGAGTAGCGTTCGGCGAGAACCAGGTGAAGCAATTACCGCTGGAAAGTAGAAACGTCGGCGATCTTCTGTCCTTGCAGGCTGGCGTGGTGTACACGGGGAATAATCCAAATATTGATACGAATACCGATACGCGGAGCGGCGCGGTGAACGGAGCGCGCAGCGATCAGAGCAACGTCACGTTGGACGGAATCCCAGTGAACCCGAAGGGCGGGTACGCGTTTCAGTCGGTGCTCCCTGTGACTCTGGACTCGGTTGAGGAATTTCGCGTAACGACTAGCAATGCCGAGGCCGATGAAGGCAGTGCCGGCGGCGCGCAGGTGGCCCTGGTCACCAAGAGCGGAACGAATAACTTCCACGGGTCCGCGTACGAATACAATCGAAACTCTTATTTCAGTGCCAATGACTATTTCTTGAAATACTCGCAACTAAGCCAGAATGATCCGAATAAACCACAATTTTTGAATCGCAATATTTTTGGCGGATCGCTGGGCGGGCCCATCAAGAAAGATCGGCTGTTTTTGTTCGTGAACTATGAAGCGTACCGGGACGTAGAACAGCAAAGTGCGCTGAGGATTGTGCCAACTGCGTCATTGCGGGATGGAGTTGTTCAGTATGCGTGTTCCGTTACCTGTAGCGGCAACACCGTTGCAGGGTTGAGCGGCGCAAATTATACAGCGCCCTCCGGTTACTACGCACTTTCGCCTGCCCAGTTGACGGCCATGGACGCGAATGCGTTCGCCACTGAACCGAAAGTAATACAACCCTACACGGGTTTTGTTGGCCCGAATCCTACAATGCTGGCTTACTTCAATACCTACCCGTTGCCGAACGATTTCAGCCAGGGCGATGGAGTGAATAACGCAGGTTATCGGTTTGCGGCGCCGACCAGTAACACAAAGAACTGGTACATCGCCAAGATGGATTACAATATCACCAAGGACGGTAAGCAGCGCGTTTCGCTGACTGGAGCACTGGCAAATCAGGACCAGGCGAACGCGCCATTTTTGCCCGGCCAAGCTCCACAACAGAGCTTTATCAATTTTAATAAAGGTCTGATTGCAAACTATTCTGCGGTAATTACCAATAATCTGATTAACAACTTCCGTTATGGTTTTGTCCGCGAAAGCATCGGCACTATTGGCAATACTGACCAAGCTTGGAATACATTCCGCGGCATGGATCCGGTTATCGGCCAAACCCTGAACTATTCGAGTCAATTCCAACGTCCCATCAACAGCTTCTGGGATGACTTGAACTGGACACACGGGAAGCATACGTTGCGGTTTGGTTTCCAGATTTCGCGCATTCGAAATCCAACCGCAAGTACGACCAGTTCCTTCAGCAGCGGATACATGAATTCACAGTGGCTGGATACCTCTGGTTTGGCGGGTCGCACGGCGTCACCACTAGACCCCGAAAATTATGGTTATCCGAAGGTCGACGCCGCAGGTTTCGGTACAAACTACGATAATGCGGTAACCGCGTTATTTGGCATGGATGTGGAGGTAAACGCGCAATACAACTACCAACGCAACGGTACACCTCTAGCGCAAGGCGCCCCTGTCGTTCGTCATTTCGCGGAAGACGGATATGAAATGTACATACAGGACACCTGGAAGGTAAAACCAAGCTTGACCCTAACTCTCGGCCTACGGTATTCGCTGTTTTCTCCGCCTTGGGAAACCACCGGTTTGGAAGTGACCCCAACGGAGAGCTTGAATACCTGGTTTAATACTCGTGTTGCCAGCAACACGAATGGCACTCCGTCGATTGCTGCTCCACCCGTTGCTTTTAACTTTTCAGGTCCCGCCAACGGGACCCCTGGTTATTACAACTGGGATTTCAAAAATCTCGGGCCGCGCGTTGCTTTGGCTTGGTCACCAGCTTCTGACTCAGGTCTGCTGGAGAGCATCTTTGGCGGAGCCGGAAGGAGTAGCATTCGCGCTGGTTTCGGCATAGTCTACGACCGCATCGGTGAGGGCCTGCTCGATACCTTCGATCAGAACGGTTCGTTCGGGCTTTCGACAAGTATTCCTAACGCTGCGGCATCGGAGTCGGTAGGATGTACGCCGCGCGTGACCAGTTTAAATACCATCCCCCAAGTAGATAACTGCGGTGCGCCTATCTTCGTTCAAGCTCCCCCGGCGAACTATCCGCAACCTTATCCGAGCAACCCAGCGCCGGGCAGCGAAGCGATTACTTGGGGACTTGATAGCAGCATCAAAACACCGTATTCCTACACGCTTGATCTTTCCGTGCAGCGGCAATTGTCCAACGGTTTTACTCTACAAGTCGCTTACGTAGGAAGACTTGGACACCGGTTGCTTGCGCAGGACGATTTGGCCATGCCGCTAGATCCGTTCGATAAAAAGGCCGGTATAGATTACTTCACAGCGGCAACGGCGCTGGCCAAAATCTATCGACAACAACAAGCCGCCGGGGTTAAATACCCGACCAATTCGTTCAATCCTAGCAGCGTGCCTGCGAGTGTTCAGCAATACTGGGCGGACATCACGCAACCGGTAGTGGGTGGGGGAGCCTATGGAATCGGTGCAAACAGTTTCTATGGATCATGTGCCGGGCCTGGCTTGAATTCCACCACGAATCCAACTGTTTTGGCATTTGACCTTCTGTGTGCCAACAGCCTGAACGAGTCGTTGTCGATTTACGAGATGGATACCGGCGGCGTGGGAGATGCGGCCAATCCAAACCAGCTTTACTTCTACCGTGCTGGCAATTATACGGGCCCGAATGTTTTCTACAGCCCGCAGTACTCATCCCTGTATGCGCTGCGGACCATGAGCAACGCAAACTACAATGCCTTGGAAGTCACCCTTCAACACACGATGACGCATGGCATCCAATTCGACTTTAACTATACGTATGGGAAGTCAATCGACGTTTCATCGGATGCGGAACGTGTCGGGGCGTGGGGGGGATTGGGTGGACAAATCATCAACGCTTGGAATCCCACTTCCAACCGGGGACCGTCTGACTTTGACCTGCGGCACCAGATCAACACCAATTTCATCTGGCAAATGCCGTTCGGGAGAGGCCAAGCGATTGCCCGCGATGCGAATAAATTTACCGACGCATTGATTGGTGGATGGCAATTATCGGGACTGATTCGCTGGACCAGCGGTTTCGCAGTTAACGTGGACAACGGCGGACAGTACCCTACGAACTACCAATTGGAAGGCAATGCGGACCTATTGCAACCGGTACATACCGGCACTAATTTTACTGGACCCGGCGGCCTTAACAACTCCAATACCTATCCTAATTTGTTCACTATCGGAAACAACGCCAGTTTGGACTTCGGATATGCCTTCCCTGGGGGAACCGGAGCACGCAATCAATTGCGCGGTCCTGGCTACTTTGGCATCGATATGGGCTTAACGAAGCGCTGGCTGATGCCATGGAGTGACAAGCAGAGCCTGCAGTTCCGTTGGGAAGTGTTCAACGTAACCAACTCTGTTCGCTTCAACGTTCAATCAGCGGCGGCGTCCAACACGAATGGAACTCTGTACAACGGGAACTCAGGCAACTTCGGAAATTTCAGCGGTACGCTGACGAATCCGCGTATTATGCAGCTTGCGCTGCGGTTCGAGTTTTAACCTTCAACTAAAAGCTATCTCGTAAATAGGCGACGAGTTCCTGGCGAAGCTTTCTTCAGGGGCTAAAAGCCCATGTTCTCTATTGCTTGTAGGTTGGGGCCGAAGCCCCGACCTCCTAAAGAAACATTTACCTGGTGGGCCGTAAAGCCCCGGATTTCAGGCCTGGGATATAAGGCCCCTAAAGTGGTGTCTTTTTGAGATGAGTTCTAACAATTTAAAGCAGAAGACTCTGGAAGCGTCATGCTTCCGGAGTTCTCTTATGCGCATCTGGGGTGGTATGCGGAGGAATGCTATTGGCTAAGTACCTTCTCGAAGAATACCAGCGCTTGCGGGTCACCCGATTGGCCGAGCCAGAACATTGCTTCTTTTCGGACAACGGGATTGCGATTTGTTTGCGCAACCTGAATAAGCTTGGGCACTCCTTGATCGGCAGGCATCTGGCTTAGCGCGAAGACCGCTTTCTTTTTTACATACGTATCAGGGTCGTTTTCGATGGAGCCGGTTATGGCTTTGGACGCCCTTTCGCCGGCCTTTTGCCCCAGCCAAAACAATGCCTGTCCTCGCACCTTGGGAACTTGATCATCGTGGGCCATGCGAATGAGTTCCGAGAGTGCTCCGGACTCTGGGCTAATTGAGAGGGCGAAAGCAACTTGCTCGCGAACTTCCGGGCTCTGATCGCCCCGTGCCATCTTTTGCAATACGCGGAGTCCTGCTGCGCCGCGCGCTTCCCCGATCCAGAATGCGGTTTCTTTTCTGAGGGAAGCTGGCTCATTTGGCGCCACGAACGATTCCATTGCACGATCGGCAGAAGGATCGGCGTGTTGCGCAATCGCGGCTAACGCACCCTGGCTAATTTTCTCCGGGCTCCCAGTTTCCACATTCGCACTGCGAACAAATTGCTCCAATAGTGCAACGCTCTCCGGAGCGTGCACTCCCTGGAGCCACACGAGAGTGAGCCCACCGGCATCGAGAGAATTTTCCAGAGAGACCATGCGAATCTTTCCGATTTTTCCAGACTCGGCGCGGTACAGAATGATGAGTTCACGAGGGCCTTCGAGCTTCACGGTTTGCTTGTCGCTATCTTTCATCACAATATTTGAGCCGGAGTTTTCGCCTTCCAAGCGGCAAATACCGCATCCTTCCGCGCCATTTCCGCCGTGCCAACAACCAACCGAATGCTTGGTCTGCACCTCCGCGACAACATATCCCAACCATTCGGGCTTGGTTGTGCGCGCTGCCCAGCGATTGACCGTGTCGCTCAAAGACCCGTTCAGTTGCTGAACCTGCAGTTTACTGTTCTGGAGTTTTGGGAAACTGGACTGAACTGCGTTTTCGGGCGAGGCCGCGGTCGTGCCCGGCTGTTGGGCGTGAACAGTATCATGCTGCGCCATGCCCCACGCCAAAGCCGTTGCGAGTAAAGCCAGTCGGACAGCATTTTGAACTTGGTTCCGCATCGCACTCATATCGCACCTCACTTCTGTAAAATTTCCATCAAGTAATCAGTTGCTTCTTTTGAGTTCATCAAGGAGAGCTTTTCGACCGCCTTCTTCTTCAGCTCAGGATCTTTTTCAGTCCGCGCGACGGCGATCAATCCGTTTGCATTCCCGCCGAGGAAATACGCTTTCAAGACCTCTTCCTTAACGCCGCGGTCTGTTTCTCTGGCGTAGATAGACTGCAGCTCGGGTTCTTTGCCGCCCATCAATCCCAGGTTGCGGATTGCCGCACGCCGAAGTTCCGGATTTTTTTCCTGCTGGGCAACTTGCGCCAGTTTTTGCGAGTCGCCGGAAAGAAATAGTGCCTGTAACACTTCTTTCTTGGCTTCCGTGGAATTGTCGCCGCTTTGGTAAAGTTGCAGCAGCTCGCTCTGGGCGCCGGAGATCCCCAGGTTGCGAATAGCCTCGCGTTTAAGTCCTTCGTCTTTTTCGCCCTTTGCCAAAGCAAATAGATGTTCGTGGTCGCCCGAGACCATGTAGCTACGGATCACGGCACGCTTAATATCCGGATCTTTGGTCGTTGAATAGATTTCCGCCAGGGTATCTGCATTGCCTTTTCCGCCCATGATGCCGAGGTATTCCACGGCTTTGCGCTGCAGCTCCGGATTCGATTGGCCCAGCGCTATTTTCTTTAGAGTTTCGTGTGCCTGTGGCGAGTCGCTCTGCGCCAACATGAACAACGCCTCCCTCTTCTCTTTTGGCGACCCTGAGCCATCGAGATACTTGGTGACGAGTGGTATTGCCTTCTCAGGATTGCTTCTCATAAGTCCCTGCAACGCCAGCAATTTCAGGTTTTGATCGCTCTGCGTATCCGGATTTACGGTGCCGCCAGAACTCTGCTTTATTTCAATTTCCAGCGCTTCTGCGTCTTTCTTCCAGCGGCTTTGCGGAAACCGGTGCTTCAAATCGGCGGTGGTTGCCAACGCCGATTCGCGTTTGCCCTGACGATTTTCCGCATACGCTTTCCAATACAAAGCGGCGTCGGTCTGCGGTCCATTCATCGTCGCTAGCTCTGAGAATTTCCGGACCGCGTCACCATAATCCTCTTCATCCAGAAAACCGCGCCCGTCGCTATACAACTCCTGCATGTGATCCAGGTGCTCCTGCTCCTGATCCCTCTTCTCTTGCTCGCGATCACGCGCGTCCTGCTCGGCATCGAGTTTTTGCTGGGCGCGGTCTTGCGTATCGCGTTGTGCGTCAGCCTGAAATTCGCTGGCCATGCGGGGTTCACTTGACAACTGGGCATTCGCGCTCGCGGTACGGGCAAATATCGGTAAAGCCAGCAACGCTGTCCCCAGCGTCAAACACAGCGCGGTTCTGAATTTCACGAGTGTCTTCTCCTCACCAAATGTCACAAGTACTTTTCCAGCTTCATTGAAGCTCATGTCTTGCTCCTATCCTTTACTGCGGAATTGTTTTGCGCCGGCTGAGGATTCACCGGCTTATTCCGTTGCTGCAAATCCTGATTGACGACACGCACCTTGAACAAGATGCCCTGGTCTTCAATGCGTTTCCGCAAAGATTCAAATTGCGCGGGTGTCACGGACTCCGGACTGTTCGCGATGTCGAGCAGCACGCGCTCCAATTCGTCGAGCGTGCTGGCCATGGTTTGATCACCTTGGTGAAGAGCGGTCTGGCGATATAGCCGATTTTCTTCCAGCAAATCCTCCGCGCGGCGTTGCGTGGCGGACATGTCGACAGTTTTTTGGCCCTGCTGCGCAGGCTGGGTATTTTCCAGTTCCATCAACACCATTTCCGAGCGGCCCAAATGTTCTCCTACGGCGACAACCAGCACGCGTTCGCGCACTTTGCTGGAATCCGCGACTTCGTTGCCGGGCTGGGGATGCTTGGTCATTCTTCCGGCCAGAAAGGCTAAAACAATGACGGCCGCCAGTGCGGCTACCGCGGTCAAGCGGCTGGGCGCAAGAAATCCTTCCCACCACTTGGTGGGCTTTTCGGCAAGGCGAGGAGCGAGTTGCTGCCACACACGCTGCTCGTAATCTTCTCCTGGGTCTGGTGCAGGCATGGCGCTCAGCGCAGAGAAAATGCTTTCGATGCGCGCCATTTCTTGACGGCAGGTGGCGCATTCGCTTAAATGACTGGCGATTCGCTCGCGATTCTTGCGCTCGCCGTCCCGGTAGCCGATCAATTCTTCTTCCGTTGCATGGTTCATGATTCCGTTCCTATTGCACGAGCTGCCCCGCGCGCTTCCACAAAAGGTTCCAGCGCTTTCCGCAGTTTGGCGACGGCGCGAAAAACCGTGTTCTTGGTGGCGTTGCCGCTGGATTTCAGCACGTCCGCAATTTCTTCGATGGCGCATCCGTCCCAATGGCGCATCACGATGGCGGTACGCTCGGCAGGCGACAGGGTGTTGAGAGCCGCATTCATCCTGGCTGCCAATTCCGTGCTGCCTGCCAGGCGTTCCGGAGAAGGCCCGGGATCGGTGACACGCGTAAGAAGATCGAGTTCCGGCCCATCTTCGATCGCCTTCGTGGGATTTGCGCGACGCGACTCGTCCACTTTTCGCTGCCTCAGCAAATCGATCGCATAGTTGGCGGCGATGCGATAGACCCATGTCCCGAAGTTGGAGTTGCCGGCGAACTGCTTTAATTTTTGGTAACCGCGTAAAAATGCTTCCTGCACGACTTCCTCCGCGTCATGGCGATTGCCAGTCATTCGATAGGCCAGCCTGTAGATGTTCCGGCTGTGCCGATCGACAAGGACACGATAAGCATCCCGGTCGCCCGCAAGCGTGCGCTCGACGGCGACGGCGTCGCTGATTCCGGCGATTTCGGCCTGGTTCGCGTTCTCGACCATTCTCACAATTAGACAGGATTATGCCTCAGCGGTTAGGTGGGTGGGAGGCGTTCTGCGGGGCACTCGGCGGGTCGCCCGGACAGGCCTAAATACCGTATGATTATTGTGCATTTGTTTGGAGAAACTGACGTGATCCCACGGTATACGCGAAAAGAGATGGGCCAAGTCTGGAGCGACGCGAATCGCTACCAGCGGTGGCTGGACGTGGAGTTGGCTGCCGCGGAAACGCTAGCGGAGGCCGGCCGAGTGCCGAAGGAAGCGGCTGCGACGCTGCGTGCACGCGCCAAAGTGGACGTGGCGCGGATTAATGAGCTGGAAGCCAAAGTGAAACATGACGTGATTGCGTTCACCATGGCGGTTGGCGAATCCATTGACGACCCGGATGCCGCTCGATGGCTGCACTACGGAATGACCTCGAATGACGTTGTGGATACCGCGCAGGCCTTGCTGATACTTGACGCGTCGCGGCTAATCGAGCGGGAACTTGTGCTGTTTGGCGAAGTGCTGGATTTGCGCGCCCATGAATTTCAGCACACGCCACAGATCGGACGAACCCACGGAATTCATGCAGAGCCGATTACGTTTGGATTGAAGATCGCCAACTGGTTCTCAGAAAACCAGCGCAACATTTCTCGCTTTCGGCAGGCGGTGGGGGAATTGCGATTTGGAAAGATTTCCGGCGCGGTGGGAAACGCTTCGCACCTGGGCACCGAGATTGAGGAGAAGATTTGCGCGCGGTTGGGATTGAACGTCACACGGGTAGCTTCGCAAGTAATTCAGCGCGACCGGCATGCTCACTATATGAGTTCGCTGGCGCTGATCGCGGCAGAGTTGGAGAGAATTGCGCTGGAAATACGGCACCTGCAGCGGACCGAAGTGCGCGAGGTAGAGGAACATTTCAGCAACGAGCAGCGGGGCAGTTCGGCCATGCCGCACAAACGGAATCCGGTGAACTGCGAGCAGATTGACGGGCTGGCGCGGCTGGTTCGCTCGAACATGCTGGCTTCGTACGAGAATATTGCGCTGTGGCATGAGCGAGATATTTCGCACAGCAGTGTGGAACGTGTGATTTTGCCGGATTCGACGATCCTGATCGATTACATGTTGGGGAAAATGACACAGATTGTCAGCGAGATGCGGGTGTTCCCCGAACGAATGATAAGCAATCTGGAAAGTACGCATGGGCTGGTTTTCTCCGGGCAGCTATTGCAGGACCTGGTGGAAAAGGGAATGCCGCGCGACGACGCGTATAAATCGGTGCAGGAAAATGCGATGGCGGCGTGGGACTCGGAGACCAGCTTCCGCGAGCGCGTGGGGAAAGACCCACGAATCACGAAGTTCATGACGGCGAAAGATCTGGAGCATACGTTTGATTTGAAGCGGCAGTTGCGCAATGTGGACAAGATCTTTGCGCGGGTGTTCGGCGCGCATCCGGCCGGCGAACGCGGTCTGGCGAATATGGCGTGACCAGAGTCTTCTGGGGTTTTAAGCCCGGTATTGCTTGAGGGTTCATGTCAGGGCTGAAGCCCTGCCCCCTAAAGAAAAAGAAACAAACAGGAAAGCGGCAACCCCATCCTTCGCAGCGCTCAGGGTAAGAAGGCGGTGTTACACAAATACTCGGAAACAAAAAGAGTTCCCGGGCGGCCGGGAACTCTTTTGTTTGCCCCTTCTGAGCCATGCTAGTGCTCGCTCAGAAGAGGAGCGCATTAGTTCGATGCGGAGACTTACTCGACGCGTTGCACATAGCGGGCTTCGGAGGTATCGACGCGGATGCGATCACCTTCGTTGACGAAGGGGGGCACGTTGACGACTAGGCCGGTTTCCAAGGTCGCAGGCTTCATCACCGCGCTGGCCGTGGCTTTTTGTAGCGTGGGTTCGGTCTGGACCACTTTCATGTCCATGGTGTCGGGCAGGTCGACGCCAATGGCCTTTTCTTCGAAAAATTCGATTTTCACGACGGTGTTGGGAATCAGGTAGTAGACGCTCTCGCCCAGTTCGTCCTTGGTCATTTGCATCTGTTCGTACGTTTCCGTGTTCATGAAGTGGAAATCGTCGCCTTCCTGATAGAGATATTCGAACTCGATCTCATCGAGGATGGCGCGGTCGACAAATTCCTCCGCGCGGAACCGGTAATCGATCATCACGCCGTTGCGGAGATTTTTTAGGCGCGTTTGCATCGAACCGCGCTTGTTGCCGGGGGTGCGGTGATCGGTGCTGAATACGGTGTAGAGCTGGCCCTCATGCTGGATAACCATGCCGGGGCGAAGTTGGGTGGCTTTTACGGTGCTCATACGTTCATGCGGCCAGAAAAAGGCCGTAGGCTCCCTGTGAAATTGATAGAGTTTTCGGAAATTCCAGACGGCAGCCCGAAGCGGCAACGCGTGGAATGACACGAGGCGCGAGGGGGAAAATTCAGTCCCAACGCGAAAAACCAGTATAGCGGGGCGCGTTGCGGAAGGTCAATCGTGGGCGAAATGTCGACCCCCGGTCAGCTACGTTGTGTAATCCTGGAGCGTTAAGATATGGGAGTGCCAATAGCCATCGAAAGCCTGAAAGGCAAAATTCTTCCGCTCAAATGCTAGTTGGATGAAGGCAATTGCATTTGCTGGGCTAGTCACTTTGGGTTTGTTTGCAATCGAGAATTGGAAGGTTGGTTGGCTGCTCCGGCATGATCGCCGGGACCTTGTAGTATTCCTTACGTGTTCGTTTGGCTGGTCATATTTTTCTGGCTGCGAACTGGATGGCGACTGGGGACAAGTTTTGGGATAGCTGAAATGAATGCGGCTCCGGAATCATCGGCCGTCTATGACTTGCGCCAAATGCAGTCTAGTGTTCGTTCATACCAGCTCGAATCCAAACAACAAAAATACCAGGAAACATTGCCATCAATTAAACTCTCGCCTTCCGCAGAAAAATATTATCGGTTTGTGTATGTGCCGACACGTTCTCCGAGTGGAGACGTCGTAAATTACATTATCCAAGCAACGCCAGTTTCGTCGCGATTGCGAGTTTCACAGAAGTTTTGCGATTACCGACGAAGGTCGGGTCTTTTGGACACTGGAGCCAAGAGCGGCAACTACTGCTGACATTGCTTTGCAGTAGTGGGCTTCGTTCTAGGGTTTGGTTTCCGCGGCGCGCTGCTTGGCGGCTTCGGCCATGATTTTTTCGATTTCGTCTACGTTGCGAGGAAGCTTTTGGCTTAGGACTTCGATGCCGGTTTCGGTGATGAGGACATCGTCTTCGATGCGAACGCCGAGGTTCTCTTCGGGGATGTAGATACCGGGTTCCACGGTGACGGTCATACCAGGAACAAGCGGAGTGCAGTAATCAGCGGTAGCGTCGTGGACGTTCAGGCCGATGTTGTGGCCCAGGCCGTGGATGAAATATTGGCCGAGCGGCTTGCCATGCAAATCCTTGCCATGCGTGTTGATGTAGTTGTAGGCGATGGACTGCAGCGTATCCTTCTTATCTTTATTGCCGCGGCAGCCCATGGTGACTCCGGGACGCATGGCGGCGAGTGCAGCATTTTGCGCGCCTAAGACAATTTCGTAAATTTCGCGCTGGCGCGGTGTGAACTTGCCATTCGCGGGAATCGTACGGGTAATATCCGCGGCATAACCGGAGTATTGAGCGCCCACGTCGATGACCACGATATCGCCATCCTGAATTTTGCGCGAAAGCTTATCGTAGTGAAGTGCGGTGGAATTTGGTCCCGCGCCAACGATGGGAGCGTAGGCTTCGGCCTCGGAGCCTCCCATGGCGTGCGTATAGACCATTTTTGCCGCTATCTGATATTCCCACAGGCCGGGGCGCATCATCTTCATGGCCTCGAAGTGAGCATCATCGGAAAGATCGACGGCCTGGCGCAGAAAAGCAATTTCGGTGGGCGATTTAATTACCCGCAATTCGTAAATCTGTTTGCGAATATCTTTGGCTTCGGCTTGCGGCGCGGCAATCTTCAGCCACTCGACGGTTTCTTTTTCGTGCGGATAGCCGCCTAATTCATGGGCATAGGGAAGAATGGTGTAGACCGCGTTGTAGGATTTGAGAAGGCTTTCCACCATCGAACGGAGTTCCGAATACGGTTTTACCAGGGCAAATCCGGTTCGCGATTCGATGCCCGGATCGCTAGGCGACATGCGCACGCCATTCCAGATTTCTTTTCTCGGATCTTTCGCCGGAATGAACAGAATTTCGCGCGGGCCAGCCCAATCATCTTTCTTTGCACTGCTGCCATTGGGGGGGAGCAGAATCAGCGCTGCTTCCTCTTCATTGTGGCCGGTGAGGTAATAGAAATTTTCTTCCTGTGTGAAAATGTAGGTCTGCGATTCTTCTTCCTTGCCGGTGTAGCCCAGCAAAATAATCGGCGCGTCGATATGCGAGGCGAGTTTTTGGCGGCGCGAGGAATAAACGGAATTGGGCTCGCGTTCCCGCCGCTGCTGCGCCGAGGCAGTTGCCGCGAAGACACAGAGGCCGAGCAATAACATGGCGACGAGCCGGGACAAATTCAATCTGGATATTTTGTTAGGGATTGCAGGCAGACTTCGAAAGGGCAGACCACTCATTGGCACCTCAGTCCTCCAGGGCAGAAGGACAAACGTAAAATTGTAACCGAAATTGAAGCAATTCACAGTCCCGATACAACTTGTTGCGCAGCGATCCCCAGCCACACTGACAAGGTCCGAATCAAAATTTGAACTCGAAATTCACTTGAAAGCGGCGGGCGGGATAGGAGGAAGAAGGCTGGCCAAAATTCGGGCCAATGACGCCATTGTAGTTCAGGTCATTCACGTGATTGAGCACATTGAAGACATTGAGGGTGACGGCGAGCGTTGGGCCGTCTTTCTGTTCCTTCTTGAATTTAAATTCGTGTTGGATGTTCATGTCCAGATTCACCAACGAAGGGCCGTGCAGGCTGTTGCGTGGCGCAAACCCACCAAGGGGGCGATCGTTGAAGATGCCGTCGCCATTCGCATCCATACCCGTGATGACGTTTACCGGTTTTCCGCCGTATGCCTGCAGGGCGACTCCGATGGAAAAAAAACTCGTGGGATCAAATGTGCCAAGTAAATCAAACTTATTGCGGCGGTCATTGTCCGAGCGCGCCCAATCCAGCCATGGGTAATAGCTATTGCCGGGAAAATAGCGGATCCCGCTAGTATTGTTGTAGGTTTTGCCAAGCGTGTATTGAGCCTGGCCAACAAAATAGCGCGTAGGCTTGCCGCGAAATGTAACCTCCAGCGCATTACTTTTTTGATAGCCTTCGGATTCCATTTGGCGCACTTGTCCAAGAGCAGCGTCTGGGCGAGCAAAATAGTCCGGAGGAGGCGGAGCATTGATGTCGCGGGAACGATACAAGTCCATCCCGCGTGAGCCGACATAGGTGGCGCTGACCGTACTTTTGGCAGTAACTTGGCGCTCGATGCCAAAACTATATTGGAAAATGGATGGAATGCGCGCGCGGGGATCCAGTACGACGATGCTGGTTGGGACACTTTGCAGATCCGCCGGCGTGACGGGAAATGGAACCAAGCCGCCATTTTGCAGTGGAAGGATAAAGCGGAACAGCCCATTGGGATTGCCGCTGAAATGCAGTAAATCCGCAATCGCCCGAGGACCAGAGCGATCATAGAAGATTCCAGCACCGCCGCGAAGCACGGTTTTGCTTTTTTTGGATGGTGTTAGCGCAAAACCAAAACGCGGAGCAAAGTCGTAGGGAATATTATTGAAGTAATTCTGGTAGTAGTAGCGAAGCCCCAGCGTCATGGAGAAATTCGGTTTCACTCGAATATCATCTTCGATGAATCCGGCTACGGTTCTTTCCCAAAACACCAGATGGCCATTGCCCGTTTGCACGCTGAAGTTGGAGGGAGCTCCGGCGGAATAGGAATTAATATCGGTGAAAGTATAAGTGCCGAGCTGATTATTGAAATCATCGGCGCCGCGACGGCTTAAATCCGGAACGTCGACGCCAAAATTGAGAAGGTGCTTTCCGCTGGAGTAAGTGACAACGTCGGTGCCGTCAAAATGTGCCTCGGTGCGCAATGAATGCATTTGGGCGCCACCGCCGGTGAAATAACCTTCGACGATCGACTGCGGAACGTTGGTAACGCTGTAGACCGGCTCGTAGTTGTGGCCGACCAGGAATCGCAACAGATTGACCCACTTGGTCGAAAAAATATGTCTGTAGCTAACATTGATTTCACTTTCGCGGCTTTCAGCGTTGTAACCGGCTTCGCGCAGAACCGTGCCGCCAACTCCCTGGTTGGTGTCGGCTCCATCTTCGTAAGAATAGGCGATCCAAAACTGGTCGCCACTGGCAAAGTCGTGGAATGCGCGAAAGGATAAGAAAAAATCCCGGGTCGGTGCGGGAACATTATCCGTAATAATGGTGCCATTGGGGCCAAAAGCGTGAACGATGGCCTGGAGATTGTCATTATCTTCTTCCACGGAGAGCAAAAAGGTATTTTTTTTGTCATGGCCGAGAGGGCCCGTCACAGTGCCTTCCGCCAGATAGCGGCTCTCCTGCGGCTTGGTTACGGCAAACGCATTCCGGGCATCCAGGAAAGAATCACGAAAAAGGAAGTTAACGGTTCCATGAAATTGCGGTGTTCCCGGCTTGGTAACAATTTCCAATCTGGCTCTTCCGGGGCGCGCAAATCGCGCGGAATAGGGATTTTGATTGATCTTCACTTCCTGGACTCCGGAAGGAGCCACGCCGGGGCCGTTTGATTCGACCCCATTTACAATCAGCGAAACGCCATTCGTGCCAATGGTGTCGTCACTTAAGAAGCGTGAGAAAAGAGTGATGTAATCCTGATCGAAGACCGGGACGCGATCCAGGGCATTGTGGTTCATGTTATTGGCATTTTGATTTTCAGCAACGCTCGAAGAGATCTGCAGTGCAGAATCATCCGCATTTACGCTGACGGTTTCGCTGAGAGAGGAAATGGAGACGGCAATTTTTATAGGTGCTGGAGTTTTGGCTCCCACGGAAATCTCCAGAGTAGCGTCTTTGAATCCGGAGCACTGCACTTGCAACCGATATTTGCCGCGGGGAATACTCTCGAGATGAAACGAACCCGCGCGATCCGTGGTGGTGGTGGCAAAAAGACTTCCATTCGAGGTGAACAAACTTACTTGAGCATTGGGTATTGGCGCGGCGGAGGGGTCGAAAACGCTTCCATTTAGAGTTTGCGTTGCATCATTTGTACGGGTTTGCTGCGCAGTCGCGTGAATTTCCGGGGCACTGATGTGGAACAAAATGAAGAGAAGGGCCGCCAAGAGTGACCATCGATGCAAAAAAGTCGAAAGAGAAAACCTCATGTAGTGACGCGGTACCTTCGCATAAATTTGAAGTTAGCAGTCGTGCAAGATTGGCAGAATGTACCTAAACCCAGCATAAACGAACTGAGCCGTTCCTCTTTCATTCGAAAAAAATGGCTGTTGATCGTTATTATGACAGGTTGAATTCAGGCGCGAGGGAAGACGGAATACAGAATCGCGATGAAGTGGCAGGTGCTGCCGGCCATAACCATCAAATGCCAGATGAGATGATGATGCGGAATGCGTTTGCAGGCGTAGAAAATTACTCCGACGGAGTACATCAAGCCACCGAGGCACAACCAGAACAGGCCAACTAGAGGCACATGTAGATAAACCTGGCGGGCGGCAATTATGCCCAGCCAACCCATAGCCACATAGAGCGAAGTAGAAAAAATGGGGAACCGATCGGCGAACCACAACTTAAACAAAATTCCAGAAACCGCGATCGTCCAGATAACGCCGAAGAGCGACCAGCCCCAACTGCCCTTCAGATTCACTAGCAGAAACGGGGTGTAAGTTCCGGCGATGAGCGCATAAATCGCGCAATGATCAAAAATCATGAGGGCGCGCTTGGCGCGCGGCGACGAGGTGCCGTGATAAAAAGTGGAAGCGGCATAAAGACTGACCAGGGAAATTCCATAGATGGCACAACTGATGATTTGCCAGCGGCCGCCGTGGAGCAGAGCTAGAACCGTCAAGATCGCAAAGGCCATCAGGCTGCACACGAGGCCGAAGCCATGCGTCAGAGTGTTCGCCAACTCTTCAACAGTGATTTGTCGCGCTAGTCCGCGGGCCCAGGAGTACATACACTTCAGCTTGCGCCGAGGTGGGGGGCTTGGCAAGAGTATTCGACGGATTTTAATTTGCGGATAGAAACTAACGAAACACGCTAGTGAAAGCGGCCGCCTCCACAAGGGGCAAGATGGAGCAGTCGCCCGGGGAAGAGGCGGCGTAAAGCCGTCCCTGCAGATGGTAAGAAGCCAGGGATTTAGAAGCCAGGCGCGCCGCTGGATGCTGGACGCATCTCCGGTGCATTCACACCGAAACGCAGACGCGCGAACCAGGATTGGCTGAGCGACATGAATCCTGTGTACAGGTAACCCCAAACAAAAAGAAGCAAGAAGGGAACCGTCGCATAGTTTTCGTTGGTGATTGCGTAGATCACCGCAAGCGCAAAGTAAAGACCTAACACAATTTCAAAATAGGGCATCCAGCCCGATTTATTTTTGTATTCTTTGCTGGCGAACGACCCAGACTTACCTTCGATCTTGAATTTTGGAGTACGGGCAAATTCCGACTTTTTGCCCATAAGCGCTTCGATCACTCCCTGGGCGTTGCGAGCAGATAAGCCAATGCCGGTGGCCATCACGAATGGCATATAGAGAAAAGTGCGCATCCAGGTTTTTGGGTGAAGCTCTTTCTGGGCCGCAAGGTAAAAGCTCGAAATCGAGCATGTGGATGCGAGAAACAGAGGTAAGTCGATGACCAGCATCTGAAACCAGCCTTGATAGAAACGAACAATCATGGCGGGCAAAAGCATGGTGGAGAGCAGCACCATTAGGGGATAGGAAATATTCGCGGTGAGATGAAAGAACGCTTCTGTCTTGACGTAGAAAGGTACGTCAGAACGAAACACCTGGGGCAGAATTTTCTTAGCCGTTTGCATCAGGCCCTTGGCCCAGCGTGCTTGTTGCGACTTGAAGCCATTCATATCGACGGGCAATTCCGAAGCGCACTCGATTTGCGGCAAATAAAGGAATTTCCATCCTTTCAGCTGCGCGCGGTAAGACAGATCAGTATCTTCCGTTAGCGTATCGTGCTCCCAGCCGCCGGCTGAATCGATCGCGGTGCGCCGCCAAATCCCCGCTGTGCCATTGAAATTAAAAAATGTGCCACGCCGCGAACGTCCGCCGTGCTCAATGACGAAATGTCCATCTAGCAGAATTGTTTCGACGCGTGTCAGCAATGAATATTCGCTGTTGAGATAGGTCCAGCGAGTCTGCACCATGCCAATCTTTTCTCCGCCGTCCGGATTCACGAAGTAAGGAATGGTCCGGCGCAAAAACTCAGGCGTCGGAATGAAATCCGCATCAAAAATGCAAACAAACTCGCCTTGCGCGGTCTTTAATCCATTCTCAAGTGCGCCTGCTTTATAACCTCCGCGATTGGTTCGATGAATGTAGGAAATAGGAAGGCCATCAGCGGCGTGCCGTTCTACGCATGCGCGCGCAACATCGCGAGTCTCGTCGGTAGAATCGTCGAGCACCTGAATGTCGAGGCACTCACGGGGATAATCGAATTGAGAAACGGCGTCCACCAATCGTTCAATGACATAACGTTCATTGAAAATGGGCAGCTGTATGGTGACTCTAGGCCAAATGGAAACCGGTGGAGGAGGCTGTGGAACATTTTTACGGTAGACGAAATAATCGTAGAGAAGAACGTAACGATGCAGCCCATACGTCGCCAGGATCAGCAACACGATGAAATAAGGAATCATCATGGCCAGGTCAAAGGCGTTCGCGTGATATACGCCGCTGAAAGTCTTGTCGGTAAGCTTGTGCCAGTAATGGCTGGCCGGCCCAGGTTGGACAAAAAGAAATATTGGAGCGAAATTGAGCAAGACTAAAATATCTCCGTTGAGCTTCGATTGGCCGGGAAGCGCCACTGCGAGCAGACTGCCAGCGACCGTGTCACGTGTACTATCTCAAATTTTGGGTCAAGCAGTGCATCGAGTTGGCTTTGCTGCAGGGACCACGCTAATGTCACTGACCACTTCTATTTTACCTGTAACGAAACCGCCGGTAATAGCAGAGTTTGGCGAAAGCTAGAGAGTCAGGCTTGCAAAGATAAATCCAATTGGAATACAGGCTGAAACGGCACTTTGCCTCGAATGATTGTTCCCTTGTGCGCCGAAATAATTTCCAGAGAGCCGCCCAATTGGCGCAAACGCTCTCGAATCCCTCGGAGACCCACGCCAGAAAGTCCAGATGACTCAAACTCCTTCAGTTTTTCGTCTGGAATGCCGGTGCCGTTATCTTCAATTTCCACCTGCAATTCCGAATCAATACAAGCGAGCCGAACAGTGATTGACGAGCTACCCGAATGGCGGTGTGCATTCGTCAGGCATTCCTGGACCACGCGGAAAATCGCAATCTCCAAATCCGCCGACATGCGGGCCAATTCTTTAGGCGTTTCCAGCTTAGTGGTGATGCCGCTCCGTTGTGTGAAACCATCGGTGTACCAGCGCAACGCGGAAAGCAAGCCGATCTCATCGAGCAATGGCGGGTGGAGAAGATGGGAGAGTGTGCGAATTTCTTTTGAAATTTCCTGGACCAATTCCTGCGAGTCTTTGTGCAGTTCCTGGATTCGCTCATTGGCTGGATCGCTGTTCGAAGCGATTGCTCCCACATTCATACTAAGAGCCGCGACAAGTTGACCGATGCTGTCGTGGAGTTCGCGCGCAAACTTGCGACGTTCGTTATCCTGCAACTGGAGGAGTCGTCCGCTCAACTCTCGCAAACTGTTATTTGCGCCGGCTAGTTCCCAGGTGCGCTCGCGAACTTTCTGCTCCAGTTCGACCTGAGCTTTTCGAAGCTCGTCCTCCGCGCGTTTCCGATCAGTGATATCGAGCACGGTGCCGTGCAGCGAAAGCACCTTTCCGGAAAAATTGCGCTCGGCTACGCCACGCACCGAGGTCCAGCGCGTGGTGCCATCCGGTCGAACCATTTCCAGTTCGGTTTCGTAGCTAATGCCCGTCGCAATGGTTTCCTCGACCAGTTTTGTCAGACGCTCGGCCGATTCGGGGGTGTACAGACATTGCTGCTCTGAAAATGCCGGCGGGGGAACAGAGGGGTCGCGGCCCATGATGCGGTACAATTCTTTCGACCAGATCACCTTGTCGGCGGCAATGTTCCACGACCAGCTTCCAAGATTGCCGAGATGTTGGGCAATTTCCAGGTCTTTGCGGCTCAATTCAATCGCTTGCTCGGCTTCCTTGCGCGCCGTGATGTCTGTAACGATGGAAAGGAAATGATCGGGCGAGCCATCTTTTTTCCGCAAAAGCGAAACAAAAAGATCAACCCAAACTGCAGATTTATCCCGTCGAGTATATCTCTTTTCAATTCGATAATTTCTTATTTCACCCGCTAACAAGCGATTTACATATCCCAGATCATCTCTTAAGTCATCAGGATGTGTGATGCTCTGAAAACTCGTTGCCAAAAGCTGTTCCCGCGTATGGCCGGTAATTTCAATCATGCGCGGATTTACGCGCAGCCAGCGTCCATCCAGGCCGACGTGAGCAATTCCTACCGCGGCATTTTCAAAGGTAAGCCGGAACAGCTCTTCGTTTTCTGCCAGTGCTTCTTCCGCCTCTTTTCGTTCCGTGATATCCATGTTGATGCCAAGCATTCGGGCCGGCTGACCGGCGGCATCATAGGAAACCACTCCCCGTCCGTTGGCCCAACGTATTTCCCGGTCATCGTGCCTGCGAAAGCGAAACTCAAGATTGTACTTTCCGGTCTGCAATGCGGATTGAATTGCGGCATTGGCACGCTCGCGATCTTCCGGTACCACGCATGCCAACCAGTCTTCATACTTGGCGCCCAACTCTCCTTCCTTCATTCCGTAGAGTTGGAGAATTTCCGGCGACCAGGTAATAACCTGATTAGCGATGTCCCAATCGAACATGCCGGTACCAGAGCTTTGCATAGCGAGACTGAGACGCGCTTGCGTATCGCGAAGGGCGTTTTCCGCACTTCTGCGACTGCTGATATCGGTGTGAGTGCCGATCCATTCCCGGATGTTTCCATCCGCGTCGCGCACTGGGACACCGCGTGCTTGCATCAAGCGATAAACACCATCGTACCGGCGCACTCGATGCTCGATCTCGTATATTTTCCCGGTCGCAATAGATTCTTGCCATTTGCGAGTAGTGGCCTCGCGATCGTCAGGGTGAACAGAATGCACCCAGTCCAAGCGACCACTGTCCCTAACGCCCGTAAAATTTTCCCAGCTGGACTGGTCTTCGCGTCCAAACCCGTTCGCATCAGTGACCCAAATAATTTGAGCAGTTGCTGTGGTTAACGCTCTGTGACGTTCTTCGCTCAAGCGAAGTTCCATTTCGTCATGCTTGCGTTCTGTCAAATCCAGGGAAACGCCAACCAACAGATTTCTTTGCGTGTTTTCGACATAGACAGGACCGCCGTGCATCAAGTTCCAATGAAGGGTTCCGTCAGGCCAGAAAACGCGGTACTCCAATTCAAATTCCGATGAATTTTGGATCGCGTTATCCATTGCTGAATGCCAATGCGGGCGATCTTGTTGGTGAATCGAATGGACGAGTTGTTGATAGGTAAAATCCTGGTCGGGAGGGATGCCGAAATTTCCCTTGAAGGCTGCGGAACAGGTCAAGGAGTGGTGCGCAAGATCAATCTCCCAAGTTCCCATCCGGCCCACTCCCAGAGCGAAGGAGAGTGTTTTCAGGGAAGTTTTTGGCATCAACTATCTCCGGTGACCAATCCAGGAATAGACGGTCAAAATGTAACATGGCGAAGCGTGGGCGTTGAATGCTTCGCCTCTGGCGCTGAGGCTGGGTGGACTAGAACCTTAGTTTTATCATGAAGACCCTGTACTAGGCATACAGGGTTTCCTGTAGGTGATCCTGTGCGCGGACAAACACATCCGAACCGCGAAGAGCTCAAAGGATTATTGGAACTGAACTTGGGTGAAGCCGAAACCTTTCAAAAGACTGGATACAGTTGCGCGCGCATTTTCGTCCGCGGATTTCAGGACGCCGCCATCCAGCGCCGCTTGCTGCAGTTGGCGCTCGGCTTCCTGGCGTACTTCGCTTTCCAGATTTGGGTCGGGAGAGGAAAACAGCCCGGTATCACGCGAATAAACTTTCGTTTTCTCATTGTCGAGGCGGGTAACCAAAATTTGCGCTTTGGGAAGGCGCACCGTGGCTGTTTGGCCTTGCACCGACACATCTGCAGGCTGAATCGATGCCAGGTCCACTCCGCCGATCACTTCACCATGCACAATCAAGAGCAGCCGATCACCTATGAGGAATTTCGGCAGATACGGGGTGTCGTGTTCGCCGGAAATAATCTTGTCCATGGTGAACTTCACAGTTTCCAGTCGTTGCAACTGGGCAATCTGGCGGACAACAGTGGGCTGATCAACGCGGAATAGCGTGTGGCCACTGCGGAAATTTCCGATAAGTTGAAGAAGGCCAACTCCGGTGGCAAGCCAGACGGCAATTCCCACGGCCACGAGGGCAATGATTCCACCCAGGAGAATCGCTTTACCAGTCGATCCCTTTCTTACGATTTTTTGTGAATGTAGCGCCGAATTCATCTGGGAACCACTGCGTACAGTTTACTATTGCTGAGAGTCAAAAAGTTACGCGGATTCTGAGGGATAATCTTGGCTGCTATGAGCGTGGAAGACAATTCAAATTTGGAACGGGCGCCGGGAACGATTGGCGAGATCGCGAAAGAATTTCTACGACTTGGATTTGTGGCCTTTGGCGGGCCTGCCGCGCATTTTCCGATGATGGAAGAGCGTTTCGTTCAGCGGGAAGAATGGCTTACCCGTGAACGATTTATCGATTTAATGGGAGCGGCGAGCCTGCTTCCAGGGCCGAGTTCAACCGAAATGGCGATCTATCTCGGCGAGCTTCGCGGGGGAATCCCCGGACTGCTGGTGGCGGGAGCGTGCTTCATCTTGCCCGCCGCGATGCTGGTGGTATTGCTTGCATGGGCTTATGTGAGGTTCGGTTCCGTGTCGCAAGTGGAAGGCCTGTTGTTTGGAATCAAGCCGGTGGTGATTGCGTTAATCGCCCAGCCCATGTGGAGCTTAGCGCGCACTGCATTGAAAAGCGTTCCGCTGACAATACTTGCTGTAGCGATCGTGGTGTTTTCGGCGTTGGGCTATCCGGTTCTCGTGTTGCTCTTGGGCGCAGGAGTGTTGTGGATGATGCTTATGCAGGGGAGGCAATTGCTTCGCAAAGAAATTGCACTTGCGGGCATCGGAGGATTTGCATCACTCGGGGCCACAGGAATTGCCAGTGTTGTACCGGTCTTTCTTTACTTTCTAAAAGTGGGGGCGGTGCTATTCGGCAGCGGTTACGTGCTGCTGGCGGTGTTACGCGCCGACCTGGTGGTGGATCGTCACTGGCTGACGGACGGGCAATTGCTCGATGCCATAGCGGTGAGCCAGGCAACACCAGGGCCCTTTTTCACTGTGGCCACATTTATCGGATATATTTTGTGCGGCTGGCGAGGCGCGGTGCTGGGAACGATCGGGATGTTCTTGCCCGCTTTTGTGTACGTGGGAATGACGGCGCACATATTGCCGAAGTTGCGAAAATCTCCATTGGCCGGCGCGTTTCTCGACGGAGTGAATGCAGCGGCTGTGGCCTTGATGGTTTTTGTGGGATTTCAGTTTGCCCGCGCAACATTGATAAATATACCAGCGATAGTGTTGGCAGCGGTAAGCATGCTTCTGGTATTCCGCTATAAAGTAAATTCAGCGTGGCTGGTGTTAGGCGGCGCCATCACTGGCATTCTGCTTCGCACTCTTGGTTGGGCCTAATTCGGCCACAGTCCCCTATTCTTAGGGGACAAGGACAATCTTGCCGAATGCTCCCGGCGCGAGGATGTCCTTATGCGCTTGCGCAGCGTCCTTCAAGGGGAGTTCTTTCCCGACGACGGGGCGAAGAGTCCCATTTTCCAGCCCAGCCGCAATCCCGGCATGAATTTCAGCCACTTCCGATTCGGTGGCTGCCCATAAAGTGAATCCACGAACAGAACCGCGCCGCGCCATCAGTTCGCGGGGATTGATGGTAATTTCGCCGCGATTTCCGATGACAATGGCGCGGCCATATTTTGCCAGTAAACGAAGATCCGTTGCCAGGTTGATGTGTGCCATCATTTCCAAAACAATGTCCACGCCGCGGCCGTCGGTCGCTTTCAGAATTTCGTCGGCTGAATTTGGCTTGCTGTGATCGAAAGCGAAATGTGCGCCTTCTTTTTTCACCAGTTCAAGACCGCGCTCTGTTCCTGCCGTTCCGATCACGGTCAACCCGATGGCCCGCGCAAACTGAACTCCAGCGAGCCCGACGCCGCCGCTGGCCCCGTGAATCAACACAGCCTCTCCGGCACGAGCATTCGCGTGATGATGCAGTGCTGTGAAAGCAGTACCATAGGGGACCCAAAGGCCTGCGCCCTGCGCGAAAGAAATTTTCTCCAGCAAGAGATTTACTTGCGCTTCCAAAGCGAGGGCGTATTCAGCATACGCGCCACTCTCCGTTCTTGCCGTATAGACACGATCTCCGGGCTTGACCTTCTTGACGCCTTCGCCAACGGCTTCCACGGTTCCGGCAGCATCGGACCCTGGCGTGTAGGGAAGTTGCGGCTTGATCGCATACGTGCCGGCACGCATATAAGTGTCGTAAGGATTGACGCCCGCGGCGTGAACACGCACCAGCACCTGCCCCGGTCCAGGCTTCGGAGTGGGAATTTCGTTTAGTGTGAGAACTTCCGGGCCGCCAAACTGGTGAACTTGAATTGCTTTCATGGAATTTCTCCCTGTCACATGGTGAAAAAGTAAGATAACAAAAGTTTGCTGGTGCTCAGAAGTGGTCGTCGTGGATCAGCGCGGCTTCTTCCTGCAACACGCCCGCTGTTTGCGCCCAAGCAGTGGTTTGCCAGTTGTCTTTTCCTTTTTGCGCTGGAATCCAGGGTGGCAGAGTCTGGTCCAGGTGATTGGCGAGGGCATAGACGTAAGGCTCATACATCATCCGCATTTCTTTTAGCTTTTTGTCTGCTTCCGGCGTGCTCAACAGTTTCATGCCAAGTTTCGCCAACTTATTGCGTATATGAAGCAGATCTTCAGCGGAAAGGCGTTCTTGCGGCAATTCGTGCGGAGAAGCGGAGAAGACCTGCGCAAGATCCACAATGGCATGACGGGAGATGGCAAAGGTAAGTTCAGCTTGTTTGGCACAGTTGCCCTCGATTCCCGCGACGACCAGCGCACAAGTATCCAGAATGGCGGTCAGGGAAGCGATCCACGATTGGTTGTCATGCTGCGAACGAAAGTAGGCGAGCACCGGGTAGGAAAGATGACTTTCCAGAAGTTCCGCGCTCCAATGTTCCCAATTTCGCAAGAGTCTCGCGAGCTCTTCTTCGCCTTCCGAGTAACTGTGGCGCCGGAGCAATTCGCCTGCGGTTGGTGGGGTGCCTGCGCGGGCGTCCAATAGGGTGATGTTGATTTCACGAGTGCCAAAAGCGCCGTAAATAAACGGCAGGTACCCGATGATCGCGGCCAGAAAGCCAAATCCAAATCCGCATTCAGCTACTACCAGAAAGCGCGCCAGGGAAGAGCGAGGCACTACGTCTCCGAGCCCCAGTGTGAAAAACGTTGTGCCGCTAAGATATAAGTCGGTTTGAAAACTGGGCTGGCTTCCCGAGGTCAGATTGATTGAGGAGCCTGCTCCGTACTGCATCATTCCGAAACTGAATACCAATCCAACGGCCCAGACGCCTACCAGCACTAGAAGAGAAATAGGTCCATAAAAGCCGAGAAACGTCTCTTTTCTTTTTCTTGATGTGAAAAGGTTCGCTACCGTCCTCCAGGTGGCCCAGGTCATGCGATAGTAAAAACGCGTGAGCCGAAATTTTCTGGTTACACGACGGGGCAGGATAATGGCCTCGAATGCATCCCACACGACAATCGCAAACGTAGCTATACCGGCGATGAATACACCCGCATTGGGAATCATCCGAAACATTGTACTCGCTTTGTTATTCTCCGGCGCTCAACGTGAATCAGGAGGCCAATTTTGCGTTGACCGAAATTTCCGCCTTGAACAGCTTGGAAACCGGGCAGCCCGTTTCCGCAGCTTTCACTGCGGCGTCGAACTTGGTTTTGTCTGCGCCGGGAATGTGTGCGACAAGATCGAGATGGCTCTTGGTGATGCTGAAGCCTTCGCCAACTTTGTCCAGACTGATAGTGCAGGTGGTCTCCAGTTTTGAGGCGGTCATTCCCGCGCCGCCCAGTTGTGCGGAAAGCGCCATGGTGAAACATCCTGCGTGTGCGGCGGCCAGCAGTTCTTCCGGATTCGTACCCACGCCGTTTTCAAACCGGGTGCTGAAGGAATATTGCGTTTGTTTCAGCGTGCCGCTATCGGTGGAAATGCTGCCCTTGCCAGACTTCAAATCGCCTTGCCAGACTGCGGAAGCTTTGCGTTGCATGAAGTTCCTCCAAGATGAATTGAACTGCTTCGTGTAGGTGTTGGATTCCTTAACTGTCCCGAATGGTTCATGGAATTCGATCAATGAGAAATTATCAAAGGATTGTCGCGCCAGCTCTATATCATCCATCCAACGGCGGGCTAATGCCACGGCGCCAACTCAATGAGCTTCTAAATAGAAAGAGAAACTAACCCGGGAGGCGTGCCCAATTCAATCGGGGGCAGCTTAGAGCGATCGATCTTGTTGTAAAGAGTATCGCGCTCTACGGGCAGCCGGCCGGCCGCTCGAATCAGGCGCTCCAATTCGCTGCGAGGAGTAAATTCCGCGGTGTTAGCGCCAGCGTCGTGGTAAATCTTCTCTTCCACAACGGTGCCATCCATGTCATTCGCGCCGAATCGAAGCGCAATTTGCGCAATGCTGGGCGTCAACATAATCCAGTAGGCTTTGATGTGGTCGAAATTATCGAGCATCAATCGAGAGACCGCAATATTGCGCAGATCATCGTAACCGGTAGGTTTGGGAATGTGCGAAAGCGGCGTGTTGTCCGGATGAAACGCCAGTGGAATAAACGCAACAAAGCCGTGGGTTTCGTCTTGCGCCTCGCGCAATTTCACCAAGTGGTCGACGCGCTCTTCCATCGTTTCGACATGCCCATAAAGCATGGTCGCGTTGGAGCGCAGTCCGATGCGATGCGCTTTTTTGGCCATGCTGAGCCACATCTGGCCGCTCACTTTGTGATCGCAAATGATGCGTCTCACACGTGGATGAAAAACTTCTGCGCCACCCCCGGGGCAGGAATCCACGCCGGCTTCCTTCATTTGGCGCAATGTTTCATCAATGGAAAGCTTGGCGATGCGTGCGAAATAGTGGACCTCCACCATGGTGAAGGCTTTCAGGTGAACGTGCGGATGGCGCGCTTTCAGGCCGCGAATCAATTCCAGAAAAAAATCGAAGGGCAGATCGGGATGGAGTCCCCCCACTATGTGAAATTCCGTGGCGCCTTCGCGAACACCTTTCGCAGCGCGCTCGTACATTTCATCGAGGGTAAAAGTGTAGGCCCCTGGCGAATTCGGGTCGCGGCCAAACGCGCAAAGTTTGCAGTGAGCCACGCAAACATTGGTCGGGTTGATGTGGCGGTTAACGTTGTAATAGGTGATGTTGCCGTGGCGTTTTTCGCGGACGTGATTCGCCAGCCAACCTACAGCGAGTAGATCGGGAGTCTTGTATAGCGTAACGCCATCTTCAAAGGTCAATCGGTCGCCGGCCAGCAATTTTTCAGCTATAGGCTCCAGCTTTCTGTCGGTGATCGTTAGTTCAGCCACGTTCCACTCGCTTTTTAGATGGCGCTTGGCAATGCAGCGCTACACATTTCACAAATTTCAAACAATTCAAACTCGCCAAACCGCCGCCGCAGCGCCCCAGAACAATAGAAACAGAATACTAATATACCCGTTCACGGTAAAAAACGCAGCGTTCAGCTTGCTAAGGTCGTTGGCGTGAACCAGGGAATGCTCGTACGCAAGCAATGCCGCAACCACAACAATTCCGACCCAGGCAGGCCATGGCAAGCCGAAGCTGGCGGCGAGCCAACTCAATAGAATGACGACGCCAACGTGCATGGCTCGCGCAATTTGCAGGGAAGTTGCGATGCCGAAGCGCTTTGGCACGGAGTAGAGGCCGGCTTGCTGGTCGAATTCCACGTCCTGGCAAGCGTAGAGCACATCAAACCCACCCACCCATAGCGTGACCGCGCCGCAGAGAATCAGCATGCGCCAATCCAGGCCGCCCGTGATTGCGATCCATGCGGCAGCGGGGGAAATACCCAGCGCGAAGCCGAGCACGAAATGCGACCAGGAAGTAAAACGCTTGGTGAATGAATAGAAAAACAAGACCGCGATGGCCACCGGCGCAAGTTTTAGCGCCAGTGGATTCAGTTGCCAGGCGGCTACAAAAAATACGGCAACAGCAATGGCCGTGAATGCCCAAGCAAAGGAAATAGACAACGCACCGGTTGCGAGCGCGCGCGTTTTGGTGCGCGGATTCTCTTTGTCATAGCGCACATCAACGATGCGGTTGATAGTCATTGCCGCGGATCGTGCCGCCACCATCGCTACAATAATCCAGAGTATTTGCATCAATGTCGGCCAGCCGTGGGTTGAAGCACGCGCTGCCAGCAGCGCTCCGGTCAGCGCAAAGGGCAGCGCAAAAACCGAGTGCTCAAACTTGATCATTTCCAGCACGGTGCTGAGACGATTGGCCATGGCGTGCTACAATCCCGATTTCTTTCCTGGGACGCTTCCCGTCCAGCGGTGCATTTTTTCCTGGGGCAGGCCGGCCTGCGCAAGAACTCGGCAGCAAAATTGCGTGACGATGTCGTCGATGCTGCGCGGATTGTCATAGAACGCTGGAACCACCGGCATGATCACTGCGCCGGCTTGTTGTGCGCGCAACATATTCTCCAGATGGACGCGATTAAACGGCGTATCGCGGACGCACAAAATTAATTTGCGTCCTTCCTTAAGCATCACGTCCGCGGACCGGCCCACAAGATCGTCGCTCATTCCGTTGGCGATGGCGGAAAGCGCGCCCATGGTGCAGGGAATTACAATCATCGCGCTGACATCGTAGCTGCCGGAAGCGATGGATGCGCCGACGTCCTTGTTCGGGACCGTCTCAATTTTTTTCGATGCGCGGCCGATGATGCGGGCGGGCAACTTTTTAAGTTCGCCCGATGTGATGCCGAGTTCTTCGGCGAACAATCGTTGGCCGGTTTCCGTTACGACCAGATGCACACGAGCGACGCATGGGTCGTCTTCCAGAAGAGACAGGATCTTTTGCGCAAAGATGGCGCCGCTTGCGCCGGTCACACCAACAGTGATGGTTTTGTCTTTTGCTGGAAGCATGGTTTGTGCGGATACCTTCAATATCTCAGTGGACCAAGGTCTAGTCAAGCATATGTAGGTGCGGAGACAAATGGTAAAATTCGGCCCGGGTAAATTATGAGAGCTGAAGAAGTTTTGAACCTTTTGAAAGCGGTGGAGAGCGGAAAACTCTCTTCCAAGGCCGCGATGGAGCGGATCAAGCATCTACCTTTTGAAGATATTGGCTTTGCCAAGGTGGATCACCATCGATCCATACGCCAGGGCTTTGCGGAAGTTATTTTTGGCAAGGGCAAAACGCCGGAGCAGGTGGCGGAAATCGTGCGCGCGATGCTGCGGCACAAGGATAGCCAACACAATGTGCTGATCACCCGCGCAGACAAAAAGATATTTGCCGCAGTAAAACGCGTAAGTAAAGCGGCGAAATTCCATCCGCTGTCTGGGGTGATTACCATTGAGCGCAGCCGCGAGATTACCGGCAAAGGAACGATCGCGGTCGTTGCCGCAGGAACCAGCGACATTCATGTTGGCGAAGAGGCGGTGCTTACTGCGCAGTTGATGGGCAATCGCGTCGAACAGATTTACGACGTGGGTGTGGCGGGAATTCACCGGCTGTTGGATCACCGCATGCAATTGACGGAAGCGCGCGTAATTATCTGCATTGCCGGGATGGAAGGCGCGCTGCCCAGCGTGGTGGGCGGACTCGTCAGCGTGCCAGTGATCGCGGTGCCGACCAGCACGGGTTACGGCGCAAGTTTTGGGGGTGTAGCGGCGTTGCTGGGAATGCTGAATTCCTGCGCATCCAACGTTACCGTAGTCAATATTGATAATGGTTTTGGAGCCGCGTGCGTGGCTTCGTGCATCAACCGTTTGTGATAGCGTTAGTCCGGTCTATTTTACCTTCTTGTTTCAATAGCACTTTCATCACGTCCCGTTTTTGTGCGTGGGCGATTGCTTTCGGCGCTTCGTGCAATGGAAATATTCGAGAAATCAAAGGTGTTGGATCGACTTTTCCAGAGCGAAGTAAAGCGATCGCCCTTTCAAACGGCCCGCAGCGCGAGCCCACTACCGTGATTTCTTTTACAACGATCGGCCAAGTCTCAACCGGAGAAGCGCCGTGGAATGTCGATTTAAGAACGAGCGTCCCGCGCGCCTCGGTCATCTCTTCTGCAAGGCGCAATCCTGTCGGCGAGCCGGTGGCTTCCACGACCAGACGATAATTTTGTTTTGCGTTTTTCAAATCGCGCGCATCACCGTGAACTTTTTTTGTTTTGATCCCGTTGTTCGCCGCCAACTTTAATTTTGCTGCATGCTTGCCGTAGAGCGTCACTCCGCATCCGGCAGACCGTATGACCATGGCAATGAGTTGTGCCAGTTTCCCATCACCAACAACCGCCGCGCCGGGAAAGCGGCGAATATCAATTTGTTCGAGAATTTGGCAGGCAGCCGCGAGCGGTTCTACAAAGACTGCTTGCTCATCACTGACACCTGCGGGAATGAGATGAAGATTTTCAAGAGGCAAGGTCAGATATTCGGCGAAGGCTCCGTCGTGGCCAATAATGCCCAACACTTTTCGTCGTGCACAATGTGTTTTCAATCCACGCCGGCAAAAATCGCATTGCGGTTTGTAGCCATATGCGCTGCAGGGAATGTTGATCTCTCCGGCGACCCGTTTCCCAATCCAACGCTTTTCAATTTTGCCTGAAACGCCGCTAAGTTGAACGACTTCACCAACAAATTCATGTCCCACAACGCCATGGAAGTCGTGGTACCCGCCAAGAATCTCAACATCCGTATTACAAATCCCCGCCAGCCGAACGCGAATCAACGCCCAACCTTTGAGGAGAGGCACCAATCCTTTTGTGACAGGAATAAGTTGTTTCCGCGAAACTGAGAATCCCAACATGGTTAAAATTCTTAAAATTAGCCTAGCGCGGCTGCCAGCATCTGGCCGAGGGAAGCTTCTTGTTCGGGAAAAACGGTGCGAAGGTCGATCAACAGGCAATCGTCCTCGATGCGCGCAATCACGGGAATCCCCGTAACCCCGGTGATGCCAGTGCGCAATTGTTCTTCCAACACCGAAGCCGAATAGCGTGAACTGGCGATACGGATTAATTTCGTACGCAAAGATTGCGAGGGAGTAGAACCGCCGCCAACGAGCGAAGTCCCATCTACAATTTCTATCTTCACATCCGAGGGCAGATTGGAAGATTGCAAACCATGCACAAAGTCGGCAGCGCGGCGCCCGATTTCTTCCGGAGTAGCGCGGATCATCTGTTGCACAGGAATCTCGGCCCAACTGGCCTGCAGATAAGCCCGCAAAGTCACTTCCAGTGCGGCAATCGTCAGCTTGTCCACCCGAAGCGCGCGAAATAAAGGATGCCGGCGTACCTTGGCCACCAATTCCTTTTTACCGGCGATAATTCCCGCTTGCGGGCCCCCCGGAAGTTTATCGCCGCTGAAAAGCACCAGAGAGAATCCAGCCTCGACACTTTCGCGCGCAACCGGCTCCGTTATTCCGCAGACTGAAAGATTCACCAGGCAGCCCGAACCCAGATCCTCCACGACGGGCAGGCCAGCCTTTTGGCCAAGCCGAATTAACTCCGCCACTTCAGGCTTTTCCGTGAAGCCAGTGACCTGAAAATTGGAAGGATGAACGCGCAGCAGAATTCGCGTTTTCTCATTGATTGCGTTTTCATAGTCCCCGATTCGCGTGCGGTTGGTGGTTCCTACCTCGCGCAAAACCGCGCCACTCTGCTCCATGATTTCGGGAATGCGAAAGCCATCGCCAATCTCGATCAATTCGCCGCGCGAGACGACTACCTCCCCACCGCGGGCCAGCGCGGCCAGAGTGACCAACAATCCTGCCGCACAGTTGTTTACGACAATTGCCGCTTCTGCACCGGTAAGCCGTTGCAGCAACCGCGAGGTGTGTACGTCTCGTTTTCCCCGTGCGCCTTCCGCCAGGTCGTATTCCAAATTGTTGTAGTGAATCGCGGTGCGTCGAAACTCTTCAATGACCAACTCGCTCAATGGCGCTCGACCCAGGTTGGTGTGCAGAATTACGCCAGAAGCATTGATGACCGGCTGCAGGGAAGGTTCCAGCACTTCCTCCACGTAGTCCTCTAATTTCTCCGCTAGCGCAGCAGGCCCCAACATCGTCTGGGCAGACGCGTCTCCGGACGCCAGTCCACGCCGAATGCTTGCCAAGACCTCTCGAACCATCTCGACCAGATAGCTGCGGTCCATGCGCAGGGCAAGTGAAGCAATGCGCGGCCGGAGCAACAGTTCGTCGACGGAAGGCACTTGGCGCAACAACGCCTGGTGCTCGCTGATCACTGGTTTCGCTCGTTCGGCCATGGCGTCATTTGAGCACAGGCTTTCCCGGGCCGCAATCGTAAGCTGCCCCCCCGGCCAGTCCATGTCCGGCAGCCCAATTGTTCATTGCGCAGCATCACTCGCCTTCTGCATTGACGCTGACAATTCATGCTCCTAGCATGAACTTCGCAGGAGTTTGCCTTCATGGCGACCATCGACGAAGACCTGGCGCAGCTGGAACGGGATATCCGCCAGTTGAAGATTGAGTACGACATGTTTTTCGGGGGCGGGCGAAAGCGTCCTCCCACCGAAATCGAATGGCGCATCGACCAACTGGTTCGCCGCTACAGTGAACGAGGCGGCGAACTGAAATTCGCCCAGCGCTTCCGCTTCAGCAATCTTTCGCAGACTTACGCGAAGTATAAGGATGTCTTCCGCAAGAAACTGGCTTTGCGCGAAGAAGGCAAAGTGCAGCGTCATTTCGGCGCAGCGGCGAAAGCGATTGAAGCCGAACGCGCGCGTAACCAATCAGCAGCAAAGGAAGGCACCCCAGCTGCGGGGACGGCCGCCGAAGCCGCCAAGGCCTTTCGCATGGTTTGTTCCGAGCCGGAAAAAGAAACGCAAAAAGTGGATCAGTTGTACGAGGCTTTCCTGCAAGCGAAACAATCTGCCGGCGAGGAAACGGCCAAGCTGACGCGCGAGGGCTTTAACGAATTCGTGCGCAAAAAGACCAAAGATCTGCAAACCCAAAAACAATGCCGCGATGTTGAATATGTCGTGGAAACCGTGAACGGCGCGGTGAAGCTGAAGGCCCTGGTAAAAACCTAAGAAATTCCTCGAACCGATTCCCACAGACCGACACTTTTACAACCTGTCTCTCCCGCGTACACTTATAGATTCTATTTGCCGCCGGAGGAATGACATGGCTGTGGAACGTGCGCTGCTCAGCGTATTCGACAAAACGGGAATCGTGGATTTCGCTCGGCGCCTTGCCGCGCTGAAAATCGAAATCCTTTCCACTGGGGGAACCGCAAAACTCCTGCGCGACGAAAAAATCCCGGTGAAGGACGTCTCCGAGTTCACCAGTTGGCCGGAAATGCTGGGCGGCCGCGTAAAAACATTGCATCCAAAAATCCACGGTGGACTGTTGTACCGCCGCAATCACTCTGAAGATGAAAAACAGGCCAAGGAACACGGCATATCGCCGATCGACCTGGTGGTGGTGAACCTTTATCCCTTCGAAGCCACTGCTGCGAAGGCTTATCTGCCCGCCGAGGAATTGATCGAAAACATTGATATCGGCGGCCCAACGATGTTGCGGTCTGCCGCAAAAAATTTTGAGAGCGTTACTGTGGTCACGGAACCAGGAGATTATGATCGCATTGCGAAGGAATTGGAAGCGGGCCGGGAAACGTCTTTGCCGTTGCGGTTGGAACTCGCACGCAAAGTTTTTGCCACCACTTCCCGCTACGACGGCTTGATCACGATGGAATTGGAGCGGCTCACGCAACAAAATGGCCACCTTGAGGTCGCGGCCCGAGCAAAACTCCCCGAGCGGTTGCATCTTGCGTTCCGCCTCAAGCAAGAGCTTCGCTATGGAGAAAATCCGCACCAGGCTGCGGCTCTTTACACTCCTGCAGGACGCCCTCCCGAAGGTTTGGCAGCTGCAAAGCAACTGCAGGGCAAAGAGCTTTCTTATAACAATTATGTCGACCTTGAAGCCGCGCGCAGTCTGGTTGCAGAATTCGGGCGGCCCGCCGCCGTCATCATCAAGCACAACAATCCTTGCGGAGCCGCGCAACAGGCCACGCTAGTAGAGGCTTATACCAAAGCATTCGCGTGCGACCCGGTTTCGGCCTTCGGAGGTGTGCTGGCTTTCAATCACATCGTTGACGCGGTAACGGCCGAAGAAGTCTCGAAATTATTCGTGGAATGCATCGTAGCGCCCGGCTTTGCCGATCGTGCGCAGGAAATTTTTGCCGCCAAGAAAAACTTACGCCTGCTGCAACTTCCGCAAGGCGCTTTGAATCATGATAAGGAATTACAACTAAAACGGATTTTGGGCGGCATGCTAGTCCAACAGCCGGACTTGGGCGTTCTTTATGACAAGGAATTGAAGATTGTAACGAAACGTGCCCCTACCGAAGAGGAGCTTGCCGATTTGAAGTTTGCCTGGAAGATTTGCAAGCACGTCAAATCTAACGCCATCGTGTTTGCCAAGGAGGGAGCAACGATGGGCGTGGGCGCGGGGCAGATGAGTCGCGTCGATTCTGTAAAAATCGCGGTCTTGAAAGCGCAGAAATCTCTCCAAGGCACGGCCGTGGCTTCCGATGCGTTCTTTCCGTTTCCTGACGGTGTCGAAGAAGCGGCGAAAGCTGGTGCCACTAGCATCATCCAACCGGGCGGCTCAGTGAAGGATCCGGACGTAATCGCGACCGCCGACCGCTTGGGAATGGCGATGGTGTTCACCAGCATGCGTCATTTTCTTCACTAATTTCTTTCCATTAGAAACATAGATTGTCTGCGACGCATCTCACTCAAGTGGGGCATCGCGCATCGAAACCGAGCCGCATTTTCGCTTTTGACCGCATTTCGGCCTCATGGGATACTTAAAGTTTATGGACTCCTTATGAAGCCAATTCGTATTTGCCTCACTTTTGCCCTAGCTGCGCTGGCAAGCTACCCGCTTCTTGCCCAGACCACTTTTGCAGGCGCCACCAAAGCTCCGGAGAAAATGTCTCCCCGCGCGGAAACCTATTACAATTTCACGCTGGGCCACCTCTACGAAATTCAGTACGAGCAGACCAGTCAAAGCGAGTACGCGACACGGGCAATCGAGGCTTACAAGAAAGCCTATTCCATCGATCCGAAGTCGCCCATCATTGGCGAGCGCTTGGCGGAAATGTATTGGAAAGCGCAGCGCGTTCACGACGCGGTTACCGAAGCCACTGAAATTCTAAAACGCGATCCTAACGATTTGGCGACCCACAAGCTCTTAGGCCGAATTTATCTGCGCAGTCTTGGCGATATCAATGGCAGCTCCGGCGCACAAAGTGAAATGGTGGGTAAAGCGATTGCCGAATTTAGCGAGGTTCACCGCCTCGACCCTTCCGATGCGGAATCCTCGCTCTGGCTCGCTCGTTTATACCGCCTGCACAATGAACCAGAGAAGGCCGAGCAGGTGCTTCGCGCGATGTTACAAGCCGACCCCGATAACGATGCGGCTATGGAGCAGCTCACCCAATTGCTTCTCGATGAGAACAAGTCGGATGAAGCGATCAAGTTGCTGGAAACCGCGACTGCTCATTCGCCTTCCCCGGTACTTTACGATTTGCTGGGTGATGCCTACACGCAGACCAAGGATTACACCAAGGCGGAAGAGGCTTATCGCAAGGCCGTGGAGCTTGATCCATCTGAACTGTCGCATCTGCGCGGCCTCGGCCAGACGCTGCTCTCCGAAGAAAAATATCCAGAAGCTCTCACGGTTTACCAGAAATTAGCCGATGTAATGCCGGACGACGCCGATGTGTACCTCCGCATCGCGCAAATCTACCGCGAGCTGCACCAGTTGGATAAAGCGGAAGAAAATCTGGTGAAGGCTCGCCAATATGCGCCGGGAAGCCTCGAGGTCATGTACAACGAGGCCATGATTTACGAATCGCAAGGACGCTATGATGATGCGATCAAAGTTCTATCGGACGCGGTGAGTGGCGTTAAATCGCAATCAGCGGTTCTGCCAAATCGCCGTCGTTCGCTTGCCATCCTTTACCAGCAACTTGGTCAGCTCTATCGTGACGCCCAGAATTATCAGGCGGCCATTTACACCTACCAGGAACTTGGCCACCTTGGTGACGAGGAAGACCGGCGCGCGCGTTTGCTGTTGATGGAAACGTACCGGCAATCGAAGGATTTGCCGAAAGCGTTGCTGACTGGAAAAGAAGCGTTGGCAAAGTATCCGACAGACGGCCCGATTCGCGCCAGCTACGCACTGCTTCTGGGAGAGAATCAGCAGCCGGACGAGGCGGTTAAGCTGCTTCAAGGAAGCCTGAAGAGCAATGTCGCCGATCGAGATATTTACTTAAACATCGCTCAGGTTTACGAGCGGGCGCGCAGGTACCAGGAAGCGGAAGATGCGGCGCACAAAGCCGAAGCGATCCCCGGCGATCCCCGCGAAAATGAGATGACCTGGTTCTTGCTGGGAGCAATCTACGAACGTCAGAAGCAGTTCGATAAGGCAGAAGAGGAATTTAAGAAAGTATTAAACGTAAATCCGAAAAACGCTGCGGCACTGAATTATTACGGCTATATGCTCGCTGACCGGGGCCTGCGCTTGGATGAAGCGCGAGAAATGATTCAGCGCGCGTTGGATCAAGAGCCATTTAGTGGCGCTTATCTCGACAGCTTGGGCTGGGTGTACTACAAACAAAATAAACTGGACGAAGCTGAAGCCGCTCTGCATAAGGCTGTGGAGCGCGAATCTCACGATCCAACCATCCGCGGCCATTTGGGCGATGTTTACGCCAAGCAAGGAAAAATGGAGCAGGCCGCAACGGAATGGGAAAAGTCACTGGCGGAGTGGCATCGTTCCTTGCCTGGCGACGTGGAAAACGATAAAGTTGCGGACTTGGAAAAGAAGTTGGGCCAGGCGAAACATCGCGTGGCGCAGAAGTCGCCGGCAACCGACCCAAAACCCTGACGGAATACCCAGACTGAGTAAATGATGAATGAAGTGCGGATCCCAGCGTACGCAAAAGTAAATCTGCGTCTTGAAGTCCTCGGCAAGCGCGCCGATGGTTATCACGAATTGCGTACGATATTTCAAACCGTCTCGCTGCATGACAACTTACAGCTTCGGCACTCCAGGCAGTCCGGGATTTCGCTAACCGTGCGCGGCAATTCGGTGCTTTCCGAAGAACCACTCGAAAGGAACCTGGTGTACCGGGCGGTGGATGCATTGCGGCGCGAGCTAAGAATCCGCTCTGGAGTTGAAATCCTGCTGGAGAAGAAAATCCCGGCAGGCCGCGGACTGGGCGGTGGTTCAAGTGACGCTGCGGCGGCGCTGCTTGGCTACCTGCGCCTGACCGGCAAGCGAATCGACACGGTACGCCTGTTGGCGATTGCAGCAAACCTCGGCGCGGACGTTCCTTTCTTCCTCTTCGGCGGTTGTGCCCTTGGAGTAGGGAAGGGCGAAGAAATCTACCCTTTGCCGGATCTGCCCCGCTCGACTTATCTGATCGTTGCTCCCAAAGAGATTCATGTGCCTACGCCGGATGCCTACCGGTGGCTGCACGCGCCCGAATTGGCTTCGTTGACAAAATCTGCCGCAGCCCATAAGCTATATAAGTTCTGTGCTCTGTGTTGGAGTTCGCAGGGAGCAGGTCTTTCGAACGATTTCGAAAGGGCTGTGTTTCAGCGACATTCGCGCCTTGGTCAAATCAAGCGGGCGTTACTCCGAAGGGGAGCGTCAGAAGCCTTGCTGGCTGGTAGCGGTTCGGCGGTGTTTGGAGTTTTCCCGAGCCCAGCAAAGGCGCGCCGAGCTGCTGTCGGGTTTCCGCACGACCAAAGTTTTGTCTGCGAGAGTGTCTCTCGAAGCAAATTTGCGCGTTCGATGAAAAGCGCGTTCGTCGGCTGAACCTCAGCATCGCTCCGCTCTGACTCTTTCAACTTTTACGGTACAAAACTTTCGGGCCAGTTTGCGTTTCATGTTGTCATCGCCACGCGATGACCAGGGTGAGCGAAGCGTGCACGACGAACGGTTCAAAATTTTTACCGGCACCGCGAATCCGGCTTTAGCCGATTCGATCTGTCATCATTTGGATGTGCCGTTGGGCAAAGCACTGCTCGGCCGCTTCAGTGACGGCGAGATTTATTTTCAGATTTTGGAAAATGTGCGCGGGGCCGACGTTTTTGTGGTGCAGCCCTGCTGCAATCCGGTGGATAACCACCTGCTCGAATTGTTGCTGATGATTGATGCGTTCAAGCGCGCTTCTGCGTGGCGCATCACCGCGGTTCTGCCGTATTACTGCTACGCGCGGCAGGATCGTAAAGATAAGCCACGCGTTCCGATATCCGCGAAGCTCGTGGCGGACTTGCTGGAAACGGCGGGAGCCAGCCGGGCGCTGACTTTGGATTTACATGCGCCGCAGATTCAAGGCTACTTCGATGTGCCGGTCGATCACTTGTATGGTTCGCCGGTGCTGATCGAGCATTTCAAGCAAATGAAGCTGCCGAATCTTACGGTGGTTTCGCCGGATGCGGGCGGCGTCGAGCGCGCCCGGGCATTTGCGAAGAAGTTGGATGCGCCGCTGGCGATCGTAGATAAACGCCGTGTGGATGTGGACGTCAGCGAAGTGATGCACCTGATCGGAGACGTACGTGGCCGCAGCACGTTAATTGTCGATGACATCATCGATACCGCAGGCACGCTGGTAAAGACGGCCGAAGCGCTCTTGAACGGTGGCGCGACGCAGGTTTATGCCGCTTGCACGCACCCCATTTTTTCGGGACCGGCAGTTGAGCGCATCGAGAATTCGCGGATTACGGAAGTGGTGGCGACGGATTCAGTGCCGTTGTCGGCAGCCGCGAAAAAGTTGAAGAAGATCAAGATTTTGAGTGTCGCGGATTTGCTCGCGCGTGGCATTCGTTCGATTCACGAAGAGACTTCGATCAGCGAGTTGTTTATTTGAGATTCTCCGGCGAAGTTTAGCCGGAAGTGATTCCAGGGAAGGAAAGAAGCTATGGCTCAGATCATTGTGGAAGGCGCGCCTCGCGACACACGGGGCAAAAATGAAGCAAGGCGGTTGCGCGTTAGCGGTAAAGTGCCCGCGACTCTTTATGGCGGCAAAGGCGAAGCGATCGCTCTTGCCGTGAACACCAAGCAAGTTACGGCGATTCTCCGCTCAGAAACCGGTCACAACACTTTGTTTCAAGTGGACCTGGCCGGAAAGCACGAACCGGCGATTGTGAAGGATTGGCAAGTTGATCCGGTCAGCGGCCGTTTGCTGCACGTGGATCTTCTGCGCATCGCGATGGACGTCCGCATGAAAGTCAAGGTGCCTATACACACCTTCGGCGAACCGGCTGGTGTTAAGGTCGACGGTGGCGTCTACGAAGTCGTCACCCGCGAAGTTGAAATCGAATGCTTGCCCTCCGACATCCCCACCGAATTCAAGGTGGACATCAGCGGCTTGCGCTTGAACCAGAATTTGCGCGCCAGCGATCTTCCCCTTGATCCAAACAAGATGAAGCTCTTGACCGATCCCGACCGGGTGCTTTCCCACGTTGTGGCTCTGCGCGTGGAAGAAGAAAAGCCCGCGGAAGTGGCTGCAATTCCAGGCGCGACACCGGCCGAGCCCGAAGTTATCAAGAAGGGCAAGAAAGAAGTGGAAGGCGAAGAAGGCGAGGAAGGCGCCAAACCAGCCGAAAAGCAGGAAAAGAAGAAGTAATTCTTTTTTGCCTGCTTCGCGCAACTCACTATGCGGCTCATCGTTGGCCTTGGCAATCCTGGCCCGGAGTATCAGTGGACGCCGCATAACCTCGGTTTTCTTACCGTGGACGAGATTGCCAACCGCGCTGCGATTCGCGTGGAGCGGCCCGAAGGCAAGGCGCTGGTAGGACTTGGAAAAATTGCCGGGGAAGAAGTCATCCTGGCAAAGCCCGGAACGTACATGAACCTCAGCGGAATTTCCGCAAGGGAACTGCTGGGCAAGTACGAACTGGGACCGGAAGCACTTCTCGCGATTTATGACGAGCGGGATTTGCCCTGGGGCATGATTCGGATTGGTAAGCATGGCAGGCCGGGCACGCATAACGGCGCCAAATCGCTCACCAGTTCTCTGGGGACGCAAGAGTTCGCCAGGCTTCGCTTGGGTTGCGGTCCAGATCATCCGGTCGGCGATCTTGCGGACTATGTGCTGCGCCCGATGAAGAAAGCACAGTTGGAAGTTGCCGCCGAGATGATTGCGACGGCAGGCGATGCGGTGGAGATGATCTTGAAAGAAGGCATCGACGCCGCGATGAATAAGTACAACCGCCGTGTGCCGCCGTCGGAAGAGTAGGGGCGGCGACTCGCCTGAGCTTCAGGATGTAGGGGCGGCTTTACGCCGCCCGCAGATGAGGCGAAAAGAGTTTGGTTAGAGAAGCAAAAGTTTTACGGATTGCCGGCTTCGTGCCGGGAAGAGAAGGAAACGAGGTCATCATGGAAGAGCGTTTGTACGATTTGATCTTTATTGTCCGCCCGGCCACGCCGGAAGATGAGTTGAAGAAAGTCATCGCTTCGATCGAGCATGTGTGCGCGGAAAAAGGCGCCAAGATCGAGAAGACCGAGCATTGGGGCACGCGCAAGCTTGCTTACAAGGTCAAAAAGCATCGCGAAGGTATTTATGTGTACCAGCAGGTGCGCACCGGGCATGGCGACCTGATGCAGGAAATTGAGCGCCGCCTTGGTGTGCAGGACCCGGTCATCAAGTACCAGGTGGTGCGCCTCGATGAAGCGCTGAAGCTTCAGAAGAAGCTGACGCACAAGCGCGAGATTCGTGCCGCTCGCCGCCCGCGGCGCGCGGCTGCACCGGCTCCTGCTGCTCCTCCGATCGTGCCTCCCGCTGCTGCACCGGAAGCGGCGCCGGCCAGCTAAATTTGTGTGAAAGGTTTTGCGGGAGCGCGTGCAATCGCGTTCTCCGAAAAGTAATTGCTTCAAAAGCTTCGATGCGAAGGCCCGGAGCTACATGGGAAAGGTAGGAAGGTATGTCAGACGAACAAAAGCCAGTACAAGCTGCCGCTCCCTCTGCTCCTCGTGAACATCGCGAGGGTGGTGGTGGCGGAGGTCGCCGTGAAGGTGGCCCCGGTGGTGGAGGCGGACGCCGCGAAGGCGGACCCGGAGGTCCCGGCGGACCGGGCGGGCCAGGTGGCCGGCCTCGTGGTAAACGGCAATATTTCCGCAAGAAGAAAGTCTGCAAGTTCTGTGTCGAGAAGATGGACATGATCGACTACAAGCGCGCCGACATTCTTTCGCAGTTCGTGCAGGAGCGCGGCAAGATTCTGCCTCGCCGCATGACCGGAGTTTGCTCGCGCCATCAACGTTGGCTCGGCGTTGCGCTCAAGCGCGCACGCAATATCGCCCTCATGCCGTTTGCCGGAAGTGCGGCGGGAATCCAGGCGCCTCGCGTTGTCGAGGCCCCGAAAGCCACAGCTTAAAAAAGGGAGCTAGAGATTCATCATGCAGATCATTCTTCAGGAAGATGTCGATAAGTTGGGTAACCGCGGCGACGTGGTTACCGTGAAGCCCGGCTACGCCCGGAACTATCTTTTGCCGAACAAATACGCCATCGAAGCCACGCCCGGCAACATGAAGGCCCTGGAGCGCATTCGCGGCTCGTTGGCAAAGAAGACCGCCACGGAACTCGATGCCGCCAAGAAGCAGGCGGAATTGCTTTCCGGCGTTTCGCTCAAGTTCACGCGCAAGACCGGCGAAAACGATCAACTCTTCGGCTCCGTCACCAATGGCGACATTGCCGATGCGTTGAAGACGCAGGGTTTCGAAGTTGACAAGCGCCAGATTCAGTTGCCGGAATCCTTGCGTGCGCTCGGTGAATTCCCGGTCACCATCAAGGTGTTCCGCGACATCACCGCCGAAGTGAAGGTCCACGTCGAAAAAGAAGTGTAATTGTAAATTTCGCTCTACTCTTGGCATTACGGCGCCGGCGCTCGCGACACAGCACCGGCGCTTTGTTTTGTAGGGACCGCCTTCCGAGTCGGTCCGTTTCCGTAAAGGGCACCATCCGCGTGTCCCTTATTTTTTTGCTCGTCTCCGTGGCGACTTCTAATATTTTGAAGCGCACAAAAGTTTTCCGCGATTTCCTTAACTATGCACAGCTCGCCCGATTGACGCGCCGCTTACTTACGCAGACAATCTATTCATCGTTGTGGCGGACAGGGGATCACGCGAGCAGAGAAAAATTTCGACTTGCCTGGGCGAGCCCGCCGTGCTTCAATAGCGAAATAAAAGCGAAGATGATAAGGGAGCTTCATCTCTTTCCATGCCTGTCGAAACCACTCTTGAGCGGCCATTACCCAGCAACATTGACGCGGAGAAATCCATTCTCGGCGCGATTCTGCTCGATAACAACGTACTGAATACCGCGATAGAGTCCCTCAAGGCCGAAGATTTTTTCCTACCGCATCATCGTCATATTTATACCCAGATGATTGTGCTTGGCGAATCGCAACGCGCCATTGACTTCGTTACATTAACCGAGGAACTGCAGCGGCGCGGCGAACTTGAGGCTTCTGGCGGCGCGCCTTACCTGGCTTCGCTTGTCGATGGCATGCCGCGTGTCAGCAACGTCGAGCACTACGCACACATCGTCAAAGAAAAAGCCCTACTCCGCAATCTGATCCATGCCACGCACAGCATTCAGCAATGCGCCATGGAAGGCGAAGCCGGCGCCGACGAAATCCTCGACAACGCGGAATCCAGCATTTTTGCGCTGGCGGAAGATCGCGTTAAAGCCGGCCTCATCTCCATTAAAGATATCGTTCGCGACAATTTCGAGCGCCTGGAGAAAATCTTCCGGGAAGGGAAGAGCGTCACCGGAATCTCGACCGGCTATGGCGAACTCGACAAACTTCTCTCCGGATTGCAGCCCTCCGAATTGATTATTCTTGCGGCGCGTCCTTCGCAGGGGAAAACGGCACTGGCGTTGAACTTGGCGGAAAATATTGCGATTCGCGGAAATTTGCCTGTGGCCGTGTTCAGCCTGGAAATGTCCAAAGAATCGTTGCTGCAGCGCCTTGTCGCATCTGTCGCGCAAATCGATGCGCACAAATTCCGCTCCGGCCATCTGAGCCGCGATGACTGGCGTAAGATGACCGAAGTCTTGGGCAGCATTTCCCAAGCGCCGCTATGGATCGACGACGCCGGTTCCACCAGCGTTTTGGAAATTGGAGCGAAGGCGCGCCGCCTGAAACGCGATAAAGGTCTCTCTTTGCTTGTGGTCGACTATCTCCAGCTCATCACTGGTCGTGGCCGTTTCAGTTCACGTCAGGAAGAAGTTTCCAGCATTTCGCGCGGGCTCAAGGGCCTGGCCAAGGAATTGCAAATTCCTGTCCTGGTTCTCAGTCAGTTGACGCGCGCTCCGGAACGCGAAGAACGCGGCCCGCAACTTTCCGATCTTCGCGAGTCCGGCGCCATTGAGCAGGACGCCGACGTGGTGATGTTCATCTACCGGCCGAATTTCTTCAATCTGAATGCCACGCCGGAAGAACGCGACATGGCCGATATCCTGATTGCCAAGCAGCGCAACGGCCCCACCGACAAAGTTAAATTCGTGTTTCGCAGCAAGCTGACGCGTTTCGAAGAGGCCGCGCCAGACGCCTTCTCGCAATTCGCCGGCGGGGATGAGATGTAGTCGCTGCGCCACACCGCGTCTGTCCGTCTACAGCTTGAAACGAAAGCTGAGAAGTCGAAAATGCAGAGGTGATCCTGCACTATCTCTAAGACACTCAGAACGAAACAGTTGCAAGCTGGCAATAATAGAGAACTGCTTGGACCCTAGTTTGCTCCTAACTATGGCGTTGTCATTCTCGCGCCAGTCCATGCGGCTTTTTCGCGCTGGCGCCGGAATATCGTAAACTATATTTTTCAGGAAATTTCATGACTAGCAGGAAGAAAAATCCATTGGATTTTGTGGGCCGCCCGGTTTGGGCTGAAGTCTCGTTCCCGGCACTTGCCCAGAATTATCACGCCATTCGCGATTTCGTGAATCCTCCTTCAGAAAAAAGGAAGACGCCACGCAAAGTTTTGTCCATCGTAAAGGGTAACGGCTATGGCCATGGCGGCCCGCAAGTTGCCAAAGCTCTTGAAAAAGCTGGTTCGGATTGGTTTGGCGTCGCCTCTGCCGGTGAAGGCATGGAGTTGCGCAAGATCGGCGTGCGCAAGCCGATCCTGGTCCTGGGTGGATTCTGGCCCGGCGAGGAAAAAAATCTGCTGGACTACGATTTGACACCCGCGATTCACCGTTGCGAACAACTCGCCATGTTCGAATCCGCCGCTGCGAAGCACCGCAAAAAGAATATTGCGATCCATTTGAAAATGGATACGGGAATGAACCGTCTCGGCATCGAGCCAAAGGATATCGATTGTTTTGCGCGCCAGTTGGCGAAATGTCGGCATCTGCAACTGAACGGCACCTTTACGCACTTCGCTTCTTCTGAAGTTCTCACCGACACGCCGATTGGCCAGATGACTGCCCTGCAGATGGAGCGTATCAACGCCGCCGTCGATCGTCTTCGCACTTTAAAAATCGACGCCGGGATCATCCACTGCGCGAACAGCGCGGCCATCGCCGCGCGGCCGGAGACCTGGGCCGACATGGTTCGTCCCGGTGCGATTTTGTACGGCTATCATCCTGGCTTCGATCCGATGGACCGTCGCACCGAATTCGAAACGAAGCTCCGCCTGCGCCCGGTGATGAGCCTGCGCGCCCGCGTCATCAACGTCCGCTCCGTTCGTGCGGGAGAAGGCGTCGGTTATAACGCCAGTTGGGTTCCACAGCGCCCTTCGCGCGTCGCGGTAATTTCCGCAGGGTATCACGATGGAGTGCATCGCTCGCTCGGCAACCGCGGACAATTTGCGATTCGCGGCCACGTCGCGCCAATGGTTGGAATCGTTTCAATGGATGTCACCATGCTCGATGTCACGGACGTCACCGAAGTAACCATCGGAGACATTGCCACGCTTTACGGAGAGGACGGCGATCACATGTACCCCGCGAATGTTGTCGCCCGCAGCATCGGCACGGTCACCTCGGATTTAATCTCGGGAGTTGGCCCACGGGTGCCACGAATCTATCTATCCTGAGCCACGCGCTAAAATTTCGCTGCGTTCAACGTATTTTATTTCTAGTTAAGTAGCTCTTGACGCGACATTGAATTCAAGAGTATACAAACCCCCACATAAGTTGCTTCCGCCCGAGAGGCAATGTCCCGTTTCGTCTACATCGCGGCTGCCCTCACGGAAAGAGTGGTCTCTGACAGGGGGAATCATGAGCAACATTGCAATCAATTCCCAAGCTAAAGCGTCACGTTCAATTGAAAATAATTCCAGCTCGCGATTTCTCGGACAGCATTGGGATTTCTGGGTTGTGCGTCTCGCCCTGGTTAGCGCCAGCGTCGTTCTTTGTTACACGCTCGGCCCCTTCGGATTTCACGGACTCCCCGCCGCTGGTCTTGGCTTTCTGGTGGCGATGGTGATTCTGCTGGCCGAATTAAGATTGCGCCGTGCGGAGATCAGCGGGCTTATGGGGGGAGCAGTTGGCGCGGTCCTCGGTCTCCTCGCGGCCCTCCTCATTACCCTGGTTATTTCCCGAACTGCCGAGCCTGAACCCACCAAGTCTTTTTTCGAATTTATGTCATTATTCGCTCTCGGATATCTCGGACTGGTCATCGGCTCCCATAAGGGAAAATATTTCCGGCATATTCCGCTTTCCAGTTCTGTTGAAGTTCCTGCGGCGGCTTCCACAGGTTCCGCAATAAATAGCATGAAGCTTCTCGATACCAGCGTGCTGATTGATGGCCGTATCGCTGACGTTTGCGAAACACATTTTCTCGATGGCACCCTGGGCGTGCCTCGTTTCGTTCTGCACGAATTACAATTGGTGGCCGATTCCTCGGATTCTTTGAAGCGGCAACGCGGCCGCCGGGGCCTGGAAGTTTTGCAGCGCATGCAGAAGATGCGCGGCCTGGAAATTCGCGTGCTGGAAGACGACATTCAAGGATGCGCGGGTGTGGACCAAAAATTGATGGAGCTGGCGCGGCGTACCGCTTCCAAAATTGTCACTACCGATTTCAATTTAAATAAAGTAGCGCGCGTGCAGGGGATTTCCGTGCTCAACGTAAACGAACTGGCCAACGCCATGAAGCCAGCGGTTCTGCCGGGCGAATCCATGCGCGTGTTGATCTTGCGCGAAGGCAAGGAACTTACCCAAGGCGTTGCTTATCTCGATGACGGCACTATGGTCGTTGTCGATGGCGCGCGCAAGCTCATCAATCGCACCATCGACATCCTCGTAACCTCGGTCCACCAAACGCCCGCAGGCAAAATGATCTTTGGCCGCATCGATGACCGCACCGACGCATCGCCGTCCCGCGCAGCTGCTGCAACTGTCTCGGGCTACGACACCTCAACGCTAACCAACGGAAACGGTAATGGTACTGGTCACGACCGCCCAGAACCTACTCCACGATTCGACGCCCCAGCCGCCCGTGCTCCGTACGCCGGTATCGATCCAACTTAAAATGTCCAAGTATCTGGTTCGAGCGGTAATGTTAGTTGTGGCGGTTTCGGTTGCAGCTGTCACGGGATGGGTTTTGCTATATCTATCCGAAAACGATCCAAAGAATATCAAGTACATTCTCAGGAAGATCAATCTTTTTGGAATGGATGTTGATGCTGCGACGGGCACGATGATTGGTGATCCCGGCCGGGAGAAGTTGGTTTTTGAAAAAACAAGAGTGCAACTGCAAGAAAAGTTTGGCTATCTCTTGACGGTCAAAGACGCGTCTCCATATTGGAGAAGCTGTTATCGGAATTCTGCCTGGAAAGCCCGGAATGTGCTTTTCATCCGAATGAGCCCCTGGATGGTTGTTTTTGACGGAGACAAAGCCACAGAGCTTGTGCTTATTAAGGGATGCTGACCATATATCTAATGAATCGGAAACTCGCCAGAGTGGTTGCTCCAGAGCAATTTTCTTCCTGCCCGTGCTTGAGGTAAGATTCCTCATTGGGTCCCGCGCTTAGGCTGCTCGCGCTTTGCTTCGGCCGGACAATTCACCTTATGACCAAAATTGTTGCCATTCTTCCCGCTGCAGGTCTCGGGACGCGCATGGGCGCCGGCGCGCCAAAACAATTTCTAGAGCTCGACGGTGTGCCGATTCTGATTCTGACGCTGCGCCGCATCGCTGCTTGCCCGCTGGTAACCAGCATCATCGTAGCCACCCGCGGTGATGAAATCGAGCGGCTGCAATCGCTTGTCGCCAAAGAAAAATTCACGCAGCCTGTCAAGGTTGTAAAGGGCGGAGACACTCGTCAGGATTCCGTAGCCCAGGCATTGATTACCGTTTCAGAAGATACTGACCTAATTCTGGTTCACGACGCGGTGCGGCCGTTCGTTACTGTCGATCAAATTACCCGCGTCATTGAAGAAGCGCGCCGCTGCAAAGCCGCCATTCTAGGTATTCCCGCGATGGACACAGTTAAAGAAGTAAAGCGCGCCAGCTTGCCCGAAGATGTCGCGCTGATCACCGCCACCGTACCGCGCGAACGCGTCGTGCTGGCGCAAACGCCGCAGGTCTTCGATGCCAAATTATTGAAGGAAGCATTCGCATTGGCGGCAAGCGATGGAGTGAACGCCTCCGACGAAGCCGGCCTGATCGAAAAGCTAGGCCACGATGTGCACGTCGTGTTGGGTTCCGAGCGCAACATAAAAATCACCAAGCCTGCCGACATGGAACTCGCGCGTTTCTACCTGCAATCCGAGCAGAAGAAATCATGAGTTATCGCTGTGGGATCGGTTATGACTTGCATCGCTTGGCCGAGGGCCGCAAACTCAGAATCGGCGGGATGGAAATCCCTTTCGATAAAGGTCCGGTAGGTCATTCCGATGGAGACGTGGTTGCCCACGCCATGGTCGATGCACTGCTCGGTGCCGCAGGACTCGGCGACATCGGCACCCACTTTCCCGATAACGACCCCAAATGGAAGGGCGCGAACAGCCTGCTGTTTCTAGAGCACGCTAAGAAACTTCTCGACGAAAAGAAATTCACCATCGAGCACATCGATGTCGTCGTGATTCTAGAGCGGCCAAAGCTTGGTCCGCATTTCCCGAAGATGCGAGAAATCCTGGCCAAATCCCTCAACGTTCCCACTGAAAAAGTTCACCTGAAAGCCAAGACAAACGAAGGCGTAGACGCCGTAGGCCGTGGCGAAGCTATCGCCGCCCAAGTAGTTGCCACCCTTTCAACCTAACTTCTCGTGGCACAGTCACTCCTGACTGTGCTCTTGGGTTTCTGCCTCCGTTTTTTTTCTGCGTCCTCTGCACCTCTGCGTTAAATCTTTTCTTCGCTCTTGTTTTTCGCCTCACAGGCTCTCGTCAGGCCCTCTCCGTAAATCTTTCCCCAATTTCACGCTAAACTCACTCCATGCACCCGCCAGAACCTCCCGAACTCGAACCCCGTCCCAATCCCTATAGCGGCGCTGATGTCCTCGTACTCCTAAAAGAACATCATTGGCTCGAATCGGCACCATCAGAGAAACAACTCGTCTGGTGCGATCACGCCGCCTCTCTTCTTGGACACTATGCCGCCGACCGCCCCGCACTTGCTAAAATCCTGCGCCTCATCTTCGAATTTGACGCCACCCGAATCATGCAACTACCCGAATCCCACGCAGTCCTCGCCCGTCATGCCGCCCGCGACGTCATCCGTCATTTGGCTTTACATCTGCTACAACCGGGCCACCTGAATTCCGATCGCTTCAAGGAACTCATCCACCAACTCAAAGAAGAACTCCACGTTGGCAGCCGCGATCTCTTCCATCCCATCCGCCTGGCGCTTACTGGCCGTTCCGGCGAAGGCGAACTCGATCGCGTCATTCTACTTCTCGATGAAGCCGCCGCTCTTCCCTTCGCCATTCCCGTCAAATCTACGTACACACGCATCTTGGAATTCTGCGCTGCAATGGAATAACGTCCGTCCTTCGCGCATTTCACCGCTGTTTTTACTGACAACCTTCACTGGCAACTGTAGACTTTCATTCAATGAACACAATCACAGGAATTCATGCTGTACGCGAAGCGTTGGAAGCCGGCAGCGCCTTTGATCGCATCCTCATCGCCAAAGGCCGCCAGGACACCCGCGTCGAAGACATCGTGCAACTCGCCCGCAGAAACGGAATTGCTGTTCGCTTCGAAGATCGCAGCCAACTCGATCGGCTTGCGAATACCAAGGATCACCAAGGAGTGGTTGCAATGGTCGCCGCAAGAGCCGCTGCCACTCTGGAAGACATCATCGCTGCCGCCAACAAATCCAAGGGTCAGCAGGGGCTGATTGTTTTGCTGGATGGTGTGGAAGACCCGCACAATCTCGGCGCAGTCGTGCGCACTGCCCTCGCTGCCGGTGCACATGGCGTCGTCATTCCCGAACGAAGAGCCGCCGGCCTAACCGACACAGTTTCGCGCGCCTCTGCCGGTGCGTTAGCACATCTACCGGTCGCGAAAGTCACAAATCTCGTTCGCGCGATGGAAGATTTGAAGGAAGCGGGCTACTGGCTGGTGGGCCTTGATGAAGCCGGAGAAAAAAGTTATACCGAAGTGGATTACACCACGCCGACCGGCATCGTGATGGGCAGCGAAGGCAAAGGTCTCCACGAATTAACGCGCAAGCGTTGCGATTTCGTAGTCTCGCTGCCAACCACCGGCCCAGTCAAATCTCTAAACGTCTCCGTAGCCACGGGAGTCGTGCTATTCGAAGCGATCCGCCAACGCCACACCCGCCACAAACCAACCGCCATGCCGACTACCTGAAACTGGCTGGCCCATTTCGAATGTTTTTTGTTCTCCCTGTGCCCTTGAATCTTGTCCTCCCTCGCGTGCGTCTCTTGCACTTGAGAGGCCAGCTCTTTCTCCCGTAGGGGCGGCTTTATGCCACCCGCCTTGCAATCATCTCTAACTGTCGTACCGCAACAGAGAAAACACATCGAGCCCCGGCAACCGCTCCCGCCCTTTCAAGAAATTCAATTCCACGGCAAAGGTCGCGCCGGTCACGATACCGCCGAGCGAACGAATTAGCTCCACCGCCGCAGCCGCTGTCCCTCCGGTGGCCAGCAAATCGTCGCACAGCAAAACGTGTTGGCCTTTTTGCACCGCATCTTCGTGCAACTCCAACATGTCTTTTCCATATTCCAGCGCGTAGGAAATTTTCGCGGTCTTGGCCGGCAGCTTGTTCGGTTTTCGGATGGGAATAAATCCCGCACCCAGTCGATAAGCCATTGCCGGCGCAAAAATAAATCCCCGCGCTTCGATACCCGCAACCAAATCCACTTTCTGCTCTTTGCAATGCTCGTACATCAGGTCGACCAATCCTGCAAATCCGGCCTTGTCTTTCAGCAGCGTCGTCAAGTCATAAAACAGGATCCCCGGCTTTGGATAATCCGGAACCTCGCGAATCATTTTCTTCAAATCGATCATTCCTGCTGCTCCTCTTCAGATGGTGTACTCGACCGAAAAATCTTCGGAATATCGCGTGTCTATCGTGGCGGGCTCTTCGTTGATTTCCATCACCCGCGCCATCATAGGCCCTTTTCCCAATTCTTTGCGTAGTTGTGCCAATTTTTCCGCCGGCCCCATTGCAAATACTTCCACGCGCCCATCGTTCCGGTTACGCACATAACCTTGCAGGGCCAATTCCTGCGCGGCGTCCTGCGCAAAAATGCGGTACCCTACGCCTTGTACGCGCCCGGACACAAAGAACCTTCTTGCTTGTATCTCTTTTTTTGCCATTTCCCAAACTTTCAAGTTTAGCAGACACCTTCGCCTTTCTTCCAAACATCGCAGTCTTGCTGTCTGCTTTGCGTTACACTTTCCACCAGGTTGCGGGCGGCGCATCACTACCTTGCTCGCATCCAAATTGGTGAATGAAAATCGTGCGCACACCTCCGGGCTTTACTCGAAGATCGATAGCAATTGGCTCAGCCGTCTTTTGTGTTCTCACTGTCGGCAAGTTGTGCGCGCAGGAGCAAGCGCCCGGACCACTCGCTCCGCCGCCGGAGCATAACGTTCGCCGCGTTGTAGGGGTTGCCGAACCCGAAGCTCCGCCCTCTCTGCCGCCGGCACAAATCATCAAGAGTTTTTCGCAGAAAGAAGACGAATACCAATCTGCCCGGCCGCAATATTCCTATCGCAAGACGATTCGCATCCAGGAATTTGGACCGAATGGAGCGCCTACCGGCGAATACCAAGCCACCTATGAAGCCATCCGCTCGAGTGACGGCAAAATTTACGAAAAAACAATTTCCGCGCCGCAAACAACCCTCGAAGCCCTGCAGTTTGAGCCTGACGATGTTCAGGCCCTGTTCCGTATTCCTTCTTATCCCGTCACCACTGCTCAACTCTCCAAATACAATGTGCAGTTCCTGGGGACCGAAACCGTCGATGAAGTGGATTGTTATATTTTTCAAGTAAACCCGAAGACTCTGGAGCGCCAACACGCTTATTTTGACGGCGTGATCTGGGTCGATCAGAAATATCTGGAAGTCGTCAAGACCTACGGCAAATGGGTCACCGACTTGGGCGACATGCATCCACCAACATTGCCATTCAGCATGTTTGAAACTTACCGCGAAAATGTGGATGGGAAATATTGGTTTCCGAATTATTCGCGTTCCGAAGATGTAATCCACCTGAAGGATCACAGTGTTCCGGTGCGCGTCACGATCAAATGGACTAACTTCAAACTGTTCCCCGCAGCTTCTGCCACGCAGCCTTCGACCCCGGCCACGTCAACGCCCCCTAAAGACCCAGCCAAGCCTTAATCATTGTTTGCTGTGCCATCCGGCATCAATTTGCCTGCAACGTAAATCTGTCATCCCGACCAGAGTGCCGGTGTCTTTCCGGCGCGTAGCGGAGGGATCGCTCTTCCATTTCAACCGCGCCACCAACCCTATTTTCGCCTCGCCCTATAAAGTCTCTTCAACAACTCCGGCAATTCGTCCAGCTTTTCCAGCAAGAATTCCGGTTTCGCAGCCCGCAAGCGCTTCTCTGTTGGAAACGGTCCCAACACGGCAATTGCTCGCACTCCCGCGGCCCGTGACATCGCCAAATCTTCCGGTGTATCGCCCACGTACACGCACTCTTCCGCTTGCACCCGCATTTTTTTCAACACGGCAAGCAACGGCCCGGGATCCGGTTTGTTACGCTCTGTCTCGCCTCCGCAAACTCGTGAACGAAAAAGTGGCAACAGCGCAAACTCTCGAAGCTGACTCTCCACGCGCTTGCGATCCCCGCTGGTCACCAATCCAAGCCGGTGCCGGTTCGAGAGATGCCTCAAGACCTTCCGTGCGCCTTTCATCAGCTTCGGGCGGTGCGCTGCGTAAAATCCGCGCCAAAGTTTGTCGGCCTCAGTCCAACTATGTTCCGGAATCCCTGCCGCGCGATACACGTTGTACCAATCGGGCGAGTAATGTCGGTCCAGTTCTTGCATACCCCACGAAATTCCCAGCTCGCGAAACATGGAGAGGTAAGCTTGCGAATCGGCGTGATAGGAATCGAGCAGCGTGCCGTCCCAATCAAGAATGACTGCAGTTAGCTTCCCTTGAGTAGCCACGCAAAAAGACTATCAGAATTTCGCATGCTGGGATTCACAGTAGGTGGCACAGACACTCTTGTCTCTGTTCTTGGGTCTTCGGAGCGTGGTTTTTCTTGTTCGGGTTTTGATAAAGCAAAGCGCCCGCCTCAGAAGACGCCCGCTAGACAATTCGTGGTGAATAAGCCTGGGAATTTATGAATTATTCGACGGAGTAGCGTGTCGGCACATCATCGTCGCGATCAAATGCAAAATCCTCGAAGCTGGCCGCTACCCCAAACCATCCCGGCATATTCGCCGGTTCCGTGCGGCAAACTCTTGCGCGCGAGGAAACCACCACATTGCCATAACCGAGCGGCCGCGAAATCAGCACAATGTCCAACTCAATCGGCGAGCCAATCACCAACGCTCTTGGGCAAAGAAAGTAGACTCCAGAGGAACTGATATCGCGAGTCACCAGCGACACCGGAAATTGCTCGAGGACGCCGGCAACGCTCCGCAGTTTCAGTGGAAGTTTCAGCGAAGCGCGCGGGCATTCCCGCTGTTCCAAGTGCACACCCACAGCGTGAGTTGGCACACGCACAAACCGGCGAGGCTGTGTCGTGCGCAAAAGCGGCATCACACGAAGCGCGGGCGCTTTTGGCTTTTCCGGTTGAAAAGGATGAGCAGGAGCAGCAGCGGACTTGCTGGCTGTTGACGGCTGTGATGGTAGATTATCCCAAGCTATAGCTGGATTGGCACTCATCTCACCCCTCAGAGAGATGAACGTAGTAGTAGAACGACCTAGGTAGTTCTATTACCTGTTTCAAAACGTCCCGTGAAGATGTTGGGGTGTCAAAATGACATTTCCACAGGGGTGCTGTCAACCTCTTGAAACTAGGGTTAGTGTCCAAAAGTGAAACGGAAGGTAATGGTACCCTTTTGAAACATGTTCCGCCTTGGAAGCTGCCCGCACTATTTCTTCGGTGTTTCTCATTTGATCCTCTCACGACAATATGGCCCTTCCACCTCTCGTTTTCCTTGTTATCTTTAGCATTCACCTCATGGCTTCCGAAACAGTTCAGACTCAGCAACAGGCAACACCTGCTACCACTGCATCAACACGTTCGCACTCTTCGCCGACCCTGACAATGTTGGCCTTTGCCGCGGTCTACTTCATCTGGGGTTCGACGTTTTTTGCCATTCGCATCGCTGTGGAATCTATTCCAGCCTTGCTCGTACCGGCCATGAGGCACCTCTCGGTAGGCCTGGTTTTCTACCCGCTTTTCCGATTCCTTAGCAAAGAGAAACCAACTCTCACCCAATGGGTGACTTGCGCGGTGACAGGCTGCTTGCTGCTGACCATCGGCAATGGAACCGTCTCTTGGGCCGAGAAATTTGTGCCTTCCGGCATTGCAGCGCTTTTGGTGGCCACGGTGTCACTGTGGATGGTTCTGCTCGATTGGTTGCGTCCTGGAGGCGCTCGGCCATCGCCACGGGTCTTTGCAGGCATCGTCCTGGGTTTTGCGGGGTTGGCGCTGTTGGTGGGACCCGGCCACTCGAGCGGCGGTTCCGATCGCGTCAGCCCCTTCGGCGCACTGATCCTGGTAATTGCGTCACTGGCCTGGGCGTTCGGCTCGGTCTATTCCCGGCACCATCCCCTGCCCAACTCCCCTTTGCTTGGCGTAGCCATGCAATGTTTGGCCGGCGGGGGCGCGCTGCTGATTGCCACGATCTTTAGCGGGGAATTGAGGGGCTTCCATTGGGCGCAAGTCTCATCCCGTTCGTGGATAGCCATTTTTTACCTGGCGATATTTGGCTCTGCGATCGGCTATAGCGCCTACGTCTACCTGTTGAAGCATAGTTCCGCCACCAGCGTGAGCACCTACGCGTTTGTGAATCCTGTGGTGGCGCTGTTCATCGGCTGGTCCTTTGGCGGAGAAACTCTATCGTCGCGCACTCTTCTGGCCAGCGCTGTGATTCTTTCCGCGGTCATAGTGGTTATCACCACGCGCCGTCAGGCTCCGGTTCTTGCCGACGAAACCTTGTCGGCGCCAGGCGAAGCCTGATTCACAACCTCGCAAAAGCCGCTACTTTGGCGTCGGAAACCGGATAGATTCATTTTGCGCATGCGGGTAGTCTAAGCATCATGAACATGTCGCACACAAACACAGGTAAGATGCAGGGAAGCATCTCTCGGCAGGCTGCCGCGAAACTCTGGCAAGCCACTCTGCAGCGGGACCGGCGCGCCGATGGCACATTCGTTTTCGCTGTGCGCTCAACGCATATCTACTGCCGCCCTTCATGCCCAGCGCGGCGCCCTCTTCGCCAAAATGCAGTTTTCTTCCGAAGTCCGCAGGAGGCCGAGAATCGCGGTTTTCGCCCCTGTCGCCGTTGCCGTCCCAAGGATCTCGCCGCTGCTACGGCTCTGGTTTCGCAAGCGGCGTCGCTGCTTGCCAATTCCAGCGAAGAAAATGTGCGGCTCGAATCAATTGCGGTGCAGATGAACAGCTCGCCGGAAAAACTTCGCCGGGCCTTTCGTACGATGACGGGGCTGTCGCCGCGCGAATTTGCCGAAGCGGCGCGCCTGAAGCAATTCAAGAAATTGCTGCGCCAGGGCCAGAGCATTACCGAAGCGCTGTATGCCTGCGGTTTCGGGTCACCCAGCCGCATTTACGAAAAAACGAATTCGCATCTGGGAATGACACCAGCCGAATATAAGAAGGGAGCACCAGGAATGCACATTGAATATTCGATCACGAAAACGACGCTTGGCCACGTTTTGGTGGGGGCCACGGAACGCGGTATCTCCGCCATTTATCTGGGAGAAAATGACAAACAGCTTGTAGCGGAACTTCGCGCCGAATATCCGAAAGCGGATGTGAGCCAAAATTCAGAGGGCAATGCAGCTTGGCTGAAAGAAATTATCAAACGCATTGAGGGCGAAGCTCCCAGCGTTGAACTGCCGCTAGATGTGCAGGCCACCGCGTTTCAGCGCCGAGTCTGGCAGGAACTGCAAAAAATTCCGCTGGGTACCACTCGCACGTATACGCAAGTGGCGCGTGCGCTGGGCAACCCGAACTCGGTGCGCGCTGTTGCCAGAGCTTGCGCTACGAATCCTGTTTCGATCGTTGTGCCCTGCCACCGCGTGATTCGTACCGACGGCCAACTTGCCGGCTACCGTTGGGGATTAAAGCGCAAACAAGAGTTGCTGGAAAGGGAAGGCTCGCAACTGAAGCTGGGCTAGGAGCACCATCGCTAGTGTCGCAGCAACGCCAACAATATTGTCATGCTGAGGAGCGGATGTTCGCTACGGCTTCTCTACCTTCGTTCCTTTGGGCCAGTCCGGCTTGAACTTGTTGTCTGAGAGCTTCAGGTTCTTCATCAGATTTCTGTAGCGTGATAAGAAGTAATCCCCGGAACTGCCTTCGAAAAATTTCTGCTGCAGCGGCAGCCACGAAGCCTCATCAACCCACATATCAATCTTGCTGATTTCCTTACGAACATTTTCGGAAACCGGGACCAGCTCAAGCACTGCGGTCTTCCGCCCATCGAGCTCTTCCTCGCCCACCAGGCTCACCTGATAATTCTTTCTCAGATTTTCGCTCTTGGTGCCGAATCCAAGCGCCAAATACTGGTCAGCCATGGTGCGATTCCTTCCGATGTTGTATTCCTCGACGCGGCTGATTTTTGGCGTGTAAATATAGAGATTATCACCGTTTCGCAGAATCGTCCGAGGGTCGGGATTAATAAAGTCAATACGCAATTTCGCATCGCGGCGCACAAAAATCTGACCCGTTTCCGTGGACGTGTCTTTCACCACCGCCGTGTACTTTACATGCTCAATGTCCGCGCTCAAGCTCTTAAAATCTTGTGCGGCGTGGTCCATCATGCCGAAAACGCTGTCCAAGGTCGCCTTCGCCGGCGCCTGACTGTTACTGCTTTTCGCTGGCGTCCCGGCACAAAACCCGATAGTCACGATAATTGCGACAAAAAAGGACGAAGATTTTGTTTGTTTCAAAAGAACCCCGATTCCCTGATGTCCCCCATTTGTTCCTTTAAAATCGTAGCACAAGCCCGTTCAACCCACCGGGTAAAGCGCACTGTGGCCATGTTGCGTTCTGATAGCGAATGAAACTTAGTTGGTTACTCACTTGAAATCTCTACCCCAGCAGTGGCCAGCGACCTCCGCCTTCCAGATATTTTCCAAGTTGCCGACACTCTTCCCGCACATTTTCTACCAGGGGACCGCGGTGGCCCGGGCAAATAAATTCAACCTCTTCCCGGAGGCATCTTAAGGCAGAAGCTCGAGTGGCAGGTAAATCGGGTGTTACCGGTCTCGCCATGAGCCGAAGTCGATTTGCTACTACTGCCAATGCGTCGCCGCAGAACAGACTCCGAGTAGGCTCATGTACGAAAGCAGCATGGCCGCCGGTATGGCCCGGCGTGGCTAACACTCGGAAGCAACCCTCAATGATCTCTCCATCAATCACTAAATGGTTTGCGGATACGCCTTCCGGCGCAGCTTCCTCAAGCAATCCGCGTAACAAAACCAGTACACCTTCCTCAGGAACGTGTTTGCCGAGCCAACCTCGAATCCCATGTGTTGTAGTTTGCCTTGTCAGAAATGGTTCATCGCCCGCGCCGTAGTATACGGGCACGTCAAATTTGCGTTTTAAAAACGCGGCGCCTGCTGAATGATCATTGTGCCAGTGCGTGAGCAGAATCGCTTTCAATTGCTCGGGCGCGATGCCAACAGCCTTTAGGCCTTGGAGGAAATCTTCGGCATCGGAGTCCATCCCAACATCTATGGCAAATGTTCCTGCATCGGAGGACACAAGATAAGAACAAGCAAAGTAAGAAGGCCTACGAAAACACCAGATGCCCTCGGTAACACGGGTGACGTGAGTTTTAATGGCGGTGCCTCATGGGGCCACAGCTAGTGACGGACGATCACTTGGTAGGCTACTACATTCCCTTTGTCGTCGCGCTGCGCTTCGATGGAAGAAATCGCGAAGCGCCCATCACTGAGAGTTGGCAAGGACTTTTGCAGCACATTGTGAAGCTCGTTTTGCAATGCTGGCGTTCGCTCCGGCGGGGCCATGGTGCGCGAGTCGACCTGGTAAATTTCCGTTTCCCCGGTCTTCGATATCAGCTTTACCTGATCGGAGTTTGCCGGCAAACCCACCAGCGGCTCATCCTTGAACCAGCGTCGGGGAGTCAAAAGCACAAACACCAAAATTAGAATCACTGCTACGTCGTACTGCCACGAACCTCGTTCGTAGGACCAAAAAAACGTTCGATAAAGAATTTGGCCAGGGCTAGCCATGTCAGTCTGCTGGGATTCCGTCGACAATCACCCCATCGCGCATATGCACCACGCGGTCAAAGTAGGTGGTCGCTTCAGGATTATGCGTAATCATGACGATCGTCTGCCCAAGATCCTTGTTCAAACGCCGCAACATCTCCAGTACGATGTCTGAATTTTTGGTATCCAGATTCCCGGTGGGCTCATCCGCCAGCAAAATCTTCGGCTCATTGATGATCGCTCTGGCAATCGCCACGCGCTGTTGCTCGCCACCAGACATTTCCGCGGGTCGGTGATGCAGACGGCCTTCCAAGCCCAACATTTTGGTCACCACAGCAAAGCGGTGCGGATCGAAGCCGTCGCCATGAATATATTGCGCGATGGCGATGTTGCCTTTTGCCGTCAGCGTAGGCAACAGATTGAAGCGCTGGAACACAAATCCGATCTTGCTGCGCCGCAGCTTGGTTCGTTCCGCGTCGGTCATTTCCGACAGATCATTTCCGTCGACAAACACTTTTCCCTTAGAGGTGCTGGCCAATCCTCCGATGACGTAGAGCAGGGAAGATTTGCCGCAGCCCGATGGTCCCATCACTGCCACGGATTCTCCCGGCATTACCTCGAAATTCACCCCGCGCAAGGCCGGCACTTCCACTTTGCCCGCGTGGTAGAGCTTCCAGAGGTTTTCCGTTTTGAGTATCGGCTCCACGGTTTTCAGTTCTGGATCACACTTTCTGTCGTTAAGTGCCTGTATTGTAACTGTGATTGCCATGTCTGACTATATTCCCATCTCCTAGTCGTAGGATAGTGATTCCACTACATCTTTTCGTGTAGCTACCCAGGCTGGATACAATGCGCCGACCAAAGCGCCGATCAAAGCGATCGATCCAGCGCGTACAATCCAATCCGTTGTGATCAAAATCGAAAGCGTGGGAAAAATTTTCAGGAAACCGGCGCGCACCAGATAACTGAGAGCAACACCCGCGAGAATGCCCAGAAGACAAAGCGCGGCGGTTTCGGTAAGCAGCGAACGAACGATGAGGAATTTACTGGCACCCAGCGATTTCAGAACGCCAATGTCTCGCGTTCGCTCCAGCACCGTGGTGTACATGGTTAGGAAAATCACCAGCAAGCCGATGGAGATGGCCAGTGCGATCATCGCGTTAATGAATGTCTGCAGCCCCGGCACGTTCGTCGAGGTCATCAGCGTCATGAAATCCTTCAGCGGCCGCACCGGATAACCGGGGAAAATGGCCTTCATCTGTTCGATGACATCGTCCGCGTGCTCCGAACGGGTGCATTTAACCAGAAATATCGACGCCTTATCCCTTGCGCCAACCAGTTCCTGCAGTGTAGTGATTGGCACAAATATGCGTCCCGCCTTGCCATGCTCTACGATTCCTACTACTTTCCAATCCTGACTTAGCAGGTTGTACGTATCCCCAACCTTCATCTTCTTGGCTTTGGCCTGCCAATCATCGATCAGCATGTCATTGGGGCCTTCCATATCGCGCCCTTCCAAAATCACAAATCCGCCGGACACATCACGAAAGCTGGTCGGATCGATCCCCCAAATCGTTTCCACTCCTCCGGTGGAATTGAATTGCAGAAACGCCGGTGTAACTGCCCTGACGTATTTCAACTCTCGCAATTTATCGGCGATTTTGATCGGCATCGGCGAACCGCTAAAGGTCAGAAACATCTGCGCCGAAGGTGACTGCAGCATCACATCCGCACCAATGCCTTCAATGCGCTTGGCGGTTTCCTGCAACAATCCCGAAGTGAGCCCGACGATCAGAACCACCAGCGCAACTTCAACGGCCACGGCCATCACGCCAATCAGCGTGCGCATCGGGCGATGAAACAAGTTGCGAACGACAAACTGTCCCATCATGGTTTTTTTGTCTCGCCGGTTTCGCTCAAATGCACTACTTCAACTCCCGCTGGTGGCTGCAACCGGAAACGCTCTGCTTCCACGGTTTCATTCAGCGTCACTTTGCTTACATTCATATCCAATTGATATTCGTCCCGCGGCCGCTCGATCCGAATCATTCTCGGGTACTGCAAATTTCCGCCCGGCACGTCGGAAGTTACGGATTGCCAATCGCCGTAATGCACATCGGAAAGCAATGCGCCTTTGGGGCCATAGCTCTCATAGCGCGACACATTCAAATCCGTGCGGTCAAACCAGATTTTGCGCAATACCTCGGTCTTGTAGCCGCCGCGCAATACGGTGAGCACGTAGTAACGGCCATCCTGATCGTCTGCTTCTTCAAACAGCACCATTTCTTCTTTTCGAACCGCGGGCCACAAGAGTGCTTCAAAAAGATGTTGTGGACGCAAATTCTCTATCGGTTTAGCGCCTGCCCGTTCCAAAGCTACCGAGCCTTCCACAAATTTGCTTTTCGGCGGAATCGACAATTCGAAATTTTCCCCATCGCTAGCCATATCAAAAATTGTTTTGCCGACCACCGGCACCTGGCCAATCATTCGGATTTCCGCCGGACGCTCTGCCAACAGGAACGCTTTCACCTCGTGATATTCGTCGATCACTCCGTTGTACTTCGACCCCGTGGTGGTCTTCAGTTCTACTGTTGCGTTTACACTTTTCACGTTGCGCACGTAATCGTTGTACAGCTCCAGCAATTCATCCTGGCTTGCATCTTTGATGATCGGGCGCGTAGCCGAGGGTACAACCTTCGTTGTAGATACGTGGGAGCCGCCGGCCGCGCAGCCGCAGACTACCGCCGCCAACGCTCCTAAAAATGCCCAATTTCTAACGGAATTCATCAGCGATTTCCACGCTCACCCGGATAACCATTCAATCTAGCAACCACGCGCAACCCCGTCAAACCCAGCCTAAATTGCGTTTCTTTATCGGTCATTGTGGGCGCACCAGATACACATCATGCCCCTGCAGCGCTGGCCTTACTCGCCGAATCACTTCGCTGGCCCACAATCCCTCGCTCAGCAGAGTCACCCAGCCATCTTCCGGCTCGCAAACCGCGCAAAAGGTGTAACGCGTGTAAGCATTCTGATAAGCGTCGACGCCGCGCTGCGACAGTTCGCCTTCTACTGTCGGATCTTCCTTTTCGGCTTCTGCTCCCACACGAATTCCGAATGTTTCTTTCTCGAAACGCTCAAAAATGCTCTGGACTTCCAGCGGTGTTGTAGGTGTAGCCACCAGGCAACGACTGGCAGCCTCTCGAAACTTTAGCTCATGAAGCTTGCAATATTCCCGGACGCGTTCCAGATGACTGAAGAAGTCCACGACCAACGGTTCTTTGGCGGCCAGAGCAGGCAAAGCTGCACCCCAAATCAGTGCCGCTTCTTTCCCTCGCAACGGTTCGCGGCTTTCCGTTTCCAGTAACTCCATCCCCACCGCTTTTGTGCTGGCTCCCAAATCCATGGCCTGCACATCCAATGTATACAAAGGCAGCTCAGGCGCCTTTTTCTCGATTTCCGTCCCCACTCTTACTCTTCCTCCTCTAGCAGTTCGCCAAACTGTTCCTTGAACGCTGGGGATGCTTTGCGCACATCCAGCCAGTTAAAAAACGCATCCGGACTCTCCAGCCAGATCCGGAACCAGTCTGCAATTTCCTGTTTCTCTTCGCGTTTTTTTGTTTCCACTTTATGGTTGCGCGCAATCATTTCCG
>DASXIT010000106.1:0-17745 GCA_036497825.1 Candidatus Acidiferrum sp.
AGAACGACCGCACCCGCCAGGAACAGAATTAGCGACGATGGGCTGATCAGCACAGAGGGAGCGCTCCGCTGTGATTAGTGACAGGAGCAGCCGCCACCGCAACAGCCACCACCACTGCCGCCGGAGAATCCGCCGGACGGAGTTGAGGAGCCACCAGAGGTAGAGGCAGCGAATACGGAAAGTTGGATGGATGCTTTTTTACTGGAACACTTGGGGCAGGCAATCTCCTGCTGCTTGTTGATCACGATTTTTTCAAAGTGTTCGTTGCAGTCCTCACAGATGTATTCGTAGATCGGCATTGGCTTTAACCCTCGAATTACTTACCATGTAATTATAGCAAGAGATTGCTGGTGGGAGACAGCCTACGAGAGTGGCTAGGGGAAGGCCGGCCGGGCTAAAGCCCGGCGTCTACATTCGGAAAAAGAAACGGCCCCCGAGGTTAGTCGGGCCGTCGACAAGTTCAGGTTAAAGGCGGTGGCTAAAAGCCAGCGGTACGGTTAGTCGCCGGCTACGGCTTCGGCGGCTTCTGTGGACTTCGGCGCTGAAGCGCCGTTGCCGTTAGAATGACCGTTGCCATTGCCACTGGCTGGAGCTATGCCGATAGGTTTATTGGCGTTCGTGAAGTTTGCAGGAACGGCTTTGGCGATATCGCTGACGGAGCCAATCTGCACGACAGCCTGCTGAGGCTTCTTGAGAACCAATTCTTCGTAAATCGCGCGAACTTTGGCTTGCTCTTCGAGAGCCTTCTTGCGGCGCGCGCGATTTTCTTCCGCGGCGGTTAAAGGAATGTCGTGTTCCAGATGGCGAACACGAGCTGCGTCTTCGGCGTCGATAACCAGAGAGTGCTCGAAGGTCTTGAGGTCGACATACTTGCCCTTGGCGTAGATCTCGTGTTTGCCATGATTCTTGTACCACTCGGCAACGGTCGCGTTCTTGTGCATGTTTTCGATGATCTGGCGCCATCCTACGCCGGTGTTGTAGGCGCAGAAGCTGATTTCACCTTGCTGGGTGCCGTAAGGAATGATGCACATTTCGGTGCGACGGAAATCGTAGTTGAACAAATCCTGGAACCACATTCCGGCGATGAACAAGAAGTTCCACGGGTCCTGCTGGCGGCGCCTCTGAGCGTCTTCAAAAGTGCGCTCCGGAGAAGTCTTGCCGTACTTGCTGCTGGCACCCTTGGTGAGCGCCCAGGTCTTGTCAAACTTCTTGAACATATCCCAAAGCTTCAAGCCCTTGGGTCCTTCGAACGGGTGGTAGTTTTTCAAGAGGGCCATGGCCATCATGAAGTTTGAAAAATTCTTGCCGCGAGCCGCGTCGGTGATGGCGGTGACGTCTTTGGTCAAACCCTGCGCATCGAGGAAGCGTGGAACGGGAGCCCATTCCTTGGTTTCCTTGTTGATCATGATGGCGGTGCCCACGCCGCAATTCGGGTGGCAACCGCAGGAGAGCGAACCCCACTGGGATTCGTTGCCCTTGACCATGTCGGCAAAACCGGCAAAGGTGCTGATGAAAGAGATGGGGAACCAGTCGCGGGTGGGCTCAATGCGGCCAACCTGAGTGCTGACATCCTTCGCCAAGTGCGAAAGAGTGTAGCGCTGGCGGAGGCGGCGTTCCGGAGTGATATCTTCGTCGCGGCCAGTAAAGGAAACCGGCTGGAAACTGACGAAGGAAATTTTCTTGGGATTTTCCATCGCGAATTTCACGATGGAGCCGACCTGATCGTTGTTAACGTTGTTCACGATGGTGACAACGAGAACGATTTCGATTCCGGCTTCGTGCATGTTTTCAATGGCGCGAAGCTTCACGTCAAAGAGGTTGCCGATCTGGCGGTGGCTATTGGCATCGTTGCCGATGCCGTCGAATTGCAGGTAAGCGTAGCGCAAACCCGCGTCGAATGCCTTCTTGCAGAATTCCTTGCTCTTGGCAAACTCGATGCCGTTAGTCGCGGCCTGCACGGAGTTGTATCCAACCTTACGTGCGTAGGCGATGGCGTCGAAGAAGAACGGGCTCATGGTGGGCTCGCCACCGGAGAACTGCACGGACATCTGGCGTCGCGGCTTGATCTTCACCGCATTGTCGAGAATTTCCTGGACTTCAGCCCAGGTGAGTTCGTGAACGTAGCCGACTTGGTTCGCATCCATGAAGCAGGGATCACACATCATGTTGCAACGATTGGTGAGGTCGACGGTGAGCACGGAGCCACGACCGTAACGAACGTTCGAAGAGCCATGCTTGTGGAGGCCTTCGTCGTTGTGCGCGGGAATATCGCGACCGGGGAATTGTGATTCGATCCAGGAGAGAAACTTTGAGTCGACAGCCATCATGTCTTCGTAGTGGCCGTGTTGCGGACATTCCTTGATCATCCAGACCTGACCGTCGCGCTCAACGATCTGGGCCTTAATTTCGCCGACCTTCTCATGCATCAGGTCTTTCCAGTCCTTGGTGCCGGCAATGATGGCTTCGCGGGCTTCTTTGACGCAGGCTGGGCAGAGCGAATCCGTCTGGCGAGGATAGCCAAGCGTCGGCTTGGTCTTTTCCCATGATTTCAACAGAGGCTTATCGGACCATTGCGGAGTCACGGAAGGATTCGGATTTTTCTTGTTGAAGTGTTGAATGGTATCAAAAGTGATACCCGCAGCCTTGCAAACCACCCAGTCCATAGACCGGAAGATCGACGTGCTGAAAGAATTCGACATAACAGCTGCACCCCTCAAGTGAGAATAGCGAGCGGAAAATTTAAACACTCAAATTGGTAAAGCAAGCCTAAATGGAACATCCCCCAAGGCTCTTTCAGGGTAACACGCGTACTGCGTGTTCCATAAGTCTTTGAACACGTATAGTTTGTAGCGAGTTGCGCGGGTACGCCAGAGGGATACGGCAAACGGTTGAAAATGAAGGTTAAACGGTTAGTGGGAACAGCGAACGGCGAAAGGCACAGAGGTGGAACAGGGGTTACTTGTAGGACGCAAGTACCAAACTTTTTGGTTCGGGGGCTTGTACGGAAGAGGTGTTCGCGAGGTCAGGAAGAGGTTTTGGAAGAGTTGGGAAACGAATTTTAGGTGGGGGTCCGCCTCAGAAGGCGGACCCTACATTAAGACCCAACATTAGAGTAATTGAGAGTGGCGAGGATGCTACTCGTTTAGGGTGGGACGGAGGACGGCGATCAGGAAGTGCGCGAAGTTGGATGCATCGTCATCCATTTGCAGCCAGCGGACTACACAGTGATCGGATAGATATTTGGCAACGCGAGCTTCGGGGATGCCGAGATGATCGGCAAGTTGAGGCTTAATAGGCATTGCGGTGCGTGCAGAGCCCCGGAGCAATTGACCGATGGCGACACGAAGAGTCTTGCATGCCTCTACGTAGTAGTAGGTCGAGAGATCTTCGTCGGTGAGAACCCAGACGCCAGGCCCGGCAGGGGCATGCGCGGCATCATCCAGCTTCGAAGGGCTGCAAGCGAGCAGGCGGCGAAAGTTCATTTCTAATTGTGAAAGGCGCGAAGAAAGACCGGGATCTCCAGAGCGACCGCGAAGCGAAGGTGAAGTGCCTTCTGCCATGCTATCGAGCGAGCGGGTGGAAGGGGCGGAAGGAGTTCGCTCTGCCTCGGGAACATGCACACGCGCAACGGGTGTTGCGACGGCTGGTTCGGGCGAGGATGTTGAAACAGGCGCTGAAACTGGAGCAGGCGTTGGGCTTTGCGAAACCCGCGAAGTGCGCTGATGATCGCGTCCACCGCGGCGGCCACGACCGCGCCTTCTGGCGGGAAGAGCCGATCCAGATGGATTTGTGACAGAACTCGTCTCAGGTTCTGTAGCGGCTGCAACTTCCTCGGCGGGCGCGGCTTCAGCAGCCACAGGTTCGGCTGCTTCGATCTTCTCTGTTTCAGAGCCGGGTGCGGCAGAAACTTTTTCTTTTGGCGGCAATACGGGAATTTCAGCAGCGACCGTGGCGCCAAGTCGTGTCGCGCTTTCCTGAGCTTTAGTCTTCCAGTCCGCACGGCGGAATCTTTCGGCGGCGGTCAAATACCATTTGCCGGCGTCGTCGTTATTTCCTGTCGATTCAAAATAGCGAGCCAATTCAAACGCGACCATGGCATCACGGGTTTTAGAGAACAGAGAGGAGAGTTGGCCTGCGGGATCTTTTCCGGTGCGCGCTCTGCGGATTCGAGCAGTAATTTGCTTCCAGTCAGTCATACGTTGCAGGCATTCTAACAGTAGAAGGTAGGTAGTACCAGAGCGTGAGAAGAGAGGAAGTGGAAATCGAAGAGGAGCGGGTAGATAGGGAGTTTCCTGATTGACGACAATAGGACGACGAAGTATGCTTTTGCAGGATATTTGGAGGCGTACATGCACGCACTGCGCACGCTTTTCGCAGCGGCTGTGGCTGTGACACTGGCAACGGTTCCGGCTTTCGCGGGACCTGGAAATACCGTGCTGGGAACAGTAATCACTGCTGAGAAGGCTCATGTGGGAGAAGGTGCTGCGGCGATTGGGACCACGGTGTATGCGGGCGATCATCTGAGCACGGAAAATGCGGGCAGCGTCCAATTGCGCGCAGGCGCGGCGCGGTTGCTGCTGTTGAGCGCGAGCGCGGCGGAAATAAATGATTCCGAGGGAGCGCCCTCCGCCAAACTTCTGTTGGGCACCGCGACATTTTCAACTGGAAACGCGCATGCCTTTACGCTGTATGCATCGAAGGCCGCGATTCGCGCGCAATCCGATGCGCCTACAATTGGGCAAGTGACTTATCTGAACGCCAAGGAATTGCTGGTCACCAGCAAGCGTGGTCCGTTGACAATTACTGTAGACGGCGAGACGCAATTAATTGCAGATGGCACGGCTTATCATGTGTATCTCGATCCGGAAGCCGATCCACAGAATCCGCAAGGCGCGGGTTCTGGTTCACAAGGCGGCGGTGGTCGCGGTGGTTCTCCTCTTAAGGCGGGCCGCAGCCGATTCTTGATTTTTGCTGTTGGCGTGACGGGCGTGGCGACATATTTCGCGGTATCGGAAGCGCTGGAAAGCCCGCACCGGCCGTAAGTTAGTTAGTAGAAGAGATTAAGAAAGCGGCCGTCATGCCAAAAGCGCGACGGCCGTTTTGCTTTTAAGGCGCGAGAATCAAGTACGGAGAAACGCAATTACGTCGATTTCAACCAAGGCGTCTTTGGGAAGTCGCGCGGCTTGAACTGTGGAGCGCGCCGGCGGAGATGCAGTAAAATACTTTACGTAAACCTCATTCATGGCCGCGAAATCGTTCATGTCTTTCAAGTAGACCGTAGTTTTGACAACGTGGCCTAAGGAAGTGCCGGCCGCTTCCAAGATTCCCTTCAGATTTTCCATGACGCGTTCGGTTTGCGCGCGAACATCGACACCCACGAATTCGCCGGTCTTTGGATCGAGGGCAATTTGGCCCGAGACAAAAACAAAACCGTTGGATTTAACGGCTTGTGAGTAAGGACCGATTGGTTTGGGGCCGCGGTCGGTCAGAACGATATCTTTCATGATGTGTTCTCCTGAATGCGATGGATTCCTAGATTAACAGAGAGAATGACAAGGGAGAATCAGTGACGGCGGCGGCCCTGATTCCGGACGAAACTGGTATTGGCATGATTGCGAGAAGCTTCGAGTTGCGCGATTTTTTTATCGGCGTCGGCTCCCGTCAAACCGCTATAGACCATAACGAGAATCTGCTTCTCGGAAATGGCGATATTTTTCAGACGACCGATCTGCGCGCTGGTCATGGTGGGCAACCCCTGGATGCGCCGATGAACGATTTCCTGCACCGTTGAATTCGAAAGGCCAATGAGTTTCAGAGTAATGGCTTCCCCGCTCAGCATATCGATCTGATCGGATTCCGCCATTTCCTGGATTTGTGCATCGGAATAGCCGGCATGCGATAAATTGATTGCAGATTCTCCGCTGCTAAAATCATGGCCGTGCGCACGAGCGGTTTTGAAGAGAGAAAGACATAGGTCATCGGACGCGCCCGCTTGTTTCAGCTTGCCCAGTTGAACGATTTCCAATTCCGTGACTTTCATCTTCTTCAGTTCATCGATACTGGTTGAATACATTGCATCGAGGGGGCTGTAATCCGTCTGAGGCTTCTTCTCGCAGCCAGCAAGAAGGAGAAGACACACACCAGGAATGAGCAGCAATTTCCGCATAGGATTATTCTAAGTGGAACAACCACGCGGCAGGGATGATGTGCCTAGGTGGACACCGGACTTAGGGACAGCGTGGCCCCTGCGGAAGGATCATGTTTGATAAATACGTTCGACGCCGTAGACGCCGTTGATTCGGCGAATGTTGGTAAGAATCGTTTCCAACTGTTTCTTATCGCTGATTTCCAGGCTGGCTTCAACACGCGCATTTTGCCGGTCCGGACGACTCTCCAAGGTGCGGATATTGGAGCCTGCGTCGCTGATCACGGCGGTGACTTCGGCGAGAAGGCCGGAACGATCCTTGGCGCGAATAAGAAGTTCCACGGGGAATGTGGTGGTGCTGCCTCCGCCCCATTCCACGGCGATGCGGCGTTCCGTTTGATAGAGAAGGTTTTGCACGTTGGGACAAGCGCGGGTGTGAACAGCCACGCCGCGGCCACGGGTCACGTAGCCGACGATATCATCGCCCGGGATTGGATTGCAGCACTTGGCGCGGAAAACGAGCAACCCATCTTCGCCCTTGACGATCAGGGGCGCTTCGCCAAATCCCAGCATGCGCTTGACAGTCTTGACGAGAGTGGGCTTGGCATCCGCCGTTGGCGCTTCTTCTTTGGTGGGCTCGCCAAAATAACGGCTGAGCACCTGGCGCGCAGAATATTTCCCGAAACCCACGGCAGCGTAAAGGTCATCGGCTTTGGAGAGGCCATACTGCGCGGCAAGAGCGACCAAATCTTCGCTGGAAATTTTCTTTAGGCCCTTCGGGAAATTACGCGATTCATTTTCCAACAGACGACGGCCCATTTCGGTGGCCTCATCGCGCTCTTGGGTATTGATAAAATGACGAATTTTACTTTTTGCGTGTGAAGATTTGACGAAGCTGAGCCAATCGCGGCTGGGCTTATGGCCCTTTTGCGTGAGGATTTCGACCACATCTCCGCTGACGACTTCGTGACGCAGAGAGACCATTTGCCCATTGACCTTGGCCCCGACACATTGATGGCCGACTTCCGTGTGAACGGAATACGCAAAGTCCACCGGCGTAGCGCCTTTGGGGAGCTCGAGGACGCGGCCCTTGGGCGTGAACGCGTAAACTTCAACGGGAGCAAGATCGACTTTTAGAGTAGAGAGAAATTCGCCAGGTTCCTGCAGTTCCTGAGACCATTCAATGAGCTGACGCATCCAAGTGATGCGCTGATCGTCGCCGGGGGAAACCGGCTTGCCGTCCTTGTATTTCCAGTGTGCGGCCACACCTTCTTCCGCGATGCGATGCATTTCCTGAGTGCGAATCTGAATTTCAAACGGCTGGCCATTGTGAATTACGGTGGTATGCAAAGACTGGTAGAGATTGGGGCGGGGCATGGCGATGTAATCTTTGAAGCGGCCAGGCAGTGGCCGCCAGACGTGATGAACAACGCCAAGGGCAGCGTAACAGTTGCGCTCGCTGTCGGTGATTACGCGAACCGCCAGCAAATCGTAAATCTGGTCGAGGCTGCGCTCCTGACGCGTTATTTTGCGGTTCAGGGACCACAAACCCTTGACGCGCGCTTCGAGTTCTGCTGGGATACCATTTTCAACTAGCTTGGTGCGAATGGTGTTCTGCACATCTTCCAGAAATCTCTTGTGCACCGGAGCCTTGTCGGTGACTTCTTTTTGCAGGGAAAAATACGCGTCGGGTTCCAAATAACGAAAAGAAAGATCCTCGAGTTCGCCTTTGATGAGGGCCATTCCCAGGCGATGCGCGATGGGAGAATAAATATCCATCGTTTCGCGGGCGATGCGAACTTGTTTGGAATGCTCAAGGAACTCGAGAGTGCGCATATTGTGGACACGGTCAGCAAGTTTCATCAGCACTACGCGGACATCATGGACCATGGCCAGAAGCATCTTGCGAACGTTTTCCGCCTGGCGTGCTTCCGGAGCCATCATGTTGAGGCGGCCAATTTTTGTGACGCCTTCCACCAGGCGGGCAACTTCATCGCCAAAACGTTCTTGTAGGCGGGAAAGCGGGAATTCCGTGTCTTCGATTACGTCATGAAGGAGAGCCGCGGCAAGAGTGGTGGCGTCCAACTTCATGTCCGCCAGAATGTGCGCCACTTCCAATAGATGCGTAACGTAGGGCTCACCGGAGAAGCGGAACTGATCGCGATGCCGTTCGGCCGCAATGTCGTAGGCGCGGCGAACCAGCCAGGGATCGTCTGAAGGACGGTTGCTTCGCAGCTTTTCGAGTAGCTCTTCCAGGCGGGCGTTAAGCTGCCGCTCGGTGCGGTCCCGGTTGAAATTCAGCGGCACATTGGCAGGCGACGGCATATCTTAGTGTACGACGAGAAGGCGTGAGTATAAAGAAGCGAAAGCACCGGGATTTCCCCGGAGAAGCAGTGGCTAAAAAAAAGAGGCCTCGATGTGAAATCGAGGCCTTGAAAGTGAGAGAGAATATGATTAGTTGTTGGTAACGGCTGGCGCTTTTTCCGCAGCTTCGGCTTTCTTTTGCTTGATTTCCTTGACCTTGTCGAGGAGATCGTCAGCCTGCTTGGTCAATGCATCCCGTTCGGCCGATGATTCAACCATATCCGCCTTTCGGCGATAGAGCAAGTTGAGATAGGTCATGGCATCATCGTAATCCGGATTAAGGTCGATGGCCTTCTTCAGCTTGGCGATTCCATCATCCACCAATGCTCCATATTTGTCGTTGTAAACTTTGCGAACGTCCGGCGGCAGTGGATCGGTGTCCTTTACCTGCTTTTTGACGTTAGCGCGATTGTATTCGGCGCGGAGCTCGGTGTTGCCGCGATAGGCCAAAGCCCAGTCAATAACACCGACGGAATAATAGGGAGCAGGATCTTCGGGCTTGAGTTGAATGTGGCGCTCGTGAAAGGACTTTGATTCTTCGAACTTTTTCGGATCGAAGGGCTGGCCCGCCATCTGGTAAAGTATGGAAGCAAGGCCGTCGATGGCGCTAAGATTGTTGGCATCCTTTTCGAGGACGCTGCGATATTCCGCGACCGCTTCTTTACCGTGATTCAAATTTTCGTCGGAAGGGGCGCCTGGAATGTACTGGCTGGCGTAGGCCGTGGCGAGATACAAGCGAGCGTTGATGAGGTCAGGATCGAGTTCCTTGGCCTGCTTGAAATCTTCGACGGCGGTATCAAACTGAGCGTTCTTGAAGGCGGCAACACCTTTGTTGAGAAGGTCGCGCGCGCGGAGTTTGCTGCAGCCCGAGACGCCAAACACAAAAATGAGGATTGCAGCCAGCGAGAGAGTCTTGCTGGCGATGCCGGAAAACCGCTTCGTGGTTTTCCGTGAGACCGATGCATGAGTCATGGAAGCTTCCATCCCTGATAAGCGTGACTCCTGAGAAACGGAGCCAAAGCTAGGATTCACATCCGCCCTATACGGGCATTCCATCACGTTCAGCGGTTTTTTTCCAGTTCTGATGTTAGCAAGCCGACCGAGGTAGCGCCGGCGGTGTGCATGAGATCCAGAGTCTGGGCCACCGCGTGAAACTCGAGAGTTCGATCACCTTGAAGAAAAGCAACCTTGGACGCGCGCAAAGCAAAAATGCGTTCCAAGCGGCCGCGTAATTCTTCAGATTGGATCGCCAACTGATTGATCCGGAGCGAACCATCCGAGCGAACAGTAACGATGATTGTTTCCGGGAGTGGCCCGGGATCCGCAGTGCTTGCTTGCGGTAATACGGCCCGGAGCCCCATCTGTTCGTGCGGAATAATCATGAAGATGACCAGCAGCACGAGCAGAATATCAATGAGTGGAACCACATTCACTTCTGAAACGATCCCACCTTTACCGCCAAGAGTAAAGCTCATACGTCACCTCGCAGCTAGAGAAATGTCCCTGCGAGGGACGTTCACATCGAGCGAGAAAACCAGAGAATTACTGCCCAGCCTCGAGTTTCGCGGTGATTAGGCCAACCTTATCAATACCGGCACCGTGCATGATGTCGATGGCGCGAGCAACGTCCATAAACAACACATCATTGTCGCCCTTTACGAAGGCGACCTTCTCCGCGCGATCCTTGAAGATCTGTTCCATGCGGTTGCCAAGAGTGTCCCAGGTGGTGTCTTCGTTGTTAATCTTCAATTTGCCATTCTGGGCTACCTGAACCACAACGGTCTTATTTTCAAGTTCCACATTATTTTGCTGGTTCGGTGAAGGCTGAGGGACCAGCGTATCGAGACCCTTAGGAGTGAGGGGCGTGATGACCATGAAAATAATGATAAGCACGAGCAGAATATCGATCAGCGGAACGATATTGGGTGAAGCCATTGATCCAGAACTGCTACCTACATCCATTCCCATTGCGAGTTCTCCTGTCGAGCCATGGGCGCCTGTTTTAGAGAAGAGGCAGCGCCGGGTGGGATCCGGCGCGCCCGCAAACTCTGCAAACGAATGATACCAATGGCCGATACGAAATAAAGCTGCCGACTGCTCAGGGCTTCTTTTCCTGAGAGCCAGCGGGTGAAGTGCTCTTGGTCTTTTCGGTCAGAAGGCCGAGTTGATCGACGCCAGCAGAGCGGATTTCGTCCACGACGGCGACGACAGTGCCGTACTTGGCGCGTCCATCGCTCTTCACATAGATGGTTTTATCCAGTCGATTGGCAATCAGATCCTTGATCTGGCCGGTGATATCTTCCTTGGCAATTTTATTGTTGCCGAGAAAAATATTGTCATCGCGCGTGACCGCCACGATGATTGCGTCGTCACGATCCGCTTCTTTCATATCGCGCGGATTGTTGACGTTGGCCAGATCCACCGAAACGCCTTTCTGCAACATAGGCGTGACCACCATGAAGATGATCAAGAGCACGAGCATGATGTCCGCCATCGGAACTACGTTGGGGGCGGACACCTGAGGCCCGGCTACCGGCTTATACGCCATAGTTTATCCCTTCTTCCCGTGCTTACTTCTTCGCGCCGCGGCGCAGAATGAAGTAGTTGATCAATTCCATCGAAGAGTTGTCCATCTCGACGTCGAACGCTTCCACCTTGTTGGTGAAATAGTTGTAGGCCCAGACGGCAGGAACCGCGACGAGCAAACCGAACGCGGTGGTAACCAGCGCCTCAGCGATACCGCCAGCGACGGCTGACAGACCGGTTGCTTTGTTGTTCGCGATACCTTTGAAGGCGTTCAAAATACCGATCACCGTGCCGAACAGTCCGACGAACGGCGCCGTCGAACCGATGGTGGCGAGAGCGGAAAGGCCGCGCTTCATTTCGGCGTGCACGATGGCGACGGAGCGCTCGAGACCGCGCTTGGCGGCTTCGATAACTTCGGCGTCAGATACCTGCTGGGAAGCGGACTGGAATTCGGAGAGACCAGTAGCGACAACCTTGGCGATGTGGCTCTTCTTGTTGCGCTCGGCAATGGCGATCGCTTCATCAAGCTTGCCATCCTTGAGCGCGCCGGCAACCTGCTGCACGAACAGGCGCGACTGCTTGCGCGCGTTGTTGTACATCAGGAAGCGGTCGATCATGACGCCGAACGAATAGATCGAAAGCACGAACAGAATGAATACTACGATTCTGGCGGGCCAGCCCATCGAGGCAAGCATGGACCGGAGATCCCAACCAGTGGCGGCTTCTTGAAACAAAACCGCGTGTACGAACAGGGTTGCTAACATTCGTTTGCTCCTTATTTCCTAGTGGTCCGGGCTTGCGCGGGGACCAACAAAGTTTATCAATTCAACTGCGGAACTCAGAACGGCGAGCCGTCCCACGACAGCCACGCTGTTCCGTTTTACTTACCGAATACTTACTGAGCCAGAGAGAAAATTACGTCGATTTCCGTGTCGACTTCGACCGGATCGCCGTTCAACAGGGTCGGTTGATACCGCCACTGCCGCACCGCATCCAGCGCCGACTGCACAAGCAGGGGGTGCCCGGAAACCACTTGCAATTGTTGAACGGTGCCATCCTTACCGATGATGGCGTGAAGCTTGACGGTGCCGCTGATGCGCGTCTGGCGAGCGAGCGGGGGGTAGCTGGGCTGAACGCGGTTCACCAAGTGTGCAGCCTGAACGTTTCCACCGACCGTGATGCGCTTCGGGGTTGCCTTTGGCGGAGGAGGAGGGGCCATTGAGGAGCCCGCACCCCCAATAACACCACCGAGCACGCCGCCCATGGAGCCGCCGGAAACGCCGCCGGGAACGCCGCCGACCATTCCGCCGCCCATGTCAGGAGGCGCTTCTTCTTCTTTAATAATTTTTACGTCTTTCGGGATGACCTTGGGAGCAACCAGCTTGCCCGCATCCATCAAGTGGGCCATCGGCTTCACCTTGACGACCTGGACGGCTGCTGGTGGAGGCGGTGGAGGAGGCGGAGGCGGAGGCGCTAAGAGAATCGAAGACATGAGGGTCTTCGGCAGCGCTTCCGTGTAAATCAATGGAATCAAGATAAGGATGGCAAGAAGACCAACTTGAAGCAGCATGGACAGGACCATGGTCCATGGCTTGCTAGTCTTTTTCGCCCCCGAAGTGGATACGACCATTTCTTCGAACATAGGTAACTTCTACCTCCTCCCGGCTGGTGCGAGGCGCGGTTGACCGCCCTCATTCCCCCGGGTCTTGTTTCCGGCTGCGGTTCCGGTGCCTGCCGCTGCGCCCTGTCCCCGCCACCTGTTCCAGGCGACAACGAGCGGAGCAGCGATACCAAAACTGGAGTACGTTCCTACCACAATTCCCACTACCAGGGCAAAGGCAAAAGCCCTAAGCACCTGGCCGCCAATCAGGAACAGGACAAGCACAGTGAGAAAGGTCAGTCCGCTAGTCAATATGGTTCGCGAGAGCGTCTGATTGATCGACTTGTTGACGACGTCCGCGAACGCTTCCTTGCGCAAAAGGCGGTTGTTCTCTCGGATGCGGTCAAAGATGACGATGGTATCGTTCATCGAATAACCGACCAAGGTTAAGAGCGCAGCAATGACCGTCAGCGAAATTTCAAAACCGAAGATCTTGAAGAGACCGAGCGTAATCAACACGTCGTGGAAGACGGCAATAACCGCAGCGGCTCCATAGACCCACTCGAATCGGAAGGCAATATATACCAGCATGCCTGCCAACGCATAGAGGGTTACTCGAATGGCCTGATTGCGTAACTCGCCACCTACCTTAGCGCCGACGATTTCAACGTTGCGAATGGCAAAAGGCGCGAGCGAGAAATTATCTTTGATCGAGGAAATCACCGCAGGCGTGGCGCCCAACACTTTGTTGAGGTCATCAAAACTGGTGAGTACGCCGCCACTGTCCTTGTCGCGGTAATCCAATAAATTTCTAGCTAGTTGCTGATACCGGTCACCCGTGCTGACAGAGAGGCCCAGTGGATCTTTCTGCGTAAGATAGTTCACCAGGGAAGTCAGGGTGACGGAGTTAAAATCAGGCCTGGTGGAACTGGAAACGCCGTAGGTGGCATTCAGAGCGGTGAGAACCTTGGCCTTGCCCTCATCCAAGGCTTGATCGGTGTTTCCGGCTTGTTCGACGAAAATCAAGACTTCGTTTGAATTAGGGTTGGCAATATCGCTGATGCTTTGAATTTCGCTATTGCCCAAGCCCTGAGCTTGCAGCCCTTTTCGGAGATCATCAATTTTCGGCGCTTTGGCAAACCGTACGTCCACGTTGGTGCCACCTTTGAAATCGATACCGTACTTGATGCCACCTTTGAGAAATATTGCGCTCCAGCCGATGAGCAGAAGTAGACCGCTCAATGCGAAGAAATACTTGGCCTTGCCCATCCAATCAATGTTGGGCTCTTTAAAGAACTCGATCATGCCGATTTGCGCTTCCCTTCCTTAGACTCCACGGTATCCCGGTTTGTTCCCGGAACGGGCCGCGGAAAAGCTACAGCAGTACCAGAACTTTTTGGCCTAAATGCTCAGTTGCGCCTGACGGTCCATCTTGGTCAGGTGATACTGGAAAATCGTCTTAGACACGAAGATTGCCGTGAACACGTTGGCAATCAGACCGATGGTCAAGGTGATAGCAAAACCGCGAATCGCGCCGGTTCCAAAGATGAAGAGAAAAAAGGCGGATACTACGGTGGTGACGTGAGTATCGATGATGGTCAAAAAGGCCTTATCGAACCCCGCGTCTACCGCAGCCGACGGCGATTTCCCGTTGCGCAATTCTTCCCTGATCCGCTCGAACACCAGGACGTTGGAATCTACGCCCATGCCTATCGTCAAGATGACCCCTGCTATGCCGGGAAGAGTAAGCACTGCGCCAAACATGGCAAGTGCGGCCAGTAGAATAATGAGGTTCAAAATCAGGGCCAATACGGCGTTCACACCAGATAAGCGGTAGTAGAACACCATGAAGATCATGACCACCAGCAAGCTCAGAACGGACGCCTGCACGCCATGACGGATGGAATCGGCTCCGAGAGAGGGCCCGACAGTGCGCTCTTCAAGGTACTTAATGGAGGCTGGGAGTGCGCCAGCGCGCAGCACGAGAGCCAAATCGTGCGCGGTTTCCTGGCTGAAATTGCCCTCAATGAGGCCGGAATCATCAATACGGCTATTGATCACCGGTGCCGAATAAACGTGGTGATCCAGAACGATGGCCATCTGACGGCCTTTGTTTTGTTCAGTGAAGGGGCCAAAACGCCGGGCAGCTTCACCGGAGAGCACGAAGTTCACTTGATACTGGCTAGGCATTTGGGTGCTGCGATTTTCCGTCGCGCTGCGAAGGTCGCGTCCAGTGACCACAGGAGTGCGGCTCAAAACATACCAGTTGTCACCCGTATCATTTGGATTTTGGGAGTTACGCGATTCACTGCGGCCCTTCACAAGTTCGCTGCCTGCCGGCAAAATGCCGCCATGCTGAGCGAGTGCAGCGGTTTCCGAAGGATAGGGCGTAGGATCTTCAACCAGTTTTAGTTCCAATTGGCCGCCGGCCTGGATGACCTGCTTGGCGCGGGTAGGATCACCTTCGCCGGGGAGCTGCACGAGAATTTCGTTATCTTTGCGGCCGTGAAGCTGGATGGTGGGTTCGGTCAGGCCCAAGGCATTGATGCGGCGCTCAATGGTTTCCAGCGACTGGGTCATAGTGGTTTCCTGAATGCGGGCAATCGCACCTTGCCGAAGAGTCAGGAGCAAACCGTTGGGATCGCCTGGCGCGGAGCCCAGTTCCCAGTTGGTTTCGAACTGTTCGTGCACCAGGTCGCGAAATTGGGAAACCTGATCCGAAGGAATATTGCGAACGATGATGTGGGTGTCGTCAACGCGGCGCACTTCATCGTAGCGAATATTTTTTGCGCGCAATTGGCTGGTGATGCGATCGACGGTCTGATCGGTTTCCTGCGCGATGGCTTCCTGCACCTGCACCTGAAGAATCAGGTGCGTGCCGCCTTGCAAATCCAAACCGAGCTTGATCTGTTGCGCGAAATTATTTTTCAGCGCAGACAGGGAGGTCGGGAAATTGGGTAAGCCAAAAATGAAATAAAGACAGATCAGGATGATTGCAACGATCGAAAGAACTTTCCACTTCAGATTAGGGTTCATGATTAGAAGATCAAGCGCAGATTAGGGCGAGCCGGGGAGTTACTTTGCATCTTCCGATGCCTCCACCTGTGCAATCGCCGCACGCGCGACGCGGATTTTTACCTGGTCGGCGATCTTGAGTATGACCGTATCGCCGTCCATGCCATTCACAGTGCCGTAGATGCCCGAAGTCGTGATGATCTTGTCGCCATTTTTCAGGGCGGAGAGCATCTCCTGCACCTTCTTACGTTGCCGCTGCTGCGGCATAATTACGAGGAAATACATGATGCCGAACATGAGCGCGAGAGGGATGAGAAAACCGCCCAGTCCTGCCGCACCACCGGCTTGTAAAAAAATAAAAGCTGCCAAATTCATGTCCGTTATTTCTTACCGTACCTTTCTACAAACTTCGACATCCAATATCCAGACAGAAAGCTAAACATTTTCCGGGACTGGAAAAGACTCTACACCAGCGGAAAATTTTCCGCTAATCCTGCTCGTTCGATTCTCGTTCTGAGATTCGACAGTGCCGGATAACCACTTCTCTGCCGATCAGACCGGGACCGGACAGTTAATATCACGCTGGCCCGCTATTGTACCGCGCATGCAGCTCAGACGCGAATTTTTCGAAATGTCCAAAACTGATAGCCTCTCGGATTTGCCGCATGATGTCAAGGTAAAAGTGGACATTATGATGAGTAGCGAGAATGGCCGCGGTGATTTCTCCCGCAGCGAACAGATGCCGAAGATACGCGCGTGTATAGCGCTTACAAACCGAACAACTGCAGTTGGGATCGAGCGGGCCTTGGTCAGCAACGTAGCGCGCATTTTTTATAAGCACGCGGCCTTCGCTGGTGTAGATGCAAGCGTGACGAGCAGCACGCGTCGGCAGCACACAATCCATCATGTCGATTCCCAAGCGTACGTAATCGGCGATTTGTTCGGGGCGGCCGACTCCCATCAAATAACGTGGACGATTTTGCGGAAGAAGCGCGGTAACTTCCGCGGCCATTTCGCAGGTAACTTCATGCGGCTCGCCGACAGCCAGACCTCCGACGGCATAACCTGGAAAATCCAACACGAGTAACTGATGCGCGCTTTCGCGGCGAAGATCCGGAAAAGTTGCGCCTTGCACGATACCGAATTGCCATTGCGGAAGGTCGCCATTTTTTTGCGCATTGGCCAGAAAATAGTTTCGGGCACGTTGCGCCCAATGCGTGGTGCGTTTTAGCGCGGCCTCGGCGATATTGCGCGGGGCTGGCGTTTCGATGCACTCATCGAGAACCATGGCGATGTCTGAGCCAAGAGCGAGCTGAATTTCAGCGGCTTTTTCCGGCGTGAGCAGATGTTCCGAGCCATCGAGATGAGAGCGGAAGCGGACACCTTCGTCGGTAATTTTTCGCAAAGCGGAAAGACTGAACACTTGATAGCCGCCGGAATCGGTGAGGATGGAACCGTTCCAAGACATGAAGGAATGCAGCCCACCAAGTTTGCGGATCAGCTCGTGGCTGGGGCGCAGATAAAGATGATAGGTGTTGGCAAGGATGATGCGCGCGCCTAGAGTTTCCAGCGCGTCCTGGGTGAGGCCCTTCACCGTTGCAGCCGTGCCAACCGGCATAAACGCGGGAGTTTCAATCACACTATGAGGCGTGGTTAGGCGCCCGAGGCGTCCACCGGCTGGATCAGTTTTCAGAAGTTCAAAGGAAAAACTCACCGCATAAGTGTATCAGGAGAGAATGAAGGCCCAGAGAGTCTTCACCAAAACGAGAGCGCCCCAAACCGAAAAGACGACCATGTAAGATTTGGCGCCTTTCAGTTTTTTGGGATTGACGGCCGCGAAACCTATAGCAATCAGTATTAATGTCCAGATCGTGAAAATATCCAGCGACTTACAAAGAGAGACTAACCATTTAGCAGAATCTTCGGGAAGGAAAGCCGCCAAGTTAGTAGCCACAGGATTTTCCGGATCAAGCATGCCCGGCGGCTTCAGAAATAAAACCAAAAGGAACACAGGGGTGCTGACGAGTCCGATAACCATGGTGTGCGCGGCAATTCCGAAGGACTGCGCAAAGGTCGCTCCCGCGCCTGCCAACAC